>CAXYEE010000017.1:0-65099 GCA_964276105.1 uncultured Gammaproteobacteria bacterium | reverse complement strand
GTATAGTCTGGGCTTTTCTTGCTGATCATTCGAAGAATAGCTAGTAGCTTTACTTTAAATTATTGATTGTTTAGCTATTGTCTAAGAGTCGCATAGCAGATTCTATTTCTTCGAATACCTTATCAACGATGGATGGATTCATAGCTCGTACAACCAAATTAGCCCCATAACGCCCATCCCTAGAGAAAGGGTAACTGCCTATTTCAACTGTTGGGTATCGCTGCGCAATATCTCCTAGTGGTGCTGCGAGATCGCCCTCGGGAATATATACATCTAAACTTTTAGAAATTATTATTTCGCCCGTTTCTAGGCTATCCGCAAATGTAGCAAACATACCTCGTGCTACTGATGGAATACCTGCTAGCACGAAGACGTTGTCTAGCCGAAAACCAGGTGCGTTGCTAACTGGGTTATCAATGAGTTCGGCACCTTTCGGGATATGAGCCATCTTGAGCCGTGCTTCATTAAGTTCCCGGCCTCTCTGCGTCAAACAAGCTACTGCCTCATTGTTCAGTACCAGTTCTCGGCCAAAGGCAGCTGCAACACACTCAGCCGTAATATCATCATGAGTAGGACCAATGCCACCAGTTGTAATTACATAATCATATCTAGCTCGACATTCATTTAATGTTTTTACAATTTCGAGTTTTTTCGTCGACTAATACGCGTGCCTCTTTAAGGCTCACACCTCTCTTAGCGAGTTCACTACCTAGAAATTGCAGGTTAGTGTCCTGTGTTTTTCCAGATAGTATTTCATTGCCAATAATTAAGACGCAGGCGGTAGTGTTAGGAATAGTCATAATGTTTTTATCCAAGCATTGGAAACGGAGTTATTAGATATTTAGAGAATCAGGTGAGCTACACTGCCAACAGACAGCAAAATGACCTTCATTGCTTTCCCCGCAATCAATACAGCGCCAACTTTTTTCACCTATATGAACATTAAGAGTGGCTTTTAGAAGAGACTCGGCACGCAAAAAATCCTGATCTCGAATAATCCAAAGTTCTGGTAAGCAGTCTAAGAATGGGATCTCGCCTAAACCTCCAGAGAGCTGTTCATTCTTGATCAAGCAATCGATTCCAGATTGTTCAAGTATATTTTTCAGATGCCCAACTTGAGCAAGAGATTCAAAACTCATCAATCTTTTCATTGTTGGCATACCCATTTCATGGGCGCAGACTTCTCAGAAATTCTCCTGGATTCTCACCCCTCTCAAGAGCTTCGACCAGAGCAGAACCAACAATAACTCCGTCAGCATGCTTTGAGATCATTCGGACCTGCTCACTTTCTCGAACTCCAAAACCAGCGCATACAGGCACCTTAGCTGCTTCTTTTACGGCAGCAAGATAGGCGGCTAAGTCCGTGGGAAATTGCGCTGCACTTCCTGTGATGCCCGTCCGCGTGACTGCATAGACAAAACCTTGGCTAGCCTGGCAAATTTCGCTAAGGCGCATAGATGGGGTAGCTGGTGTAACTAGTTGAATTAAAGCAATGCCCACTTTATCCAGCGATGCCTTAAGTGGCGCACTTTCTTCATATGGAAGGTCTGGAATAATAAATCCGCTTACACCAACCTGAAGGGCTCGTGATGCAAGTTCGTCGAAACCAAAAGCAAGTAGTGGGTTGAGATAGCTCATTAGAAGTAGTGGTGTATTACTTCTTGTTCGTCTATTGCCAAGCTGATCCAGTATCCAACCGAGACTTACGCCGTGTTCAATTGCTGCTTGACTAGAACGCTGGATAGTTACTCCATCAGCCATTGGATCAGAGAAAGGGACTCCTATTTCAACCGCATCAGCCGCCTCTGATACATCATGAAGAACGTTAAGGAAATTTTTAGGTTCTGGATAGCCGGCCGTTAGGAAAGCAACAAGTGCGGATTCTTCAGATTTTTCTAAGGCGTTCTTGAGAGCCTCATGTGGCAGCATTATCAGCCCCTTCTGTGCCGTGTGTTTTGATGGGGTACTGACTGAGTATCGGCATATCTTTGTCTCCCCGCCCGGAAAGTCCGATAAGGATCCGTGCACCTTGATTTGTTGAAGCCCAATGCCGAGCACCTGCGATAGCATGAGCTGTTTCTAGCGCAGGTAAAATACCTTCCAATTCACAACACTCCTGTAACGCATCTAAAGCCTCAGAATCTTTTGCGGTGACATACTTGACTCTGCCTACAAGCTTCAATAAGGCATGTTCAGGGCCAACCCCAGGATAATCTAGCCCTGCTGAAACAGAATGTGTTTCTTGGATTTGTCCATGATCGTCATACAATAAAAGGCTGTATGCACCATGTAGTACACCTGGACGTCCCGAACCTAGAGTAGCAGAATGATCACCGAGATTATCGCCACGACCCCCTGCCTCTACACCGATTAGGCTCACATTTTCCTCTGCTAGGAATCCATGAAAAAGACCAATCGCATTAGATCCTCCTCCAACGCATGCAAAAACCGCATCAGGAAGACCCCCATGTGTTTCCAGTTGTGATCTAGCCTCTCGGCCAATAACCGCTTGTAGTTCTCTAACTAAGAAAGGATATGGATGCGGCCCTACAGCTGAGCCTAGAAGATAATAGGTATCAATTGGATCAGAAACCCAATCTCTGATGGCTTCATCGATGGCAGCACGTAGAGTGCGGTCTCCCGAATTAACTGATACTACCTTAGCGCCCAGACGTTTCATACGATCAACGTTTGGTGCTTGCCTTTGTATATCAAGCTCGCCCATATAGACTACACATGGTAGCCCTACTCGTGCACAAGCTGCTGCTGAGGCAACCCCATGTTGTCCCGCACCTGTTTCTGCAACTATTCTTGTTGCACCGAGTTCTTGAGCAAGTAAGGCTTGTCCAATTGCATTGTTAATTTTATGTGCACCAGTATGAGCGAGATCTTCGCGTTTAAACCAAACATCTGCACCCCAAGCCTTAGAGAGCCTAGCAGCATGAGTTAGTGCAGTTGGTCTTCCTACCCACTCTTTCAATTGGGAGGTTAGTTTATGTTGGAATGATTCATCCGGAAGTAACCGGTAAACACCTTCTGTAAGACGCTCAATTGCAGGCATTAAGGTTTCAGGCACATAGCGTCCTCCAAAAGGTCCAAAACGCCCAGAAGCATCGGGTAGCTTGCCATCAACAAGCGCTTTAAATAGTTCCCTCTCATTTATCTCTTCGTTTGGTCGTATCATCATTACTCCGTCGCCCTGACCTGGGCGATAAACTCTCGAATCTTAGATGGGTCTTTAGTTCCATGGGCAACTTCAACTCCACTGGATACATCAACTCCCCATGGGGATACTGACTTGATTGCTATCGCTACATTTTCAGTAGTAAGACCACCCGCGAGAATCAACTGTGTACTAGTTGCGGCAAGCGCTGCTTCTTCCCAGTTAGCTTTTTCACCGGCACCGCTTTTCATACCCTCAAAAAGCATGGGTTTTGGCAATTCTTTTTCCTCACATACATGACCTGTCCGAAATACTGGCAATGGCTTACAGTCTCCAAGATTGAGTGATTTAAAATCTTCATGATCTGTCTGAAGCCAGTCCGGGGCAAATACAGATTTCACTTCGCCCCACTCATCTGGCGTAGGGTGACGCATTACCGCTACTCGAATTATATGTTCTCCAATATTTTTACATAAGGAGATCGCACGATCGGGACTTATCTTTCTCGGCGAGCTGGCAAAGACGAAACCCAATGCATCTGCACCCGCAGATATTGCTGCCTGTACATCTTTTTCTGTGCTTAGACCACAGATTTTTATGAACATATAGTGCCACCAAGCTCATCCAACCCCGCTTGCTTCAGGGACGTCAATCTACCAGCAGTGTCTTCAGCACGCATAAGTGCTGATCCAATTAGAGCAGTTTTATATCCTAGCTTCACAATCGCTTTTATTTCTTCTGAAGAGCTAATACCGCTTTCAGCTACTGAGTGTAGTGTCGGTGGCATATGAGTTGCGAGTTGCCGAAAACGATCAAAATCAACCTCTAGAGTTTTGAGGTTTCGGCAATTAATACCACAGAGTACTGGTACTGTGTAATGGTCGCTTATATTCATAGCTGACGTACGTTCTAGATCCTCTTGATCAAAACATTCCAAAAGGACAAAAAGCCCTAGCTCGTCGGCACAACTTAATAACGAGTTCACTTCTGAGTCACTTAATGGTGCAACAATAGCAAGGATGCCGCTAGCGCCGGCAGCACGAGACTCTAGCACCTGATAAGGATCGGTAAGAAAGTCTTTTCGCATAGTTGGAATGCCTCTATCAAACAGTGAGGCTGATGCATCATAAAGGTCTTTTAAGGAGCCTTTGAATTCATCGGGTTCTGTCAAAATGGAGATGGCAGCAGCACCACCTTTGGCATAAGCATCAAGTTGTGCATCATGTGAGAACCCACTATCCACAAGATCACCCATGGCTGGTGATCGCCGCTTTAATTCAGCGATTACGTTAAAGCCGCTCAACTTTAGTGGGGGTGGGCTAGGCATTGCAGCGGCACGATTAAGGAGACCCCCCTCCGCTTCTTTAGCTTTTGCTTGTTTTGCACGAAGCCGGCTAGCTTGGGCCATTTTTTCCAAGAATGATCCTTTGTTAGCTTTGTCAGAAGTACTACGTTTCATTAGTTTTGTCTTTTACCAAAAGATTCCATTTGTTCAATGAACTTTTTACCATGCCCATCATTAAGTGCGTTGCGCGCTACATGAACGCCACTTTCTGGGTTTGAGACGGCACCAGTTACTTCTAAAGCCAAAGCTGCACCAAGAATCAATGCTTCTCGATGAGCATTACTATCACCATTGCACAAGGCGCTGCGCAAACGTTTTGCATTTTCTTCCGGTGTCCCGCCTTCTAGATCAGTCGCTGTGCAACGGGCTAGGCCATAATCCGCAGGGTCTCGAACAGTTTTTATTACCGAGCCAGGGCGAACATCGAAGCATAGGAAAGGTCCTACCGGGGTAGGCTCATCCCACCCAGGGGCGCCATGTACAACAAAACTGCGCTTTGCATCTAATCCGGATAACGTATTCGCCATTAACTCTGCCATCGACTCGCTGTAAGCGCCAATCACATGAAAAGGAGGGCATGCTGGGTTTGCTAAGGGTCCGAGAATATTAAATGTTGTTCTTACGCCAAGAGCCTGACGTACAGGTGCAATAGCTTTCATGGCAGGGTGATAACTAGGTGCAAATAGAAAAGTGAATCCTAGTTCATTCAAACAGTCTACGATTTGTTGTTCATCCATAGGAACTGGTAGTCCAAGTGCTTTTAAGACGTCAGCGCTACCAGATAGACTGGAGACTGACCGGTTCCCATGCTTCAAAACTTTTGCGCCACATACAGCAGCGAGTAGTGCGCTACCAGTGGATAGATTCAAACTGCCAGAACCATCGCCCCCTGTACCAACTATATCTACGTAGGGTTCCCCGTCTGGGAGAGATGGTTTGATAGCAAGTTCACGCATTGCATTTGCAAAACCACGAATTTCAGTTGTAACTTCACCTTTTGCGCGGAGTGCAACGAGCAACCCACCAGCAAGTGCAGGCGGCAAATCACCTGAGGCCATTCCATTTAAGATGGAAGCCGATTCATCTTCGGTGAGATCAGTTTTTGCCATAACCTTCTCAAGTAAGTTGGTAGCCTGTGAGCTCATCGCCATCCTCCAGATGCTAATTAGATGTTCCGTTCAGGGTAGAGAAAGTTTTCAAGTACTTGTGGGCCATTAGGTGTAAGCACACTCTCGGGGTGAAACTGGACACCTTCGATCGGTAACGTTTTATGGCGCACTCCCATAACCTCCCCCTCTTCTGTCTTTGCCGTCACGGTTAGGTTTTGTGGAACTTCGTCTCGCTTTGCGGCAAGAGAGTGATAACGCCCGACCTCAAAGGGATTAGGGAGAGATCTATAGACTTCTTTGCCATCATGTTTAATTTGAGATGTTTTTCCATGCATTAAGTTTTGGGCCGCAACTATCGAACCGCCGAAATGCTCAACAATGCATTGGTGCCCTAAGCAGACACCAAGCACGGGAGTTTTATTAGAAAAATACTCAATCATTTCAAGGGATACTCCTGCATCAGATGGGCGGCCAGGACCTGGAGAAATAACTAAATGAGTTGGAGATATGCGGGCCGCAGTTGCTACATCGATAGCATCGTTACGATGCACAATCACACTTGCATCTAGCATTAAAAAAGCTTGTACGAGGTTGTAGGTGAAGGAGTCATAGTTGTCAATTAAGAGGAGTCGCACATTCATATGCCTTCCTCCGCGATCTCAAGCGCACGTCGTAGGATAGCGCTCTTGGCAAGCACCTCTTGATATTCGTGTTCGGGGTTACTATCAGCAACTATCCCTGCACCCGCCTGAAAGCTATATTCATTTCCATTGAACACCATCGTTCTTATAGTTATAGCTTGGTCCATATTGCCGTTTTTTGCTATATAGCCCATCGTGCCTCCATATAGGCCCCGGCTAATTGGTTCCATCTCGGCAATCAATTCCATAGCTCGAACTTTTGGAGCGCCGACTAACGTTCCTGCAGGAAAGGCAGCAGCGAAAAGGTCTAAAGCATCATGTTGTTCTTCCAGGATGCCGCATACTCCACTAACAATATGCATGACATGACTATATCTCTCGATCTTTAGATAGGGATCTACTTTGACAGTTCCAGGCTGTGCAACTCTACCAAGATCGTTTCTAGCTAAATCAACGAGCATGACGTGTTCCGCATTCTCTTTTGGATCTGCGAGTAATTCGACCTCTAATGCTTCATCTAATTTTGCGGTTTCTCCTCTTGGTCGTGTTCCAGCGATTGGCCTTAGTGAGGCTTCACGGTTTTCTAAACGAACTAATGCCTCAGGAGATGAGCCAGAAATTTTAAGGTCACCAAATTCAAAGAAAAACATATAGGGCGATGGATTTAGTAGTCTCATTGCCCTATAGCATTGAAATGGTTGTAAGTCTGTTTTTCCTGAAAATCGTACTGATAAGACAATTTGTAATATGTCTCCCGCTGTAATGTGGGTTTTACAACATTCAACTTTTGCAATGAATTCTTGTTTATCCAGACTAGCAACAGTTTCTGAAAAGTTTCCCTTTTTTTCTAGGGATGAGATGACTGAGGCATCATTAATATCTTTGCGTAATGCATCAATTATCTCTTTGCGCAGTTCTTTGCGCTCGTGTTCATTGCCAGAGTGGAGCAAGGCAACACGCCGAGTTAGGTGATCAAAAACCAGTAAAGACTCAGGCGCTAATAATGATGCCTGTGGTAACCCTTCTAGTTCTGTTTGAGTGGCAGGCACTCTTTCGAAATAGCGAACAACGTCATACCCAAATGCTCCAACTAGTCCCCCAGAAAATGGTAGACCTTCAATTTTGGGGTAAAGCTCTGGGCTAGTAGCAAGGGTTTCACGCAAGACTTTTAACCACTCAACACGATTTTCTGGACGTTGCTGAATTTCTCCATTGAGAACCAGGCGGTCCGAATAAAGCTCTAGGGTTGGTCCGGTGCCAAACCCTAAAAATGAGTATCGTGCTAACCGTTCTCCACCCTCTACGCTTTCAAGTAGAAAGCGTGGATTAAACTTGCGCAGCTTTATATATGCTGATACTGGTGTATCTAGGTCTGCTACGATATCAAATGGTGCCTGCACTATTTTTTCTCCAGCCGCCACAAAACAAAAAACCCATATCCGAAGGTGCGGAGATGGGTTTGCATGTTCGAATTAGACTCTTTTGGTCAGATTACGCGTGCCGTACCCTCTCAGCTGATAAGCTTAGCCAACAGCGTCTTACGAAGGAATGAATGTTCACACGAAATTTCATAGTGGGAAGTATGTCCCTAGGGACTCTTGAGGGTCAAGACCGAAAAACCAGTACTAAGGCTTAAAGGTCGTATAGAAAGGGCAGGATTATGGAAAAACCTGCCCACATTATGAGTATCAGAGGAACACCTGCTCTTAAAAAATCAGTAGCTTTATACCCCCCAGCAGATAGCAATAATAAATTTGTCTGGTAGCCAAAAGCAGTCGCAAAACTCATATTAGCCCCGAAAATAACCGCAAGAATAAAAGGTTCTGGTGAGGTTCCAAGCTGCTCAGCAATTTGAATGGCGACTGGCGCACCAATAACTCCAGTTGCATTATTTGAAACCATATTAGTAAGAATTGCCATGACCAGAATTAGTATGCTTAGAATAATGGGAATTGGCAGCTGTTCGACTGCGGAGACAAGAACTTGAGCAAAATATAGTGCCCCACCAGTCTCTGTCATAGCTGAACCAAGCGCCAAACTCGCAACTACCATCATAATGACAGGAGTTGATAAAGCACCAGACACATCTCCCCATCTAAGGCAGCGTGTTGCCAGCATGAGTCCAACGCCAGTTAGAGCCGCAATTGGTATAGGCATGACCCCTAGTGCCGCTGCTAGAATCACGAGCATCATAATCATTGCTGCTCTTGGCGCACGGTGTGTGTATGGAAGCTTCATTGTTCCGTCGAGTACAAGTTCAGTGCCAAGAGTTTTTAATTTTCTTAACTCGGGGCCTGTCCCCTGCACTAGAACTACATCACCTGCTCTTAGTGAGGTTGCGCCAATCTCATGAGAGATTTCTCCTAGTCCTGCGTTATGGACCCTGTGGAGTGCTAGAGGTAAAAGGTTGGTTCGTTGCGCAAATTGGGTGCCGAGAAGACTAGCTCTGTAGAGTATAGAATTTCTTGTGACCACTATTTCTGCAAGATTTTGTGGTTCTTGGTCGCTTAGGCTTTTATTTGCCTCGTTATGTAATGTTGCCCCCAGGTTTTGTTCAAAACTTTTTAGACGTTCTGGTGTATCCCTTACCGCTAAGCGATCGCCTTCAAGTATGGTTACAGACGGCAGTTTTGTAACTGAGAGGTCTTCCCCTCTATCAATACGTTCTACTTTCATTTCGTTATTGGTTAGAGCTAAACACTCTGCAAAGGGAGCCCCACACGCCTTACTATCTGCATTAATGTGCAAGCTTGCATTAAAGACACGCGGTGCCATATCTGATAATGGGGGTTTGCGTTCCGGTAGCAGGCGAGGGGCTATTAGCCATAGGTATACTATGCCTAGGCTGCCAACTATTAGCGCTGGGAAGGCAAAATCGAACATTTGCAACGGGGCTATGCCTTGAGATGTTGCTATAGATACAACTAACAGATTAGTAGATGTTCCGATGGTGGTAGCCATCCCGCCCACAATGGTGGCTAGTCCGACTGGCATAAGTATAGAAGATGGCGCTATATTATTTTTTACTGCTACCCCAACTAGCAGAGGAAGCAACATCACAACGATTGGTGTGTTGTTAAGGAATGCACTAAGGAGTGCACTTATGATCAACGTAGCAAGACTAGCTAGCCTTGGTTGTGCCATCCATATTTTAGCTAGGAACGTGGCGAGAGGTTGAAGTGCACCAGTAGTTTCAAGTCCTTTGCCTAGGATCATTAAAGCGCATATCGTGATAAGTGCTTCATGTCCAAACCCAGAGAGGAATACGACCGGAGATAGAGAGTCGCCATTAGCTGAGAATGGGAATAACTCAAAAGCTAGCACGAGGATTAATAAAATTATAAGCCCAGAAGCTTCTAGGCGTAGCCGATCTCTCGTGAATAGGTAAAAAGCAAACCCCGTCAGCAAAAGAACGAAAATGCCATGGCTACTGGGTAAATCGGGCACTAGTATCTCATTTTGTATTTGCTCGATACTCCTAATAACATGGTGTTACAACTGTAGCCAACTCAGATAGACTAAAATTGAGTGCTGACTTGTCCCGCCACATAGAAATGACATATTAATGCTCCGATATCCCGCGAATGAAGACGTTACGCTTGAAAGTTATTTCGGTGTGTTTCGCTATAGCCGCAGAGCTATTCAGCTCGTTTGGTCTACTCATAAAGGTTTAACAATAGCTCTCGCGCTGTTCACAGTGACTGCCGGAGTGCTTCCTGCTGCCGTTGCCTATGTAGGTAAATTGATAGTGGATGGTGTGGTTAGCGAAATCGTTACAGTTCAAGAGGGTGGTTTAGCAGAATATTCTTTAGTTTTTGCTTGGGTGATTGTGGAGGGTGTCCTAGTGGCCGGCCTCGCTGGTGTGCAGCGTGCAATAGGCTTCTGCCAAGCGTTACTTCGCGTTCTTCTTAGTCAACGAGTCAATATTTTAATCCTGGAAAAGGCTTTAACGCTGGATTTAGCTCAATTTGAGGATTCCGAATTTTATGACAAGCTCAATAGAGCTCGTCAGGAAGCTTCAAGTCGACCGCTTAGTCTAGTTAATCGAACCTTTGGGCTTGCCCAGCATGGCATATCACTCGCGAGTTTCGGTGGCCTTTTACTGCAATTCTCACCTTGGGCAGTTTTGATACTGATTGCTGCAGGTATTCCAGCCTTTGCGGCAGAAACTGCTTTTTCTGGTGAGCGATTCCGAGTATTTCGTCGCCGATCCCCTGAGAGAAGAATGTTGTTGTATTTGGAAATGGTGCTAGCTCGTGAGGATCATGCAAAGGAGGTGAAACTATTCTCGCTCGGTCGAGAACTCATGAGCCGGTATAGGAATATTTTCGGGGTGTTATATGAAGAGGATCGGAAGCTTGCTGTCCGGCGAGATGGATGGGGTTTTGCACTTAGTCTTTTTGGTAATGTTGCTTTCTATGGCACCTATACATGGATTGCCGTATCGACGATTCAAGGGGGAATAAGTCTCGGCGAGATGACAATGTACCTTCTTGTTTTCAAGCAAGGTCAGGCATCTGTTTCTTCTATGCTGACATCAATTGGTGGAATGTATGAGGATAATTTGTATTTGTCTAATCTTTATGAATACCTTGAGGAAGAAACACCTCGCAGCCATGGAATAATTACCGCAGGACCTGATCCTAGTGCTGGTTTGGCTTTTGATAATGTGAGTTTCACTTACCCTGGTGGTTCGCACCCCGCGGTTCGTAATGTCAGTTTTTCTATAAAACCTGGTCAAAGCGTGGCAATCGTTGGGTTAAATGGATCTGGTAAGACTACTTTAATCAAGCTTATGGCAGGGCTTTATCCACCAGATAGTGGCACCATTTACTATCAAGGCATGGAATTGTCGCAATGGGATCTTGCCGAGCTAAGAAAATCGATAGGGGTTATTTTTCAGGACTTTAATCGCTATCAGCTGCCCGTAGGTGAAAACATAGGTGTTGGTGACGTTGGGCATCTGTGGGAAGACGAGAGGTGGATTGAAGCGGCTACCAAAGGAAAAGCAGCAAAATTTATCGATAAGTTACCGGAAGGTTATCAGACCCCATTAGGCCGTTGGTTTAATAAAGGGCAAGAGCTATCTGGTGGTGAGTGGCAGCGTGTCGCCTTATCACGAGCCTTTATGAGAACTGGTGCCGATATACTTGTTCTCGACGAGCCTACAGCCTCAATGGATTCTCAGACAGAGTCTGAGATATTTGACGATTTTCAGTCTCTCACAGCTGATAAGATTGCAATTCTAATTTCTCATAGATTTTCAACTGTTCGTAGGGCAGAACTGATAATGGTAATGGATCAAGGTGAAATCATCGAGAGAGGGAGCCATGGAGAACTGCTTGCTATGGAAGGACAGTATGCACGTCTTTTTGAGCTTCAGGCGCGTGGTTACAGGTAGTGTAGTAAGGTACTATTTGCTCCGACGATAAGTCTTCTAATGTCATCTTCCAAATCAAAAAAAGTTCGGCGTGAGGAAATCTTCTTTGCTGAAAAGGATCAGGCCCTGAAGGTCGATGTCCGTCGGCTTGGAGAGTTAGTTGGTGAGTTGGTAAAAGAGCAGGGTGGCGAGGCTCTTTTTGACTTGGTGGAGGAAGCACGTAGAATTTCTATAGCTCATAGAGAAGGTGGTGTTGACGCGCTTGAAAAGTTGCAAGCCCTTCTTTCGGCACTAGAGCCTGGCATAGCAAGGGATTTTATCCGCGCATTTTCGACCTATTTTCAAATGGTCAATATGGCTGAGAAGGTTCATCGCATTAGAAGGCGACGAGCCTATCTGAGAGATTCTACAAAGCATCAGCCTCTTGGGTTTTTAGATATATTGAAGCAACTGAAAGAGTCTGGTCTAGAAGCTCCAGATTTAGAAGATGCTCTATCCCAGATATCCGTTGAGCCGGTTTTTACTGCCCATCCTACCGAGGCCAGCCGCCGGACCCTGCTTCGCAAACAGCAGAATATTGCTCGCCATTTAGTCGCTATGCTCGATCCATATCTAACACCCCAGGAAGAGCAGGAAGTCTTGGGTCGAATACTGCATGAAATGACATCGGGCTGGCAAACTGAAGAACATCCACAGGCATATATGCGTGTTGCCGATGAAGCTGAACATGCCCTATTCTTTTTGACTGACGTCTTATACCGAATTATCCCAGTCTTCTATGAAGGTCTTGAGGATGCTGTGAAATCGGTTTTTCCTGATCAAAAAATAAGGATTCGTTCCTCTAACTTAATCAAGTTTGGGTCATGGGTTGGCGGTGATATGGATGGCAATCCAAATGTCACGGCTAAGAATATTCGCGAGACACTTTCGCGTCAAAGAGCTTTAGTTTTAAATCTTTATTACAACGAGTGTTTGGCCCTTTCTCAAAAGCTGAGTCAAAGTAAAAGCCGAATAAAAATTAATGACGCATTGCATAGTCAAAGTAAAGTCTATGCTAGTCATTTTCCAGAAGCGGTTAGCGTTATACCTGAAAGACACCGGGAGATGCCTTACCGAGTTTTTTTTAGGCTTGCTGCGGCTCGACTGCAGGCTACCTATGACGATAGTGCTTTTCCATATGAGTCACCGGAGGAGTTTATTCAAGACATCGTGCTCATTGAAGATAGCTTGCGAGCAAATAAGGGTCGTAATGCAGGCTTATTTTCGGTAAAAAGATTGCGTCGTCGTGTGGAGACATTTGGGTTTCATATTGCAACCTTAGATCTTCGGCAGAACGCAGTTGTACATCGTAGTGTTATAAACGAGGGTTTAAAGGAGCACGATTGGCTCGAAAGTAGCGTTGAAGCTCGTACCGCACGTTTAAAAGAGGCCCTTGAGAGAAGAGAGTCAGCCATAGGAACTCTCTCTTCAGGAGCTCGCAGAACGCTTTCAGTATTTAAGTCGATTGCACACTGTAGACGTAAATACGGTACTAACTCTATAGGACCTTATATTGTCAGTATGGCTCATGGTCCAGATGATATTTTATCTGTATTGCTTTTGGCGAAATGGGGGGATTTGGGACCAAAGGGTGCGCCAGTACCTTTAGACGTTGTGCCATTGTTTGAAACTATCGAAGACCTCGAAAATTCTTCAGTGATTATGGAAAGTTTACTTTCTGATGAGATTTACCGATCACATCTTGAGCATAGGGGTAATCATCAGATGGTAATGATCGGGCATTCAGATAGTAATAAGGACGATGGGCTAGCTGCTGCGCGCTGGACATTGCATAAGGCACAAAAATCGTTAGTAGAAATTCTTAAGAAATTTAATGTTCGTTTGACCTTATTTCATGGTCGTGGGGGAATGGTGAGTCGGGGAGGCGGGCGCCTACACGAGGCAATTCTTGCGTCGCCACCGGGCGCTATCACGGGCCGTCTTCGTATGACGGAGCAAGGCGATGTGATCAATGCAAAATATGGCCTCCGAACAATCGCTATGCGATCTCTTGAGCAGACAGTAGCTTCAGTTCTATCCGTTACTGCGCGGCATGATGAGTCCTACCAAGCCACTGAAAATTGGCGTGAAATTATGGGGGAAATTTCGGAGGTAAGTCGCCAAGCTTATAAGAATATGATCTATGATCATGAAAAATTTCCAGATTATTTCCGAAGAGCTACACCTATCGATGTTATAGAAAAACTGGGGATTGGATTTCGTTCTAGTTTAAGGATGGATGATGATCGGCTTTCTGAATTACGCGCAATCCCTTGGGTGTTTGCATGGACGCAGAGCAGATTGATTTTGCCCGGTTGGTTTGGTCTTGGGACTGGACTCCACCATGCTTGGGAGAAGTTTGGTGCAGATGAACTTAAGCATATGCTAGCAGAATGGCCATTCTTCAGAGTCCTTATTTTAGACGCAGAGGTTGTATTGGGTAAGGTTGATATTGCGATAGCCGAAAGATATTCAAAACTTGCAGGACCTTTGCATAATGAATTTTTCCCGCTGATACGTGCAGAGCATGATCTTTGTGTTGATTTGATTCTTAAAATAACGAGTCAGTCAAACATTCTAGAAAAAGAGGACACATTACGAAGAGCGATAAGGCTTCGTAATCCCTATGTTGATCCCATGAGCCTCATACAGGTAGACCTTCTGAGGCGTTGGAGAGATGGTGACTGTGAAGACGATTCAGTGTTGCAAGCATTGATGGTCAGTATTAATGGCATTGCACATGGAATGCAAAATACTGGCTAGCTAGATGGCTTTATTTGGATTTTTTCTTGGGTGGACGTAGCCAGCTAATAGTTCGTTCTTGTATTTCATCTTCTTTTACGTTGGATTCGGAGATACAGCGACCGCGTATTGATATGCCGGCCTGATGTACGCTTTCCGGGTCCTCAGAAATAAGGGGGTGCCATTTTGCAAGGCCACGACCTTCTGAGATACGTCGATAAGCGCATGTCGTTGGCATCCAAGCTAGGGATTCAAGATTGTCTGGTGTTAGAACTATGCAGTCTGGAACAAACTTGAGTCGGGATGCATAGTGCGAGCATCGACAATCCTTTATATGTAATAAGCGGCATGCAACATCGGTGTAGTGAACCTCATTTGTCTCTTCATCCTCAAGTTTATGAAGACAGCAACGTCCACATCCATCGCATAGCGATTCCCATTCAGAGGCATTCATTTGAGCTAGAGACTTTGATTCCCAAAAGGGCTTATTCATTTAGTAGTTATTCCTTTAAAGGCGATTTAGTCATAAATGAATAGTGTAAGCTTCTCAGTCATGTCCAGTAAGATGAACGCCACATTTCTTGATTTTTCCTCCCTCGGCTCTGGTGTGGATACAACCCTTCTAGACAAGTTATTAAAGATTAACTATCACGGCTATTCTAATAAGGATAATCTAGTACAGCGACTGCATGGCAAGCAGATTGCTATGTTAAATAAATTGGTTTTAGACAGAGAAACCATGATGGCAAGTAAGGACTTGGAATTAATCGTATTAGCAGCTACAGGCACAGACAATATAGATTTGGAAGCTGCTAAGGAGAGAGGGATAGCTGTTTCAAATATACGAGGCTATTGTACGGCTAGTGTTGTACAGCATGTCATGTCACTTGTCCTTGGGTTAACAAGGCATATAAGAGGATGTCCGACACCATCTTCGGGTAAAGCTTGGGAGGATACTGAGACGCAAGCTCTTGCTGAATATCCAATCCGAGAATTGACGGGTAAGACGATTGGAATCATAGGCTATGGGAATTTAGGTTCTGCCGTTGCACAGGCAGCTAAATGCTTTGGCATGGAAGTGCTTGTTGCAGACCGAATAGAGACTAATGCCGATGGTCTTCGAGATGGAAGGACTCCCTTGCTTAGAGTCCTGAAGGAGGCTGATATTATTAGTCTTCACTGTCCACTTACTCCGATAACTCGTCATCTAATCGGTGTAGAAGAGCTCAATATGATGAAATCGGATGCTCTATTAATTAATACAGCCCGGGGTGCATTAGTCGATAGCCAGGCATTAGTAAATGCTTTGGATTCGGGAGTCATAGGCGGTGCTGGCATAGATGTTCTATCTAAGGAGCCTCCAGAGGATGATGAGCCCCTACTAAGATTTGATATTCAAAATTTAATAATGACGCCACATATTGCATGGTCATCAAAAGAGTCACGACAACGCGCATTAACCCAAATGGCAGAAAATATCTCGGACTATCTGGCTGGCGGAAAGCTTAGAAGGGTGATCTGAATATAAATGAATAAAAAATTATTTATTTCTTACAGTTTGTGATCATGCAGCATTAACGATGCTTCCTGCAGCCATTTCAAGTATACGGTCACAGCGCGCAGCGGCAGTTAGGTCATGGGTAACCAGTATGAGGGTAGTATTAGCAGCAGCATTTAATTGGAACAATAAATTTAAAATGCGCTCGCCCGATTTATTGTCTAAATTTCCAGTAGGTTCATCCGCAAAAAGTAGTGATGGAGTTGTAACAAAAGCCCTAGCTATAGCAACCCTCTGCTTCTCACCTCCGGATAGTTGGCGGGGGTAGTGATGCATACGTGAGTTAAGTCCTACTTGTTCCAATGCTTCTCGTGCAAGAATCATAGCTCCCATAGTGCCACTTAATTCTAGTGGTAAAAGTACGTTTTCTAGCGCTGTTAATGATGAAAGCAAATGAAATGATTGAAAAATAAAGCCCACCTGACGGTTTCTAAGTAACGCTCGACCATCCTCATCCATAGTTGTGAGTTCTGCCCCGTCTAACCAAACCTTGCCTGATGTTGGCTCATCAAGACCAGCTAGAAGAGCCAGCAAGGTAGACTTCCCGGCTCCGGATGGCCCAACTATTGCAGCAGTTTCACCACAATTTATTTTAAGGGAGGCATCATTGAGGATAGTCAGCTCCCCCTCTGGGCTGGTAACCTTTTTAGTCAGATTTTTTGCAGCAAGTATGGATTTAGGTTCTGTCATGTTTTTTAGATTTATTCATTACACTCGAATTTTAGTTGCACCGACCATCTCGGCATGTATTGCGTTTGTCTTTATTCCTCAGATTGTATTAGCTGAGCAGACAATAATTGTCATTGGTGATTCTTTAAGCAGTGGTTATGGACTGCGTAGTGAATCATCCTGGGTCACAATGCTACAGGATAGAATGACAGCGGAAGGTTACGGATATGAAATAGTAAATGCCAGTGTGCCAGGTGATACAAGTTCTGGAGGTTTGGCGCGTTTACCGGCGCTATTAGACAGTTATAGCCCTGTAATAGTTATCATCGAACTCGGTGGTAACGATGGGTTGCGTGGGCAGTCAGTGGAGCGATTACGTGAAAATTTGCGCGCTATGCTTAGGCTTACCGAGGTACAGGGGGCAATGCCAATTCTTACGGGCATACAGATTCCACCTAACTATGGGGCTGTATACACCAGTCGTTTTGCTATGACATACCCAGAACTTTCTCAAGAGTTTAGTGTGCCGCTAGTAGAGTTTTTAATGAAGGGTGTCGCATTAAACTCAGATTTGATGCAGTCCGATGGCATTCATCCAAACGAAAGTGGCAATCGCGTTATGATGGAGAACGTTTGGACGGTTTTAGTAGATTTTCTCTAGCACGGTATTTTCCTAAAATAATATTAATGTTACCTGCTAAATACATATGCCTAGCTTGTTTTTATGGATGAACTTCGGCCTTGGCTAAGATCCTATCCAAACGGCGTGCCAGCCGAAATAAACCCTGATGACTTTAATTCTTTAAAGGAACTGCTCGAAGATAGTTTTCAGAAGAATTCAGATCTTACTGCTTTTTCCAATAGTGGTGTGGCAATGAGATTTGAGGAAATTGAGGAGTTGAGCCGTCATTTTGCCGCATACCTTCAGTCGGATCCCAATCTCCAGCCAGGAGATAGGGTTGCGATAATGCTACCTAATCTACTGCAGTATCCCATAGCCACATTCGGCATATTGAGAGCAGGAATGGTTGTAGTAAATGTAAATCCACTTTATACACCTCGGGAATTGGAGTATCAGCTTAGCGATAGTGGCGCCAAAGCAATTATTGTTTTAGAAAATTTTGCTGCTGTGTTGCAGAGCGTACTACCAAAAGTAAAGCTAGAAAAAATTATTGTTACAGCGGTGGGAGATCATTTCCCAATTTTCAAGCGAGCTATGACAAATTTGTTCGTAAAGCATATAAAAAAACTTGTACCTAGCTGGAAAATTGAGATAGCTGAGAGCTATTTAAAAGCACTCATAAAAGGTAAAAATTCCTTCTATAAAGATGTAAATATTTGTAGTGAAAATACTGCATTCCTTCAATACACTGGGGGTACTACTGGAATTTCTAAAGGCGCGATTCTTACGCATAGAAATATGGTAAGTAATGTTCTGCAGGCCGCTGCATGGGCAAAACCGTTTCTGAATGGTCGTGGCGATTTGGTTGTTACGCCATTACCGCTTTACCATGTATTTTCTTTAACCGCTAATTTGCTTTGTTTTATAAATCTTGGCGGGCATAACCTTTTAGTAACTAACCCTCGTGATGTAAAAAGTCTGATTAGAGACTTGGCGCGCGAACCATTTACATATCTTACGGGGGTGAATACTTTATTCAATGCTCTTTTAAACTGCCCTGAATTTTCACGAATTAACTTTAGCAAACACAAAGCAACAATGGGCGGGGGAATGGCAGTTCAGGCGAGTATTTCGGAGGAATGGCAGGCCATAACAGGTCGACCTTTAGCTCAAGGCTATGGACTCACAGAAGCTTCACCGATTGTGAGTGCTACCCCATTGGATATATTTGAATTTAATGGCTCAGTTGGACTGCCACTGCCATCTACAGAAGTGATAATTTGTGATGAAGATGGGGTAGCTATGGATCTAGGGGAGGTGGGTGAAATACATGTTCGTGGTCCTCAGGTCATGAGTGGATACTGGAAAAACCCCAAGGCAACAGCAGAAACTATATCTGATGAAGGGTGGCTTAAAACCGGAGATATTGGTCGTATAGATGAACGTGGATTTTTATATATTGAGGACCGCAAAAAAGACCTGATACTAGTATCAGGATTTAATGTATACCCAAATGAAATAGAGAATGTGATTGTTGCGCATCCAGAAGTGATGGAGGCAGCTGCAGTGGGTATTCCTGATGAAAATTCAGGCGAAGCCGTACGATTATTTGTGGTTACAAAAAACCCACTGCTTAAAGAAGAACAGCTGATGGAGTATTGTCGTAAGAATCTTACAGGTTATAAGAGACCTCGAGAGATAGTTTTTATGGAAGAATTACCAAAAAATAATATTGGAAAGGTGCTTAGACGAGTATTGCGAGAATAATGGATAAACCTATAAATGTTTTGGGTGAGACGTTAGAAAGCTGCTGTGAGAACCCGCTGACTGGTTTCTTTCGTGACGGCTGTTGTAACACGAGTGATGATGATTTTGGTTCTCATACCGTGTGTGTTCAGGTAACCGGAGAGTTTTTAGAATTTTCTCGATTCAGAGGAAATGATTTGACCACCTCAAAACCTGAATTTGGATTTCCAGGGTTAAAACCAGGCGATTGTTGGTGTCTGTGTGCGGCTCGCTGGTTTGAGGCGCAACAACATGGTATGGCGCCTCGCGTGATGCTGCGGGCAACTCATATCCGCGCACTTGAGATCGTCCCACTAGAAATTTTAAAAGAGTATGCGGCAGATCTAAATTGATTAGGTTAATCGTGCTGCTTGCTCACTAAGAACCTAGTATATTTATTTTTATGTATTAGAGGGCAGCAGCAATTTCTGCTTGTATAGTTTCTGCCATACTTTTTGGGTTTATGGCATTACGGATCGGACGCCCAACAACTATATAGTTTGCGCCATCCTCAAAAGCGCTTTTTGGGGTCACAATTCGTTTCTGATCATCAATAGTAGAAGAATCAGCTGGTCGTATACCCGGGGTTACGATTATCGCCTTCTTTCCTAGTGTTTGGCGAAGAGCCTTTACTTCAAGTCCGGAGGCTATTACCCCGTTGCAGCCACTAGATATGGCAAGTTTTGCGCGTTCAAGCACTAAATCCTCTACATCCAATCCAATACCCATTTGTTTTAAATCTTCATTATCCATGCTTGTCAGTACTGTTACCGCAAGTATTTGAAGGCCCCCCTTTTCTGAAGCAGCAGCTTCCATAATAGATTTATCGCCGTGCACGGTAAGGAAAGAAGCTCCTGAGCTACGCAACTGTCTTACAGCAGCTGAGACTGTGGCTGGGACGTCATAAAGTTTTAGGTCAACAAAAACCTTTTTACCTTGATCAATTAACCAGTTTAAAAGATCAAAATAACCCCCAGTTGCAGCGAGCTCCAAACCAATTTTATAAAATTCTACGGTACTTCCAAGTTTTCCCACAAGGGACTTTGCCTCATTAATATTAGGCACATCCAATGCAACAATGAGGCGTTGGTTTGGGGGGATATAAAAATCTGAGGTTTTATCTACTGACACTCGTATATTCTAGCAGAGCCACAGATAGAGTAGCGTGTATTAAGCATTTGTATTATTGGTTTTCAGGTTATTTTTTTAAGTCTTCATAGAACTGCAATGCAAACCGGTCTGTCATACCTGCAATATAGTCTGCAACAATTCGTGCTGAACCATTTAGTCCTATTTCTTGATGTGCTTGGTTAGCGTTAAGCGCATGCTCGTGCGGCATAAGCTTATAGTTTGCTAGGAATGATAAAAAAAGCGTTGATACTATCTCATGCGCTTGAATAGTCATCTCACGTACTTTTGGATGACTATAAAGGTTTTCTCTAAGAAATAGTTTTAGAGTTTTTTGGGATTCTAAAAACGAGTCGCTACAGTTAATCAAAGGAAATTTGTATTGGCGAACCATATCAATACTTTCTGGTTTGAGTTCCTGGATATTACACATACTAGTCTCAATCAAGTCTGTAACTAGGCTACCAATCATCCTTCGAATTACTTCTTTAGACTGTTGGCGTTCAGTAAGTTTCGGGTATTGTTTTTTAGTGGTTTTTAGTTCATCAGAAAAAAAATGCATTCCAGCTAGATCGCTGATTTTAATCAAACCCGATCTTAAACCATCATCTACATCATGATTGTTATATGCAATTTGATCTGCAATATCTGTAATCTGAGCCTCTAGGCTTGGCTGATGTCTTTTTATGAAGCGTTGCCCAAGCTCGCCAAGATTCCGAGCATTTTTCAAAGAGCAATGTTTCAATATTCCTTCACGTGCTTCAAACGTTAGATTGAGACCTGGGAATTGGGGGTATCTGTCTTCTAATTGATCGACGACTCGTAACGATTGCAAGTTATGTTCAAACCCACCGTAGTCTCTCATACATTCATTAAGGGCATCCTGACCAGCATGTCCAAATGGAGTATGCCCAAGATCATGAGCAAGACTGATAGCCTCAACCAGGTCCTCATTAAGATTCATTGCTCGAGCGACTGTTCTAGCAATCTGTGCTACTTCGAGAGAGTGAGTTAGGCGAGTCCTATAGAGGTCTCCTTCATGGTTGACAAAAACTTGAGTTTTATAGACTAGCCTTCTGAAAGCGGCAGAATGAATGATGCGGTCACGGTCACGCTGAAATTCCGTCCGGTAGCCAGAGTGGTCTTCAGGGTAGAGGCGTCCAAGGGAATTGTTCGGAGTTGCAGCATAATTAGCTAATGCTTTCAGCACGTATCACACGGGTCCATCGACGGATTGAGTTTCAATAACTTTTTTTATAATCCTTTCATCTGGGGCTGATACGATGACAGCACTACCTAGTTCCTCAAGTAATACCATTCGGACCCCGCTAGCATTAGCTTTTTTATCCATCCTCATTAACTTTAACAATGGATCAGACTCTATGTTGGAATCGGTTACAGGTAGATCGGCTTGTTTTAGCAAAGATCGAATTCTTTCGCAATCGTTAGCTTTTATCATGCCAAGTTCTTTTGAAGTTTCTGCAGCTAAATTAATTCCTATAGAAACTGCTTCTCCATGTAAAAATTCCCCAAAACCCATAAGTGATTCAAGTGCATGGCCAAAGGTGTGTCCAAGATTAAGCAGAGCGCGGGTGCCCCGCTCATATTCATCCTTGGATACTATGTCAGCTTTGATCTCGCAACTTCGACGAACTATATGCGATAGTGCACTTGAATCTTGAGCGAGAACCTCTCGAACGTTGTTTTCCAGCCAGTGAAAAAAGGTGCGGTCTAGAATTAGGCCATGTTTGATCACTTCGGCCAGACCCGCAGAAAACTCCCTTTTTGGAAGTGTTTTAAGTGTGTTTATATCGGCAAGTACACAGCTTGGCTGATGGAATGCCCCTATCATATTTTTTGCTTTTGGGTGATTAACTGCCGTTTTCCCTCCCACGGATGAATCTACCTGTGCTAGCAATGTAGTCGGTATTTGCGCGAATTTTATGCCGCGCTGATAACATGCTGCGGCAAAGCCAGTAAGATCTCCTATCACTCCACCTCCAAGCGCAACAAGGCAGGCATCACGGTGAAACCCTTGTTCAACTAGCTTGTCGAGTATCTGTGCTAAAGAACCAAGGTTTTTTTCTGACTCTCCGTCTGGCAGTACTAAGGCATGCTGTTGATTTGCAGACAGTGCCTGTTCAAAGGCATTCAAATAAAGGGGTGCGACAATCTCATTTGTGACTATTAATACCTGAGTTGCAGGTATTGAGTGGCGCAGTAATTCTTGATCACCTATAAGCCCAGGACCAATGTGTATTGGGTAACTTCTCTCGCCTAATGCAACTTGAATTGTATCCATCTTAGATAGGTTCCCGGGGGGTATTATTATTTCAACGGTATTAAGGTTTGTTCTAAAAGCTTTTTCTTTATTTCATTCACAATTGCTGCTACTCGTTTTTTTTCCGTATTTACAGAAAAATGTGCAACTTGCTCATAAAGTGGCCCACGAGATGCCATCAGATGAGTCAGGATAGCTTCGGGGTTTTTACCTATAAGAAGCGGCCGTTTTTTCGATTTCTGAGTGCGTAAAAGCTGCTGCTTCACACTAGTCTCTAGGTACACAACTATGCCATGAGTGTGAAGAAGTTGACGATTTTTAGCATCCAATATGGAACCACCACCGGTAGCGAGGACTAGGTTTTCCATTTGAGTGAGATCAGAAATTATAGCTTTCTCGCGTTCTCGAAATAAGCTTTCACCTTCCTTCTCAAAAATAAATCTGATATCTACGCCTGTGCATCGTTGAATTTCTTCATCACTATCAATGAAGTCCATGCTTAGTTCGCGCGCGAGCTGGCGGCCGACAGAAGTTTTTCCGGAACCCATTGCTCCCACAAGAAATACGTTGTGAGCCTTAGTCATTGAAGCGCCTTAAATCGATTCCGATATCTGAGTCTAGTCTACATAATATAAAAGGCTACCCTAATAATAGAGCTTATTATCTAAATTCTAGCTAGAATATAGTTAGAGGGTAGTTAAATACTGCTTTAAAGATGGGCACTTACAGTAGAATTTTATTGAGTTTCGGGACCTTTATGGTCACCGTTTGCATTTGCATTGGTGCGTTGCTTTCGGGCGGGTATTTTTATATAGCCCCTAGCTTGCCTCAAGCTGAAGAGCTGCGAGACGTTCGCCCACAAACTCCCCTATCTGTCTATAGTCGAGATGGCCGGTTAATTAGCCAGTTTGGCGCGAAACGTTCACCTCTTCGATATGAGGAAATGCCGCAGGTAATGGTGCGGGCAGTGCTTGCCGCAGAGGATGATCGGTTTTTTGAACATCCCGGTATCGATTATCAGGGCATCCTTAGAGCAATGACATATTTTGTTCTGAGCGCGGGTAATAGTAGGCAAGGTGGCAGCACCATCACACAGCAGATCGCTCGTCAAAGGCACCTCACACGTGATAGAACCTTGGTACGAAAGTTCAAGGAATGGGTTCTAGCATTACGTATAGAAAGGGAATTTAGCAAACAAGAGATTCTTGAGATTTACCTCAACACCACCTTTCTTGGACAAAATTCTTATGGTGTTGTGGCAGCTGCACAATCTTATTTTGGTAAATCACTTGACGAAATTACTCTATCGGAAGCCGCTATTCTTGCGGGCATACCTGCGGCACCTTCACTCTATAACCCCGTGAGGAATGCGGCTGTCGCTGCCCAACGGCGTAACTATGTTTTAGGGCGAATGCATGACCTTAACTTCATTACGCAGACCGAATATAAGGCAGCTTTGGGTCTTCTGGTAGAAAGTCGTTTGTATGACCGTGCACAAGAGCTTGATGCTCCCTATGTTGCAGCTAGAGCTTACAGAGAGGCAATAAGAAGATTCGGTGAGGAAGCTGCCACAGAGTCTGGACTCAAAATCAAAACTACAATTGATTCACGTTTACAAAGGGCCTCTAACATGGCACTTAATAAAGCGTTGATAGGGTATGACAGGCGTCATGGTTACAGGGGTCCTCTATTCAATGATGACTGGCTTAAACCCGACTGGGATCAATTGCTTATAGAAAAAATCAAGGAATTTCCTTCTGCTCCTGGATTTTTTCCAGGGTTGGTAGTGAGTGTTGATGAAATAATGACCATAGAACAGCAATTAGCAGTATTGTCCGCAGGGGAACATCTTGATGCTAACTATATGGTTGATACGGTAGAGGCCTCTAGCGAAGCGGAAGATTTAGTGCCCATTTTTCAGGCAAAAGTCTACTTTACTGACCGAGGAACCATACCTCTAGATATTAATGCGGTTGCATGGGCATCTCCCTATATTAATGAGAACCGGAAAGGCCAATCCCCAAAGACGGTTGCGGATGTTTTAAAAGCTGGGGATGTTGCGTTATTTGAGCTATCAGAAACTGGTCAGCCACATCTGGTGCAGGTACCTGACGTTCAGGGCGCACTTATTTCTATAGATCCACAGGATGGCGCTATTACAGCGCTAACAGGTGGGTTTAACTTTTATGACGAGATAAAAAACGGGAAATTCAATCGTGCTATGGATGCAGACCGACAGCCCGGTTCTGCTTTTAAGCCTTTTATTTATTCCGCTGCTCTTGAACGTGGGTTTACGGCAGCAAGCATGATTAATGATGCGCCGATTGTGGAGCAAAGCTCTGAACTAGAAACTTTTTGGCGTCCTGAGAACTATTCAGGTGAGATTAATGGGCCAACTCGTCTAAGGGAGGCGCTTATAAAATCCTTGAACTTAGTCTCAATCAGGATACTTAGAAGTCCTGATCTGGTAACAGGGATTTCCCATACAGTTGAGCATTTAAAAAGTTTTGGTTTTGATCAAACAGCGTTGCCGAGAAATAACACACTAGCTTTAGGGTCCGGTGGTGTCGCTCCGCTTGATGTAGTCCAAGGCTATGCAACTTTTGCTAACGGTGGTTACAGTGTTGTTCCCTATATAATTGAAACAATAGAAGATGAAAATGGACAGGTACTTTATCGAGCAAACCCTGATTTAGCGTGCTCGGACTGCACCAATGGCGAAGATATGGATCCTCTGCTGATTGAGACATCTTCTGACCTTTATTCCAGTGAAAATTATACGGAACGAACTATTTCTGCACAAAATGCTTATCTTATAAATGACATGTTGCAGGATAATGTTCGTCGCGGGACTGGAAGACGCGCATATCGTGAGCTTGGTCGGACTGATCTAAGTGGAAAGACTGGTACAACCAATGATTCTAGCGATGTTTGGTTTGCAGGGTATAACGGTGACATTGTAACAGCGGTTTGGATTGGATTTGATCAAGTTAGACCCTTGGGAACACGTGAAACAGGTGCATCTACAGCGCTCCCAATGTGGATTGATTTTATGCGAGAAGCTCTTGATGAGTCTCGTTTAAACACGATGCTTCGACCAACGGGAATTATCGATGTGCGTATTAATCCAGAGACAGGGCTTGTCGCTGATACTGGAGAAAATAGTATTTTTGAAAAATTCAGAACAGATTATGCGCCTCAGTCTGAATCAGATAGATCTAATCTTTCTGACCGTACGATTGTACAAAATTACTCTGAAGCGATCCGTGAAAAATCAACTAAACCAGAACCCATCTTCTAAATATCTGGTCGGATAGAATTCTGGCTAATAGGGGAATGTCACTATGTCTAGGCAAGGGTTTAGCATTATTGAATTGCGTGAAAGATTAGCTCAGGAATCAGCTAGACTTGTCAACGAACACGGCATCCAGGACTATGGATTAGCTAAGCGTAAGGCAGCGCATCGGTTTGGAGTTCGAGAAGCAGGGGCACTCCCAAGCAATGCTGAAATTGAAAATTGTGTAAGAGAGTGGAATAGAATTTTTGAACCGGACGAGCATGATAAATATTTGGCTGAGCTAAGAAGATTGGCTATTGAGGTTATGACAATCCTTTCAGAGTTTGAGACGAGATTAGCAGGATCTGTATTAACTGGAACCATTACGGCAAACTCATTTATCGAGCTTCACTTATTTTCGGATGCTCCAGAAGACGTTGCCATGAAACTGGAGGAGTGCGGAGTTACCTACCGAAATTGTCAACGCCGCTATCGATATGACAGCCGAGGTCCTTCGTTAATCCCAGGCTTTCGATTTACCTATCGAGGCGAACGAATTGACGCCCTAGTTTTTCCTGAGAAAGGGTTACGTCAAGCTCCTATGAGCCCCATCGACCGACGTCCAATACGTCGAGCACATGCAGGTAAGATACTTAAACTTTTAAGCAGTCAGGCAAAACACGAACTAATTCAGAATACTAACGATTAGTAATGGGTATATAGTTTCGTTCGCCTGGGCCTATGTATCGTTGGCGTGGTCTGCCGATGCGTGACTCTGGGTCTCTTACCATTTCACGCCATTGAGCGACCCATCCAACCGTTCGGGCAATAGCAAACATCACGGTAAACATAGATTTTGGTATGCCTAAAGCTTGATAGATGATCCCCGAATAGAAATCAACATTTGGATAGAGGTTCTTTTCAATGAAATAAGAATCTTTCAATGCGATTTGCTCGAGTTCCAATGCCAGCTCAAACAATGGCGTGTCTTGTTCACGGCCTAGCTTCTCTAGTACGCGATGACACATTTTTCGAATTATTGTTGCTCTTGGATCATGACTCTTATAGACACGATGTCCAAAACCCATTAATCGAAAGGGGTCATTTTTATCTTTTGCCTTAGCAACATATTGCGTAATGTTTTCCGAGCTACCAACTTCCTCAAGCATATTGATCACGGCCTCATTCGCACCACCATGGGCAGGACCCCAGAGTGCTGAGATACCAGCGGAGATAGCAGAATACGGATTTGTGCCGGAGCTTCCAGCTAACCTTACAGTTGAAGTGCTGCAATTTTGTTCATGGTCAGCATGCAGTATGAATAAAAGGTTTAGTGCTTCGGCGGCGATCGGATCAACCTCATAGGATCCAGTTGGCACAGAAAAAAGCATATGCAGCAAATTGCTACAGTAATCTAATTCATTTTTAGGATAAACAAAGGGTTGTTTAAGCGAGTGTTTATAAGCAGCAGCTGCAATCGTTGGTATTTTCGCAATAATACGATGAGCAAATACATCTCTATGGGCTGCATCCTGAATATCTGTTGAGTCATGGTAGAACGCTGACATACAAGCAACGATTCCAGAAACCATAGCCATTGGATGAGCATCATGATCAAAGCCGTTAAAGAATCGAAGAAATGATTCATTTAACATGGTGTGGTTACGGATAGACTGATCAAATCCTGTTAGCTCTTCCTGTGTAGGAAGTTCTCCATACATGAGCAAATAAGCAACCTCGATATATGTCGAGTGCGCTGCTAGTTGTTCAATTGGGTAGCCCCGATACATGAGCACACCCTGCTCGCCATCGATATAGGTAATAGTGCTAGAACAGCAGGCTGTGGCACCGAAGCCAGGATCATAGGTGAATACACCTTGTTCCCGGTATAACGTGGTTATATCCACAACACTGGGGCCTAATACCGCGTCTTTGCGCTCTAGACCGAGCTCTTTCCCAGAGTCTTGATTGGTCAATGTGAAAGTCTTCTCGTTCATACGTACAAAGTGACTCCCTTATAATTGTTATTAAGTTGGCTTTTATTGGAATCAAATCCAAAGCCATAACATGCATTGTTAAGACCGACTAGGGGCTTAGGCGGTAACAAAGAGGCTTATTATAGCAGCGCAGAGGTAACTCTGTGTTACCTAACGTTAACGTCACTCTTATATGCTTAAGTTGGTTCTGTCTCTGATGAACGCCCATAACGCTGACGAAACTTATCAACTCGCCCACCGCTATCGACTATCTTCTGTTTGCCAGTGTAGAAAGGGTGACAGGCAGAGCAGACTTCAACCTGCAGGTCCCGGCCGAGGGTTGAACGAGTGGTAAACTCGTTACCGCAGCTACATGCTACTTTAATATCGGCATAGTCTGGATGTATTTCGGGCTTCATATCCGAATCTTTACTTAAACGGCGCGTGAGCATACTTCTCTCGCAGGCTCAAAACAAGACATAACCCTATATTTTAAGAAGGTTAGACACAATTTAGCAGATAAAACCCAGGTGAGGCATGAAAATTATTTATCCACAAATACTGTGGATAACTGTGTGGAAGACTTGCTAAATTATGCTGCAAGCCCGTGTTACTAATGCTATTTATTCTAAATTGGCGAAAAAATGATCATATATAAGATATTTATATAAAACAGATAGTTATAAGATTAAAAAGATTTTTTGCTCGAGATTTAAGCTGCAACAGCCTTGATTGACTGAGACTAGTTGCTAGTTGTGCATAAAAAGTCGCTTTAATACCACATGATCATTAGCCATGGTTGCCGTTTATAGATAGTAATCCTTGAATTTTAGCCAAAGCTTGGGCTCTATGACTTAGGCGATTTTTCACCTCCGGTGGGAGCTCAGCCGCTGTACATTTGAGCTTTGGAATCAGAAAGACTGGGTCATACCCAAACCCATATTCTCCTCTCGGCACCTTGGTAATAACTCCAGACCAAGTGCCAATACCAATTAATGGGGCTGGATCAGTTGGACCTTTTATTGCTATTACAACGCAGTAAAAATGTGCTCCCCGGCATGCTTTAGATACGTTTTCTAGCGCGTTTAGTAACTTATCAACATTATCATTATCATCCGAATTTTCTCCCGCAAAGCGTGCTGATCGAATGCCAGGTTGCCCTGACAAAGCATCGACTACTAACCCAGAATCATCAGCAATTACTGGCTGCCCAGTCTGCAAAGCAACATGTCTTGCTTTCTGAAGAGCATTTTCTAAAAACGTTAAACCAGTCTCTTCTACCGGATCTATATTGAAATCGCTCTGCGGTACTATTTTTAGACCAGTTGGTGATAAGACTGCCTTCACCTCATTCAGTTTTCCAGGATTACCGCTTGCGAAGACCCAACGATTCTCCATTATATTTGTTGACCGATAGCGATATCCTGTTTCTCGACGAGCTCATCTATTCCTTTTGCCGCTAGATCTAACAGCCGATCAAATTCACTTCTTTGGAATGCATGTCCTTCAGCAGTGCCCTGAACCTCGATGAACCCCCCAGCTTCGTTCATGACTATGTTCATGTCGGTCTCGGCCTCGGAATCTTCATCATAGTCCAAGTCAAGAACTGGTTGACCTTTGTATATGCCAACAGACACTGCCGCTACTTTACCGTGGATAGGGTTATGTGTCAGTTGACCTTCATTGAGGAGTTTTTTAACTGAAAGAGCTAGTGCAATATACCCTCCTGTTATCGAGGCTGTACGGGTACCACCGTCTGCTTGTAATACATCACAGTCAATTGTTATTGTTCGTTCTCCAAGAGCCACACGATCTACTACGGCCCTTAAGCTTCGCCCTATTAGTCTCTGTATTTCGAGCGTTCGACCGCTTTGTTTACCCCTTGCAGCCTCACGCTGATTTCTAGTATGGGTGGCGCGTGGGAGCATTCCATATTCGGCTGTTACCCATCCTTCGCCTTTACCTTTTAGGAAGCGGGGCACTCGTGACTCTAGGCTTGCAGTAGCCAAAACACGTGTGTTTCCAAACTCCACTAACACTGAACCTTCTGCATAGGGCAAGTAGTCCCTGGTGAAACTGACAAGCCGCATTTCTTCGGGATTCCTACCACTAGGGCGCATCATCAACTCCTAAGTTCAATCCAAATAAGCAAGACAAAGCTGCAATTGAAAACATTAATTTTAGATTTTCAATTGCCTACAAGATTTGATTCGTTTATATCTGCAATTATTAAATAGGCTCGTGCCAGATCTCCTCATATCTTAGACTTTACAAGATATATTTGCTTCCATTTGACTTTGAAGTTGATTTTTAGAGAAAAAATTAGGTGTAAAAATGCCAAAAAGTATGACTGGATTTGCCAGATCTGAAGCAACAGTTGAGCCATTAAAAATTGTTTGGGAGCTTCGTAGTGTGAACCATCGATTCTTAGAGGTTTCAATGCGACTTCCAGAAGATCTGCGCCGTTTTGAGCCAGACTGTCGCGCTCGAGTTAATACGGCACTTAGTCGCGGCAGAATTGATTGCACCTTAAAGGCTACCTTGGCAGAGGGATATACGCAGAAAACGACACTAAATAATAAAATTCTTAGACAAGCGGGTGTACTTCAATCTGAAGTACAAGCAATATTTCCGGATGCGGATCAACTTACAGTGGGCGAGTTGCTGCGTTGGCCAGGGGTTTTGATAGAGACAAATCGTATGGACGCAACTCTAGAAAAAGCTGTTATAGAATCATTGGATAATGCAATAAACTCACTTGTGGTGGCCCGTAAAAGCGAGGGTGGTCGTTTAGTAGCTGCACTCTTAGAGCGTTGTAATGGAATCTCAAAAATTATTTCGCTTATACGCCCTCGTATCCTAGAGGTGGAGAAACGTCAGTATGAAAAATTTTTGAAAAAATTTGAACAATTAAGTATTGACTTAAAACCAGAAAGATTAGAACAGGAAGCTGTATTGCTTATACAGCGTTTAGATATTTCAGAGGAAATCGACCGTCTTGAAGGTCATGTAGAGGAGCTGGAGGAGATGCTTTGTCTTGAAGAACCAATAGGCCGACGCCTTGATTTTCAAATTCAAGAACTGAATCGTGAGGCAAACACTTTAGCTTCTAAAGTGCAGGATGGTGACTTAACCCGTGATAGTGTTGACCTCAAGGTGCTGATTGAGCAAATGCGTGAGCAAGCGCAAAATCTGGAGTAGTGAAGTGTCAGGGCATAAGCGAGGTAGTCTAATTGTCGTATCAGCGCCGTCTGGTGCTGGAAAGACAACCCTAGTTCATGAGCTAATCCGTCGCCGACCTTGGATAAGATTTTCAGTCTCGTACACGACTAGGCATCCAAGGCAGTCAGAGATCCATGGTCAAGACTATTTCTTTGTTGAAGAGGAAGAATTTGATGCAATGCTTTCAAAAGATGCTTTCCTCGAGTCTGCGCGGGTTTTTGATCATTGGTATGGAACAAGCAGAGAGCATGTTGATGGGCTATTGCAACAAGGCGAAACGGTTTTACTTGAAATTGACTGGCAAGGTGCAAGTCAAGTTCGGTCTCGCACTGCAGATGCTATTGGGATATTTATTCTTCCGCCGAGTCTTAAGGAGTTGGAGCGTCGTCTCAGAGGTCGAGGTACCGATTCAGAAGCATCAATAAATAGACGATTGAGAGACGCACTCACAGATATGGTGCATTGGGATGCATTTGATTATGTTTTAATTAGCGAAGACTTGGAAACCTCGGTTAAAGAATTCGAGTCTATATTGGATGATCGAGACCCTACTAATCTAACTACGTCGCTGAAAATTCGACGAAAAGCACAGAATATATTGAAATCTTGAGTTTTTTATTAGTGTTTGATGCTTTTAATCGATCCACTTGATTTCTTTTGTGGGCAGACTTAGGGCGATTGCAGTAAACTGAAACTAATAGATCGCATTTAAAGGAGGGCTCAACGTGGCCCGAATAACAGTAGAAGACTGCATTGGAAGTGTAGAGAACACGTTCCAGTTAGTACTCGTAGCATCAAAGCGCGCCCGCCAACTTGCGAATGGCGCTGAAGCCTTGGTGCCTTGGGAGAATGACAAGCCAACAGTGGTAGCTTTGCGTGAGGTGGCCGAAGGCCACATAACAGAAAGCATACTTGAGCAGCCAGACCAGTCTTTAGATGAACTGCTTGAGGCAGAGCAGGCTGCCGCGGCCCTTAACGAGGAACCTTTGTCAAATCGTTCAGCAGCGCCTATTCGATAGCAGCAATTAAAAACATGCAGATCCGGCGTGCCGGTCCGGGCAAGGCATAGAAATTAAACATGAATAATGCTGCTGCTCTCCGAGAAAGACTTTCTGCAGTTTGGCGGGGGGATGAATTTAGGCGGCTGGTAGCAACCTTAGAAACTTATCTCTCGGAGGAAGACCTTGAGGGAATTGTTGATGCACATGAGTTAAGCGCAAGAGCTCATGAAGGACAACAACGCCTGAGTGGTCATCCTTACATTAGTCATCCAATAGCAGTTGCCAAGATTCTCGCTGATTTGCACCTTGATGCTGGGACGATTAAAGCTGCATTGCTACATGATGTTCTTGAAGATACTAGTTACTCGCTGCAGGACATACAGACCAGGTTTGGTGATGATGTTGCAGCGCTTGTAGATGGTGTTAGCAAGCTAGACAAGTTAAATTTTCATAGTGCAGCTGAAGCTCAGGCTGAAAGTTTTCGCAAAATGCTTCTAGCGATGATTAAGGATCTTAGGGTGATTCTCGTCAAGCTTGCAGATCGAATGCATAACATGCAAACGATTGATTCGCTGCCTATGGAAAGGCGTCGTCGCATAGCGAAGGAAACGCTTGAGATTTATGCCCCCATAGCAAATCGGCTTGGAATCTATGGTTTAAAAACAGAACTTGAAGATCTTGGCTTTAAGGCCTATGCCCCATTCCGATACAGAGTGTTAGATACCGCACTTCGCAAAGCAAGCGGAAGTCAGCGTCAGTTTCTACGAAAAATTGAGGCTAGACTTGAAAAAAGCATGAATGCTCGAGAAATTAATGGGAGATTAGTGGCTCGAGAAAAACACCTTTATAGTATTTATTCAAAGATGAAACGTAAAAAAATTCATCTCTCTGAAATAGTAGATGTTTTTGGTGTAAGAATTGTTGTTCCCGATATTGACACTTGTTACCGTATTCTTGGATTGGTTCACGAGCTTTATAAGCCGATGCCTGGGCGATTCAAAGATTTTATTTCTATTCCACGGGTGAACGGTTATCAGTCTCTTCATACAACTTTATTTGGCCCTAAGGGTATGCCGCTAGAGGTTCAGATTCGGACTGAGGAAATGGATCATGCAGCGGATAAGGGTGTGGCCTCTCATTGGCAATATAAAGCGGTGGATAAATATACTTATACAGCAGAAGCTAGGGCTCGAGATTGGTTACAAGGTCTTATGGAAATGCAGCAGGCAGCGAATTCGGAAGAATTTCTCGAGACGGTCAAAGTAGATCTTTTCCCCGATAAAGTTTATGTGTTTACGCCCGGTGGAGAGATTCTGAGGTTGCCTCGTGGTGCGAGTACGGTTGATTTTGCTTATGCAGTACATACTGATGTAGGTAATAGATGTGTGGCTGCCAAGATAGATAGACGACCTGTTCCTTTAAAGACAACTCTTAATAATGGTGAAACTGTTGAGATTGTTACTGCTCGGTCAGCAAAACCACAGGCTTATTGGGTTAATTTCGTTAGTACTGCGAAGGCTCGGAATGCGATAAGAAATTTTCTTAAGGGGCTTAAAAAGGACGAGGCTCGAGAATTAGGAAAACGTCTTTTGAGCCAGTCATTAAGACCGTACTCCTTAGATCTAAGGCGTTTAGGTAAGTCGCGAATCAATAGTTTGCTTAAAGAGCTTGGAATGGCGGATATGGATGAGGTTTATGAGCAGCTTGGTCTTGGAGAACGTTTAGCTCCAGTTATTGCTGGAATGCTTTCGCAACAGGTTGATGTTGAGGGAGATACAATAAATCAACTCAAGCCATTAGATATTGCCGGGACCGAGGGACTTCTAGTGTCATATGCAGGGTGTTGTCGTCCAATTCCTGGTGATGAGATTGTAGGGTATATGTCTACTGGTCGAGGCGTGGTAATACATAGAAGTATTTGCAACAATGTTGCCGAATACCGCAAACATCCCTCTAAGTGGATTCCGATTGATTGGCGTAAGGGAATCAAAGGAGAATTCCAATCAGAGATCCAGGTAAAAACCTTGAACCGTGTTGGATTACTTGCTGAGGTTGCCGGTAGAATTTCAGCAACTCTAAGTAATATTGCGCACGTCAATGTTGAAACAGACGACGATGAATCAATATTAATATTTCGGTTAAATGTGCGTGATCGTCAGCATCTTGCTCAGGTTATACGTAGTATTCGCACTAACCCAGGCGTGGTACGTGTTATTCGACCCGCCAGCTAATTTTAATTCATGAAAAAGCAAATTATTCATACTAACGCGGCACCAGCTGCTATTGGCCCATATAGTCAGGCAGTTCGTGTTGGAGATACTGTTTATCTTTCAGGTCAGACCCCATTGGATCCATCAACTATGGAGTTGGTAAGCGGAGGCATTGAAGCTCAGGCACAACAGGTTTTTGAAAACCTTAGTGCTATTGCTAAGGCCGCAGAATCTGAACTTGCCCATGCTGTGAAGTTGACTATCTATCTCACAGATCTCGATAATTTTCAAAGTGTGAATAAGGTTATGCGTAATTATTTCGAAGAGCCGTATCCAGCTCGAGTTACGGTCGGTGTGGCTTCTCTCCCAAAAGCAGCTGCGGTTGAGATAGACGCTATCTTAGTGGTCTGAATGTTTTGTGAGTGTAAGCCCAGCACTAGACAGTTCAGTAGCGACTTTAAGGGGAGTTGGCCCATGGGTTGCACAACGGCTGCAAAGGCTCGGCGTTGATTGTATTGGTGATCTTCTCTACCTTTTACCTATTCGTTATGAGGACCGGACGGAGATTCAGTCTTTAAGTGCATTACGTCCTGGCAGTAAAGTTTTAGTGGAAGGTGAACTAGAACTTTCTGAGGTAGTTTTTCGACGTCGACGCTCGCTTCTGTGCCGCATAGCTGATGGGACTGGTTCGCTTACTCTACGGTTTTTTTATTTCAATAATGCCCAACAAAAACAATTAGCCCGAGGAGTGCGCATCAGATGTTTTGGTGATGTGAGAGCTGGTCCAACGGGACCGGAGATGGTTCATCCAGAGTATAAAGTATTAAGTTTAGACTCAGACCCTCCAGATAATGTTCTAACGCCCGTCTACCCAACCACAGAAGGGATTCACCAACAACGTCTAAGACAACTTACTGATCAGGCTCTTGCTATCCTAGAGAATAACCCTATGACTGATTATCTTCGTGATTATCTGACTAAGGACTGGCCAGCACTCGACGATTCATTACGATTTCTACATCGTCCTCCTCAGGGTAGTGAGGTAAGTGCCCTAATTAATAAAACCCATCCATCCCAGCGCAGAATTGCACTTGAAGAGCTAATTGCACAGCGATTGACTCTTCGTCAGATGAATCTGACTAGAACTACAGAACAAGCTGTCCCTCTAAGAGATGTTAAAAAGCTAATTCCCAAACTTAGGTATGGACTGCCGTATCAATTGACCGGTGCCCAGGAGCATGTAATTAGTGAAATAGTGACTGATTTAGCTAAAAGAGTTCCTATGCATAGGCTTTTGCAAGGAGACGTTGGATCAGGAAAAACCATAGTTGCAGCAATAGCGGCATTAGTTGCGGGCTCCTCCGGTTTTCAAGCAGGCTTTATGGCGCCGACCGAGCTCTTGGCCGAGCAGCATTTTGATAATCTAACACGCTGGTTAGATCCTCTAGGCGTCAAGGTGGTTACATTAGTTGGCGGTATTCTTGGACCTGAACGTGCAGCAACTCTAAAAGCTATTTCTTCTGGTGAGGCACAGATTGTGGTTGGCACGCATGCGCTCTTTCAGCGTGCAGTCCAATTCAAGAACCTGGCATTAATGATTGTGGATGAACAGCATCGCTTTGGTGTAGCACAGAGGCTTGAATTTAAGAAAAAGGGACAGAGGGGTAGACAATCGCCACACCAACTTGTGATGACGGCTACACCGATCCCACGTACATTGGCGATGACGGTTTATTCTGATTTAGATTGTTCAGTTATCGATGAGTTGCCGCCTGGTCGGAAGCCAGTAAAGACAGTAGCTATGCCGGAAAACCGTCGGCCTGAGCTAGTTCAGCGAGTCCTGGCCCATTGCCTTTCTGGTCAGCAGGCTTATTGGGTTTGCCCGTTAATCGAAGAATCGGAAGTAATTAATTCTCAAGCTGCTACAGACCTAGCTCGAGAGTTAGAAATAGCCTTGCCTAAGTTGGTGGTTGGGTTGATCCATGGCCGGATGAAATCCCATGAGAAAGAATTAACTATGCAGCGGTTCAAAAATGGTGAACTGAACTTGCTAGTAGCAACGACGGTAATTGAAGTGGGAGTTGATGTTCCCAATGCAAGTCTAATGATAATTGAGAATTCTGAGCGAATGGGTCTTTCTCAGTTACACCAGCTGCGTGGGAGAGTAGGTAGGGGTAGCCAAGTCTCGAGCTGTGTATTGCTATTTAAAATGCCAATATCGAAATTGGCTCGAGAGCGGCTTAGTGTTATGCGTGAGACGTCGGATGGTTTTCTAGTGGCGCAAAAAGATCTAGAGCTTAGAGGACCGGGGGATATGCTAGGTACCCGTCAGACAGGAATCATGCAACTAAAAGTTGCAGACCTTATGAGAGATATGGATTTGCTTCCGCAGGTAATAGAATTATCGGAAAATTTATTATGCGATTCCCCTAAAAGCGTAGAGCCTCTTATTAAGCGTTGGAATAACAGTTCAAGTGAATATGCAAAGGTTTAAATTGGTCGATTTCCGAACGACTTATACAATGGAATTGCTATGAACCTAACTCACAGCAGACTGGTAATGATCCGATTTTTGGAGCAAACAAAAAAACATTTAGGCGCTATTTTTAAACAGCGTACAGCTTATCTAAGACTCATGAGATTGCACCAACCCGTAGGGATTTGGTTGTTGCTCTGGCCTACTTTATGGGCACTTTTAATTGCCGGTGAAGGCCGGCCAGATGAGTATGTCCTTGTTGTTTTTATAATAGGCACAGTGATTCTACGTTCTGCTGGATGCATTATTAATGATTATGCTGATCGCAATATAGATTCTTTTGTTGAGCGGACTAAAGATAGGCCTCTTGCAACGGGAAAAATTAATGTCAGAGACGCAATTACGCTGTTCATAATATTAATGTTAGTAGGCTTTGGGTTAGTTATCACAATGAATAGATTGACCCAAGGTCTAGCCGTTGCCGGAGCATTAATTACGATCCTATACCCTTTCAGCAAACGTTTTATTTCATTTCCTCAATTAGTGCTTGGAGTGGCTTTCGCTTGGGGCGTGCCTATGGCTTTTGCTGCTCAGTTGGAATTTGTTCCTAGAGTAGGCTGGCTCTTATTTATCAACACGATAATATGGGGAGTGATTTATGATACTGAGTATGCGATGGCAGACCGTAATGAAGATTTAAAAATTGGGATCAAGTCAGTCGCCATTCTTTTTGGTGATTTAGATCGAATATTTGTTGGTGTTTTACAGCTAATGTTTTTGGTGGGAATGATTCTTGTTGGTCAGAGTGCAAATTTAGGAGGTTGGTTTCTGAGTAGTATTGGTATTGCCGCGATATTGTTCCTTTATCAGCAGTATCTGATTCGAAATCGTGATTCTCTGCGCTGCTTTATTGCATTTAAAAATAACGCTACTCTCGGTTTATTTGTTTTAACTGGTATCGTGTTGGATTACTTGTTTGCTAGTTAAATTGTGGACGCTTTAAACTCATAACCTTATGACTACTGAAAACAAAAAAATTAGAACTTGCCAACTACAAGTTGGTGAAATCCTGATTACAGGAGAAACTAAAACAGACTGGCAACTTTCAGCTGTTGCAGCACTATTTGATATGCCTCTAAATGACCTTCTATATGCAGCTCAATGGGTCCATAGGAAAAACTTTGATGCTAATGCCGTGCAAATCTCCACATTGTTATCTATCAAAACAGGAGGATGTCCAGAGGACTGTGCTTACTGCCCACAAAGCATTCGGTATAACACTGATGTACAGACCGAAAGCCTTATGTCGCTTGATGAGGTGAGGTTAGCTGCGAGGGAGGCTAAAGCTGCTGGAGCGACACGCTTTTGTATGGGAGCCGCGTATCGAGGGCCGAAAGATAAGCAGGTAGAGAAAATTGCACAGATGATTGCCGAAATTAAAGCTATGGGAATGGAAACTTGTGCAACGCTGGGGTTACTAACACAAACGCAAGCTGAGCAGCTTGCCTGTGCAGGGCTAGATTTTTATAACCATAACTTAGATACATCAGAGTCTTATTACCCAAAAATTATAACTACCCGTAGCTTCTCAGATCGACTCAATACTCTTGAGCATGTGAGGGCGGCAGGAATGAAAGTATGTTGTGGTGGCATTGTTGGAATGGGAGAAAATCGTTCTGATCGTGTCTCTCTTCTTCATACGCTATCTACTCTTGTGCCTCAGCCTGAAAGTGTACCTATTAACCAACTTGTACCTATTCCTGGAACGCCGCTAGCTGAGAAGGGTTGTGTTGATGGCCTAGAATTTGCTCGTACTATTGGGGTTGCACGAATCCTTATGCCACGTTCACATGTGCGCCTTTCGGCAGGGCGTGGAGAGTTTACAGATGAATTACAGGCGCTTTGTTTTGCCGCAGGCGCCAACTCAATCTTCTATGGCGATATATTGCTCACTACTGAAAACCCAGAGCATGAAGCAGACCAGGCGCTTTTTTCTAAGTTAGGTCTTAAGCCTGAACCAGCAAAAAATGCGAGCTGATCATTAAGTTTAATTCCAGGCTCTACTACTTGATTTTTTGATCTATGACTAAAGATCAATCACGACTTATCGGTTTGCCAGATAGAAAGCTAGCTTTAGTACGGTTTGCTAGGGCAGCCGCTACCTTTGATAGTGCAGATGTTATCCATTCTGAGGCGCGAAGTAGGATGCTTGAACGACTACCGTTTTTTGAGCTCAAACCACGCCGAGTATTAGACCTTGGATCGGCAACTGGCAAGGCAACTGTAGAACTAGATGCGTTATATCCTAACGCAGAAGTTGTTGCTATTGACCTTGCAACACCGATGGCAAGTATTACTCAAAACCGTTGTGACAACCTAGGTTCTGTAACTTCGCTAGTGGGAGATGCACAAAAATTGCCACTTTTAGATGACACGGTAGATTTAATATTTGCGAACCTGATACTGCCTTGGTGTGATCCCCAAGGGCTATTTCAAGAGGCTGCCAGAGTGTTGCGCGATGGTGGCTTAATAGTATTTACCACGGTGGGGCCAGACACCTTTCAAGAAATTCGCCGCGCCTGGATTGGGATTGATGAAAATATACATGTTCACGGTTTTTTGGATATGCATGATCTTGGAGATATTGCAGTACGATCAGGATTGACTGAGCCTGTAATAGATATTGATCGGTTTCAATTAACTTACCAACTTCGGGAACGGCTTTTCGAGGATTTAAGAGCTACTGGAGCGACAAATATGGCTTTCGGTAGAAGGATGCAGTTGACCAGTCCTGGTCGTTGGGAGAGTTTTTGTAATCAGTTAGAGGCATGCAGAGTTGAGGGACAACTCTCTATTAGTGTTGAGCTGGTTTTTGGGCTCGCTTGGGGTTTGGCTAGCGCAACAAAACCTAATGATAAGGTTGTTAGCATACCTATCGAAGATATTACCGAAGGACTGCCGAGTGAACGTCAGTCAGTTGATACAGACGGTACGAGTTAACCGGAGCAATTCTGGTACAATTTCCATTCTGCAGTCTTAATGCCTAAGGGTTGCATATTAGCTTGTAGTAAGGGCGATAAGTTTATTCATATGTGGCTAATCTTTGAACAGTGGAGCCACTGCACCTTTTAGCCATTGATTTTTAACCGGTATCGAGAACCCGCACTGTAAGCCATGAGAAAGCATTCCTGGGAATCACGAATTTTAGCTGTGCTATTTTTTGGGCCACCCGTGCTAGTCGCCTTAGCAATTTTTGGGCCGTGGGAGCTTGGATGGTTGCCTCAAATACAGCTACCTTATGGAGAACGATACAAGTCAACAGTTGTGTTGCCTGAGTCCACTCTAGAGCTTAATAGTGGCGGTCTTCTAGAGTCGGATTGGGCACGTGGCCGCTGGTCTTTGATCTATGCTCATATTTCTGATTGTGGTGAGAACTGTTTGCGTAGTCTGAATGTATTAGAGGGTGTACAACTTGCCGCTTCAAATGAACTTGAAGATATACAGTTGGTTTATTTGTATGGCGAGAAAAATAGTGTTTCATTGAGCAGCCCTGGGCTCCCTGATGGACTAATTATTGGGCGTATCGAAAGTTCTACAGCAGCTCCTTTGAGGAGGGTTTTGGGCGAGGATTTCCTTATGGAAGGTCGGATTTATATAGCTAATCCTAATGGCAAGCTTGTTTTTAGTTATCCACCTGATGCTGAGCAAGACGGTTTGCTACGTGATCTTAAGAGGCTTATAGCCATTAGACAGGTTGTCTAGATTGAAGGGTTATTTTTTAACATTAGCTCGTATTGGACTTTTTCTTGCCTTTCTAGTTGTGACCATAGGAGCATGGGTCCGTTTGACAGATGCAGGACTGGGTTGTCCAGATTGGCCTGGTTGCTATGGACAACTTTTTGTCCCCGATAGTCCAATAGAGCGTGCGGATGCACTCTCTGATTTTCCAGAACGTCCTCTCGAAGTTGGTAAAGCGTGGCGTGAGATGATTCATCGCTATCTTGCTAGCAGTCTTGGTTTTTTATGTGTCTTGTTAGCAGGTATGGCTTGGATCAATCGTCATGATCCTGAACAGCCTACCCGCCTACCTTTTGTTCTAGTAGGGGTAGTGATTTTTCAGGGAATCTTGGGGATGTGGACGGTTACGTTACTCCTGAAACCCGTGGTTGTGATGGCTCATTTATTAGGTGGTTTCACTACACTGGGACTCTTGTTTTGGCTAGGAAGATGGCGAACATCTAATTTAGTGGGGCGTTCTCATGCTCGACCATTAAAAAATCTAGGGCTGCTAGCCATGGTGATACTTTTCGTTCAAATTTCCTTAGGTGGGTGGACGAGCGCTAACTATGCTGCTTTGGCATGCCCTGATTTTCCTACTTGTCAGACTCGATGGTGGCCACCGGTAACCGATTTTCATGAAGGATTCGTTATGTGGAGGGGCGTGGGCATAGACTATGAAGGAGGAGTACTAGACAATCCGGCTCGGGTAGCTATCCATTTCACGCATCGAATTGGTGCAATTGCGACATTTTTTGTGCTTAGCGTTTTAGGATGGTTGATGTTCAGGAGACCATGGCTTAGGTTTGATGGTCTTGGATTGCTGACAACTCTTTTAGCCCAGGTGATTTTAGGAATAAGTATAGTTTTATACGGTGCACCACTTGCCGTTGCAGTTGCCCATAATGGTGTGGGAGCTTTATTGTTAATAATGGTTCTAAATGCTAACCAAAGAATTAGAAACAGCTGACTCGCCTGTAACAGCTACTTGGCGTGATTATTACGTTCTTACTAAGCCTGGCGTAGTTCAACTCCTGGTTTTTACTGCTATCGTCGGGATGTTTCTTTCTACGCCCGGATCAGTGGATTGGAAAATATTGCTATTTGCTAGCTTGGGTATTGGGCTTTCCGCTGCGTCGGGCGCTGCTGTAAATCATATTCTTGATCAACGTTTAGATGCAGAAATGCTGCGGACTCGTGATAGACCTATGCCTAAGGGGCTAATCAATGATAGAGATGCCCTGATTTTTGCTATAGCGCTTGGTTTTACTGGCATAGCAATACTTATTTTTTTTATTAATATTCTTACCGCAGCGCTAACCTTTCTTTCTCTTATCGGGTATGCAGTGGTTTATACGGTTTACCTAAAAAGAGCAACACCACAAAATATAGTCATTGGTGGTGCAGCTGGTGCTTCTCCTCCAGTGCTTGGTTGGACAGCCGTAACCAACGAAGTTAGTGGATATGCTTTGTTATTGTTCCTGATAATTTTTACATGGACTCCACCTCATTTTTGGGCATTAGCAGTAGCGCGCAGGGACGATTATGCGAAAGCTGGTGTGCCGATGTTGCCCGTGACCCACGGACCAGAGGTCACAAAATCTTTCATTGTGTACTACACAATTCTATTGATTATTATTTCTGTGCTGCCTTATATCACTGGGATGACCGGCGTTCTATATTTGTTTGCTGCGGTACTGCTGGGGGCTGGATTTCTCTGTTATGCAATCCAGTTGAAGTGGGGTCGTGACGAACATATGGCCATGAAAACATTTGGATATTCAATCAGTTATTTGATGGCATTATTTGGCTTCCTGTTGGCAGACCATTATATGCCCGTTATCTGGCCTGAGTAGCTCTAAAATCTAAAGCTGCTTTTTACCATGGACGTTACCGCGATTATCGACCCGTTGAACGATGCGCAGAGGGAGGCAGTGACCACACCTGGGCAGCCGACACTGGTATTAGCTGGGGCTGGTAGTGGCAAGACAAGAGTATTAGTTCATCGGATAGCCTGGCTGATCAGTGTTGAAGGCTTATCACCACAACAGCTTTGTGCTGTCACATTTACGAATAAAGCTGCTATGGAGATGCACCAGAGGATTGAGATGCTCCTAGGTGTTCCGACCAAGCAATTCTGGATAGGCACTTTTCATGGGTTGGCACACCGACTACTAAGAATGCATTGGCAGGAAAGCGGATTAACAGAAGCGTTTCAGATTATGGATTCGGAGGATCAGCTACGCATGATTCGACGACTTTTTAAAAGGCTAGGTATTGATGAAGATAACTATAGTCCTCGAGAAGTACAGTGGTTCATAAACGCACAAAAGGATGCGGGTCTGCGGCCAGGCAGCATTGATGATGAAGGGAATTCTGCTCGCAAGCAGATGATAGAGATCTATGCGCGCTATGAAAAAGCATGTGCTGAATCATCTGTTGTAGATTTTGGTGAACTGCTTTTACGTGTTTTGGAGTTGCTAAAGGAAAGGGCTGACATACTCAATAAATATCAATCCCGGTTCCAACATTTACTTGTAGATGAGTTTCAAGATACCAACACAATTCAGTACCAGTGGTTAAAGCTCTTGGCAGGAACACAAGCAACACCTTTTTTCGTTGGTGATGATGATCAATCAATTTACCGATGGAGAGGGGCGCGAGTTGAGAACTTACATTTTTTTGAGAAAGATTTTCAGGGAGCTAAGGTAATAAGGTTAGAACAGAATTACCGATCTACGGCAAATATTTTGCATGCGGCTAATTCAGTTATTACTAACAATAGCTCTCGTTTAGGCAAAAAATTATGGACGGAAGGAGAAGCTGGAGAGCCATTAACCCTCTACTCTGCCTTTAACGAGAGAGATGAGGCTGAGTTTGTAATTAACCGCATCACCGATTACATCGGGCAAGGAAACTCAAGAAGTGATGTTGCGATACTTTATAGATCGAATGCTCAGTCAAGAGTTTTTGAGGAATCACTTCTTGCCGCTGGAATACCTTATCGAGTATATGGTGGATTAAGGTTTTTTGAGCGTGCTGAGATCAAGGATGCATTAGCATATATGCGGCTTATCGCTAATAGAAATGATGATCCTTCATTCGAGCGCGCGGTTAATATGCCACCGCGTGGAATTGGAGCACGCACTATGGAGGCTGTGCGTGGCGAAGCAGCGCGTGCAGGCCTAAGTCTTTGGTATGCAGCTGCTGCACTCATTAAAGCTGGACAGATTCCTAAGCGCTCCAGTCTAGCGCTCTCCGTGTTTCTTGGGTTAGTGGAAAGATTAGATAAGGATACTCGTGATTTGGTTCTGCATGAGCAGGTTAGCCGCGTTACTGAGGAAAGTGGCCTAATAAGCCACCATGGTCGGGATGGGCATGTGCGTGGTGAGACTAAGGTAGAGAATCTAAAGGAACTGGTTAGTGCGGCTCATGGACTGATCAGTGATGATAATTCCGACTTGCCGCCACTCGTAGAATTTCTTTCCTATGCGGTATTAGAATCAGGGGATGTTCAGGCCGAAGCTTTCGAGGATAGCGTTCAACTGATGACTTTACACTCAGCAAAAGGATTGGAATTTCCATTGGTTTTTCTATCTGGTCTAGAGGAGGGGTTGTTTCCTCATCAACGGTCTATAAATGATGCAGGCGGATTAGAGGAGGAGCGTCGTTTATGTTATGTAGGTTTGACCAGAGCCAGAGAAAAAATTGTGATGACCTATGCTGAACAGAGACGCTTATACGGCACGGATAACTTTGGCATTCCCTCACGATTTATTAAAGAAATTCCACAAGAACTTTTAGAAGAAGTGAGGCCCACACTTTCAGTATCTAGGCCAGTGTTCAGGCAGACTGCATCTAAGCCAGCATACAGACAGAAAAAATTTATTGAAGAGCCGCCTGGCGTACATCTTGGGCAACGAGTTAGGCATAAAAAATTTGGAGATGGAATTGTTCTTAACTGTGAAGGTAGTGGTTCCAATGTTCGTGTTCAGGTGAATTTTGAGCAAGCAGGGACGAAATGGTTAGTTATTGCATATGCAAATCTCGAACTGATGTAAACTACGCCTCGATTTAAGACTATATCCCATCATGAATATTTTAATTCTGGGTGCTGGGCAGGTTGGTGAAACTGCCGCCGAAAGTTTAGCGGGTGAGGAGGCTCATCAGGTCACTATCGTTGATCAAGATGAATTGGTCCTGAAAAAACTTCAGGAACGGTTAGATGCTCGAACAGTAGTAGGTAATGCATCTCACCCTGAGGTTTTAGAACGAGCTGGTGCTAAGGATGCCGATATGATCATCGCGCTTACAAATAGCGATGAGATTAATATGACTGCCTGCCAAGTTGCTCATACCCTTTTTGGTACCCCTAGGCGCATAGCACGGATTCGTGCACCCGAGTACACAAATCATCAAGAACTTTTTAAAAATGGGGTTTTTTCAGTTGATTTCATTATAAGTCCAGAGGAATTAGTCACTGAGCATATTGAAGAGCTGATTCATTTTCCTGGCGCACTACAGGTTCTTGAGTTTGCGGAAGGAAAAGTTAGGCTTGTAGCTGTTCGTGCACATGAAGGTGGAGCGCTAATCGGTCATCCACTCAAAGAATTATCTCAGCATATCCCAAACGTAGAATGCCGTGTTGTCGCTATCTATAGGGGTGGTGAAGGTATCATCCCGGAAGGTGATACTGTTGTTGAAGAAGGTGACGAGGTCTTTTTTATTGCAGCTCGGAAAGATATTCGGGCTGTGCTTAGTGAGATGCGCAAGCTTGATGAGCCTGTTAGAAGTGTGGTGATTGCAGGTGGCGGAAATATCGGTGTTCGACTTGCACACGCTCTAGAAGATACAAATAATGTAAAGCTAATCGAGCGTCATTCGGAGCGTGCTAAAGCTGTTTCAGAGTCAGAAAAAATAAATAAAACTATGGTGCTTAAGGGCGATGCAACTGATGAGACTTTTTTATTAGAGGAGAATATAGACAGTGCAGATGTTTTTGTATCTGTAACAAATGCAGATGAAGCAAATATCCTTTCAGCAATGCTTGCAAAAAGACTTGGAGCTCACAAGGTCATGGCTCTTATCAATAAGCCAGCCTATACGGAGTTAGTCGCCGCCGGCACTATAGATGTTGCGATTTCTCCACCACAAATTACTTTAGGTACGCTACTTGCTCATGTGCGACGAGGAGATGTGGTTAAAGTTCACTCGCTGAGGCAACGTGCCGCTGAGGCAATTGAGGCTATCGCTCATGGAAATGCTAGTGAGTCTCGAGTTATTGGAAAGGCTATAGAAAATATTAGACTTCCTCTTGGAGCAACTATAAGTGCTATCGTTCGTGGTGACGATGTGATGATGGCCCATCATGATACGGTGATAGAGTCAGATGACCATGTGATTCTATTTATATTAGATCGTCGGCAAATTGATGAGGTAGAGCGTTTGTTTGAGGTGGTGTGAACCTCTTATGAACATGAGTATAGCTCTTTCTAAAAATGACTAGATCAGCTGTTCAGCGAGTCCTAGGATTGCTGTTGACTATGTTCAGCAGCGCTATGTTAGTGCCAGCTTTGGTCTCACTTATTTTTTCCGATAATTCTTGGCCAGCTTTTATTGGATCTTTCTTGATTATTCTTGGATCAGGCCTGGTTATTTGGTGGCCTGTTCGCCATGAAAAACGTGAGCTGCGTTTGCGTGATGGGTTTTTAGTGGTAGCACTTTTTTGGATCGTCCTAGGCCTGTTTGGTGCAGCGCCATTTTTGCTAGTTGACTATCCTCAGATGACATTTACTAACGCGGTTTTTGAGTCTGTATCTGGCCTAACAACAACCGGCGCTACAGTACTATCTGATTTACAAACGCTACCCAAATCAATTTTGTTTTACCGTCAGCAACTTCAATGGTTTGGCGGGTTAGGAATAATTGTTCTTGCGGTAGCAGTCTTGCCCATATTGGGTGTAGGGGGCATGCAGTTATATCGTGCAGAGACACCAGGGCCTGTTAAGGATACTCGGTTAACACCGCGTATTACGGAAACAGCTAAGGCACTATGGTATGTCTATCTTGGTATCACCATCTTATGCGGAGCTTCTTACTGGGCGGCAGGAATGAGTTTGTTCGATGCTATTTGCCATGCTTTCAGCACAGTAGCAATTGGAGGTTTCTCTACTTACGACGCCAGTATCGGACATTTCAATAGTACGCTAATCGATATGATTGCCGTTATATTCATGTTTATAGCAGGCGTAAATTTTTCTCTTCATTTTCTTGCATGGCGGCATCGATCCATAGGTAGTTATTTTCTGGATCCAGAGTTTCGCGCTTATGTAAAAGTTCTTGGTTTCGTTAGTTTCTCTGTTCTTCTTTATCTTTACCTGAGTGGATACTACTCAACGTTGTCAGAGACCTTTACAAAGGGGCTTTTTCAGGTTGTTTCAATTGGTACAACAACCGGGTTTACTACAGCCGATTTTTCTGTGTGGCCAGGGGCTCTTCCCATAATATTAATACTTTCTAGCTTTATCGGGGGTTGTGCTGGGTCGACAGCTGGAGGAATGAAAGTAATACGTTGGTTGCTCCTGTATAAACAGGGTTTGACTGAAGTACAAAGACTAGTCCACCCAAGCGCCGAGATTCCTGTAAAACTAGGCTCAAAGAGCGTTAATCATCGAGTGATTAATGCTGTTTGGGGTTTTTTTGCGGTTTATGTAGTTGTTTTTGGCGTGCTTTTAATCGTTCAGTTGGCAAGTGGTCTTGACCCGGTTTCGTCGTTTGCTGCAGTAGCAGCTACCCTTAATAACTTAGGCCCAGGGTTAGGGCAGGTGTCTATAGGTTTTTCTGATGTTGGCAGTGTTGGCAAATGGTCAGCAGTTTGTGGAATGCTCCTAGGTCGATTGGAGATTTTTACATTACTTGTGTTGATTACCCCCACATTCTGGAGACCATGATCATGACTGCTGTAGAACGCTTTGAGGCTATACTAGTTGGAGGAACTGATAACCCAAGTTTACGTTTTGCCCTTGGGTCTGAGTATGCGAAGTTGGAAGAGATGCCTCTGGCAATTGAGCACCTCAGCAGCGCAGTAGTCCAGGATCCCGAATTTTCAGCTGCTTGGAAGTTGCTTGGAAAAGTACAGTTAGAAGCAGGTCTTGCGGAAGAGGCTATTGACAGCTATCGCAAAGGAATCAGGGCGGCTACCCAGCATGGTGATATACAGGCTGCGCGTGAAATGACGGTTTTTCTGAAGCGATTGCAAAAAGCTAGCTAGCTTTTAGTACGACTAGCAAGGCGTAGTTAAGGAAGGCAATGCATAAAATCAGAAAAGCCCTAGAGTGGTTTGTGGAATTCATGGGTTCAACTGTGGCGTGGCTCACGATTTTTATGGTTGCTGGAACCTTTATTATCGTGGTTCTTCGTTATGCGTTTGATCTTGGTTGGATTGCTATGCAGGAAAGCATAATTTGGATGCATGCAATGGTATTCATGCTTGGCGCTGCCTACACACTCAAAAATGATGAACATGTCCGAGTCGATATTTTTTACCGCGGCCTCTCGATCCGCCATAAGGCCGTTGTTAATCTAGCAGGCACGATACTTTTTCTATTGCCAGTAACAACCTTTCTTGTGATATCAAGTTGGGACTATGTGTCAATTTCTTGGGTTATAAGAGAGTCTTCACGAGAAGCTGGGGGACTACCATATCCGTTCGTCCCAATACTTAAGAGCATCATCCCGCTCACTGCTGTATTACTCACCTTACAGGGTATTGCAAACCTAATTTCTTCTGTTTTAGTACTAACCGAGAAAAGAATGGTGCGTGTAGGTCCGCGTACCTCAAAGAGCGAATTAGTCTAATGGAGTGGATTGCACTCTTGATGTTTGCTGTTGCAGTTGTTGTGTTGCTAGCAGGATATCCAGTAGCGTTTTCTCTGGGGGGTATCGCATTAATTTTTGCTTGGGTTGGTGTTTTACTGGGTTCTTTTGACTCCGCTTTCCTCGGGACCATGCCTAATCGCATATTTGGCATTATGGGTAATGAGACATTAATGGCGGTGCCACTGTTTGTTTTTATGGGGATCACGCTTGAGCGTGCTCGGATTGCTGAGAGTCTTCTGAGCAGCCTTAGTTTGTTGTTTGGAAGGTTGCCTGGAGGGTTGGGGATATCGGTCACCATCGTTGGTATGTTGCTTGCAGCTAGCACGGGTATTGTAGGTGCAACAGTGGTCACAATGGGATTGCTATCCCTTCCAACAATGCTGCGTCGTGGATATGACCCAGCCGTTGCAACAGGAACTATCTGTGCTTCAGGGACTCTTGGACAGATTATTCCTCCATCTATCGTTCTCGTTTTGCTTGGGGATGTGCTTTCTTCTGCTTATAGCCAGTCTCAGTTAGATCAAGGGATTTTTTCGCCGGATACTATTTCCGTGGGAGATTTATTCTTAGGCGCACTAATACCGGGGTTCATGCTCGTTAGTCTGTATATCGCATATCTGCTTTTTCTTGCGTTATTGAAACCTAGTACTATGCCGGCTCACTCAAATTCTCAGGCTATTAGCCTCACACAGATAGTGTTTGCATTAGCACCACCACTAATGCTTATTCTCGCAGTACTGGGATCAATCATCGCTGGTTTAGCTACACCCACGGAGGCAGCTGGCGTGGGCGCTATTGGTGCTCTTCTGTTGGCATTAGTTAAAAAACAGTTTTCCTTCCAAAGATTTAAAGAGGTAATGGAAAGTACAGTTCGTGTTAGCAGCATGGTTTTTTTGATATTAATTGGAGCATCTATTTTTTCTTTGGTTTTTCGTGGTTATGGTGGTGATAGCTTAGTCCATGAGCTTTTACTTGGCCTCCCTGGGGGCGTTTTTGGTGCTATGTTGACAGTTATGCTCCTGATGTTTTTTCTTGGATTCATACTTGATTTCATCGAGATAACTTTTGTTGTAGTACCTATTGTTGGACCTATATTGTTAACTATGGGTATTGATCCCATTTGGCTTGGCGTGATGATTGCGATTAACTTACAAACATCATTTTTAACCCCCCCATTTGGGTTCGCATTATTTTATCTACGAGGGGTTGCACCAGATTCTGTAGAGACGACAGATATATATCGAGGTGTTATGCCATTTATTGCGATACAACTATTAGCGCTAACTGTTCTGGCATTTGTTCCCGAGCTAGCCACATGGCTACCGACACTTATTTACGGGCGTTAGTTCGATTCGTTGTCGTTGGTTGAAACCCGCCAAGCGAGCAAGCCGTATATTAAAAGCACTACGGTTATTGTGATGAAAGGCAGTGGAGGCAGCCAGATAGGAACGTCGGCTAAAGATTCGTAGGGACCAATAAAAGAGGCGGATAGGCTCCCTAGGCATAAACCGATAAAGATACCAAGAGCAAGCTTTGGTTGGCTTTTCCAGGCTAAAGCCCAGAGAGCAAGAAAAATAATGAGGGTAATTATTGTCCAAGGCATGGTAATTTCCTAGTGCACTTCTTCGGAATGATGCTGTGCGACAAAATCTGTTTCACCAAAAAAATCTAATCGAGTCAGGAGTGTGTAGTCACCTTCTATTGCCATGAAACCAATAAAAAAAGAAAGTAAGAGAGGGGGGGCAAGTATGGCGTAGATTAACGCTAGACGTTCCCAAATCATATGCATAAAAATCGCAATGATCAGTCCCGCCTTAGCCAACATAAATACAATAATTAATGACCATCTTAGGTAGCCTTCGAACCCAACAATATCAACAAGATATGAAAGCGTACTAAGCACAAATAGCAATACCCAAATCCACAGGTAAATGCTTAATGGGTGCTCTTGGTGTCCTTCGGTTGCCATGCTATTTCCTACCAAAGATAAAAGAATGCGAAGATGAAAACCCAAACGAGGTCAACAAAGTGCCAATAAAGACCAGTAATCTCAACAATTTCATAATTGCCTGATGCTTCGTAATCTCCTTTGAGAACTTTTAGTGCGACGACAGCTAGATAAATCACGCCAATTGATACGTGTAGCCCATGGAATCCCGTAATCATGAAAAAGCTTGCACCAAACTGTGGCGCACCCATTGGATTTCCCCAAGGGCGAATACCTTCATCCACAATTAGCTTTGTCCATTCGAATGCTTGCATGCCTACAAATATTGCGCCAAAGGCTGCTGTTACGAACATTAATGCAGCAGTTTTGGCGCGGTCTTGTCGGTAACCATAATTCACAGCAAGGGCCATGGTGCCGCTACTTGTAATAAGAACAAACGTCATTATGGCAATCAGTATTAATGGGATTGGCTCGCCACCAAAGCTAAGAGCGAAAACCTCACTTGAGTTAGGCCAAGGTACACGCGTGGACATTCGCACGTTCATATATGACGTTAAGAAGCAGCCAAAAATAAAAGTATCACTTAGCAGGAAGAACCACATCATGGCTTTTCCCCACGGAACATAGAACGCCTGTTTATCGGATGACCAGTCGTGTGTAAGTCCTTGGAGCCCTTCTGGTAGGGTTGCATTCTGAGATTCAGTCACGTTTGATCCCATACAAATTCAATCCCTTATGTTGATAGCAAAAGGCTGAATAAAATCAGCCAGATCAAAAGTAGATAGTGCCAGTAGACTGAACATAACTGTACGCTCAAGCGTATATGCGCAACTTCTTCAGCACTATACATTGCCACATTTCTCCAGACCTTAAGATTAGCGCGAGCCCAAAACCAGAGACCACCTAGCAAATGAAGGCCATGTATACCGGTAAGCAGGTAGAAAAAAGCGTCTGCAGGGTTAGTAGTAAAAAAATAACCTGAACTAGTAAGCTGCCGCCACGCTATGAGTTGGCCAAAAAGAAACCCGATCGTTAATAGACCACCCGTAGTAAGACTCCATTTTAAGCCTTCCAGATTAGGCTTTTCTGAGACACTTCGTGCTCGTTGAAGTGTGATACTCCCTAGAATTAATAGTGCAGTGTTGAACCAGAGCAAGCTAGGGTCGGGTAGTGGACGCCAATCTGGAAATTCAGCACGCATATTATAGACCACTGCGAATAGTCCAAATAAGCTTGTGATGACGGCTAGAAAAACCCAAAGTCCAACCCTAGATGCAGGCAAAGCCACAGCACCTTGTTCCTGTATCAAGCCTTTACTGACCCAAGGTTTTGTTTGCAGCTGACTGATTAATAAGCACCAGATCAGGAGTGCTACACCGAGTGCAACAAAAAGCAGAGAGATATTCACTTAGCTTTCCACTTCCTGTTCGTTATGTGGCGCATCTCCAGAATTAGCTGGTACGGTTTGTGGAATAAAATCTTGAGATGCGCCAGGCACACTATAATCGTAAGGCCAGCGATGAACCTCGGGCAATTGTGTACCCCAGTTTCCGTGTTTTGGTGGCGTATCGGGGGTTTGCCATTCTAATGAAGCCGCACGCCAAGGATTTGGACCAGCTTCTTTACCTTTTATAAGACTCCATATGACATTAATGAAGAAAAGACACTGAGCGGCAGCAACTAGCAATGCAGCAACAGTGATTCCAGCATTCATTAAATGAGCAGACTCTGGAATGAAATCTGTGTCTCCATAGGCATAATATCGTCTCGGAAGACCTAGAATGCCGAGGTAATGCATAGGGAGATAGATTGAATAAGTGCCTAGCAGCGTTAGCCAGAAATGGAGCTTCCCAAGCCCCGTGTGAAACATACGCCCAGTGATTTTTGGGAACCAATGATAAATTGCTGCGAAGAGAACCAAGACTGGTGATACTCCCATCACCATATGGAAGTGTCCGATCACAAAATACGTATCTGATAAAGGCAAATCAACAGTTACATTACCCAAGAATAAACCTGTTAGTCCACCATGGATAAAGGTGAATATAAAACCAATAGCAAAGAGCATCGGTACCGTAAGATGAATATCCCCTCGCCATAGGGTTAGGATCCAGTTGTACACTTTTAATGCTGTTGGCACAGCAATAATCAGTGTCGTTGTGGCAAAGAAAAAACCAAAGTAAGGGTTCATTCCACTTACATACATATGATGTGCCCAGACGACAAAACTGAGCGCGCCAATAGCGACAATAGCCCAGACCATCATTCGGTACCCAAAAATATTTTTTCGAGCGTGCACACTAAGTACATCAGATACCATGCCGAAAGCTGGCAGGGCTACGATATATACTTCGGGGTGACCAAAGAACCAGAATAGATGCTGAAAAAGAATTGGGCTGCCACCGCCATACTCTGTAGCGTCGCCCATAGAAAGCATCTCCGGCATAAAAAAGCTAGTCCCTATCACTCGGTCTAGCAACATCATTATGGCTGCTACAAGCAGAGCAGGAAAGGCTAATAGCCCTAGAATTGTAGCTACAAAAATTCCCCAGATTGCTAAAGGCATTCGCATTAATGTCATACCGCGTGCTCGTGCCTGAAGTACGGTTGTGACATAGTTTAGTCCGCCCATCGTGAAGGCAACGATGAAGATCGCTAGTGATAGGATCATTAATACAATGCCACCGTCAACACCTGGCGTTCCAGGACTAATGGACTGAGGGGGGTAAAGGGTCCAACCTGCACCCGTAGGCCCACCAGGGACAAAGAAGCTAGACATAAGCACAATAACGCTCAACAGGTAAAACCAGAAGCTGAGCATGTTTAGGTACGGGAACACCATGTCTCGGGCACCGCACATTAATGGGATTAGATAGTTTCCAAAACCCCCTAGAAACAGAGCTGTCAGGAGATAAACAACCATGATCATCCCATGCATGGTCACATACTGGTAATACTCATTAGGTTGGACAAGCGAAAAGCTATCTGGGAAACCTAGTTGTAATCGAAACAAAAGCGATAGCACAAGAGCAACTATGCCAACGCTTATAGCAGTAATTGCATACTGTATTGCAATTACCTTATGGTCCTGACTCCAAATATACTTTGTAATAAATGTATCTGGATCATGGGAGTGTGAGTCGCTATCTGCGAATGCAACATAAGCCATCAGTGATTCCTTTCAGACTTAAAATCTAAATTTAGATGATGAGCGTTAATTTTTTTATTCATTATTAAATTAAAGTCGAATTGTCTATAAGGTATTCAGATATGCGAGGATATCGTTAACATCTTTTTCTTCTGGTATAGCATCTGCTAGCATCATCATCTGATCGCCATAAAGATCCATACGGTGTGATCCACGAATTCCTTCTCTGAAGTTTCTTAGTTGAGCGGCTATATACCAGTCATGTTGTCCTGCCAGTGCAGGCGCATTCATAGTCCAAATGCCTTGGCCTTCCTTTCCATGGCAGGATACGCAATTTGCATAAAGTTCTGCGCCTCGTTCTGTATCTCCTAACACATTAGCTGGAGGAGTCTCAGGAACCAGAGTTTCTATATATGCTGAAACATTGCGTATCGCGGTTTCGTTTGGCAGTGCAGCTAAAATAGGACGCATCATTGCACCGGCAGTGTCTAGTTCATGTGTGCCACGTACGCCATCACGGTAGTAGCTCAGCTGTCGTTCCAAGTAACGCTTGTTAAGACCTGCAATCCGAGGAGCATTAAGGGCCTGCATGCCCCCACCTTTTGGGCCATGGCAAGCAGCACACAGACCGTAACTTGCCTGACCAAGTGTTAGATCGCCAGGCCCTTGAGCCAGGAGTTCCGCATAGGTTGGCTGCTCTTCTAACCAAGAATCGAAATCATCTGGCTCATCAACTACTACCCTACCCCTCATGGCGAAATGAGCCATTCCGCAAAGTTCTTCACAAAGAACTTCGTATTCCCCGACAACAGTAGGTGTGAACCACGTATAAGAAACATGCCCAGGCACCAGGTCCATTTTTACGCGAAACTGCGGCACCGCAAAATCATGGAGAACATCTTTAGAACGAAGCCATGCTCGTGTTGGTTGATCAACTGGAAGGTGGACAATGGGGCTCTCCACAAGAATATCATCCTGACCTGCGGGATCCTCTGGGTCCATTCCAAAAGCGTTCTCTTCGGTAATGTGACGTATATCTACATTACCAAATTGTTGATCTTCACCGGGGAAACGGTACGTCCAGTGCCACTGTTGGCCAACCGCTTCGAATTCCGCTGCGTCATCTGGAACCGTGACAAAGTCGCCCCATACAGCAAGTCCAGGAGCCAACATTGCTGCAACGCCCAATGTTGTGATTATGGTGAGCCAACCTTCTAATTTAGTGTCCTCAGGATTGTAGTCTGCTCTATGTCCTTTCCTGTGTCTGTATCGGATTATGCAGTAAGCCATGAAAAGATTAGTAGCAACAAACACGATACCAGTGACAACGAATGTAATGCTTACAGTGAAGTCAATTAGCTCCCAATTGGAGGCGATTGGAGTGAAATACCAAGGGCTTAAGAAGTGGAAGAGAATGCTGCCCACAACCAATAAGATTATCGCAATTGCTACAACCATACTTATGAATCCTTGAGGCGACTATTTACGAATTGAACATGCATTATTACTCGATAATAAGCTTGCCGTTCATGAGGACATTATGTCCAGGAAAAGAGCAGAAATATGTATAATCGCCACCCTGCTCAAGAACCGATATATCAAAACTGACTGAAGTTTCTTCCCCCCCGCCAATCATATCAGTTGCACCAATAATTCTCGGGTCACTTTCTGGCAAATAACTTGGCGGCCCCATGGCTTGCGCATTCGCTGCTACAGGCATGTAATCTTCAGTAGATGTTAATACCCAGTTATGTCCCATGACATTGACAGGTAACTGACCTACATGCTGTAAGGTTACCGTGAACTGCTCACAAGCTGAGCTCACAACAATCTCAGTAAGGCTATACTGAACTAAATCATTACCCTCAATGGTTTGAGAGCACTCTTGGCTAAAAGCGCTTCCATTGAATATCAGTAACGTTACAAAAACAAAAGTGGAAAAATAACCTCTCATTTAAATTTATACCTCATAGATTTTAATCTTAAGCTTGTATACTGAATTCGTCCTATGAACGCTTCAAACAGGCAAAAATTATTGTCCTATAGGTTTGAGCGTTTAGTTAACCGATTTTAGCTCATCATACTGACAAGCTGAATTCCGGAAGGGCATATTAACAGAACATGGTTAACGACCGTTTTTTAGTGAACAGCAATCCTTTTGGTAGCGATATCTAAGCCGGGTATATTTAATAGACTTACCAAACAATATTAGAAATATTTACCACTATTAGTAAATTATTATAAAAGTGGAATATTACTACCAATAAAACTATAAAATTACGCTAAAAGTGGAATAAATTATTAAATAAGTATTTTATTTTTCTATCCTGATTTTTTGTCTGTTTATATGGTGTTAAATCAATCTCTTTGAAATAAATAATCAATAGAGAGAATAATAGGTGATTGGGTTATTACAGCGTGTTAGCCAGGCTAATGTGGTGGTGGAAGGTGGGACTGTTGCGCAAATTGATTTGGGCCTTCTAGTCATGATTGGGATTGAGAGGGATGACGGGGTTGAGCAAGCCAACCGTCTTTTGGACAGACTTTTAACATACCGAGTATTTCCAGATAAAGAAGAGCGTATGAACCTGAATGTCCAGGAGGTTGGGGGAAGCATGATTCTTGTGCCGCAATTTACTTTGGTAGCGGACACAAGTAAGGGAACGAGGCCCGGATTCTCACGGGCAGCTTCACCAGATTTAAGTAGTGCCCTTTTCGATCATCTAGTCAGTTATGGGAAAAAATCTACAGTGCCGGTCTTTTCAGGCTGTTTTGGAAAGACTATGCAAGTAGGTCTTTGTAACGAGGGTCCAGTAACTTTTTGGCTTCGAGTAATGCCTGATAGTGATTTAGTCTAAGCTGAAAGCTCGCTTTCGCGTATTATTGACGACCTAAGTTTTTACTGGAGAGCTGAGATGGGATTTGGTGGGATAAGTCTCTGGCAGCTGCTTATCGTTTTGCTTATTGTTTTGCTGATTTTTGGTACTAAGCGACTGAAGTCAGTGGGTGGTGATTTGGGTGCGGGGCTTAAGAGCTTCCGAAAGGCCATGGATAACGATGACGAGGGTACTGCAACAACTGATGACACAAAAGATGAGAGTCCGCAACTTGAGGCGGGGGAGGCCGATGCGGAATTTGTTGAGCAGAAAGATACGACCAAGAGCAGCGAGACCTAATGTTTGACGTTGGATTCTGGGAAGTAATTCTAATTTTTGGAGTCGGGTTAATGATACTAGGCCCGGAGCGTATGCCGCGTGTGGCAGCGCAGATTGGTAGGTGGGTGGGTCGTGCGCGTAGAACTGCTAGCGAACTTAGACGTCAGCTTCAGAGAGAGCTGGAAATGGAAGAGTTTAAGAAGCGGACACCAACTAATCCGCCAAAACCTCCGGGGAGCCAACCTCAGCCCAGTGGCGTTGCGCCCTCGGCTTCTGAGGGGTCTAGGAGTGCTCACAGAGATGTAAACGAGACCTTAGAAGGTTCTTCAGAAATAGATGGTACGAACAGTCAGAAAGTGGAGGAAAGCGGACAAGATCTTGAGGAAAATAAAATAATGTCAACGCCAGACAATACTAAAGCAAACGCAACCGATGAAATTGTCCAGGAAGAGCAGATAAAAAATCCATGAGTACGGAGAGTGAGGAACAGCTTGCTGAAGGTAGCTTGGTTTCCCATCTGGTGGAACTTAGATCGCGTTTGATTCGTTCGGCGCTATCTATACTTTTAATTTTTGTATGCTTGATTCCATTTGCTGAGAGAACTTTTACGATAGTAGCAACTCCATTGATGGAGCGCCTCCCTGAAAACGCTACTATGATTGCTACGCAAGTTGCATCACCTTTTATTACTCCATTTAAGACTTCACTCTTTGTAGCGGTATTTCTATCAATGCCAGTAATCCTCTATCAGGTTTGGGGCTTTATAGCTCCTGGGCTTTATAGGAAAGAAAAAAGGTTTGCCTCTCCCCTGCTTATTTCAAGCATTGTTCTTTTTTATTCTGGCGTCGCGTTCGCATATTTTGTTGTTTTCCCATTGATGTTTGGTTTTTTTGCTGCTGTTTCGCCTGAGGGCGTTACGATGATGACGGATATAAGCTCCTATCTGGACTTTATTCTGACTATATTTTTTGCATTTGGCCTGGCGTTCGAAGTACCGATTGCTACAGTAATGCTTGTTTGGAGTGGTCTTGTTTCATTAGAGGTGCTTGGAAAAGCCCGAGCGTATGTGTTTTTGGGCGCATTCGTTATGGGTATGCTGCTTACGCCCCCAGATGCTATTTCCCAGACGCTTCTGGCAGTTCCAGTTTACATTCTCTATGAAGCTGGTCTTATTCTGGCAAAAGTACTAGGAAAGCAGGATGATGCTTCTGCTAGTGCTGATCAATCGGATTCAACAGACGTATGATTTTTTAATAGTTATGAGTAACCACGCCGCATCTCACATAGGACAAAAAGATCTATTCGGTCACCCTAGAGGCCTTGCGACTCTATTTATGACTGAGATGTGGGAACGTTTTAGCTACTACGGTATGCGAGCGTTGCTAGTTCTTTTTATGATAGCGGCGATAGAGGATGGTGGGCTTGCATTCTCTGATCAAAATGCAACTGCTATCTATGGCCTATATACAGCGGCAGTTTTTCTCGGATCACTTCCAGGCGGATGGATTGCAGATCGATTGATGGGCGCACAGCGTGCCGTATGGGTCGGTGGCATCATCATTATGGTTGGGCATTTTATTTTGGCTATTCCCAGTGATGTGATTTTTTTTCTGGGACTAATAGTCATAGTTTTTGGTACTGGCCTTCTAAAGCCTAATATCACAGCGATAGTTGGAGACCTTTATGAACAAGATGATCCGCGCCGCGACAGTGGATTTACTATTTTTTATATGGGCATCAATCTTGGTGCTGCGCTAGGGCCACTAGTCTGCGGTTGGTTGGCGCTTCAAAACTGGCATTATGGGTTTGCTGCGGCAGGCTTTGGTATGTTATTTGGCTTGATTCAATTTCATCTGACACGCCACCACCTAGGGAGCGCTGGCAGAGAGCCTGATCCGGCAGTTAACCAGACTGATCGCTTTAGACGTTATGCATGGACAACCATCACTGCTTGTATCGCTTCGGTTGCGTGCCTCTTTATTGCAGGGGTTATGGGTTGGATCAGATATGACGCAATTCTATTAGCTCAAGGAGCCACCTATGTAATTGTTACTGTTGCCGCGGCTTATTTTTTGTACATCTTCGGTTTCAGTGGGCTAACTGACAGCGAGCGCCGAAAAATGGCACTAATTTTTGTCTTAATCAGTGCCGCTACCGTTTTTTGGGTTGGATCGGAGCAAGCGGGTTCTTCTCTAAACCTATTCGCTGAACGTTATACGATCAGAGAGTTTGGTAGTTTCGTTATACCAGCTAGCTGGTTTCAGTCTGCAAACCCAGTCTTTATCATTCTGTTGGGACCCCTGTATTCAATGTTTTGGGTAGCTCTTGCAAGACGACATATGGACCCAAGTTCGCCATTGAAACTTGCGATAGGGCTAATAATTCTTGGCATCGGTTTTATAGTCATGATTGGGGCAGCATCGCTAGTTGCTGAGGGGCAACAGGTATTGCCATCCTGGCTAATATTTACTTACTTGTTGATGACAATGGGAGAACTTGCATTGAGCCCAGTAGGTATGAGCGCAATTACAAAGCTTGCACCACGCCGACTAGTCGGACAGATGATGGGTGTTTGGTTTTTGTCTTTGTCTTTGGGCAGCATATTGGCAGGACTTTTTGCGGGAGAATTTAGGTCTGATGCCGTGGATGAAATGCCTAGCTTATATTTGCAATTAGTTATGATGACCGTGGGTGCTGGACTAATTTTGATGCTTGCCTCAGGTTATTTAAAGCGCTTGGCTGGAGATAGTAAATAGCCCACGAAACTTATCAGGTTATAAGATAAGGCGAGAGAGAAGCGCTCCAATGTCAGAAGAAAAACTAATGCCCCAACTTACCCTGAAGGCGATTTTTTTAGGGATAGTTTTATCAATGAGTTTAGCAGGAGCTAATGCTTACCTGGGTCTTTTTGCTGGGCTGACTGTTTCTGCATCTATTCCTGCAGCCGTGATATCCATGGCTATTCTAAAATTGTTTAAAGAGTCTAATATTCTTGAAAACAATATAGTCCAAACTGCAGCTTCGGCAGGAGAATCTATTGCAGCGGGAGTTATTTTCACATTGCCGGCTCTTATCATTCTTGGATATTGGGATGTTTTTGAGTATGGCTGGGTAAGTGTTATAGCTGGGCTTGGGGGATTATTAGGCGTGCTTTTCACAGTTCCATTGCGCCGCTCACTAATTGTGGAGGAGCAGCTTAGATACCCAGAAGGTACAGCAACGGCAGAGGTTCTTAAAATTGGGGTAAGCGGTGCAAAAGGTGCACGATATCTTGGTATAGCAGCTGTTTTAGGTGCCTTAGTCAAATTAGCTGAGACAGGATTGCGGCTTTGGCCAGGAGCCACTCAGACGGCAACCTACTTGGGGTCTAGTAGTGCTATCGCCTATGTTGGAATAAATTTATCACCTGCGCTTATTAGCGTTGGTTTTATAGTGGGTCTCAATATAGCTATTCTAGTTTTTATAGGAGGAGCGATTTCTTGGTACTTGGCGATTCCAATTTACTCCGCATTTTTTCTCGACAATGATCCTGCCCTAATAACTAGTTTTTCTGAGGGAGCGAACCCATCGGATTTGGCGTTCAGTATTTGGACATCAAAAATACGTTATCTCGGTGTAGGAGCCATGTTAGTTGGCGGTATCGGGGCTCTGATTTCTATGCGTGGGACATTGCTATCTGGAATTAAAAGTGGCCTGAAATCCACACATATAGGCGAGGCGCTCCACTATGATCATAGACAACACGATATGCCTATGAGTCTTGTTTTATGGGCGATAGTAATATTTTTAGTTCCAATTTTTTTCTTATATCAATCTATTGTAGATAGTTTTGGTGTTGCAATTACTATGACATTCATCATGGTAATTACAGGGTTTTTATTTTCTTCAGTGGCAGCTTATATGGCTGGTCTTGTTGGATCCTCAAACAATCCAATTTCTGGCATTACAATTGCGACAATACTTTTCACCTCGCTGCTGCTTTTTTGGCTGATGGGAGGCGATTCTGTTGCAGGTCCTGCCGCTGCCATTATGGTCGGGGCGGTAGTGTGCAGCGCAGCGGCGATCGCTGGGGATAATCTACAGGATTTAAAAGCAGGATACCTTTTGGGCGCAACACCCTGGCGTCAGCAATGCATGCAGGCCGTAGGAGTTATTTCCGCCGTGTTAGTTATGGCGCCGATTCTAAATCTTTTATTGAGGGCCTATGGCATTGGAGCGCCATCTCCAGAACAGCCGAATTCCTTGCTTGCTCCCCAAGCTACGTTGATGGCATCGGTGACAGAAGGTGTCTTCGGCTCAGGGTTGCCTTGGGGTATGGTTCTTATAGGCGCTGTAATTGGCCTAGTTATAATTGCTATAGATCAAGCGCTTAAGGCACGTGGCAGCAGTTGGCGCGCGCCAGTTCTAGCTGTAGCTGTAGGAATTTATTTGCCACTGCAATTATCGATGGCAATACTTATGGGGGGCTTACTAGCCTACTTTGCTAATCGTAGTCATAGAGTCAACGGTAGTGATGGTTCTTCCTTAAAGAATGGTACTTTATTCGCATCCGGCCTGATAACAGGTGAGGCATTGATTGGCATCTTAATGGCAATTCCCATTGTTGTTACGGGTAACCCCAATGTGATTGCATTGTCAGTAGAGCTGCCGGGAATAGTTGGCCTACTTGTGACGTTCGCGATTGCCTTTTATCTCTACAAAGTTTCTATACGGATCAAACCAATCATCTAAGATTGCTTTACGATCGCGTGCATTTAGTTTCTGGAAACTTCACATATCAATCTGGTATTGATATATCTATAAATCAATTTCCTGAAGATTCAGAGGTTACAAGTTCTCGGATGAGCTCAATAAGGGTTTCGTAATTACCGGCTGACGTGGCATTTGTTGTGTATTTTCCATTAACAATAACCGTTGGTACGGCTGCAATACGGTAACGCCGTGAAAGTTCATCTGCTCTTTGAAGCTTGGTATGTACCGCAAATGAATTAAAAGTGTTGGTAAATTCTTCTGAACTTACATTGAATTGACTAAAGAAAGTTTGTAGTGCTGCTTCTGAGTCGAGGTAATTGCCATTTACATGGATTTCTCTGAAAAATGAAGCATGCATTTCTTCGGCCTTACCTAGAGCTTCGGCAGCATAATAAGCACGTGCATGCAGCTGTATAAGAGGGTTCCATACAGCTGGAATCCTCACGAAGTTAACATTATCCGGTAGGTCAGACTTCCAATTCTCCAGGAAGGGGTCAAAAGTGTAGCAGTGTGGGCAGCCATACCAAAAAACTTCTGCAACCTCTACCTGGTCTGGACTGGAGCTGGTTGGTTGAGTTGGTGAAAGTCGGTCATAGTGTGTGCCGAGTTGAAATCTATCCGAGGTGTTCGCAGCATCACCCTGAGCAAAAATGGGTTGTCCTATTAGCAGTAAGGTCATCGTTAATATAACTGTAATTATTTGATGTACTAATTGTTTTGTTGTCATTTCGGTATTCCTCTAAGCACCGTATCTTTTTAGCGCAGGCTTTAAACGGAGACCACCACAGCTCATAATTACTGTGTCCTTGCCTTTGAGTCTGTCACCTTCAAGGCGGCTGTAAATTGTACACTAATAAAATAGAAGCCAGCATTATCACGGCTGGTATAGTAGATAAACACACATGAATAATCCGTTTACCTCTACGTTCATAAAGAGTGCTGATGAGCCGCATCAGTTCCCAGCAGATTCCGGGCGGGAGATTGCTGTCGCTGGGCGTTCCAACTCTGGCAAATCAACAGCAATCAATGCAATTTTGCAAAGACGGAAACTTGCAAGGATAAGTAAGACGCCTGGCCGTACTCAGCTTATTAATTTTTTTGATTTAGGTGGGGAACGTCGAATAGTTGATCTGCCAGGATATGGGTATGCAAAGGTACCCGAGTCGGTACAAAAACATTGGCGTCTACTACTCAAGTCTTATTTTTTGGAGCGGACATCACTGGCCGGGTTGATTGTGACGATAGACATTCGTCGAGGACCAAATAATTTAGATCAAATAATGCTTGATTGGGGTGCAAGTTCTCGAGTGCCTGTTGCTGTTCTATTGACCAAATCCGACAAGCTTAGTAAAGGCTCCAGCCTTGAACAGTTAATGAATGCCAAAAAATCTGTACCCTCTACGGTTCCGTTGATTCTTTTTTCTGGAACAAAGAAGAGAGGTGTTAGCGAAGCTCAGGCGCTTATGGAGAAGTGGTTAATAATTAATGACGAAGACCTAGCATAGGTTGAACGAAAGACCCTGCGATAGGTTTATTTGCTGCGCAAAATCGATTTAGCACTGTATAGTAATAGATGCATTTATCCCGCTCTGTGTGGTTGTTTCAGCATACTAGAGGAAATTACTTGAGCTAGCTCTATAATGCGCGCCCTTCTGCAGTTTCTTTATCACTATGTCCAATATGAAGCACCTTCGAAATATAGCCATCATCGCGCATGTTGATCATGGTAAAACCACCTTAGTAGATCGTCTTTTACAGCAATCTGGAACTTTGGGTGATCGAGCTGCTATACCCGACCGTATTATGGATTCCGGTGACCTTGAGCGTGAGCGTGGAATCACTATTCTTTCGAAAAACACCGCTATCACATGGAATGATTGGCGCATAAATATTGTTGATACTCCAGGTCATGCAGATTTTGGTGGTGAGGTCGAGCGAGTTTTATCCATGGTTGATGGAGTTCTCTTGCTAGTAGACGCCGTTGAGGGGCCAATGCCGCAAACACGTTTCGTTACACAGAAGGCATTTGAACGTGGTTTTATACCACTTGTTGTAATTAATAAAATTGATCGTGATGGGGCCCGAGCTGATTGGGTTCTTGATCAAACTTTCGACCTTTTTGACCGTTTAGGGGCGAGTGACAAACAACTTGATTTTCCCGTTATTTATGCTTCAGCTTTAAATGGTTATGCAACGCATGACTTAGCAATAAATGCCACTGATATGTCACCTTTGTTGAGCGCTATAACTGCTCATGTTCCCTCGCCGCTAGTAGCAGCGGATGGCCCTCTTCAAGTACAAGTATCTAGCCTTGACTACAATTCTTATGTAGGGGCGCTTGGGATTGGACGGATTACGCGTGGTCGGATGGAAGCAAATTCACAAGTATGCGTTGTCCGTGCAGATGGCAGTAAGAGCAATGGAAAAATCATGGAAATTTATGGTTTTCATGGACTTCAACGAGAATCAATCCAATCAGCGCAGGCTGGAGATATCATCGTTTTTAGCGGCATACCAGATCTTCTCCTTTCCGATACTATTTGTGATCTAAATAATCCGGAACCTTTACCTCCTTTAAAAATTGATGAACCTACCATCAGCATGACGTTTCAAGTTAATAAATCACCTTTTTCTGGAACGGAAGGCAAGTTTGTTACTAGTCGTCAAATCAGTGCTCGACTTGATCAGGAACTGAAACGTAACGTTGCGTTACGAGTTGAAGCGACGGACGATCCAGAGAAGTTCATTGTGTCAGGAAGAGGTGAACTACATCTTGGTGTCTTGATAGAAACGATGCGAAGAGAAGGTTATGAGCTTGCGGTTTCACGTCCAGCTGTTATTTATAAAAATATAGATGGCCAACGTATGGAGCCTTGGGAAAGGCTTACTGTTGATTTTGATGAGGATTATCAGGGTGCCGTTATGTCTCGGATTGCTGAGCGTAAAGGAAAACTTGAGACCATGACTCCTGATAGTAGAGGTCGGGTTAGATTGGAATATAGTATTCCTGCTCGCGGGCTCATTGGTTTTCGTACCGAATACCTTACTGCAACTGCTGGCACAGGGTTAATCTATCATGCATTTGAACAATATGAGCTGTGTATAGATGCAGATATTGGTCGGCGCTCAAATGGTGTCCTTGTCTCTATGGCAGCTGGAAAAGCTCTTGCTTACTCTCTTTTCACTTTGCAAGAAAGGGGGTCTTTATTTATTGGGCATGGCACTGATGTTTATGAGGGCATGATTATAGGAATACATAGTCGTCAGAGTGATCTAACAGTCAATCCAACAAAAGCAAAGCAATTAACTAATATTCGCGCTGCAGGAACAGATGAAAATTTATTGCTTACTCCGCCCATAATCCTTTCGTTAGAGCAAGCACTCGAATTTATTGATGATGATGAATTGGTAGAGATAACACCAAAGAGTATTCGTTTACGTAAGATGTACTTGAAGGAGACGGACAGAAAACGTAATGCTCGTCTTCTATCTACAGCTAGAGCTACAGGATAAGTTTTATCTTGTTACGCTAATGAGCTTCATCCCAGTTATCACCAAGTCCACATTCAACTTTTAGTCTCACATCCAGCGTTGCCGCACTTTCCATGATGTTGATTATTTCTTGTGCATGGTTTTCTGCATCTGCTTCCGGAACCTCAAGTATTAGTTCATCATGAACTTGCATGATAAGGCGGGCATCCAAGCCCTTTTTTTGGAGCCACTTGTCAACTTGCAGCATGGCAAGTTTAATAATATCTGCAGCAGTACCCTGCATAGGTGCATTGATGGCGCTACGCTCAGCATATTGTCGTCTCTG
>CAXYEE010000016.1:0-43418 GCA_964276105.1 uncultured Gammaproteobacteria bacterium | reverse complement strand
TAATTATTTAAATAATGTTCTTGGGATCATTGAAGCACGAATGCTGGGGGCTGATGATTGTGTGATGCTAAACGATTCGGGTCTGGTTACTGAAGCATCGACTAGTAATGTTTTTTTTGTGATGCACGATGAGAAGGTATTAGTTACACCAGCAGAAACAGCAGGACATCTGAGGGGGCTTACAAAAGCGGCTGTAGAAAAATTATGTGTGAAACATAATTTGCAGTTGTCTGCAAAGGACATAACTATGGATCTCCTACTGCAAACTACGGAATGCTTTCTAACTAGTTCAACTCGTGAAATTATGCCCGTATCAAGCCTACGTTTACCTAGTGGTGACGTTCTAAGGTATCCGGACGGAGGTGGAAACATCACTAAACAGGTTATAGGGCACTATAAAGCTTTCATTGATGAGTATCTTCAAGGTTACGAGCATCTTTGTCTTTTTTGAGATAGAGCCTGGTTCTAAGTGACTTCACCTGATTTGCAAACCAGGAAATAGATGGCGCGCCCGGAGAGATTCGAACTCCCGACTTCCGGCTTCGTAGGCCGGCGTTCTATCCAGCTGAACTACGGGCGCATAGAGGTAATTGAAGTATATGGGAACGGTACAATTTGCGCATCCTACTAAACGTAGTTATGAAATGATCTTTTCGACTATTATCTTCTATTAAGAGTTTTTTAGACTTCGAGCTATAAATATAGAGGAGTTAGAAGAATGAAAGTTTGTGTAGCAGGGCAGGGGGCGTTTGGACAAAAGCACCTTGCAGGATTATCACGTATAGACGGGGTTGAGGTTGTATCTCTTGCTGGTGGGTCGCCTGAAACTACAGAAGCTGTTGCTAAAAAATTTGGTATTCCGCATTGGACTACTAATCTTTCCGAAAGTTTGGAACAGCCTGGTGTCCAGGCCGTAATTTTAGCGTCCCCGACCCAAATGCATGCTTACCAAGCTGAGCAATGTATGCGTGCAGGTAAGCATGTAGAGGTTGAGATTCCGATGGCTGAGAACCTTGCAGATTCTCAGAAGCTTTTGCGTGTCCAACAGGAGACGGGTTTAATTGCGATGGCTGGTCATACCAGACGATTTAATCCAAGCCATCAATGGCTTCATAAGAGGTTTGAGTCCGGCGAGTTAAAAATCCAACAAATGCATGTACAGACATATTTTTTTCGCCGAACAAATATGAATGCTGCAGGTCAGCCAAGAAGCTGGACTGATCATCTTCTCTGGCACCATGCGTGTCACACGGTTGATTTATTTCAATATCAGACTGGAGAAGTGGCTTCGGAGGTATTTGCTCTTCAGGGACCAAAACACCCAGAACTTGGTATAGCAATGGATATGAATATTGGAATGAAGGTGGCATCTGGCGCCATTTGTACTCTTTCATTATCATTTAATAACGATGGACCTCTTGGTACATTTTTTCGATATATTTGCGATAACGGAACCTATATAGCTCGTTATGATGATCTTTTTGACGGTAATGAAAAACGCATAGATGTTTCAGGAGTGGATGTGTCTATGGATGGTATTGAACTTCAGGATCGTGAGTTTTTATCAGCTATAGAAGAAAACCGTGAACCAAATGCGAGTATTGCCCAGTGTTTGCCGGCCATGGAAACTCTGGATCGCCTTGAAAAAAAGTGTGGTAATTAATTACGGTAATCTAAGAGATTCGTATGAGTGAATTTGAAGATATTCCTGGAACTTATTTGTTTGACAAAGATCGTTGTCATGACGGTTATCACTTCAACATGTTCTGTATGTCATTAGTTAAACCTAAAAATAGGCAGGCCTTCCAGTTTGATGAAGCTAGTTATATGGATAACTGGCCACTCACTGAGTTGCAGCGACGATCTGTACTAGAAAGAGATTGGTTAGGGATGATAAAGGCTAGCGGTAATATATATTACACTTCAAAAATTGCTGCCACCGATGGACATTCGTTTCAATACGTTGCTGCAGCAATGTCGGGGGTGGCCGAAGAAGAATATCGTGCAATGATGATGGCCGGAGGTCGTTCTGTCGAAGGTAATCGTAGCAAATCGGAGGTGGACTAATGGCCAGGGTTGTGGCTGGGCTAGCGACTTCTCATGTTCCAGCTATTGGCGTAGCGATGGATCTCGGTAAAACCAAAGAACCCTATTGGAAACCACTTTTTGATGGTTATGACCCGGCAAGAAAATGGCTGGCAGACCTTAAACCCGATGTGATCATTATGGTCTATAACGATCATGGTAGTGCCTTCTCCTTGGAGGTTATCCCAACTTTTGCAATCGGTGTAGCTGAAGAGTTTGTGCCTGCAGACGAAGGATGGGGGCCACGACCTGTACCTGTCGTAAATGGCCATCCAGGGCTTGCATGGCATTTGGCGGAGTCACTTATATTGAATGAGTTTGATATGACCATCGTTAATGAGATGACAGTTGACCATGGCCTCACAGTGCCGTTATCCATAGCTTGTGGTCAGCAAAAAAGCTGGCCATGCCCTGTTATCCCCCTATCAGTTAATGTAGTCCAGTATCCGCCTCCTACAGGCAAGCGTTGCTTTGATCTTGGGCGTGCGATACGAAAGTCTGTAGAAACTTATGATAAAGATCTGAAGGTTGTGGTGTTCGGTACGGGAGGAATGTCTCACCAGCTTCATGGCGAGCGTGCTGGTTTAATAAACTCAAAGTTTGATAAACAATTTCTTGCTGACCTCACGCAAAACCCGCAACGCTTGGTAGAGTTGCCACACATAGAGTATGTTCGGGAAGCAGGTGCTGAGGGAATTGAGATGGTTATGTGGTTAGTTATGCGTGGAGCGCTTGATGAGAATGCAATTGAAATTTATCAGCACTATCATGTGCCCGCTTCCAATACTGCTACGGGATTGGTGATTTTAGAAAACCAACCCCGTACCGTTTAGTCGGGGATTACTCGACCTGTGTTTAATATTTCTTTGGGGTCTAGTGTTTTTTTCAGTCGACGCATCAAATCAATCTCTTCATGGGTTCGCGAGTGATGCAGGTACTTTCGCTTTAATGTTCCAACGCCGTGTTCGGCAGAGATAGCCCCCCCATACTTCCCGGTAAGGTCATAGCCAAGATCATATATTGCATCAATATCTGCTTGGCAGTGCGTAGTTACAAATAAATGCAAGTTATTGTCGCCAAGATGTCCAAAGACTAAATTCATAGCATTTGAAAATGATTGTTTTAGCTTGTTATCAAATTCTTCTAAGAACTTAGGCATATTGGCAATATCCATGCTAACGTCGAGGCTTGCATAGGGCATTAATGCCTTTGTTATTTCGCCTACTCCGTCCCTGATCCCCCAAAAATCTTGTCGATCCTTTTCTGATTGTGCGATGACCGCATCATGAATAATATTGGAGTCTAGAGCGCACTCGAGAGCATTTTCAAAACAACGCGTATCTAAGTTCTGATCAGAACCTTCAGTTTCTATAAGCACATATAGAGGAAATTTTTTATCAAATGGAGATTGTAAATTATCTACATGACCGACAACGCGTTCAAAATAGGGTGCCCACATAACTTCATAAGCACTCATAGAGGCGCCAAGTTTTATTTGCATCTCTCGAAGTAATGCAACGGATTGGGAAAAAGTTTGTACAGCGCAAAGTGAGGTGCATCTACTAGGAAGCGCTGGAAATAGTTTAAGTACTGCTCGGGTCACGACGCCTAGTGTTCCCTCAGTGCCTATAAAAAGATGCTTAAGATCGTACCCAGAATTATTTTTTAGCATTTTATTCATTGAGCTAATAATAGTTCCATCTGCAAGCACAGCCTCTAGGCCTAGGACTAGATTGCGTGTCATGCCAAAGCGTATTACTTGATTGCCACCCGCATTGGTTGCAATAGCACCTCCTATATGACAAGAACCGCGAGCTCCATAGTCTAAGGGTAGTAGTAGACCAGCATTTGCTGCGGCCTCTTGAGCGGTTTGTAAAGGAGTGCCAGCCATAGCAGTTAATGTCATTGAACCGACATCAACTTCTTCAATGCCGGAAAGTCGCTCAAGTGAAATAGCAAGCTCATCTGGTTTAGGGGTGGCCCCACCTGCAAGGCCAGTTAGACCGCCTTGGATGACAACCCTTTGGTTAAGAGCAGAGCATGCTTTCAATATCAAAGACACTTCTTTTGTTGACTTGGGCCGAACAACTGCAAGAGGTATTTGGTGGTTTTCGCCTGTGAAGTCGACGCTATATTTCTCGCCGATATCCTTTCCGGTTAGCAGTGAGATATCTCCTAGATGTTGACGCAAAAGTCATGATTCTTTTTTCGCTTGAAATCATTTAGTCGACCTTATGAAATTTAAAAAGATTTTTTCAGATACAGTACGCATCTTGAATGTAAAGAACCATTACTTCTGGGCTGGTAGTTTTATATATGTATTCTGGTAAAAGCATAAAGCACCCCATGGCAATATAAAAAACCATGGCAGAATACAACCTAAAAGTGTAACGGACTGATTAAGAAAGGATACGTATGATTGATTTGTATACTTGGACAACCCCAAATGGGCGAAAGGTCTCCATAATGTTGGAAGAACTGTCTCTGCCTTATAAAGCTATTGGCGTCAATATTGTCAAAGACGAACAGTTTGAACCCAATTTTCTTAAAATAAGCCCAAATAACAAGATTCCTGCGATAGTTGATCAAGATGAGGGTGTGAGCCTTATGGAGTCAGGAGCAATTTTGATCTATCTAGCAGAGAAAACTGGTCAGCTGATTCCTAGCTCGGGACATGGTAAGTATAAGGTTCTTGAGTGGTTGATGATGCAAATGGGTGGTGTGGGGCCAATGTTAGGGCAGACGCACCATTTTGTTTTCTATAATGAAGGTAAGTCGCCATATGCGGAAGAGCGTTATTTAAAAGAGACTGCGAGAATATATGGTGTGTTAAATAGGCGCTTAGGCGATGAGGAGTATTTAGCTGGCGATTACTCTATTGCAGATATTGCAACTTGGCCATGGATCGCGCGTTACCCGCGGCAACGTATGGAACTAAAGGACTACCCCAATTTAATGCGTTGGTACAAAGAAATTGCAAACAGGCCTGCTGTTCAGCGGGGCTATGATGTGCCCAAACAAAGTTGAAGAAATACCAATCCCAGAGTGATTTAATATCCATGGTACATGGCAACACTGTTAGTACGGCAGCGGCATTTTTTTTGCGTATCAGCTTTATGCTAGTTGTAGTTTTTTTAATGTTTAGAGTCTTGGATATTGAGGCGCAGAGCAGCGATACGCAACGTTTTAAGGCTTCTCAGGATGCTTGGTATAGACCTGATTTTATGCTACAGACAGTTGATGGTGAGGTTCGGTCTATTAGTGAATGGGATGGCCAGATAATTCTGATCGATTTTTGGGCGAGTTGGTGTATACCGTGTCGAAGGGAGATGCCTATCTTCAATGAGTTAAGAGAAATTTATGGAGATCAGGATTTTGAGGTAATTGGGTTGGCTGCAGATGAGCTAGATAATGTGAAGCAATTTATTGCTGAGGTGCCAATAGACTTTCCAATTGTATATGGCGATATTTTTGATGTTATGGATATAAGTAAAGAGTACGGTAATTATTCTGGTGGATTACCGTTTAGCGCTTTTATTGATCGTGAAGGCAATATTCAATTTACTCAGAAGCCGGGCGAAATCAGTTTCGAGGAGGCCGAGGAAATTCTTAAGCGGTTGCTCTGATATATCTTATTTTTCGAGAAATTAAGTCAACGAATATGCAAAATTCTAATCTCGCTCTTGGCTTAAATGCGGTTGTTTTGGCTGTGACTAATGATCAGCCTAGGGTGCTTACGGTGAGAACCCAGGGTATTGACACGATGAGCTCTACAGAATCTCTACATGCGTTGCCCTTTGGTTCTTTTGATATAAATCGAGATCGAACTCTGGAGCTATGCATGAGGAGGTCTGTTTTTGAGCAAACAGATAAAGAACTTGGTTATGTTGAACAACTTTATACATTTGCTGATAAAGGAAGGGATCCTCGTGAGCGTTTAGGTGGGAATAGGGTGGTCTCGATTGGATACCTGACACTTGCCCAAGAGCAACATTTTGATGTTTCAGATAATTCGAGTTGGGAAAATTGTTTTGATTACTTTCCATGGGAAGATTGGCGTTCTGGTCGACCAGAGGTGATTGAGGAAATTGAGGTGGCCCTATTCAATTGGTCTCAAGGTGTTCGAGAGCTTCGGGAAAGAATTGAAATTTGTTTTGGCCTAGGTGATGTTGGTTGGGATGCATATAAGGTCCTCGAGCGTTATGAGCTACTGTATGAGGCACAGATGATTCCTGAGTTTTGGATTGATATTGGAAAACCCATTGAAAACCAGATTTGTGAACGATTGGGTAAACCGATGGCGTTTGATCATCGACGAATTTTGGCTACTGGGCTTAGTCGGGTTAGAGGAAAGCTTAGGTATCGGCCTGTAGTTTTCGAACTTATTCCAGAAACCTTCACTCTTTTGCAGCTCCAACAGGTTGCTGAGGCGCTTACAGGATTGCAGTTGCATAAGCAGAATTTCAGGCGACAGATTGAACATAGTGGTTTAGTTGAAGGTACTGGAATGAATAATCAAAATACTCGGGGAAGACCAGCCGAGCTGTTTCGGTTTAGGAAGGCTGTTTTACGTGAGCGGCGTGCACCGGGGATGGCAACGTTACATGGCAGACATAAGGCACAATGATTTTTCTGAAAGGTTAGAATATCTCAGTGTTATACAAATTGGATTAGACGTATGAGTTTCATTGATAGTCGGGTAATAATGTTTTTTTTATCAGGTTTTATTTTTGGAACACCCCTTTTAGCGCATCATTCCCATAGTAATTACGCCACAACAGAATATACATACCTTCAGGGTAAGGTCACTGAGTTTCACTGGATTAACCCCCACACATGGATTTATATAGAAGTGTTGGATTCTGATGGACAATCTACGGTTTGGGCTCTTGAAGGTGCGAGCCCAACAGAGCTTCTGCGGGATGGATGGCAGCGTGATGACGTTAAGATTGGAGATACTATCACTGTCAGGTGTCATCAGTTAAAGGATCGTTCTTCTGGCTGTTTGCTTGGTTTCGTTACTCCAGAGGGTGGTATTGAGAAGGAATGGGATTAGCAACTGCCTTGGTAAGGCTAGTTTTTAAAAATATGAAAAATTTCTATTTATTGTTTTTTTCTATAGCTTTCTTATTGTGCAGTATTTCTAGTGCGCAGGCTCAGAACTGGCTTGAGTACATTAATAAAACTGATTTGTTTATTGTAAATTTCCCGGGCGAACCTGAGGTACGGGAGATCACTCATGAATCTGCATTTGAAGCCATATTTCCTGCACGCGTGTATTCTGTTGAATCTGATTCGGGTCTCTATTCCGTGACTGTAGTGGACTATCGAGAGTCCAGAAAGATTCATTCAGAACGAACCGACCGGACAGAGGCAAACAGCAGTAATAGCGTTTGGGTTACGGATGTGCGGGCATCAGTTTCTCATGCTGCCCAATTGTTTCGCTTACGAGGCGGAGAAATTACTTATGATGCTTGGGCAGATATTGACAAGATAGAGGGGCAGCAACTTCAAATTACTAACCTGGATCAATCCCGTAGCTTTATAGGGATTCACCTTCATGACAGCCGGCTCTATATATTGGAAGCCACCGTTCCTCCAGGGAGGCCACCCCCAGGTTTATTTCAGCAGTCGCTAGGAATCCTCGATGAGGAAGGAAGGCGAATTCGTTATTTGATTGATGCAGAAGGTAGGCGGACTCGAATGCAGGTTATGCATGAGTGGATAGGTGTTGATCCAGAGAGATCTGGTCAGCAATTGATCGAATAATTAAAAACACTTAACAGTTGAACTTCATCTGCATGCTATACTTTAGAGTCTTATTATGCTCAATATGAGTATAAAAATAAAAATATGGAACAAATTCTTCCTTATACCCCTCAAGTTGCTGAGGCAACAAAGCACATTTACGATCGTGTTAACACCATCATTCCGGATGTAGAGTGGCCGCTCCATGCCCCGTATATAGCCTTGATTAATGAGCTCAAGACTGAGCGAAAATGCCATTCTACTAGCCCATAACTACCAAACTCCTGAGATTTATCATGGTGTAGCTGACTACACGGGTGATTCATTGGGTCTGGCGCAGAAAGCAAGCGAGACCGATGCTGATGTGATTATTCTTTGTGGCGTAGAGTTTATGGCAGAGACCGCAAAGATTTTGAATCCAGAAAAGAAGGTGCTTGTTCCTGATCTGAGAGCGGGCTGTTCTCTAGCAGATTCCATTACTGGGGAAGGACGTTCGTTTACTGAAGGAACGCTATCCTGGGGTTCCAGTAGTTACCTATGTAAATACAAGTGCTGATGTTAAAGCAGAATCTGATGTCTGCTGTACATCCTCAAATGCTGTTCAGATTGTAGAGGCATTAAACACTGATCGAGTGATTTTTCTTCCTGATAACTATCTCGGCAAGTATGTGGCTAACAAGACTGATGTGGAGGTAATTTTGTGGAATGGCACATGCGAAGTGCATGAGCGATTTACAGCAAAGGAGCTTCAGAACTATAGGATCACTACACCAGGCATACAGATTATTGCACATCCAGAATGTTCACCTGAGGTCCTTGGTGAAGCTGATTTTGTCGGTTCTACTGCTGGCATGATTCAGTATGTAGATCAGGAGCGCCCAAGCCGGGTGGTTATGATCACTGAGTGCTCTATGAGCGATAACGTTGCGGTCGAGTTTCCAGATGTTCAGTTCATTCGTCCCTGCAACCTCTGTCCTCATATGAAGCGAATCACGCTCCCAAATATTTTAGCTTCGCTGCAAGAACTAAAATTTGAAATACAGCTTGATAAGACAATTGCATCAAGAGCTCTAGGTGCTGTTAGAAAAATGTTGGAATTCTCCAAATAGAGGAATACTTGTCTCTTAAGTGAGACCTTATTTCCCGTCATTTTGATTAATCGGATTTAAACCGACCTATCTATTATTAATTTTTAGCTACTTTAGTTGTTTGTTCTTGGGTATCGGATCTATAGTTGGGTATAGAGAGATCTGGTTCAGCAGATTAAATAAAGGTAAACGGGAGTCACCGATGACAGATGAGAAGACCCTAGCCTCAGACGTTGAGCTACCTGGTGTGGAGTCGCGGCTAGATGATGGAGGGGTATTGGGCGCGATAGGGCGTAAGGCTGCCTCACGGCGACAGTTCATCAAGGGAGTCATTGCCTCTGGAGCGGTGGTAAGTTCTGCAGGATATGTATTTGGGGGTCTTGGAGGTTGCTCGACGGAACAGCCCGGAGGTGGTGTTGCTGCTGGCGGTGTGGAGCGACTCATTAGTTTGAATATAAACGGTGAGACGAGGCGAGTGGATGCATTGCCTTTTGAGACTTTGGCGATGACGCTGAGGTATAAACTGGGGCTCACGGGGACGAAGTTAGGTTGCGATAGAGCGGAGTGTGGGGCCTGTACGGTACTGATAGATGGGGTATCCACATATGCATGCTCAACCTTGACGCATACAGTGAGGGCGAAGGCGATTCGAACAATTGAGGGTTTAGAAAGCCCGAGCGGTGAGCTGCATCCGGTTCAGCAAGCTATGATTGATGAGTTAGGACCACAGTGTGGGTTTTGTACGCCTGGTCAGGTCATGTCAGCGGTGGCGTTACTGGAGTCGAACTCGAATCCAACACGGGATGAAGTTAGGCATGCACTATCGGGGAATTTATGTCGCTGCGGGGCCTATGATCACTACCTAAACTCGGTCATGCGTGCCGCAGGAAATGTCTGAGATGCCTTATCAACTTATTGGTAAAGACTTCACTCCACCGGATATACGTGCAAAGGTAACTGGACGCGCAAAATACGCTGAGGATGTGCGTGCAGAGGGTATGGTTTTTGCGCGTTTGCTCACTAGCCCAATTCCCCATGGCAAGGTAAATAATATAGATGTATCGGAAGCGCTGGCTACTGAAGGGGTCATTGGAATTCTGACTGCTGATGATGAAGGGGCTGATGGGCTTTTGACAAATGAACCTAAGCATGTAGGTGATCTAATCCTTGCTGTTGCAGCGGTAGATGAAACAACTGCGCAGGATGCAATCGATAAGATTGTATTAGATATCGAACCATTAGAATTTATTATCGATCCATTAGATAGCCTGTATCCAGGTGGTCCGAGTGCCTGGGCTGATGGAAATAATGTTGGTGGTGGAAGAACTGGACTTGAGGCTCGTCGTATTAAATGGACGGCACGGGATTTTGCTTTAGTGGAAGAAGATCAGCTTCCATTTGGTGAGGCTGCATGGGAGTGGTCCTTTGGAGATATTGAAGCCGGGCTAACAGATGCATCGTTTGTTATAGATGAGAGTTTTGTAAGCCAGGGAAACTCTCACCATTCTATGGAGCCACGAACGACCATGGCCTATTGGGAAAATGGCAAATGTGTGGTGCATTCAGGATGTCAGAGTTTGACGGCCACCCTCCCTAGCTTGGCTAGACAGTGTGGTGTGGAGTTAGAGGATCTGGTCTATATCAATGAGTATTGTGGTGGTGGTTTTGGTTCAAAGGGTACCGTTACCCATGGAGGTATTGCAGCTCGCTTATCTAAAAAGATTAGTCGCCCAGTAATGCTTAGAATTAGCCGTCATGAGGAATTCTATATTGGTTCCGCTAGAGGAACTCTCCAGGGTCGAGTTAGGATGGGTTTTAGGGCCGATGGTCGTATTACGGCGATTGATTTCCAGGTTATCCAAGATGGTGGCGCTAATGGTGGTTTCCAGGATTCGGGAGATGCAGCCGCAGCTTTGTCAATAATTTATCAACCCTTATCCATGCGTTATCGTGGTATTCCAGTGCGAACAAATACCACACCCCGTGGCCCTCAGCGTGGCCCAGGACAGAATCAGATCGCGGCTGCAGTTGAGCCATTTATTGACCAAGCGGCCCGTGAGTTGGGTCTTGATCGGTTTCAAATCCGAAAAATTAATGCTCCTGATAATGATGGGAAAATGGGTGGTAATCAGGTTCCTGTGACAAGTGCTTACATGCCTGAGGCATTAGATCGTGGGGCCGAATTATTTGATTGGGAAACCAAGAGTCAGCAAAGTGGTACACGAAACGGTTCAAAAGTTTATGGTGTTGGTATTGGACAGGCCTATCACGATGTCGGACGCAAGGGTTACGATGGACTAGTCGTAATTACTCCAGACGGTAAATTACATCTTCATAGCGGTGTTGGTAATCTTGGTACCTATTCTTATGCAGGGACAACACGTGCTGCCGCTGAACTTCTTAAATATGACTGGGATAACTGCATTGTCCATCAGGGCACAAACCTACGGTTTTTACCAAATGCTTCCACACAGACCGGCAGTAATACGTGTTGGACGATGGTCCGCACCAACGTTGTCGCGGCTTGGGATGCTATTGCTAAGCTTAAGGAAATTACTGCCATGGAGCTTGGTGGTGTTCCTGAGGATTACGATATCGGCGAGGAACGTGTCTATGCGAAAAGTGATCCTGATCAAGGTTTGACTTATGCGGATGTGGCTCAAAGGGCAATTGAACTGGGAGGGAAATACTCAGGTGAAATCCCGCCAGAAGATATACACCAAACCACAAGATTAGCTGTTGAAGGTTTAGCGGGTACTGGTCTTGTGGGTGTAGCTAAGGATAATCTCCCGATGGAGGGAGATGTACCTGCACTTGCTTGTGGGTTTGCGGGTGTTGAAGTGGATTTAGAGACTGGTGAGGTGGAATTATTAGATTATGTTGCAATAGCTGATTGTGGCACCGTAATTCATCCTCAAGGCCTTGCACAACAGATGAAAGGCGCTACCGTTTGGGGTATTGGTATGGCCTTGTTTGAGCGTCAAATATATGATCCTCAGAATGGACTTCCCGGTAATATTGGGTTTGAGCAATGCAAGCCACCTACTTATCTTGATGTTCCATCGACGATGGCATGGGATGCTGTGGATTTGCCAGATCCTCAGAACCCAGTTGGTACAAGGGGTATTGGCGAGCCCCCGATGGGAGCAGCAGCAGCAGCAATTGTCTGTGCTATTTCGGATGCGTTAGATGGACATGTGTTTAAACGTACGCCAATTGTTCCAGATATGATTGTCAATCACACAGCAGGGCGTGAGCCGTCTAACGGTGTCCTGCAGATACACACAGCTTAGAGGAGCAGAGCCATGTCCAAAGACATGATGCGAGCATTTGAGCTTTATCAGCCGGATAGTGTTGATAATGCGGTGGAGTTATTAGGTCGGTTTGGTTCGGAGAGCTGGGCACTGGCGGGTGGTAATGACACGCTAGACTGGTTTAAGGATCGCGCCAAGTTTTCTCCCTCAGTGGTGGATTTGTCGAGCATAGAAGAGTTGCGAGGCATACGGGAAACAGCTGAAGGTATAGAGATAGGCGCTCTGACGACGCTGACTGAGATAGAGACCAGCGCTTTAATTCAGGAGCGGTACTCAGTGCTTTCGGACTCAGCGCGGCGAGTGGCGAGTCCTCAGATTAGGAATACAGGGACCATTGGCGGAAATCTTTGCCAGGATGCTCGGTGTTGGTACTACCGTTATGGGGTGGATTGTTATCGAGCCGGTGGCACGACATGTTATGCGGATACCCCAGAGGGGCAGAATCGCGAGCATTGTTTATGGGGAGCAGATCGGTGTGTAGCCGTAAGTCCTTCCGATACAGCGCCGGCACTAGTGGTGCTGGATGCACGGATGGTAATACAGAATGCTGAGGGTGAGCGTGAGGTATTGGCGGAGGAGTTTTTCATTGGTCCTGATATAGATATCGAGCGGATGACGGTACTAGAGCCTGGTGATCTGTTAACGGCGATCCGCATTCCAAATGATTGGGCAGGGGCCCGGTTTTATTTTGAGAAAGTGGCGGATCGTAATAGCTGGGACTTTGCATTAGTTAATATAGCTAGTGCAATGGTGGTGGAAGGAGATGCCATTTCTCGGATTCGTATGGCGGCAGGGGCAGTTGAGTGTGTCCCTCGGCGATTGAACGTAGTGGAGGAAGTGGTGACAGGGAGTGCACCGGATGAGGCTACTGCATCACTAGCTGGTCAGGCAGCGGTGCGAGGTGCCACTCCGTTGAACTACAATCACTTTAAGATTCCTCTGCTAGAAAATCTTGTTAAACGTGCTATTAGAGATTCATGATTTGTAGGTGACCACCTACTAGTTATAAGTAAGATGGGCAGAAGAGGCTATCCTGAGTTTAGATCGCCTACTGTCCTTTATTATATCCACGACCCCATGTGCAGTTGGTGCTACGCTTTTGCTCCTGTTTGGGCAAGCGTGAGTGATATGTTGAATGGTGCTGTTGAGATTCGGACTGTACTTGGAGGTCTTGCTCCTGACTCCGAATTGCCTATGAATACTGATATGAGCTGCAGGATAAGGAGTACTTGGGAACAAATAACGAATGTTGTACCTGGTACTGAGTTTAACCATGATTTTTGGACTGTCTGTAAGCCCAGAAGATCAACTTATCCTGCGTGCCGAGCTATTATTGCTGCGCGTGAACAAGGGATAGAACATGAGTCTGCAATGATAGTTGCTATACAGAACGCCTATTATCAAGAAGCTAAAAACCCATCATTACCTGAAACTTTGATTAGTCTGGCTGGAGAGATAGGTCTAGATATAAAACGTTTTGAAGCCGTATTAGGAGGTCAGGAGTGTGAGAATAAGTTACAGGAGGAAATAACGCGTGCAATCAATTTAGGTGTTAGAGGGTTTCCTGCTCTCATATTGTTAAAAGATGACGTGGCTATACATCTTAAGCATGACTACAACAATGCTGACATTACTTATGATCGTATTAAAGAAGGTTTAGATCTACAGTTGCTTGCTAGCAAGGTTAAGTAAAGCTCGGGCTCTTTTAACAACAGGCACATCTATAACCTTGCCATCTAATGATGTTGATCCACGACCCATACGCTCCGCTTCTTTAAAAACTTTTACCACTCTATGAGCATGCTCTATTTCTTTTTTTGATGGTGAAAAAGCATTATTGATTTCATCAATTTGTGCTGGATGTATAGCAAACTTACCTTTGAACCCACATTGTTTAGCTACAAGACTATTGGTCCGTAGCCCTTCCTTATTCTTAAACAGAAAATAGGGTGTATCCAATGCAGGGATTCCAGCAGCCCTAGCCGCAATACAAAGCTGGTTACGAGCAAATAAGACTTCAGACTCATCTTCTAATCGTTCTATGCCCATATCATGAGTGAAATCTTCTCCACCAAAAGCAACACCTATTAAGCGTTTACTAGCAATACAAATCTCATGGCAGTGAATAATCGCTTTGGCAGACTCTAGCCAAGGAATTATCTTGATATGACCTTTATTTAGCCCTGCTGTCTGCTCAAGGAGAGAAAGGTGGTCTGAGACTGTTTTGATATCAGCTGGTGTATTAATTTTTCCAATGGATATCCCATAAATGTATGGTCCTACTACAGCTGCTAAATCATCCATTGCCCACTTAGTGTCTAGAGAATTTACTCTTGGGACTATCGGCACTCCTGATTTAGCAATCTTTGGTAAGTATTCAGCAATTAGGTTGCGGGCGTTTTCTTTTTCGCTTGTAGGTACGGAGTCCTCCATGTCTGGCACAAAAACATCTGGTTTAAAACCAAGTGCTTTATCCAGCATGTTGTCCTTGTTTCCCGGTACGAAAAGCAAGCTGCGCAGAGCGGTCACTTTGAGTTCAATTCCTTAGTGAGAGCGAAGGTTAAGTATATTGTATGCTTATTAAAGCACTACTTATTTTTCTGACTTATTGCTTTTATAGAAGACCTGCGTTTCGTGCCCATCGGTATTTGGCACCAAGTATGGCTACTGGAAGTTCTGTGGTGTAAGGACACGCTACTATCCCTCTCTCATAGAGATATTCTGAGGCTTCTTCAACCTCTACATCACCAACTAACGACGCTACGATTGGCTTATCAATTCCCTTATCTCGACCCTCTTGGACTACCCGTGCACAAAGTTCCGCAAATACCATGGGTGGTGTAATGATTGTGTGCCAATACCCAAGTATGAGGGAGTGAACTCGGTCATCTTCAAGTCCAAGCTTAATAGTTTTTTCATAAGTTATAGGGGGTTCACCACCCGTAATATCTACTGGATTCCCAGAAGCTCCAAATGGAGGAATAAACTTTTTGAAGGCTTCATCTAAATCATGGGGAAACTTCATTAACGATAAGTCATTGTCGACAATGGCATCAGAGAGCAGAACGCCAGAACCACCAGCACCAGTAATAATGACTATTTCGTCACCTTTAGGAGTGGGTAGCACCGGAAGACCACGTGCAAATTGAAGCATATCGTTAAGGCTATATGCTCGTATTACACCGCTAGACCGTAAAACATCATCATAGATTTTGTCATTACCTGCCAGTGCCCCTGTATGTGAGGCAGCTGCTTTTGCACCCAGCTGAGTACGTCCTGCCTTCAACATAACCACTGGTTTTTTCTTAGAGACACGTTTTGCTACTTCGGCGAAGCTTCGACCATCTTTTAAGTCCTCCGCATGCATCGCTATTACATCTGTATTTTCATCCTGTTCGAAGTAGGTAAGGAGGTCATCTTCATCTAGATCAGATTTATTCCCCAGTCCCACGATCGCGGAAACACCCATTTTTGTTGAACGACTAAAACCAATAATTGACATTCCAACACCCCCGCTTTGGGAGGAGAGAGCGGTCTTACCCTTTACATCATATGGAGTACAAAAAGTTGCGCATAAATTTGCAGGGGTATAGTAGAACCCATAAATATTTGGGCCCATTATTCGCACATTGTTTTTACGAGCTGCTGCTAAGAGCTGGTCTTGTAGCTCATGTTCTCCTACTTCAGCAAAACCAGAGGGAATCATTACAGCCCCTGGTATGCCTTTCTCCCCTACCTCTTCCATAGCCGCTATGCAGAATTTTGCAGGAACGGCAAAGACGGCAACATCAATTTCCCCAGGAACATCTTTCACACTTTTATAGGCTTTTTTCCCAAGGATCTCGTCCGCTTTTGGATTGATTGGATAGATTTCACCTTGATACCCACCATTGATGATATTTTTCATCACTGAATTTCCGATCTTGCCTTCTCCTTCAGAGGCTCCAATGACGGCTACAGACCTGGGATTCATGATGCTCTGCATAGCCGTTACGATTTCATCTTGGCTAGGGCGATATATGTCTTTTTGAGCTGAGAAATCGACCGAAATTAATGAATCGACCGCAGTGGCACCCTTTTCATTTGCAAGTACTGGGTTTAGATCGATTTCCTGTATTTCTGGGAAATCACTAATAAGTTCCGATACCTTGACGATGATGGTTGTTAGCGCATCGCGATTGACAGCTTCGGAGCCACGTACCCCATCGAGCACCTCAGCTGCTTGTATGCTATTGAGCATCGATTGCGCATCATCAGTCGTGGTTGGTGCTAGACGGAAAGTAATGTCCTTAAGCACCTCTACAAGAATGCCGCCAAGGCCAAATCCTACTAGTTTGCCAAAACTCGGATCAGTCACAGCCCCTACAATTACTTCTTGTCCATCGCCCATAACCATTGCTTGCACCTGTACGCCTGTGATGCTTAATTCACTGTTATAAGCTTTAGCATTAGCAATAATGTTGCCATAACCTGTTGCGACAGCTTCTGAATCTGATATGCCAACTAAGACACCTCCTGCTTCCGTTTTATGAAGAATGTCAGGTGAAACAATTTTCATCACTACCGGATAGCCGATACTATCGGCTATGGCTGAAGCTTCCTCAGCGGATTTTGCTAATCCCTCTGCAGGTACTGGTATATCGTAAGCATCACAAACTGTTTTACACTCTGGTGCTGTTAGTGATGTACGGCCATCCGCTTCCACTTGATCTAAGACAGCGCGGACATCATCTTGCCGACTGGGCATTTTCATTCTCCTTAACAATTGGCAGCTGTTTGAGCTGCTTAGTGAACAGGTTTTATTACTTACGACGTGGTGGCCGGGAAAAAGCACCTGCTTCTTTTAAGTTATCAATCTCATTGGTTTCATAACCAAGAACATCACTTAAGATCTCATCGGTATGTTCGCCTAACAATGGAGACCTAGTTACCTCGACGGGTGAATCCGAAAGTTTAATCGGGCATCCAAGGTTATACCATTTTCCACGTTCAGGGTGGTCAAGTTCAAGATACATTTCGCGTAGCTTGACATGATCGTCGTTAGCTAAGTCTGTCGTGCTCATAACTGGTCCACACGGGACATCAATCTCGTTGAGAATTTCCATTAGTTCGCGTTTTGTATGGTTGCTTGCAAATTCCGTCAAGAGATTCCACATTTCACTTTGGTTCGCACGCCTATCCTCAATTTTTTCGAAACGAGGATCGTTAATTAAATCCTCACCACCAACCCGATTTGCTAATGCCTTCCAAACATGTTCCTGAACTACTATGTACAGGTAATCATTTGATCCTCCCGGCTTACACTGAACAGCGTTTCCCAACTGACCACCGCCAGAGTCATTACCAGCACGAGGTGTAAAGTCCTCAAACTCCTGACGCCCATATTCTGGTAATGGTCCACGAGTTAGTCTTTGATGATCTCGCCACTTCACTCGTGTTAGATTCATAACGCAGTCCATCATTGCGCACTCAACATACTGACCACGACCAGTTCTTTCTCGTTGAAGAAGCGCGGCAAGAATGCCAGCCATCAAGTGGACACCAGTTCCTGAGTCGCCAATCTGTGCGCCCGTTACCACAGGTGGGCCATCAAAAAGCCCAGATGTACTCATTGAACCGCCCATAGCTTGGGCAACATTTTCATAGGCCTTAAAGGCCGCATACGGACCTTCAGAACCAAAACCCTTTATTGATGCCATGACAATGCGTGGATTAATTTCTTTAACATTCTCCCAATCAAACCCTAATCGCTCCAGAACACCAGGTCCAAAGTTTTCCATAAGAACATCACAGGTTTTAACGAGTTTTGTAAAAATTTCTTTCCCTTTATCATTTTTAAGATTTACCGTGATTGACCGCTTATTGCAGTTAAGCATTGTGAAATAAAGGCTATCTGCATCTGGGATGTCTCTTAATTGTCCACGAGTTGCATCACCCACTGGTGACTCTAGTTTAATAACGTCTGCACCAAGAAAACCCATAAGCTGGCTGGACGTGGGACCAGCTTGTACGTGAGTCATATCGAGGATTCGAATACCAGAAAGGGCCTTATTAGAGGTCATAGTAAGTAATTTCCTAATTCTTTAGTTAGTTATATAGGTGAACCGTACGCGGTATCATTTTTTTTGCAATTTGCTTTGCGGGTTCAGATTTCCGATTCTGCCGCTCTCACTGCCAGCAGCTGGGTTGATAGCTGCATTAATGAGAGTTGGTTTGCCAGAGTCCATTGCCGTATCAACAGCTTGCTTAAGTTCTTCGGGGGTAGTTGCATGTATGCCAATCCCACCAAATGCTTCCATCATCTTATCGTAGCGTGAATCCGTAACGAAACGAGTCCATGCCGGATCTGAGCTTTGTTCGTTAACATCTGTTCCACGATAGATCCCACTATTGTTAAAAATAACGATACAGACGGGCAAGTTGTAACGACAGATAGTCTCTATTTCCATGCCAGAAAAACCGAACGCGCTGTCTCCTTCGATGGCCAATACGGGCTTACCAGTTTCTACAGCGGCAGCAACAGCAAACCCCATGCCAATACCCATGACGCCCCAAGTACCTACATCAAGCCGTTTTCGAGGGTTATACATATCGATAATCCCGCGTGCAAGATCAAGCGTGTTAGCGCCCTCATTAACTAAAATTGCATCGGGACGTTCCTTTATAACTGTGCGCAAAGCACCGAGGGCACCGTGAAAGTCCATCGGGAAGTTATCGTTCATTAGTCGCGGAGCCATTTTGGCTATATTTGTATCCTTCTTTGTTTTAACGGCATTAATCCAATCCATTGGTGCCTCAGGTAAATTGGAATTAAGGCCTTCTAGCATAGCCGACACACAAGAACCAATATCGCCTACTAATGGTGCTGCGATTTCTACATTTGAATCCATTTCTTTAGGCTCAATATCGACCTGAATAAACTGTTTTTTCCCGCCCCAGGGTTTTCCCTTGCCCTGTGAAAGTAGCCAGTTAAGGCGTGCACCTATTAGCATCACGACGTCGGATTCTTTTAATACCAAAGAGCGTGCTGCACCCGCGCATTGGGAATGGGTATCGGGCAGTATGCCTTTGGCCATACTCATGGGTAGAAAAGGAATTCCAGTCTTTTCAATGAGAGATCGAATGGCATCATCTGCCTGAGCATAGGCTGCTCCTTTACCGAGAATAATCAGTGGCCGTTCAGCACTTTTTAGTAATTTAAGGGCTCGCTCGACGGATTCAAGAGCAGGAATTTGAGCTGGCGCAGGATCAATAACTTTAATTAGGGATTGTTTTCCCTTCTCGGCATCCATTACTTGTCCGAAAAGTTTAGCCGGAAGATCGAGATAAACTCCACCTGGTCGCCCCGAAACAGCAGCACGGATTGCTCGTGCTACGCCAATACCTATGTCCTCGGCATGCAGTACACGAAAGGCTGCTTTGCAGAGGGGTTTAGCAATAGCTAACTGATCCATTTCTTCATAGTCCCCTTGCTGAAGATCGACGATTTCCCGTTCAGATGAGCCTGAAATCAGGATCATTGGAAAGCAATTAGTTGTCGCATTTGCCAGAGCGGTTAGTCCGTTAAGGAATCCAGGAGCAGAAACCGTAAGACAGATTCCTGGGCTTTTGGTGAGATAGCCGGCGATGGCAGCTGCATTTCCTGCATGTTGTTCATGGCGAAAAGCAATTACGCGTAAACCTTCAGCTTGAGCCATACGGCCAAAATCAGTGATAGGAATACCCGGCACACCGTAGATTGTTTCTACCCCATTGAGTTTCAATGCGTCAATGATGAGGTGAAACCCATCAGTTTGTTCACGCTGGTCTTCAGTCACTTTTGAATCACTAAGCTTTTCTGCAGGAACGCTTACCATGAGATGCTCCGTTTAAGTTTTTCCTAGTCTAGGTTTGGTATTAAGTTAGTCCAAATAATCTACGTAGTTGTCAATATGCTCAGCTAAACCGAAACAGTGCTCATATACAAGCCGTTCGGCTAGTTCAGTGTTTCGATTTTCTATTGCCTGAATGATATGCATATGATCAATAATTGAGCGCTTCATGCGATCACGCTCCGTAATTGTTTGAGCACGAATAGCGCGCATATGGACAAATAGGGTGTCAGACATTTCTTTGAGCAACTTATTTTTGCTCAATGCAATGATGTTTTGATGAAAACGAATATTGGTATTTGAATATTCATCTATTCGGGCTTCAGCTCCCTGTGCCGTTTCAAAAGTGACAAATAATTTTCGTAGTTGAGCTATTTCTTCATCTGTTGCTACTTTTGTCGCTAACCGTGCTGCCATACCTTCAAGTGCAGCCCAAACAGAAATAATCTCAAGTATTTCATTTTTCGTTTTGCGTACTACGAAAGCCCCGCGGCGGGGTACTGTTTCTACAAGACCTTGCTGCTCTAGTCTTGAAATGGCTTCACGAACAGGCGTACGGCTGACGCCTAGATCTTCCGCAAGGCGCCTTTCATCTAGTCGTGGAGGCTCATCACCGGTATATATATCCATGGTCATGATCGCATCCCATAAAGCTCTGTATACCTTTTCCTTCAATACGACAGAGGTTTGCACGGGACTGAGATGCAACTGAGTGGCAGCCATAGAAAGTGTATGTTCTTTTTTTTAGATAGAAATGCTAGCTGGTATACCGTATACCAAGCATCATTCTTGGGCAAGCAGGTTCTATACTTTTAATCATACTGTTAACACAATTTTTCCAAAGTGAGCACTGTTTTCCATGATTTGATGGGCTTCTGCTGCTTTTTCTAAGGGTAGGACTTGGTGAATCAGGGGCTCAATATATCCCTTATCAAAAAGGGGCAAAACATCATGGCTGAACTGTCTTGTAATGCTGGTTTTTTCTTCTACTGGTCTCGATCGAAGCACTGAACCAAGAATCTGTTGGCGCTTTACCATCAGGGGAGCCAAGTTAATTTCAGACTTATGGCCCCCCATTAAGCCAATAATGACTAATCTCCCGCCGACAGCGAGGCATTTAAGGTTCTGAGTAAGATAACCACCACCAATGTGATCCAGAATAACGTTGACTCCTTTTTTGTTTGTTAAGGTGCGGACAGCATTTGCAAAATCCTCATTTTTATAGTCAATGACATGATTTGCTCCCAATGCCTTAACCCGCTTAATTTTTCCAGAAGAAGCCGTCACGATTATTGTGACTTCAGGCATCAATTTTTTGCATAGTTGAATGGCAGCTGTATTTACACCTCCACCCCCACCATGAAGAAGCGTTGTCTCAGCGTTTTCTAAACGCCCGAGCATAAAAATATTGAGATATGCGGTGATGTAGGTCTCGCAAACACAGGCGGCCTCCTCAAATGTCATTGACTGAGGAATTCTAATTAAGTGATCTGCATAGGCAGTGGCATATTCTGCATACCCCCCACCTCCAACCAGAGACATTACGCGCTCCCCAATTTTGAAGCCTGTAACACCCGGACCCAATTCGTCGATAATGCCAGCGACCTCTAAACCTAAGATTGGGGAATCTCCCGGTGGTTGGTTGTAATTTCCCTCTCGTTGGATGATATCCGCACGATTGATTGTGGTTGCTGACACTTTAATGACAACCTGGTCTTTTTCTGCAGTAGGTTTATCAGCATCACCTATCAATAATACGCTGGCATCCCCAAATTTTTCTTGTAGTATGGCTTTCATGATCATCCTCAGTGTTTGGCGTCTGTATCCTAGCTAATCACAATTCTATAATCTTGATTTAATTAACTCCTATTTTGAAGTCTTCAGTTTGATTATTGAGTAATTTTTCTCTGGATTACTATTTCTCAGTGATAGAAGTTCATAATGGGAGTTGTTTCGCAGAGTTGTAGCTATTTTGAGCGCAACTCATAAAAATAAATAGGAGATTGTGATGCGTGGGTTTTATCTATTTTTATCTGGGGTTCTGGTCACGCTTATTACTCAATTTGCAATTGCCCAGAGCCAAAACCAAGGCGTCGTCCGCATGAATCATGTAGGTATAAGCTCATCGAATCTTGAAGAGACGATTAGCTATTACACTGAAACCTTAGGATTCCCAGAAGCATTTAGGGTCGCTAATGACCAAGGAGATGTAGCGCTAGTTTATGTTCAGGTAAGCACAAACTCATTTTTAGAATTACAAAGATCAAACGAGCAACGTCCGCCAGGAATTAGTCACTTTGGCATAGTTGTAGAGGATATGGATGATGCGATTGAGATGTGGAGAGGGCGTGGACTAGAGGTTGAGAATTCCAGAGTAAGCGGCACAAAGGCTGTGCTATCAAATATTTATGATGCAAATGGCATACGTATGGAATTGCTGGAGCTGCCAGCGGGTTCTGCTCATGCTCAGGCAACGGCGCGTTGGCGTTCACAGTCGGCAGCAGCTTGGCGATAGTTAACCTCAGTATGAAACGGGTGCTGTTTAGCATACATATTAGGACTTGTATTTTTTGTATCACAATTTCCTGGGTTCTTTTTGGTTGTTCAGAGGCATTACCGCCGTCAGTACATCAGGCGACAGGGATAAAGATAGGCGAGGTCACGGATAGCGAGGTTATCGTTTGGACTCGACTTACACGGGATGCGGCACGAGTTGATTTTGGTGCTCCAGTGCCGGATACCTTATACATCCATCCGGATAGTGGTGATCTTGTTCAAGACCCTATTTGGCCTGCAACGCCGTCGGATTGGATTCCTGTAGTCGAGTATCCAGAGGGGGCAACCCTAGAAACTATTGAAGGTGCAGTGCCAGGTATGGAGGGTGAAGTTCGGATTCTTTATCGAGAAGTTGGTTTAGCCGATTGGCAAACAACCCAATGGGATGTAGTTAATCCCAATAGAGATTTTACAAAGCAGTTTCACATAATAGGTCTCAAATCTTCAACAGAATATGAGTTACGGGTAGAGGCGCGCGCGTTTGGTGAGGCTAGCGCAAGTTCTGTTCTGAATGGGAATTTTAAAACAGCGCCTCTGTCTGACGAGCTGGCTCGAGTAGTTTTTGTGGCCACTACGGGACAGGCCTATCCGGACCAGGATGCAGCAGGCGGGGGTTATAGAATATATCCGGCGATACTAGATTTGTCGCCTAGTTTTTTCGTGCATACGGGCGATATTCTTTACTACGACCAATGGGCAAAGAATATTGACCTGGCCCGCTGGGGCTGGGCACGAATGTTTAGCCTTCCCACCAACTTTGCTTTTCACCAAAAAGTTCCAAGTTACTTTATGAAGGATGACCATGACACTTGGTCTAACGACAGTTGGCCTGCGCAGGATAGTCGTTTCATGGGAGATTTTACTTTTTCGCAGGGACAATCGGTTTTTTTGGAACAAATTCCGATGGGAGATTTAACCTATAGAACATTTCGATGGGGGCAGGATCTTCAGGTCTGGTTGGTAGAAAATCGTGATTACCGTAGCGCTAACATAGATCCAGATGGACCTGAGAAAACAATTTGGGGTGTAGAGCAAAAAGCTTGGCTTATGGACTCTGTTAGGGAATCAAACGCGACTTTTCGGGTACTTATTAGTCCAACCCCCATGTTTGGTCCTTACAATGAAGGCGAGATAGACAACCATACAAACATTGGAGGTTTTTTCCATGAGGGAGAGGAGATTCGTGAATTCTTATCATCCCAGGAAAACATGCTTGTTATCTCAGGTGATCGTCATTACCAGTATGTTATTGAAGATTCTACGACCGGCGTAAGAGAATATGCCACAGGGCCTGCTAGTGACGCTCATGCCCGTGGTTGGAGCGCTAGTGATATCCGCCCGGAACATCGTTACCTTAATATTGTGGGAGGGTTTCTCTCAGCCACTGCAGAGCGTCTTGAGGGAAGGCCTACCTTGACCTTACGTCATCACAATGTTGATGGGTTGATTCTAAATGAGGATATCCTTGTTGCTGAGTGACTTATTGAAGAGCATGTCTTGCTCTAGCTGGTAGCAGGCTCCGCATCATGTACTATACGGTTCAAATAAAGAGTTAAGCGAGGATCCTCTTAGCATGAGCAATGAATCTCCAGAGGTTACTGGTTCTGATAAGAATTTTAATTCCTTAGAACTTCCAGCAATGAACCCGGCCAATCTGATTCGTCAGTTTGGACCTGGGATGATTTTAATGATGACTGGTATAGGTACCAGCCATCTTGTAACGGCTCCTGTGGCAGGCGGCCGTTTTGGTTACGCTTTGCTGTGGTGTATACCTATTGCCTATATCTTTAAGTATTACGGCTTTGAGATGGCTATTCGCTTTACGCATGCTACCGGACGGAGCATGTTGGATGCTTATGCTACGGCTTGGAAAAAGATCCCAGTCTGGTATGTCCTCATAACAACAATTATTCAATCAGGTATAGGGCAGGCTGGGCGATTAATTGCGGCCGCGGCAGTCCTGTTTTATTTCTTTCGAGAATATTTGGGTGTGGATATTCCAGGCATAGGGGATGACCTTGAATTAGGGTTCTATGGATTAATGATAGGCATTAGTTCGGTATCTATTCTTCTCGGCGGTAAATACGAAGCGGTTGAGGTGGTTACAAAGATAGCCGCCGGTATTTTGTTAGTTTGCAGTTTAGGTGTTTATTTTGTGAGTCCCGCTCCGGTGAGCGAGTTCGTGCATTTTTTCCAACTTGATACTCCCGAAGGATCATGGCTAATAATAGCCTCATTTTTGGGGCTATTGCCTACCGGGATAGATGTTTCATTGCAGGCTTCGGAATGGGGCAAGGCTAAGAAAGTTGGGATGGGCCGGATTCGTCAACAGCTTGAAGATGAGGGTATTGCACCCCGTTTTGATCCGTTTTCCAGTGGCAAGGAAGACCTTTCTGTGCATACAAAACTTATGCCTCCCCATGCTTTGGAATACTGTAGAAGGTGGTTCAAAATTGGACTGATAGATTTTCGTGCAGGCCATGTGATCTCATTTTTTCTTGTTTGTATCTTTATCCTTTTGGCGGCTGTTTGGATGTTCCCCAGCGAGGTGCAAGGTAATGCTGTGATGGGTGAGATAGCGCGAATCTTCACAGACAGTGTTGGTCCTGGAATGATGGTTGTGTTTCTCGTTGGCGCTATGGCAGCGACCTACTCAACAGCATTTAATTATTTTGACGGATGGCCAAGAGTAGTTGGCGCCTGCTGTCGGAACCTTTTTAAGGCTACCGCCAATCGTTCCGGCACAACGAAAAAGGAGCTGAGTCCTGAGGATTTACGTTGCTGGTATTCTGAATACAACATATACCGATTGAGCATGGTGTTCTCCTTGGTTACGTCGGCAACGTTTATTTTGTTGATCCCTAGGCCAGTATTTTTGGTGCTCGTGGCATCTGCCATGGCCTATTTTGTTGCGCCAGTGATTTTTTTCCTCAACCTATATTATTGCTTCACAATAATTCCTAAAGACGACAAAACGTTTTATCCCTCTACTTTTGCGAAGTGGTTTGGTTGGTTTAGTCTGTTTGTGTTTACGGGGCTTTCCTTAGTGTTGATTTGGCAACAGTTGATTCCGAGAGTAGTGGCATTTTTTAGTGGTTAGCTCATTTTCTATAAACCTTAAAAATATCGTGCTTATCGTTTAGTATGCGCCTCCAGTTTGCACAGCTCCCAATCTAGTTGAGGATTGCTTTTGTTTCAGAGTTTAAAAACTTTGCCTCCAGACGCCATCATTGGCGTTATGGCTTTATTCCGTGAGGATAATGATCCTCATAAGGTGGATCTCAGTGTTGGCGTATATCAGGATGATAATGGAAATACGCCTATTCTTGAGGCCGTTAGAATTGCTGAGCAACAAATTCTTCAGGAACAGAAAACCAAATCTTACGTTGGAATAGCTGGAAACCTAGGGTTTAACGAAAGGATGGAAACGATGCTCTTTGGAGAGAGTCATCCCGCCCTAAAAGCTGGTCGAATTTCTTCAGTTCAGACCCCTGGTGGTAGTGGTGGTTTGTGTGTTGCTGGCCACTGCATTGTTCGAGCCAAACCAGATGCTCAGGTATGGTTAAGTGACCCATCTTGGCCAAACCATTTGCCGTTACTACGACTATCAGGTTTGAATCTTGAACAGTACTCCTATTATGACTATGAGAAGCATTGCATCAATTTTGACGCAATGACGGAAAAATTTAATACATTAGGTTCTGGGGATTTAGTGTTGCTTCATGGGTGTTGCCATAATCCTTGCGGAGCAGACCTGTCTCAGGAGCAATGGAATTTTCTTGTAAGCCTTTTTAAGGAGCGGGGTATTGTTCCGTTTATTGATTTGGCCTATCAAGGCTTATCTGAGGGGCTAGAGGAAGATGCCTATGGTGCGCGGTTAATGGCTGAACAGTTGGATGAGGTTATCGTTGTAACCTCATGCTCCAAAAACCTGGGGTTATATCGCGAGAGGGTGGGGATGATTAGCCTCGTATCTAAGGATTCAGAACAAGCAAAAGCCGCACAATCCAATCTAGGTAATGTGGCGAGGGGTATCTATTCTATGCCTCCTGACCATGGGGCAGCGGTGGCTGGGAGAGTATTGAGCGACCAAAAACTTCATCAACTATGGGTGAAGGAGCTTGGTGAAATGAGGATGAGACTTAATGCTTTTCGAAAGCTTTTTGTTGAAAAAATGAAAGAAAGGAACGCGTCCCGAGATTTTTCATTCATCGCTCAAGAAAGGGGTATGTTTTCTTTTCTTGGTTTATCTCGCGAGCAGGTAATTCGGTTACGTGAGGAATTCCATGTTTATATGGTGGAGTCGAGCCGGATCAATATTGCGGGCCTTAACAAGTCAAATATTGATTATGTGGCAGATTCTATTGTTGCTGTTCTCTAAGACTGTTTTGATTGCCTGATGGCAATGCTTCCCCCGCCATACAATCGGCTGCTTATCCCAATTTATTTGCCATCTCTTTTGATGGCTGTGTCCCATCAAGCGATACTTTTATTATTACCGCTTTACGCTCTTGAGCTGAGTGGCAGTGTTTCATTTGCAGCCTTGATAATGGGTTTGCGGGGATTTGGTGTCTTTCTTTTCGATGTACCTGCGGGCGTTTTAGTTGGCAGGCTGGGTAGCAAGTTAGTTCTTTTTGGGGGGTTGGGAACACTATCGATTGGCATGTTTTTATTAGCTATAGCTACGGAGCAGTGGGTTGTAGCATTACTAGTTATTGCGTTAGGCGCTGCACATGCAGCATGGTTTCTAGGGTGGTTATCACATGTTACGGCTACTTGTTCACCTAATGAACGGGGTCGTGCAACATCAGTAGTGGCGGGCATACAACGTTTTGGGGCATTCATAGGGCCATTAGTGGGCGGAGTGATTGCACAGGGGTTTGGATATCAGACTGCTTTTTTTGTGGGCGGGGTGATTGCTGCTGCCGCCGCCGTTCTCTCGTTCTTATTCACAGATAATAGTTATAAACCTAGCACAACAGATTCAAATTATATTAAAACTATCGGGAAGATTTTCAGATCAAATAAGCGAATCTTTTCAACGGCAGGTTCTGTGGCGCTTATATTCCAGTTTATGAGAGCTGTCCGACAGCTGCTAATACCACTTTTTGGTGTAATAGTGGGGTTGGATGCGGCTACCATCGGACTAATCTATGCTCTTTCAGCGGCTGTCGATATGTCGATGTTTTATCCTGTTGGGGTTGTTATGGACCGATGGGGCAGGAAATGGACAGGGATGCCTAGCGTATTATTTTTTATAATTGGTTTTATAACGCTACCACTCTCGCAAGGGTTCTATTCATTACTTTTGGCTGGAGTTTTGCTTGGTTTTGCAAATGGTCTGAGTGTAGGTCTTGTACAGATCATAGGCATGGACTTGGCACCCGTAAATTCTCGCGGTGAATTTCTCGGTGTCTGGAGGCTTATCAGTGATGCAGGTTGGGCTGCAGGACCATTGTTAGCAGGAATCTTGGTTGATATAGCAAGCCTTTCAGTAGTGAGCTTTTCAACGGCTGGGTTAGGTTTATTTGGTGGGCTAGTATTTCTTTTTATGGTGCCAGATACCCTTAAGCTCGCAAGGGACCGCATTAAAAATGAATCCTAAATTTACAGCCTGTAATATTGCGTGTCGTATTATTCCTAAACCGTTATGGTTTTTTGAGAATACGAGAGTGACCCTGATATAGGCGTTTGACGATTATATTCATATAGGTCTAATGCCTGTCGGGCTACCTTCTCGGTATCGTATGGCCCCGTCCAGTTATAGCGTTCGTCATGCCAAAACCAGCCTGCCGGCCAAGGCCTCTCCGCATGCTTTGTTATATACCAGGGTGAGGCCCAATATCTCGGATTTCGCTGTTGAGACATAATCTTTTATCTAAACGCATACCTAAAGTCCACAAGCGATTTTGCTGTTAAACATTAAACGGTCTTAGAAAATTCCGTAGTCTATTATTTCTTCAAAGTAGCCATTTACTGTTAGGGTTACCACTACAGGAAATTCATTATAGTTAAGCCAGTACCAGCCGTGTTCGCCAGCAAAGGGTGCAACTAAAGAACCATCATTACCAGACCCTTCCTGATGCTCTTCGTAACGTACCCAGAATTCCGTACCAAACTCAGGGCTGTGCCCATGGAAATCAGAATAAATATCACCTTGGTCAACCTCCCAGGAGTAAAGAATGACTTTTCCTTCTCCAAGTAGGGTTTTTATCTCTGTTTCTTCTTCTGGCCCAATTGAAATCTGAAGAGTTCGTGTTTGATGGGCCATTGCTTCATCTTGGTGTATCGCAGGATTCGGTAATGGAACTGGGTCCCCAAAATCTGGTATTTCAACCTCTGTTACGCGTTCATTACCGCCAATAACATCCGTGATTTCAATTGTACGGGTAGGCGCAGAATTCATTGCGCTGAGTCCTAAGAGCCCTCCCAGACCCAGGGGATCAATGTCATACTCTGCCGGCAGAATAACAGCAATTAATAGTAGTGCTCCTACCACTGCCGCAATCAAAACACTTGTTACTAAATTCTTTTTTGATGCAGGTTGTGAGGATTCAGGCATTTTTCATTTCTCTTTGTTTGGCGTTACGCCATAGTGTGACATGACCAAACGGATGGGCCAACTATGGATTTTAGGTGTTTTCCGTTTGTATGGCTGCAGAAGACGTTCGCTCTATATTAGGAGGATATAAACTACGACCAGCCAACCATTCTTTTACAGCCGGTCCAGTGCCCCTTTCCCATGGCCTAAGTTTTTCAATTGCCACTTCTTTATAAGATGTGAGTTCTTCATGACAAAGTGTGATTTCACCTGCCTGACCAGTTAAGTGAAATGCAAAAATAATCTGTCCCATTTTATTGAAAGGATAGGCTCCTAAGTAGCTAGTAACCTTTGCCTTAATTCCAATTTCTTCTTGTACTTCACGAACGATCGCATCTTCTGGTTTTTCGTCCATCTCTAAAAATCCAGTTACTAGACCATACCAGTCTTTTGGCCATCCATGACTCTGAACAAGAACGATCTGACCGGCCCGTTCAACAATACCTGCAACTACAGGCATAGGGTTTCCCCAGTAGACGAAACCACATGATTCCAGAGGACATGCCTTGCGAATTAAACCACCCAGTACTCGTTCTGCGAGTGCTGTTTGGCAGGATGGACAATATTTATAGGTAGCCAGACTCATAAAAATATTTTTTCCGTATTTTTTCAATGGCCATACTAACTGCATATGCGCAGAATTTTTAGTTCTGAAACGCTAACATAGAGTGATGACAAGCATACCAACGTGTAGAGCACCAGATAGGGTTACACGCAAGCCTATTTTTTCTCCACCAGACAAGGCTTGCGATGCACATTGTCATATTTTTGGTCCAGGAGATAAATATCCCTATGCAATAGGCCGAAGCTATACACCACCGGATGCACCGCTTGAACAATTCCAAAAGCTTCAGTCGATGCTAGGTCTTGAGCGAGCTGTGCTTGTAAATGCCAGTTGTCATGGAACAGATAATTCAGTAATTCTTGATGCGATCGCGCAAAGCGATGGTCAATACCGTGGAGTAGCTAATGTTGACGATTCTTTTTCAGATGAACAGTTTGAGCGTCTAAATGACGGCGGTATTCGTGGTGTGCGATTTAATTTCGTGAAGCACCTAGGAGGCACGCCAGATATGGATGTTTTCCATAGTATTGTAAACCGTATTAAGCCGTTGGGTTGGCATGTAGTTCTTCATTTTGATGCGGCAGATCTTCTGCAATTTGATGCGCTTCTAGATTCCCTTCCTGTCCCTTATGTGATTGATCACATGGGACGGGTGCCTACAGGGGGTGGGCTTGATCAGCCCGCGTTTAGTCTTCTTTTAGAGGCAGCCCAGCGGGAGAACTGCTGGGTGAAGATTTGTGGCGCTGAGAGAATATCTACTATGGGTCCGCCGTTTACTGATGCGATACCATTCGCACAAGCTCTGCTAGAGGTATCAGAGGACCGCATACTTTGGGGAACCGACTGGCCTCATCCAAATATAACTAGAAGTATGCCCAATGATGGCGATCTTGTTGATTTAATACCGCTATTGCTTCCCCAGCAACATCTTCAAAAAAAAGTATTGGTTGATAACCCTGATCGTTTGTATAACTTTGGTTAAAACCGTTACGCTTATTTAAGCTTCTTTTTCCCTGATTCTTATATTGTGAAAATTACTTTTAGGTAAAAAGACGGCCTTCAAAAGAAACGCTTTTTATAAGAGCATAGACTTGCTGTCCTTCCTTGAGTCCCAGCTCTTTTACGGCTTCACGAGTTATTCTGGACCGTAGATGTTGTCCTCCAACATCTAGTAAAAGCTCTGAAAATGCGGTTTCCCCAATCTCTATGCTTAACAGTCGAGCGGTCAAGATGTTACGGATGCTTAGATGAGAGGGACGTTCAGTGGCTATTGCCACCCTCCTTTGCTTGCACTCGTAGTCTCGCTTTGGTGTTAGATTCAATGCTAACGGCAGGTATTTTTAGTATTTCGTCTCCAACAAGAAGATGTGTCATACCTTCTTTGGTCGGGCCAACGGTTGCTTGTAGAAGGGCCCCTGCCTCTAGGCGACCAGTTAAAGGCCAGAGATCAGGGCGTTCAAGAATCTCCCCAATTTCTCCGCTTGCTATGATGCGCCCGGAAGATAATAGAACCATTCTTTGTGCTAGATGCGTTGCTTCATCAATATTATGGGTTACATAAAGAATTGGAATCTGGAATTGGCTAGCTACATTTTTTATGTATGGAAGAATTTCTGCCTTACGTTTCAAATCAAGGGCAGAAAGAGGTTCATCCATCAGCAGTAACTGAGGACTCATCAACAGCGCTCTACCCATTGCAACTCGTTGCTGTTCTCCACCGGAGAGGAAGTTCGGATAGCGGTGTAGTAAAGGCTGTAAGTCTAGTGATTTGATGGTCTCACTGAAGCCGATAGTTGTTCTTTTGTTTAAATCTTTATGAGCTCGCTTATGAGAATAATGCAGATTGTCTTCTACAGTGAGATGTGAAAATAGTCGACCATCTTGAAATACATAGCCGATTTTTCTTGCGAAAGGGGGCATAAAAATCCCATTTTCCGTGTCCTGCCAAATTTCATTTTCATATGACACGAAACCAGTAGCCCGATTTTCTAGCCCTGCAAGAATGCGTAAGAGGGTAGTTTTCCCCGTACCACTAGGACCAAAGATAGCGGTTATATCGTTTAGTTCTAGTGTCTCCGCAGACTCAAAGAAAAAGTTATCCAGTAATAGTTTGGATTTGATTGTTAGGTAGGCCACGAATCAGATCCTGTTAAATGGAAGTCGGCGATTAAATATATAGACCCCCAGCAATACAGAGAAAGAGAAGATTAGCAATCCTAATGAAAGTATATGCGCTTGCTCATATGACAAGGTTTCCACATGTTCATAGATTGCAATTGATATCACCCGCGTAGACCCAGGAATATTACCCCCCACCATCAACACTACGCCAAATTCACCTAGAGTATGAGTAAATCCAAGGATAATGGCAGTGATATAGCCTCTCACAGCCATTGGAGATGCAATGCTAAAGAATGCATCTAGGGGCTTTGCACCTAGTGTTGCTGCCGCTTCTAAGGGAGCTTGACCAACTTCTTGGAATGAGTTCTGTAGTGGTTGTACTACAAAGGGAAAGGAGTAAATGACCGATGCTATGACCAGACCTGAGAACGAGAATGTAAGAGAGGAATCAGTTAACTGTACCCAGAACCGCCCTATAGGACCTGCTGGCCCAAGTAGTATCAGCAAGTAAAACCCAAGTACAGTTGGTGGTAATACTAAAGGTAACGCTATCAGTGCCTCAATCCCAGGTTTGATTCGCGATCGAGTATAGGCAAGCCACCAGGCAAGGGGCGTCCCGACTACTAATAATACTATGACTGTAACTGTTGCCAGCTGAAGGCTAAGCCAAACTGGTCCAAGTTCTAAAGATCCCATCTCTGGATAAAGCCAGTGATGAACAATATTGTCAACGCAATTTCTGCTATACCCTCCAATCACGCATGGTATTCTGCGTTAATCAGTTAATAGGGTTATCAGTGTGTCAAGAAGAATTATCTTAGCGATTACAGGTGCAGCCGGCTCAGTTTACGGTGTCCGTTTACTTGAGGAGTTAAAAAAAAATAAAGGTATTGAAACCCATCTTGTCGTGTCTCGAGCGGGATTTCTTAATGTGGCTACGGAACTCAATATGCGCCGTAGTGAACTTGAGTCTATGGCAGATGTTGTTCATTCCGATAAAGATATAGGTGCAAATATTGCTAGTGGTTCATACAGAACAGCTGGCATGATTGTTGCGCCATGCTCTATGAAGACTTTGGCATCTATTGCCACTGGTCTTGCAGATAATCTCGTGTCTAGGGCGGCTGATGTTGTGCTGAAAGAAAGGAGACGTTTAGTGTTAATGGTGAGGGAGACACCCCTCAATTTAGTCCACCTTAGGAATATGACAACAGTGACTGAGATGGGAGGAATTATTTTTCCTCCAGCACCCTCTTTTTACGCAAAACTGGAAAGTCTTGATGCAATGGTTAATCAAACTGTGGGAAGAGTTCTAGATCTTTTCGATATAGAGTCAGATCTCGTCAGACGTTGGCAGGGCGTTAAAGGTAATGAATCCGAATAGTGAACGTATTGGATAAATAAACCTTGAAAAACACGCTTATCTAAAGGTACCTGATCTTCCAATAATATTTAAAAACTCTGATCGGGTTCTTGGGTCTGAGCGGAAAGCCCCAAGTAGTTGGCTAGTGACCATTGATACCCCAGGTTTGTGAATTCCTCGAGTTGTCATGCACTGATGCACTCCCTCTACAACCACCCCGACTCCTTTAGGTTTAAGTACGTCATTAATGCAGTTAGCGATCTGAGCAGTCATTGATTCCTGTACCTGCATTCTCTTGGAAAAGGTTTCTACAACCCGGGCCAGTTTGCTTATGCCAACAACTTTACGATCTGGCAGGTAGCCTATCTGAACCTTCCCAATAATTGGCGCTAGGTGGTGTTCGCAGTGAGATTCAAAATCAATATCTCTTAGGATAACTAACTCGTCATAACCATCCACTTCGCGGAAGGTTCTTCTGAGAAAATCGACTGGATCGTCCTTGTACCCTGAAAACCATTCCTCGTACGCTTTCGCAACGCGACCTGGGGTAGATTTAAGGCCTTCACGGTCAGGGTCTTCCCCTACCCAATTGAGGAGTGTTTTGACAGCCTCTTCAGCTTCTTTTCTGGTTGGACGGGACACGTCTCTCCTATGCGCTAGCTAGTATTCAATTTCGGCAGTCTAAATCTGCCCAAGATCTTGTGCAAGACTGGATCAGAACGCGTCCTAGAATATTCAGAAGATTTTGCCGGATTGGCATGGCCGTTGTATGGTGAACGCATTATATATATTTTTTTAAAACGATAGATTTATGAGTGCAAGTGGACTAATTAAGGCATTTGATCGTTGGCAGCATACGGGCAAGCCAATGGTGCTTGCGACCGTTTATGACACTCAAGGCTCAACCTATAGTAAGGCTGGTCATAGGATACTCATCGCATCGAACTTGGATTATCAAGGCCTTGTAAGTGGAGGGTGCCTTGAAGGAGATTTGGCAGAACGTGCAAGTGAGGTGATTATTGCGAATGAACCAACTGCTATAACTTACGATTTGCGTGATGATGCAGATGATCTTTGGGGTCTTGGTGTTGGCTGCAATGGACTCATTAGGGTATTTCTTCAGCCATTGATGGTTGAAGAGGGATATGAACCTTTTTTTAAGATTGCAGAGCACTTGGGGATGTCAGGCTCTGTCATTGTTGCAACCGTTATTATTAGCAAACCTGGAGCTCCTGCCGTTGGAACTACGCTGGTTTGGGATGGAAGTGAAGTTAAATCAGAATCGCTTGAGAATTTAGTGCCAGGCTGTCAATCTGCTCATAAGGCTGGCAAAGCTATTTTGAGCACTGAGGAAGATGGCATGACTGTGTTGTATGCCCCACTTCAGCCTATACGGCGAATTCTAGTGCTTGGAGCGGGTCTTGATGCTTTGCCAGTAGTAAACATGGCCGCTGAATTGGGGTGGAGGGTAACCATAGCGGACCATCGCCCAGCCTACCTTAAGAAAGGTATTTTTGAGTCTGCAGAACGTACAGTGCTCATTAATCCCGAGCAAATGAGTCGAGATCTAGACCCAGGCAGTTTTGATGCAGTCGTTGTCATGAGTCACCATCTGCTAACTGACCAGATTTATTTGGGACAACTGGTCGACACCAATGTGGGGTATGTTGGCGTACTTGGACCTGCTGCCCGGAAAAATCGACTCTTAGATTCACTCGGATCAGCCGCTGGCTCTCTCGGTGATCGCTTGAAAGGGCCTGTTGGGATCGATATTGGTGCCAATGATCCTGAATCGATAGCGCTTTCACTGCTTGCAGAAATACACGCGACTCTTTCTGGAAAATTAGTTTGAGATCTTTATATGCAACATGCCAAAAACTTTATGATCAAGGCATAAAGAGAGCTTTTTTCAGTATTGGTTTTAGTGAGCTTAGTCATTCACTTGCATTAGGAGAGATGGATTGAAAGCGTTGTTAGCGATATTGTTAGTGCAGTTTTCATTGGTTTTTTGTGCCATTCAAGCGCAGGAAACTGCTGAGGAAGGGATCACAGCGTCGGGTTTTCATGAAATGCGGTTGCCAGGCACAAATCGACGTTACACGCTAGTTATACCCCAAGGTTATACAGGGGAGGCCGCTGTGCCCTTGATAGTATCTCTTCACTATGGTGGTAGCGTGACCCCCTTCTACGGTAGAGGGTTACTCGAGGCTTTAATCGAACCGGTGCTACGTGAATTGGGAGCAATTTTTATAGCGCCCGATAGTGCAGCCGGTGATTGGATCAATCCTCAAGCTGAGGCGCATATTTTACAACTCCTGGATTACATAATGGAGCTTTATAATATTGATGTAAGTAAGACTCTGCTTACTGGCTACAGCATGGGAGGTAAGGGCACCTGGTATCTTGCGGCACGTCATCAGGATCGTTTTAAGGCTGCACTACCAATTGCTGGGTCGCCCGAATCTAATTCAGGATCTATTGATTGGCGAATACCTTTATATGTAATCCATGGCGCGCTAGACAGGGTTATCCCACTTGGGCCTAATCAAGTTGTCGTTGAGCAGTTGAAATTGAGTGGTAAGTCAATTGAATTCATTGTTTTGGATGAAGCGGGTCATTATGAAATTCCTCAGTATGGTCAGCATTTGGCGACAGCCATTCCATGGATTAGAGAGGCATGGAATGAATAAATGCTTATTAGCCTGTATAAAAACTACAACTTGAGTCGATATTTGGTTCAGAGGCGCTGTGAGATGCGTTTTTCATTAAAAAAGTCTGATTATGGGGCGTTATTGAGACACCTAGGTGGTGTATTATCTAGATGTGTCATCAAAACCTACCCAAAATTAAAAATAAACCCAAGGGAACTTAATAAGATGAATCCATTCTTCAGGTCTTTGGCTAGCTCATTATTGATCCTTATATCTTGTTTTCAGGGTTTGAATGCCCAGACCTCAAGCGAAGCTTCCGTAGCCTTAATAGGTGCACGCTTGTTTGACGGCACTGGACGTGCTCCGCATGAGCAATCGGTATTAGTTATCAGAAATGGCCGGATAGATATGGTGGGCGCACTAGGTGACGTAAACATACCGGATGACGCTGAGAGGATAGATCTTTCCGGTAAAACTATTCTTCCTGGCCTTGTTAACGCTCATGGTCATTTAAACGAAGATCAGTCAGATAGGCCTATTAGAACCAAGTTAACGGAGCAACTTCGGCTTTATGCTGACTATGGTGTTACCACAGTTGTCGTACTTGGTGTTTTTTCTGATGAAGAGCTTGTAGTAGGAGCAAGCTTAAATGGCGAGCAGGAAGAAATGGCTTTAGAGCGTGCTCGGGTTTATGTTGCAGGGGATAGTTTGCAAAACTTGGGTACGGCAGAAGAAGCAAGAATGCGAGTCAACGACTATGCCAACGCGGGTGCAAATCTTGTAAAAATTCATATAACTGGTGGCCCAAACGACATGACACCCGAAGTATATGGTGCCCTTATTGACCAGGCTCATTCGCGAGGCCTCAGGGTTGCATCACATCTTTACTACTTGGAAGATGCGCATGGTCTTTTAGATGCAGGTGTGGATGTTATTGCGCACAGTGTCAGAGACCAGGCGGCTGATGATTTATTGATTGAGAAAATGATTCAACAGAACGTTCCTTATATTCCTACCCTAACAAGAGACTTAGCACGATTCGTTTATGAAACAAGACCAGATTTTTTAGAAGATCCATTTTTCTTGCGTAGAGTCGGTGCTTATCAAGGAGATATCGACATAGTCACTGGAGCTGATTACCAGGCCACAAGTAGGAGTCCGCAGAGGCAAGCAGACAAGGAAGGATTAGCTCAAGGGAACCAGAATCTTAAAACACTGTCTGATGCTGGTGTGCTTATAGCCATGGGAAGTGATTCTGGCACCAATCAAGGGCAATGGCAGGGCTATTTTGAGCACACAGAAATCGAGATGATGGTTGAAGCTGGGATGTCAACGACACAGGCTCTTGTGGCAGCTACTGGTGGAGCAGCGGCAGCTATGGGACTGGACCAGCATGTTGGTGTTCTGCGGCCTGGCAGATGGGCGGATTTGCTTATTTTGGATGCTAATCCTATTGAGGATATTCGTGCGACTAGAGAAATCCACTCTGTTTGGATTGCTGGAACACCACTAAGCGGTGTGCCTTAAACGCATTGTTACAAGTAGCTATAGACAGTCATCTTTGAAAGTGCTGTTTTTGGTGCAATTACCCAGAGCTACCAGCGAAATAATCGCGCGGATGTTCCCTCGCTAAATCGATTTTGTCCTCGAGGTAACTCAACAAACCCTTCTGTCCTGGCAAGAGAGATAAAATCTCCCGAGGTATTTGTGGTGCGTGGTTTTGCTAAAGCTACGCCATCCTCATCTGAGCTTAGCTCTACTGGAAGGAAATAAGTCAGATCAGCTTCAAACAGGATCTCTTTGGTTAAGCGTACTGTCTCCTGGTTTGTAATGTTCAGACCCATCGCATGCTTCAGTGCTGGTATGACATAACGGGTTAGGCAGACAAGCGTTGATACAGGATTTCCTGGTAAACCAAAGATTGGCTTACGATCCTCACTTACACCAAACCACATTGGGCGTCCAGGCTTCTGTTCAATGCGGTGAAAGATAGTTTTAGCGCTAAGATTTCTAAGTGCTTGTGGAACAAAGTCATAATCTCCCATAGAGACACCACCACTTAGAATCACAGTGTCGTTTTTATCATGCAATTCTTTAATTGTTTTTAGAATGATTGTTAGGTCATCTTTAAGACATACTCGTGTAACTGTCGCTTGGCAGTGACGAATAAGACTAGCCTCGATCGCACGTTCATTAGAGGATCTAATCTGGTAAGGAAGGATTTTTTCTCCTACGTCAATTAACTCATCGCCTGTTGAGATAATAGCAACTCGTGGCGGGATGGTCGCTTGTACGCTAGCATTTCCCGAGCTTGCCAGAATAGCCATTTCAGGAGGCCCAATTAACTGTCCTGATGAGAGCAGTTTGCTGCCGGCTATTCGATCAGATCCACATGGGTGAATGTATTGGCCTTTGAATACGTTAGCTGTGTTCTCAACGAGTATATTTTTTTTGTCTGAAGTTAGACGCTCTACTGGAATCACGGTATCGGCTCCATCCGGCAGCATGGCACCAGTCATGATTTTTATACATTCTGCTTCTTTAATAATTGAAAGTGGTTGAACACCTGCGCCTTGCGACCCAACAACACGATAACAACGTAAACCATGTTCCCAGTCGACATATTTAATAGCAATTCCATCCATGGTTACACGGTCAAAAGGTGGATGGTCACGTTCTGCTAATACATCTTCCCGAAGCACCGATCCAATTACTTCATTTATTGGAAATCGTGCAGAGGGCAGTATCCGCATTTGCTCTAGGATTAAAGCCTCAGCTTTGGAAACGTCTGTCATCGTATATACCAGTTCTTAAGGAATTTTTTGGTAATCATTAATAAGATATTTCTATAAAATTAAATTTATTTAAATTTATTTAAATTTATGAGTGTCAATCTCTGGATATCCTAAGCTAATTATTAGTCGGTGCTATACTAAACTAACACAGGAGACTCAGGATGAATCGCGGCATAGTATTCGGTTTAATTTTCTATCTGACCTCGAGCGTACTTTGGGGACAGGTTGCAGGAAATATGAATTGCATGTCTTGCAGAAACCGAACCATAATTGGTGGTGGTAATGAGTTCCTTTCAGCCGGAGCTTTTTCTATTCGTATGGGTCAATACGAAGAAGGGATTCGTTTGACAGAGCTTGGACTTACTAGGTATCAGCCTAGCCAGGGCGATCGTTCAGTTGCTCAGTCTAATCTTTGTGCAGCGTATGCAGCTCGCGGTGAACCATTGGTTGCAATAGATTATTGCACCGAATCCATAAGGCGAGACGACCGTAACTGGCGCGCATACAATAATCGCGCTTACTCTTATTACCTTTTAGGAAAATTATCTGAGGCAACCGTCGATTTAGATATGGCTGCACAGATCAATTCTGATGCCAGACAGGTTTTACAGCTCAGGGGTATGATCAATGAACGCGGATTGCGTCCACGGGTCATTATGGAGGATCACCAATAACACTATCAGCGAGATGCTCTTGCTTGCTTCTGCTCTGTATCGTACCTCTTATCGGCCAGACTCAGTTTCAAGTAGCGCAGTTGTCATCAGAGCCCGAGTCTCTCAATCATTTGGGCGTCTGGAACTGTATCCTTTACGGTGATCCGGCTTTGGGAGATGAACGAGTCATACTTCATTTTGGACCTGACGGTTCAACCCGAATAGCACGACCAAACGAGAATACGCAAAGACCATGGACCCCTCTTTCGAGATGGCAACTGGAGCTCCCCCAGTTGCAGTTCGCCGATTCTCGTATGCAGCGGAGTTATACCGCAGACTTAACACGTACAACTCTTGGTGGCGGGTGGGAAGCACCCATACTTCTTGGAGGTTGGTGGTGTTCGAAGGCGCCGGACGAGATTGCTTCGAACATCCTAATAAACCCTACCGGAGAGCCTATATTTATGACCGAACCACTAATTCCCAAAATTATGGCCACACCACGCTTCCCCCGTCTGGCTATTCGTCAAGCCAAAGAAGGACGAGCGGTTGTATGCTTTCAGGTTGACTCGAGTGGAAACGTTCAAGATCCACACTTCATTGAGCTTACTGATCGGATTTTTCGTGGACCAAGTCTGAGTGCATTAATGCAATCCCAGTATAAAGGTTGGTCTGACTCAGAGCTCGCAGATAATAGACCTGCGTGCCGAAGTTTTATATACCGTTTGGATAAGATCTACTGATACTTGCGTGAGATTCATGGATGATTTGATCGGTTCAGGTTTACTGAGCTTTTATTCGCGATTATGCCTTCTCTACCACTATTAACTGTGGGTCCTGTAGGGTCACAGTTAAGGGCTATAGCTGTGCCCATGACTTTAGGGTTTATAGCACTTAACTCCTACAGCATTGCTGATACATATTTTGTCGGTCAGCTAGGCACTCTACCTCTAGCGGCTATGAGCTTCACGTTTCCAGTGACGTTTGCAATGATTTCAATTGGGCTAGGGATCGGGATTGGAACGTCAAGTGTAGTTGCACTTTTGCTTGGCAAGGGCGAAAGAGATGCTGTTCAAAGGATAGTTACCCATGCATTAATGTTGGGTGCCGTCTTTGGCCTACTCATATCTATTATTGGTTTAGCCACTATTGAACCAACTTTTCAATTATTAGGTGCAGATGACCGTACTCTTCCTCTCATAACGGATTACATGCAGATCTATTATTTTGGAGGTATTTTTTTAATATTACCGATGATTGGTAACTTTGCGATTAGAGCGACCGGGGATGCAATGGTACCTGCTATTATTCTTACCCTATCAGCCATGCTTAATATTATTCTTGATCCATTATTGATCTTTGGATTATTAGGATTTCCTCGGCTTGAGTTGCAGGGAGCAGCCATCGCCACAGTAGTAGCCAATAGCGTGACATTTATAGCAGCGATTATTGTTTTATACAGAGGCGAAAGACTAATTTTGCCTGGGTTTTTTCGCTTTAGTGGGCTTTGGAATTCTTGGCGGCGGCTTTTGCTTATCAGTATTCCTGTAACCGCTACAAATTTGCTTGTTCCCATCACAATGGGAGTGATCACAGCGCTCGTTGCTAGCTTTGGTCCTGAGGCTGTTGCCGGTTTTGGCGTGGCTTCAAGGATAGAATCGGTTGTATTCATCATGATATTTGCATTGCAGTCATCGGTGGGCCCTTTTGTAGGGCAGAACTATGGATCAAGACAATTTCATAGGGTTAAAAGTGCCGTGAGTTTTTCGATTAATTTTTGTGTGGCATACAGTCTCGTGGCCGCAGCGATTCTTTTTATTGTCTCTCGGCCAACGGCCAGTTTTTTTGACGACGACCCTATTGTTCTTGATGTAGCAACAACCTACCTAAGGATCGTGCCATTCAGCTATGCTGGGTTTGGTGTGATGATGATTGCTGTAGCCGTATTTAATGCACTTGCTCGACCCATGCCAGCTGCTGCCCTAACATTCTTAAAGTTTTTTATTCTTTACTTGCCCCTTGCCTGGGGGCTATCAAGCCTGTTCGGCTTGAATGGGGTTTTCTGGGCTAACACATTAGCCCATGTTGTATTTGGAGTTGTCTCATATGTCTGGCTCAGGCGGTTTCTGAATCATATAGAGAGTGTGATGCCCTCTGGTATGGAGCAAGAAGATAAAGCTGGAGGTGTATTTTATTAGGATAAGATTATTAAAAGGTCTTTTATGACTAAAAATAACGAATTAATAAGCTCTTAAAAGACGTTAAAATCATTAAAAATCTTCTAAAAGAATCGAAAATAAAGAAACTCGTTATAAGTTTATGCAACTATGGTGCGCCTCTTATATTTGTGATCAAGCCTTCCGTAATTCTCAGCCAGGAGCCAATCTCAGTAGCAAAAGCCTTATAAGATTCATAAACCTTGCTGCTCATCGGGTCTTCCGCCGCTAAATTTTCCAAGACTTCAGCGCTAAAACCTCGTAAAACCTCTAGAACATCGTCTGGAAACCGACGAAGTTGGACGCCATGTTCCTCAATCAATGTTTTTAAGGCTCTTTGGTTGCGTGCATTAAATTCAGATAAAATATAGGCATTCTCTGCGATGCATGCGGTGCGTACGATAACCTTTAACTCGTCCGATAAAGAGTTGTAGGCTTCCATGGAAACTAGGCATTCGAGAGCACCAGAAGGTTCCTGCCAGCCAGGATAATAGTAATATTCTGCTGCTTCGTGCAGACCTGCTGCCATATCATTATATGGGCCTACCCACTCAGTTGCGTCAATGGTACCTGTTTGTAACGCAGTGTAGATTTCACCTACGGGTATGCTAACGGGTAGTACACCTGCTAGTCGCATAACCTCTCCACCTAATCCGGGGATACGCATTTTTAGTCCATTGAGATCTTCAGCTGAGTTTATTTCCCTATTAAACCAACCTCCCATTTGTGAGCCAGTATTCCCAGCTGGGAAAGGAATGACGCCAAGAGGTGCATAAGCTTCCTGCCAAAGCTCTAGCCCTCCACCAAAATATAGCCATGAATTGAATTCGTTTGGAAGCATGCCAAAGGGGACACTACCGAATAATTGAGCGGCAGGGATTTGTCCGCGCCAATATATTGGCGCGGAATGACCTAACTCAATCTGTCCTCGTGAGACAACATCAAGAATTTCCAGTGCGGGCACTAATTCTCCCGCAGCAAATATATCAACCTCAATTCTGCCGCCAGATAGCTCTTCAAGACGCTGAGCAAGTCGATTAGCTGATGTTCCATGGCCTGGAAAGTTAGGTGGCCATGAAGTTCCCATACGCCATTTCACCTGCTCCAATGAGCCTGTTGATTGGGGCGACTCTTCAGTCTGACTACAGGAAGCAAGCGCTCCTAAACCACCATAGAGAAAATTTCGTCGGCGCATGTACCTCATTCTGCCATTCATTGGCCTTCGTCGAAAGGTAAAGATCAGCCTTTTTTTAAGGAGCGAGATAACTGAGGTTTAGATTTGGCAATTTTAAAAAATGGGTCTTTTCAACAGTCCAAGCAATATGAATCTTTTTAATAAGTGTTATGAGAATTCTTAAAACCTTAGACATTTCTGCATCTAAGGGGTGATCTGCGTATCACGTAGAATTTTATCTAAATGATTCGCAAATGCAGAACAATCACTTTTGCTGAAAGCTGGAGGACCTTTAGTGTGTATGCCACTGGATCGCATCGTATCCATAAAATCTCTCATGTTTAGTCGTGAGGCAATTGTATCGGGCGAATAAAGCTCCCCTCGTGGATTTAACGCTTGGGCATCTTTCTCAATAACCTCTGCAGCCAAAGGGATATCGCTGGTGATAACAAGGTCTCCAGCTTTTAGACGTTTAACAATCTCATTGTCGGCAACATCGAATCCCGCCTCTACTGTTAACAGCTTGATATAAGGTGAAGGAGGTATGCGAACTGGATTATTTGCGACCAGAGTTGTTTCAGTTCCGGTACGTTCTGCGGCCCTAAATAATATTTCCT
>CAXYEE010000015.1:0-51857 GCA_964276105.1 uncultured Gammaproteobacteria bacterium | reverse complement strand
AGAATGTCATAGCTGAGCAACCCGATGCTGGTTTGCCAAAGCCGTCTCAAAGGGTTCCCACATCAGACGATTCACGCCAAGGCCATGAATCAGTGTGACCACGGAAGCATTTTCTAAGCCTTTTAGAGAATACGCCGTTCCGCTGCTAGTCGTGGGCATTAACTAAATTCCGGGATAACTTCATTGCAAAATAATTCCAAAGAGCGTTTCTGCTCCTTAAGACCCCAGTTCATGCTTGCCAAATAGGCAAAATGATCAACGCCAAGCGTTTCGTAGCGCTTGAGTTTATGAATAACCGAATCAGGTGAGCCGAACATTAGATTCTCTTCGAGCATTTTGGGATCATATTGATCACGCTCCACCAGCTCCTCAACCGGAATCTGTTTTGGAAAGCCATTGATCACGTCTCCAAGATTTCGGAACAGATTTTCAAAGCAGCCCATACTTGATTGCAGCGCACTAATTGCGGAATCGCGCCCTGCATCGTTTTCGTATAGTGCCGCGTGACGCATCATGGCGAACAACGGCCTCTTGCAGTCAGGCGTTTTCGCAATAGCTTCCTCGAGTTGTGTTTTGTAGAGCTCCGCTTCGTCGAACGACCGGGTTAACGGCCAGGAGATAATGTTGCAGCCGTTGGCAATGGCGTAGTCAAAGGTGATTGGTGAGCGGGCGGCAACCCAGAGCGGAGGATGGGGTTTTTGAACCGGTTTTGGCACCGAGGTGGTGCTCGGGAAGGACCAGTATTCGCCATCGTGTTCGTAATCACCTGCCCAGAGCGCCTTTAACGCGGGTAACATTTCCTGCATGTATTTATAGGCATCCGGTTGCTCTAGGCCAGGTTTCATCCGATCAAATTCGCGCTGATAGGCACCTGAGCCGATTCCAAACTCAAGGCGGCCACCACTCAGGAGATCAAAAAAAGCAGCTTCTCCTGCGAGCCGTATAGGATGCCAATATGCGGCCACTGCAACAGCGGTACCAAGGCGAATCTGATTTGTATTTCCGGCCCACCAGGTCAAGATCTGAAAAGGGTTGGGTGCCACATTCATTTCGAGCCCATGATGCTCTGCCGCCCAGACGATACTGAAGCCCCCGTGGTCCGCGATCTGAACCATCTCCAGGGTATGACGCATCACCTCATCCATAGGTACGCTGGCATCACTTCTTTCGATATTAATTACAAGCTGAAACTTCATAAAGACGCGCCCTTTAGCGTGCGACGAATTGATCCCCAATGGGATCATCGGAGGTATTTAGCCAGGCAGTCTTGGTTTGAGTGTAGTCATAGATTGCTTGAAGACCGCTTTCCCGACCGTATCCTGAATATTTCATCCCACCTGCTTCAGCTATAGGTGAAACGATACGGTAACCATTTATCCAGATAATCCCCGCTCTGATCTGGTCAATCATCCGCAATGCACGGGACGTATCCCGCGTGAACACGCCTGCTGCCAGTCCATACTTAGTATCGTTAGCCATCTGTAGGGCTTCCGCTTCGTTATCAAAACGCAAGACACTCAAGACGGGGCCGAATAACTCTGTATCAACGATGCGCATATCCTGGCTGGGGCAATCAATAATTGTTGGTTCGAAATACTGTCCATAGCAATCCTCCGGTTGTTTTCCACCGCAAAGAATTACTCCACCTTCAGTTTCGGCATACGCCACCTCGCGGATTACATGATCAAGTTGGCCTTGCGTGCACAGCGGACCCATTTGGGTTTTTTCATCCATGGGGTTGCCAACAACAATCTGCTTTGCTTTCTTCACCATTTTCTCGAGAAAAGCATCCGCAATCGTCTTCTGCAGGTAGAGACGAGAGCCAGCGACGCAACTCTGCCCTGTGGCACCGAAGATGGCGCCAAGTGCACCATTGACTGCGCTATCAATATCAACGTCATCGAAAACGATCACCGGAGATTTACCCCCGAGTTCGAGTGTGAGTCCAGCAAAATTTTTGGCGGAATTATGGATAACCTGTTGCGCTGCGATCGGTCCCCCGGTAAACGCGATTTTCGAGATAAGTGGATGTGACGTCAGCGCTCTACCGCAGGGGTCGCCATAGCCCGTCACAATATTGACTACCCCTGGCGGAATACCTGCCTGATCAATCAATTTGCCGAACTCCAACATCGCTGCAGACGCATGCTCCGATGCCTTCAAGACAACAGTGTTACCCGCCGCCAACGCTGGACCGATTTTTATCGCGCTCAAAAAAAGTTGGGAGTTCCATGGAACCACCGCAGCAACGACACCTAGCGGCTCGCGCTTAGTGAAAACAAACATTTCAGGTTTATCAATAGGAAGCGTGTCACCATGGACTTTGTCTGCGCATCCTGCAAAGAAATAGTAAAACTCAGCTATGTAGTTTGATTGCCAGCGGGTTTCCTTATAAAGTTTTCCGGTATCTATACATTCGGTACGGCCCAGTTCTTCCCCGTTCTCTTTAACCAGGTCGCCTAGTCTGCGCAGACAATGTCCACGCTGGGTTGGCGACATCGTTGCCCACGGACCATCGTTGAAGGCCCGTGCTGCTGCGTTAACCGCGCGGTCGACATCATCTTCATTGGCTTCAGCGAACCGTGCCCAGATTTGACCAGTTGCAGGATCGACACTGTCAAAGAGGCGGCCGTCAGAGGCATCTGACCACTCGCCATCAATCAAGAGTTGGTAATGTTTGATATCTGCCACTTTTAGCGCACCCTGTATGAAACGACAATTTAATGCTAACGACCTTACGGTATAACTTCTAATGCTTTTTTAGTATCGTACGATACGCTTGTCGGCGTATCACAACTGCACGAAGTATCCGGATAAAGTCAGAGAAGACCAGTTTTATTGGCGGGTGGCAATCCGGAAAGTAAAGGCCTGCAGCATTAAAAGATTTTGAAATAGCCTGGCTATATTTTTCTGACCAGAAGATACTAACTTAGCGCGATCGATCGCCTTATCATAGGGCCCGTGCCTAGTACGTTTGTTATTCAATAATGCCATCAGAAATTCTTACGACACGAACAATGCCCACACAATGGAGCCTACGGCAAGTCAGATGTTTTGTTGCACTAGCCGAAACGCTGCATTTTGGCCGAGCGGCAGAAAAAATACACATAACGCAACCTGCGCTCAGTCGTCAGATAAAAGCTCTGGAAAATGCTTTAGGATTTTCAGTAGTTCAGCGCAACAATCAGGGTGTTGAATTAACGGCCGCTGGTGAAGTGTTTTTGAAAGGGTGTAAAGAAGCGATCAACGTGCTTGAAAACGCTTTCGCTGATGCAGAGCTACTCGATCAAGGATTTGCAGGAAGACTTCGAATAGGCTACACCGAGTTCGCCATAAGTGCAGACTTGCCTCATATTCTTTCAAGATTCAATTCTGAATTTCCGAAAGTGATTCAAGACTCTGTTGAGGGGGATACCACCAGTTTACTTAGACAGCTACAAGGGAAACTGATCGATATAGCGTTTGTAACCGGCCCTGTAGTTACCACTGGATTGAAAACCCAGCTCGTTGAAAATCATCGACTCATCGCGGTGCTCTACGAGTCACATCCATTAGCGAATAAAAGGTCGATTAAATTAGCAGATCTCCTGGAAGAGGAGCTTGTGCTGGGCGAACCGAGTGCGTGGCATTACTTCCTGCAGCACATTGATGACGTCTTTACTTCAAACCATGCCAAACCGAACATAGTGCATCGGGCGTTTAGCGGTGAGGGTGTGCTGGGTATGGTTTCAGCAAAGCGCGGTATAACTCTGTATCCAGACTGTATTCAAAACTTCTATCGCAAGGGTCTTGTACTGCGAGAGATAGATGATCTTGATACGTTGGTTCCTACTTATGCAGTGTGGCACGCAGAAGCGAATTCCTATCTTCTAGAAAATTTTTTACAGACGGTTAATGCCGACATTCGTTAGTTATAAAGACATGATCCAATAACCAAAACGCATCGGCGGATACGATACGATACATCTCGGTCAACTTTTATTTGTCACCCAACAAGGATGATTGGGTGCAAAGAGAAATTTCTCATCAAGTGCTGAGGGTTGATCAGATATTTGAACCGAACTGATGTCGACGACCTTAATGCCCAGCTTAAATATCGCCAAGTCCGAGCGCGTTCTGTATAGAATAACTGAGAATCGACCACTGTGATCAATAGCAATTTCTGGAGTCGTTAATGAGCACCATGTCAGGAGGGCAGGCGGCTGTTGCATCTCTCAAGGCCGAGAATGTTGACCATGTCTTTGGCCTGATCGGTTCGGCAACGATGGAGATGTTCGACGCGCTTTACGACGCTGACGACATTAATTTCATCGGCGTGCATGATGAGCGGACGGGTACGCATATGGCTGATGGTTTCGCCCGTGCATCAGGCCATGCCGGAGTCATTCTCGCCGGACAAAACGGTCCCGGGGCAACCAATCTCGTGACCGGTTTAGCTCAGGCCTACGCTGCATTTTCACCAGTAGTGTCGATTGCCGGTGCCTTGTCTTCGGAGCATGTATACCGAGATGCATTTCAGGAAGTTGATCAGCAGGCGCTGTAGGTCTTCTTTAGATCTCGAATATCGTTATGCCATTTTTCAAGATTTTTAGTCAATTTTTGCCGTTTACCATAGTTTGTGAGCTCTTCCAGAGCGGGAGCCATAAGTCCTACATAGTTCCAGTCGGCGGTTTTAACCTTGTTTATTTCTGACGGATCAATATCAAAATGTAAGACATGCTTCGCACTGCCTGCAAATTTTGGAGGGTCGCCAGCCACACGATCATCGAAACGCCCTCCAAAGGCAATTAAGAGGTCGCAATCATCCACAGCATAATTTGCATAAGCCGCGCCATGCATGCCTAACATATGCAAAGCAAGCGGATGTTTAGTATCGAAACTACCAAGACCCATAAGTGTTGTGACTACTGGTATTTTGAAGGCAAGGGCAAACGCTCGCATAGCATCTGATGCTTCGGCATTGATTACTCCTCCTCCGGCATAGATCAGTGGCCGTTCGCTTTTGGCCAAAAAAGAGAAAAACTCCCTACACCGTTCTTCGGTCATTACGTTATTACGAGCAGCTTGAATGCGATGGTTGTATCCGGGAATTGAGAGAAGCCCCTCTCCGAGGTAAGAGCCTACCCAGTTTTGAACGTCTTTTGGAACATCTATAACCACGGGTCCTGGGCGACCAGACTGGGAAATTTCTATAGCTGAACGCATAGTCATTTCTAGTCTTGTTGGGTCAGTGACCAGGAAAACATGTTTTGCGACGGAACCCATGATGCCGCTGACTGGGGCTTCCTGAAATGCATCAGTACCGATGGAAGATGTGGCAACCTGACCACAAACAACAACAATGGGAATAGAATCTGCCATGCAATCACGAACTGGGGTTACACAATTTGTGGCGCCTGGCCCGGATGTCACTATGACTACGCCAACTTTCCCCGTTGCGCGCGCATAGCCGGAGGCCATAAAGCATGCGCCCTGTTCATTAGCTGGAACAATCAAGGATATGGCATCTTTACCCTCAGGCGCATTTTCCTCGTTGTATCTGAAAACTGCATCAAATGTTGGAAGTATAGCGCCACCACTATATCCAAAAACCGTGTCTACGCCATGATCAGCAAGCACCTGCACGACCATTTCCGCACCATTCATCTCAGTACCGGATAGTGGATGCGGCTGGTTTAGTTGGCTTTCGGGCTGAGTCGTCATAGTTTAGATATTCCAGTTAACGTCCCGAGTGTTGATTAAAAGTTTTTGCATTGCAATAGCTGTGGTTCTGCGCCAACATTCCCACATAATACCCGGGCCGTACTATAAAAAATGGACGGACACAGTGCGACACATTATTTCAATACTTTTGCAGAATGAAGCCGGCGCTTTGGCGCGGGTAGCTAATTTGTTTTCATCGCGTGGCTACAACATTGAGAGCCTGAGTGTTGCGCCAACTCATGATGAGACTGTCTCTCGGTTGACTTTGGTTACCACAGGGTCGGATGAGGTCATAGATCAAATAACCAAACAGTTAGGAAAGCTTGTGGATGTGGTAAATATTATAAATATGACTAAAGGAGATCATATTGAGCGCGAGTTAGTTCTATTTAAACTCCAAATAGACGCTGATGATAGAGATGAGCTTATGACCTTAGTAAGCAGGTCTGGGGCCCGCATATTGGACGACCATGCAGGATACTTTACTGTTGAGTTGCTTGGCGGTAGTGGAGACATAGATCGATTCGTTTCAGAAATTCCAGCAAGAGTTGAAATACTCACAGTTGTTCGCAGTGGCGCTATGGCGGTAGCTCGTGGTGCTCCATTGCTTACACCCGGCTAGACGTGATCTTCCTAGGATAAACAGTGAATTCCTCTACGGTTAACTCTGAACGTCTTATGCAGGCAAGACGGGTCGTGCTCAAGATTGGATCGGCTTTATTTGTAGATCAGGAGATGGGTGTCCTCAGGCATCAATGGCTTGAGTCGCTGTGCGCTGATATTGTCGATATGCGTAAGTCAGGTAAGGAAATAATTGTTGTTTCCTCTGGGGCGATAGCTTTAGGAGCCAGGCAACTAGGTATTGATACAAAGCATGCTCGACTAGAGGACAGTCAGGCGGCTGCCGCGGTAGGTCAGATTCAGCTAGCTCACGCCTATCAGGAGGTGCTTGGTGCCCATGGAATCTCTGCAGCCCAGATTCTGCTTACTTTAGATGATAGTGAGAATCGCAGAAGATATCTTAATGCTTCGAATACCCTTCTTACGTTATTGCAGAATAATGCAGTGCCTGTGGTAAACGAGAATGACACTGTTGCAACTCAGGAGATTCGTTATGGGGATAATGATCGCCTCGCAGCTCGGGTTGCTCAGATGATAAGCGCAGATTGTTTAATTTTGCTCTCGGATATTGATGGCCTGTATACGGCAGATCCAAGCGTGGACCCTAATGGCAAGCACATTTTGGAAATAACTGAGCTTAAGGATGAGCATTGGGAGATGGCGGGCGGCCCAAGGTCAAGTCATGCATCTGGTGGTATGCGAACAAAAATCGATGCAGCACGGATTGCTATGGGAGCAGGGTGTCGAATGTTGATCACTTCTGGGCATGTGGAGCGCCCAATTCAGGCGCTTCGGAATGGAGCCAGAGGCACTTGGTTTTTGCCGCGTTCCAATCCGCAAACCTCTCGAAAGCAATGGATTTCTGGCACTCTCAAACCCAGAGGAATTATTACTATTGATGACGGCGCCAAGGCGGCTCTGGCTGCAGGTCGGAGTTTATTGCCAGCCGGTGTTACAAGTGTTGCTGGTGAATTTGGGCGAGGTGAAGCGGTTCGCGTTACAGACCAGTCAGGTGCCGAGTTAGGTCGAGGGTTGATTGCATACCCTTCTGATGAAGCACAAGTAATTATGGGACTGCGTTCAGATGCGATAGAGAATATTCTAGGCTATCGAGGTCGGGATGAACTTATCCATCGGGATGATCTAGCATTAGTAGGTTATGGGAGTAGCTGATGGATTCAGTTGAGACAAAACTCTCGCAAGATCTTTATCAACAGATGCAGCGCTTGGGATCTGCAGCTCGAGATGCAGCGGAAAAGTTAACGCGAGTGAATTCAAAGACTAAAACTAAAGCATTGATGTTTGCAGCCAGTGCTATGCGTGATTCAGTTGACCTGATTCTTAAGGCTAACGCTGTAGATATGGAGCGTGCGAAAGAGCGTAAGCTCTCAAGCGCACTGTTAGACCGTTTAGCTCTTAATGATAGTAGGGTCAACGCAATGGCGGAGGGGGTTGAAAGCATCGCTAGTCTTTCCGATCCTGTTGGGGGTGTCATAGCTGAATGGGATAGACCAAATGGTTTGAGAATTCAGCGGGTTCGGGTACCTCTTGGAGTAATCGGTATTATTTACGAGAGTCGACCAAATGTGACAGGTGATGCTGGCTCGCTCTGTTTAAAGAGTGGTAATGCTGTGATTCTTAGGGGAGGCTCAGAGGCTATATCGTCAAATGCTGCTATTCATTCCTGCTTGGTTCATGGACTTATAGAAGCAGGATTGCCTGAGACAGCTATTCAGCTTGTGCCGACACAGGATCGTGAAGCCGTTGGTATTCTTTTGCGTGATATGTCTGAGTTTGTGGATGTCATAGTGCCTCGTGGAGGCAAGAGCCTTATTTCAAGGGTACAGAAAGATGCGCGTGTCCCAGTGATGGGTCATTTAGAGGGGATTTGCCACACTTATGTTCATACATCAGCTGATTTAGAAGTCGCTCGTAAGGTTGTTGTTAATGCAAAAATGCGCCGCACTGGCATTTGTGGGGCAACGGAGACACTGCTTGTGGACCGTTCTATTAGCAGATCACACCTTGCACCCATAATTAATGACTTGTTGGAGGCAGGATGCGAGGTGCGTGGAGATGATCTCGCAAAGGAAACAGACACGCGTGTTAAGCACGCTGAAGAGTCAGATTGGGGTATGGAATATCTTGATGCAATAATTTCTGTTCGTGTCGTTGAAGGGCTGGATGAAGCAATGGATCATATTCGGCACTATGGCTCTGGTCATACTGAATCAATTATTGCTCAGGATGATAATGCAGCTAATCGATTCTTGAGTGAGGTTGATAGCGCAATACTCCTTCATAATGCCTCTACCCAGTATGCCGATGGTGGAGAGTTTGGTATGGGCGCTGAGATCGGTATTGCTACTGGCCGAATTCATGCACGCGGACCAGTTGGAGCTGAGCAACTAACCAGCTATAAATATATTGTTAGGGGTGATGGTCAGGTTCGACCGCAGTAGCCGAACGCAACTTAATCTTCCAATATTATTCTTGGAAAGCATTTGCGCACATGCATACCTCGTTCTATTAAGTTCCCCAAGGAATTATGGCTTCTTTTAATTGTGCGTAACCTTGTAAGAAGCCTGGGCGTTCCCCAGCATATACATCATCAAAAGTTGTGAGCGCCTTATCCAGCCAAGCATGAAGCTTATTATTTTCAGGGTTAGCATCTTTATAAGCATCACGTATTAGTACAAAGTGAATTCTTGGATCGTAGGGGCGTTTTGTACCGCCCATTGATTCATCTCCGTCTAAGAGCCTTAAAAGCATGGCATCAGCAGAGCCAAGAGTTTGCTCATGTATGGGCGGTCCCTCCATACGGTACATGACTGATGTCATATCACGGCCATTTCCTGTGGTGTAGCCCATCTCACTCCAGAGATTATCAACATGGGTACCCGCATGGGCAAGAACCTTCTCTCCAAATGCGCGCAGTGGATCTGAAACGTCAGCAAGGAGGTCTGTAAGTCGGTCACCATCAAGGTCTGTGGCTAGAATAATGACATCCTGCTTTTCAATAAGATCCCAAATTAAAATTCCATAGTTGGTATCAGAGATATGCTGCTCAATTCGGCCACTCCAATCCTTCATTCCATCTTTAAAGTTCGCAGGAAGCAAGTTGATTATGCGATCGACCAACTCACGATGCTCAACATAGCCATCAACGGCATACTTACGCCCAACCTCAAACTTTGTTCCTTCTAGCATCCAGGATAGAAGCCCGGCATTGATGCCATCTTCCTGTGCCTGGGTTGGTTTGAAAGCTACCCGACCGATTCTGCCAGTTTCATGCACCATTTGGAGGAAACGTCGATTGGCGTAAGCCATCTGTATGCCTGGCGTGTTCATTTCGCTATGAATGACTCCTGTTTCTGGATTGACATCGAACAGAGTCTTATTTTGAGAGTAGGGAAGGCAAGGCATGCACCTAACTACGGTTGTTTGTCCATAGGGACGTACGTTGCAGTAAACCCCTGCCTGTGTTCTTAGCGGAGCATTACCGGATTTTCCCATCACAACGACTTTTTTACCGCTAGAGTCGTTAACGTATGCATCACCCGCAGTTGACCATTTGATTGAAGTGCACGGCATGTTCCCAAACCAACTTAAGGGCGCAAGTTTTGTGTCATGGCGATACTGTGCCCACATAGGCACCGCATAAAAAGGAAGTCCTAGAATGTCAATTGCAGCAATAGTGCCGAGCAATGCGTAGGCATCAGTGAGTGAATGGGCTACAGGCTTTACCGTTCCACAGTGATGACCGCCTTTCCAGATTACCGCATCTGGATAACCAGTTGGTCGAATATCAGATGTATCAAACAGTTCTTGAAGGTGTCCAAACAGGTTTCCACCATCGGCTTCAGTTCGAGCAATCTTCATAAGATCAAGCATTCTTAGTTCTCCAAGCAAATGACCATGTTTGCTGAGTCCTTAATGGGACGCAGCACAAAGGACCGCTATTATACGAGTGCGTTAGTTAGAATCCGACTCTTCAGACATTTCCACAGACTCAAAGATTAGCCTAGGGCTGTCGCCTTGTCGGGAATAGAGATGTTCACTAGCCATATCACTTAATTTTTGGTCGCGCTCCTCTGGTTTAGAAAACCAGTGGAAACGCTCCCAGTCTGTTCCAAGCAGGTTACTAAACGTATCACCTCTAGGGAGGCTGATGCGAATACCATAAGGTTTGGTTTGGTCTGGTTTTTGATTCAGGTTGTGGGGGTGGCAGATTTCCATTTTTCTTATTCTATATCTATAACGGCATTAGTTAGAAACTTATGTGCTTAGCTAAACGATTGGCACAACGCTATTATTATTTCATGAATCTTGCCGTTTTATATGCACATCTTGCTGAGGAAATGGAATTACAATCCCAGTCTCGTTGAATGCTTTATAGACTCCGCAATGAAGTTCATGTTCTAGACGACCTCTCAGTATAGGTTCGTTGACCCAGGCTAGCAGTTCAAAGTCTAAGCTAGAGTTACCAAAGGCGCGGAATCTTGTTAAAGGCTTTGGTGTACTACAAATCTCAGGATGTGAAGATGCAACGTTGATCAGGGTTTGCTCGACTTGATCTATATCGCTTCCATAGGCAACACCAACACTTACTCTAATACGGAATTTTTCATGTGGGCCTCCAGTTTCATTGATTACTTTAGCATTACCCATAACGCTGTTTGGCACGCTTATTTCTACATCATCTCGGGTTAGTAGTCGCGTACTTCGTAATCCAATATGAGTTACTTCGCCTCTTTCTCCAGTATCAAGGTTAATAAAATCACCAACTTTGAATGGGCGATCTGCGAGTATGGACATGCCACCAAAAATATTTGATAGGGCGTCTTGGGCACCAAAACTTAGCGCGAGACCTACTATTCCTGCTGATGCTATTAGTGCACTTACATTTATGCCCCACGCAAGGAAGATAAAATAAAGGGCGCTGAGAAAAAGAAGTAGCTTTGCGGAATTGTCAAAAAGAGGAAGCGTGGAGGGTTGGACAAATTCATACCGACCCTGTGCTTTACTAAATGCTCCCAGAATTACATGGGTTAGTCGAACAAAAAAACCTAGCCACGCTATTACCGTAATTGTAGTCAGAATTGCTAGCGTGATATTAGTAAGAGGAGTTGGTAAATTTAGGCGATAGGTGGCCAAAGCCAGGCTTATAAAAAAAATACTGAGAAACAGAGGTCTTTTAAGGGCTGCAATCACCTCATCATCAACCGCACTAGAGGTTCTCGCTACAATCTTTTCAAGTGTAGCTACAATTAAGCGCTCAGCAATGAAAGCAAGTACCAAGCCAAGCGCAATGATTATTGCCGCTTGCAACCAAATATAGGGCCCAATCCACTCAATCCAGGGAAGGCTTATATCTGCAAGTGTTTCAATTTGATTTTCCAATTTTCTAGCTATATGTATTTTTCAAGGGTAGTTAAGTTTCACTGCAGGATGACCCAAAAGCAAAACAACTATAACAGCGGTGATGCCTCATCATAATACGTTTTTTCATGCTTTCTGTTAGGTTGTGACCGAGGTCATAGGATTTATCATCATCTACGAGGGTGCAAGCGTAGACACGCATTTTATTATTTATTTTTACTATCATTTTTGAGAATGAGCACATGAAAGCGTCTCTAGACTCTTTCGTGTGGTAGGTGGTCATACAGTTTTCAGTAATAAATGGAACAATAGGTTTTGATCCGGGCGTAGCAAAATCAGGGAAAGAAATGATATTTATTTCTTTGGATAGCTTCTGTGATACAAATAAATTTCGGTATTCCTTATCAACAGTCTCATTGTCTTCATATTTATCGGCTTGTCTGGCAACTGAGATTTTAAAACCCATCTTATTAAGAATTCTAAGGCTATCCAAAGACTTTTGAAAACTCCCGTTACCGCGGGCAGCGTCATGACGAGATTCATCGGAAAAATCAATGCTTATTCGAAATGAGATTGGGTACGGTTGGTTTGTAAGGCTTTTAAGTTGATGAATTCTTTTTAGTAATGGGTCTGTACCGTTTGTTAAGACTAAACAAGGGTTTAGATTGGAGGCATATCGAAGGATACGAATAAAATCCTTCACAATAAAAGGTTCGCCGCCTGTGAATGAGAATTGACGAACCCCTAGTGATAAAGCTTCTTCCATGAAAGGCTGAACATCTTCAAGGGTAATGCGATTTAATCGGTTATCGCCCGGCTTTGACCCTTCTAGGCAGAAAGGACAGGCTAGGTTGCATGCCGTTCCTGTATGAAACCAAAGTTCCTGTAATGAGTTAGGTTGTATGTAACCTCTAGGCTCTTCACTAGGTATATCATTCAGCAAATCTAATGTTGTACTCATACATCAGTTTCCTGATTTTTATTAAATTTTAGCGTGCTATCAATGTGATCATAGCGTAAGGCAAGTTGATCGGCCGGCACACCTAAAATATAACGGATGGCTAAAGACCTGTTTATAAGGCTTTGTTTAATCCAGCCTTTATTTTGCCAGCGCCGAGGTGACACACCAATTTCTGTTTTGAGAGATCTAAACCGTGATTTTTTTCGAAGTTTTCTTACTAAATCGACTTCTTCAAATAAAGACTGATGACAAAAACCCCCGCAATTAAAATAATTTTGACGTCGCATGAAAAGCCCTTGATCCCCATATGGTATGCCACCTAACTGAATGCGCAGACTCACTAAATACTCAATAAGTAATTTTTTCCAACTACGGGTTCCAGTAAATGCAAATTTGAAATATCCACTATCAAACCCTTCCGCACACACTGTAGTTATATCACTGAGGCTTGAACCCTTAGGGGTGGAATCAGCATGTAGGAACCATAAAATTGGAGCCGTTGCGAATTTTGCTCCCATATCTAACTGTGCTCCGCGACATGCATGGGCTGAATAGTATGCGCAGTTGTTGTCTGCACAGAAAGCATATAGTTCTGTGTCCTTTTCTCCTGAAACGACAATTATTTCTATCGGTTGCTGCTCCCAACTCCGAATATGATTGATTAAGGCACAGCATTCAGGAGTGTCATGAAATACTGGAATTATGATGGCAATGTCAGAAAAGCTTTTCACTAGTAGCGGTTCATTTCAGCTTGTGAGTCTGAACCATGCTTTTATGAAACGATTAGCTGTAGGAGTAATTCGCGTTCGATTATAGGCATCTGAAAGGCGCTTAACATACTCTCCGCGAGTTGGATATGGGACTATTGCCTTTCCAAGTTCTTTCAGTCCTAGACTATTTGCCATTGCAACGCAGATTGGTGTGATTTGTTCGCCAGCGTCTCTGGCTAAAATCGTTGCGCCGAGTATCTTGTCTCCCCCTTGAGCTGTTAAAACCTCAACAAACCCCCCTTGGTCTCCTTCCGTTTTGCTTCTATCCAGATCCCCCAGTTCAACGTGATAGACATCATAGGAAATCTTTTGAGCCTGCAGTTCTTCGCAGGTTTTTCCTACACTAGATACTTCAGGGTCCGTATATGTGCAGTGAGGAATAATAAGATTAGTTGTGGTTGCAGTTGGTGCAAATAATGCATTTTGTACAACAATACGTGCATGGGCATCAGCATTATGCGTGTACTTAAGTAGAGAGCATACATCCCCAGCAGCCAGCACTTTGGGGTTGGTTGTCCTCAACTTATTATCAACAGCAATTAGGCCGTTTTGAAGTTTAATGCCAGCCGCCTCTAAGCATAAAGTCTCCGTATTTGCCTGACGTCCTGCAGCCACAAGAATCTTATCAACAGTTATTCTGGTTGGTCCGGTAACGACGGTTACATCGCTATCGGTATGCCTAATTTCAGAAATATGACATTTAGTATGCAATTGCACGTTTTTTGCAATTAATGCTTTGGCAATTTCAGCGCTAGCTTTTTTATGCGCCATTGGCAAAATGGAATCTGCCATTTCAAATAGATTTATTTCAATGCGTAGGCAAGCTAGTGCTTGGGCTAATTCGCAACCTACAGCGCCTGCTCCTAGAATAGCTAGCCGGTTTGGAGAATCAATCAAATTGAAAATGGATTCGTTTGTTAAGGGTTCCGATTCCATCAGTCCAGGGGTGTTGGGTAGTATGGGACGTGAACCTGTCGCAATCACTGTGCGACGCGTTGTAAGCCTATGCTTACCAACCTGAACTGTTTGTCCATCAATGAATTTTCCTGATCCAAGAAATACATCAACGCCATGGTCAAGATATCTAGCAACCGAATCATTTTTTGCAATAGACTCTCGGACACTTCTCAGCCATGTGAAGGCATCATCAAAGCTTGGAGATGATGTTTTTCGTGTAAATTCTAGCAAGGCTTTCGATGGAACACAGCCCACATTAAGGCAGTCACCACCCATTCCTTTTTGTTCTATAAGCGCTACTTTAGCCCCAAGTCCAGCTGCAGCTATTGCAGTAATTAAGCCAGCGGGTCCAGCACCTATAACGACAAGGTGATACCGCTTTTGGGGGGTTGGATTATTGTAGTTTTTTGGAAAAACTAATTGGCGCCAGCTGCGATCATAATCGGCACCTGGATATTCTAGGCTTGATAAATTAGTTTCTGGTCTATCAATCATTCTGGATTATGTTCTATTTTTTTTGTTAGTTCTCGGTCGAAAGCTTTAGTTGCTACACGCATGATTATTACCGCTAGGATAAGTGTTGCAATTAGACCAGCAACTAATAATAATTTTTCCGCACTCTGCCCCTGAATGCCTTGGCTAGCAAGTTCTGTGACATTTTTTGTAGTAGAACCAATAGAGACATAAAGAACGATAGCAGGTGTCATGCCAATCCAAGATGCGACAAGATAATCTCTGAAACGAACAGCTGTTAGACCAAAAGCATAGTTCAAAAGATTGAAAGGAAATAGTGGGGATAGTCTAGTTAACAGTACAATCAAGAATCCTTTGTGTCTTGTCGCTTTATCTATTTTTTTAAATTGTTGGAAACGCTTCATTCGATTTTTCGCCCAGTCGCGTGCTAGGAATCGGCCTATGACAAATGCACAAGATGCGCCTGATAGGCTGCCTACTAAGACCACCGCAACACCAACAGGAATTCCGAATAAAAACCCGGCTGTGAGGGTCAATATAGTTCCTGGCACGATTAAGATAGTTGCTGCAGTGTAAATCGCTATATAGGCAAACCATGCTAGCGTGCGATGAGAATCAGTCCATTTAGTTCCTATCAAAACCCATTCATAGATCGGAAGTAGCATTACTGCTATTAGTGCCAGTAAGACTAATCCTATGAAGAGAACTAGTTTCGTTCTGTTTCCCATTTCATTTCCAAATTCAGAGGTTTTTTTTGCCTTGAATAATATCTATATGTTCCGTTATCCAATTAATAAACTTTTTTCTGGTAACTCGTTTTGTGGATCCCAGGTCTATAAGCGCTGCAAGTAGATCCTTTGTGCTATCAATATCAGAAAGGGCCTGTAGGTGACTGTATGTCCATCCGGATACCTTACAAGCATTCACTAAATCATCTCGCAGTTGGTGTGTACTCCATTGGAGGTTACATAAATCAGGCCATGGACGCCGAGACCCCATTAGTACTACACCTCCATCAAGGGCTGGACCAAATACCGCATCATATTTGTCAAGGTGAGTAGCCGCATCTTTTATATAATCCAAGTTGAGCCCTGGACAATCAGCACCAATATATATGATTTTTTTGATGTTTTGTGACCGAAGGGTTTGATCTACTTGGTTGATTCTTTCCCCTAGGTTACCCGTTTTTTGAGGCACAATTTTTATATCTTTTCCAAGGCGATCATTGAGCCATATATGGTCCGCGTAACTTGCTGGTGAAAACCAGCTTGGCCCCTGCCAATCTTTAACGTCCTGTAGAGCGCATTCCCACAAAAGACACGCTGCTGTAGTCGAAAAATTTCCAATCTCTTCTTCTAATCGTCTCTTAGAATTTTGTGGAGATTTAAATAATAGGACTAAATTCGTGTCTTTTGAGTAGCTGTTATTCATAAAAATTTAGGCTGAGTAATAGTAATCTTGTTTGTTATAGTGCTCTACCTCCATCTTTATGGAATAGGTATAACGTATGGTAAGACTAGTTGTCACTAATAGGGCGGGTCAGCAAGTAAAGGTGGAAGCCAGCTCAGGAATTTCGTTGATGGAGAATATCCGTGAATTGGATAGCAGTGTTGATGCTATTTGTGGGGGATTATGTGCTTGTGCCACCTGTCATGTGTTTATTGATCCTGCATGGACCAATAGATTGCCACAGCGACAAGAAGAGGAAACCCTACTGATTAGCGATTCGTCTAACTATATTGCAGAGCAGTCTCGATTGAGTTGTCAGATTCAGTTGACCGAGGACCTTGATGGCCTAGAATTTACCATTGCTCCCGAAGAATTCTGATTTTCTTGCGATTCTTGTTTGTTTCCAATTTAACTCTGAAAGTTAATATTAATGACATATATAGGCTTCCTCCTTACGTAGAGGATCTTAATTGATATTTGTATATAACTAAGGATAATAACCATATAACAAATAGAAAATTAGATCGCATAAGGGGATATAAAAGTGCTTAGACCTCAATTTAAGATAGCTACCCTGTTAGGTGTACTAGGTCTTCTTAACGCATGCTTGCCTGGTGGTCCAGATACGGAACAAGACCCATTGGCGGTTCTTATAGAAGGTACTGGTATATACACACGACAGGTTTCTACTGCGTCGTTGGCTGCACAAGATTTTTTTGATCAAGGACTTAGGCTCACCTGGGGCTATCATTTCCCAGAGTCGGTCGCCTCTTACCAAGAAGCCTTGAGACACGACCCCCAGCACCCGATGATCTATTGGGGGCTTGCTCTAGCATTGGGCCCTGTTCCCAATAGTCGGGCTGTAGGTTTACCGGATGATCCCCAGGGTGAAGCAAAACAAGCTATTGATAGGGCAATGGAATTGGTTAATAACGGTACTGAGATAGAACAGGCATTCGTACGAGCACTGTATGTTCGTTTTGATAGTGACGCCTATCCTGACCGTGCTGAGCGGGATCAGGCCTATTTGGATGCGGCCAGGAATTTGTTTGAAATGTATCCAGAAGACCCTGATGCAGGGACGCTCTTGGGCGATGCATATATGATTACTAGACCGCGGCGTGATTACTGGGGTGAGGATGGTGGGCCTCTTTCGGGCACTGCGGAAGCAGCTGCAGCGCTGGAACAAGTAATGGAGCTACGCCCTGATCACCCGGGCGCTAATCATCTATACATACATCTGCTTGAGTCTTCTGTTATGCCTGAGCAAGCGCTAGCTGCCGCTGACAGGTTAGCCCCTCTTATGCCTGGGGTAGGGCATGTTGTTCATATGCCGGGACATATCTATATGCAGGTAGGTCAACACGCTAAGAACGTTGAGCATAACTTACGTTCTGCTCAGGTAGATGGTGAATTCTTGGATCTTTGGGGGGAAACTCCTTTTCCTACGACAAGCACCTATCAACTATCAGCACAGAATCATCGTCGACATTCTTATGATTTCGTCCGATATTCTGCCACTGTCCAGGGCAACTACGGTTTAGCTGTTCAAGCGGCGACAGATGCACGGAACCATGAGACGGACCTACGAAGAGAACGTGGTCAAGCTGATAAAACCATTGCATCCCGTTGGATAGTCCACAAAATATTTGGTGGTTGGGATGCGCTTCTTACAGAAGAACGAGCTGGAGAGGGAGAGCACTACCTAGATGGCATGTGGCACTACACTCAAGGTAGTGCACACGCAGCACTTGGTGAATTTGAGCTTGCACGCGAAAACTTAGCTCAGTTAAGGGCTATAGCTAATGACCCCATATCAGAAACAATTAGGCGTAATGCAACTACAGTCTCTGTGCTAATGGCAATAGCATCAGCTGGACTAGATGGTGAAATCAGGCAGGCTGAGGGAGATGTGGAGGGAGCGATTGCCGTCTTTGCAGCAAGCGTTGCAATTGAGGATGCCCTTGGGTATACAGAACCACCTGATTGGCCTCAGTCAATGCGGCACTACCTCGGTGCAGCGCTGCTCGAGGCGGGTAGAGCCAGAGATGCTGAACGAATTTATCGTCAGGATTTAGACAATGCCCCAAATGATGGTTGGGCACTATTTGGTTTATGGCAAAGTTTAGATATGCAGGGTAGGGCAGAAGAAGCAGCTCAAGTTAATACAGCATTTAGTTCAGCATGGCAGGATGCTGATGTGCAGCTCATACGTTCTCGGTTCTAAGTATTTGCCGTCAATCTGTCTTATGGCTAATCAAAAGATGCCTTTATGGCTTCAGATGCACGTTTGGCTTTATCTATAGCGTTCTCAATAGAGTCGCCCCGGGCTAGAGCGACACCCATTCGCCGGCGTCCCCTTACCTCCGGTTTTCCAAACAGGCGAAGTTGTGTGTCAGGCTCAACCAAAGCTGCTTCAACATTATCAAAACGAACCTGGTCTGATTCTCCTTCTACTAGTACTACGCTTGAAGCAGAAGGCCCATGTGTGCGTAGGTTAGGGATCGGTAGCCCGAGTATAGCTCTTGCATGAATAGCAAACTGTGAAAGATCCTGAGAAATCATTGTGACCATTCCAGTGTCATGAGGACGTGGAGAAACCTCGCTAAATATCACCTCATCGTTACGAATAAAAAGTTCTACCCCAAAGATTCCCCATCCGCCAAGTGCCTCAGTAACTTTCTCTGCCACTTCACATGCTCTTTGTTTTGCTGATGCACTCATGGGTTGAGGCTGCCAAGATTGACGATAGTCGCCGTCCACCTGCACATGCCCTATAGGATCAAGAAATGAAACACCGCCTGCATGCCGCACGGTCAGCTGTGTTATTTCATAGTCAAAATCCACAAAGCCCTCTACGATGACTTTACCTGCGCCCGCACGACCTCCTTCCTGAGCATAATTCCAAGCATGATCTATATCATCTTTTTGTTGGATTGTGCTCTGTCCTTTACCGGATGAACTCATTATTGGTTTTACGATGCAAGGGAGTCCGATCTGTTGTACTGCCTCATTAAATTCTTTGCGTGTAGCTGCAAATTTATATGGAGAGGTTGGAATTCCCAGATCCTCTGCAGCTAGTCTGCGAATACCTTCCCGGTTCATGGTGAGCTGTGCAGCTCTTGCTGTGGGAATAACGGTATAGCCTTCCTTTTCTATTGCAGCTAGTTCATCAGTTGCAATAGCTTCTATTTCAGGAACGATTAGATCAGGTTTTTCGATTTCTATTATTGATCTAAGCGCTGCCTTATCAAGCATATTAATGCAATGGCTCCGATGTGCTACCTGCATTGCTGGGGAGTGTTCATATCGATCACAGACTATGACCTCGACACCCAAGCGCTGAAGCTCAATTACAACTTCTTTCCCAAGCTCTCCACCGCCACAAAATAACACTCGTGTTGATGTTTTGCTGCCAGGTGTGCCAATGGAGGTCATTTTCTGAATCTCCTATTAGATTTAATTTCATACATATGTATTTTTAATTTAACCATTACCCTTAGAAAGCATCTGCGAGTTTTTTGCAAACTCTATACAAACTAGAACTTAATTATGCAGTTAATACTGAGCATGAATATATAGCTTAATTAGTCTCTTGATCTAGTTGCTTAAATCATATTCCGTAGTGCCAGTATGCCAGATGTTTTTTGCATCTTTATGGTGCATAGCCTGCTTCATTATGGTGCGTTTAATAAACCATAGCTAAGACTTCATAAACATAAGCTGTTGAAAAATATAGACAAGTAGTTTTGGCACGGATTATGCATATTACTATACATAATTTACATTTATTGGAGATATCCCCGATGACACTAAAGCAAAAAATGATGTTACTAGGTCTTTTTCTTATGCCCGTGATATCAAATGCTCAGGTTTCCGCCAATGTTGGAATGGTGAGTGATTATATCTACCGCGGCATATTCCAGGAAGCCTCTTCCGCCTTTGCAGGTATCGATTATGAAGATGAGAGTGGTTTTTATGTGGGCACTTGGGCCGCTGATGTGGGTGACGGGCTTGAGACAGATCTTTATTTCGGTATGGGTGGTGAGCTAACTGATGGTGTGAGTTGGGGCGCAGGCTATACGGGCTATTACTACACCGATGGATGGGATGATACTTATCATGAACTTAACCTTGGGTTAGGTGCCGGTGACTTTTCTTTTGATCTTGCACTCGGCAAGTACGATACGTCCCCCAAGACTCAGGACTATACCTTTACTTCTTTAGGCTACGATTTTGGAAATGGACTCGCTGCTAGTTTTGGTACTTTCGGAGGAGATTTTGCAGGTGAAGTAGTAGAAGTTGGTTATGGCCATGATTTTAATGGGCTCGATCTTTCGGTGACGTTCATTATGGTGAGCGATGATTTGCAGGTGTATGACGGAGCAGCAAAAGCAAGTGGAGCTCCTACTAACGCCATCGTTTTTGGTATCAGCAGATCTTTTGCCATTGGCGAATGATTAGAAAAATAATTGGAGAATAGTTATGAAGCTAATCACAGCAGTTATTAAACCATTCAAGCTAGAGGAAGTTCGTGAGGCTCTTGCAGAAGCGGGTGTTCAGGGAATGACTGTTACTGAGGTTAAAGGGTTTGGGAGGCAGAAGGGACATACCGAGCTCTATAGGGGCGCCGAGTATTCTGTCGACTTTATTCCAAAAACCAAAATTGAAGCAGCCGTTTCGGATGAACTGGTTGAGGTTGCGGTTGAGGCAATTATTACTTCTGCCGCTACTGGTTCAATTGGAGACGGAAAAGTTTTTATATCTGATCTGGGTCAGGTTACCAGGATTCGCACAGGTGAAACCGGTGACCAGGCTCTATAACTGGAGAGTAACAATTATGAGTAACTTTTTATTTAAATCCCGTAGTCCAGTCCTTTTGTTATTGGCAGCAATTATGCCAGGAATAGCTGGAGCTCAGGATGTCCTGGATTCTGGGGATACTGCATGGATGCTAACTTCAACCGCTCTGGTTTTGTTTATGACAATTCCCGGGCTCTCGTTGTTTTATGCAGGCATGGTGAGGGCAAAAAATACCCTATCCGTAATGATGCAGTGCTTTACGATTTGTTGCCTTATTACTATCTTATGGGTGCTTTATCTTTACAGTCTTGCGTTTTCGGATGGTTCCGCCTTTGTAGGTGACCTTAGTATGGCGTTTATGTCTGGTGTCGGAGTGGACTCACTTAGTGGAACAATTCCAGAAAGTGTGTTTTCTATGTTTCAGTTGACGTTCGCAATTATTACGCCAGCACTAATTGTTGGTGCATTCGCTGAGCGAATGAAATTTTCTGCCATGCTTTGGTTCATGGCCATCTGGGTTAGTGTTGTCTATGCGCCAGTTTGCCACTGGGTCTGGGGTGGTGGTTGGTTGGGCGAGATGGGTGTACTCGATTTTGCTGGGGGTACGGTGGTACATATCAATGCCGGTATCGCGGGACTGGTAGCAGCTATTGTCATGGGTAAGAGACGCGGCTATCCGGAGTCTCCCATGAAGCCAAGTAATCTTGTGCTCACTATGGTGGGAGCGGCTATGCTGTGGGTTGGTTGGTTTGGATTCAATGCAGGAAGTGAGCTGGCGGCAGACGGAGTTGCGGGGATGGCTATGGCCGTTACCCAGGTTGCGACAGCTGCTGGTGCTCTTACCTGGATGTTCGCTGAGTGGAAAAGTCACGGAAAACCAAGTGCCTTGGGATTAGTCTCTGGTGCAGTAGCAGGCTTAGTTGCTATTACCCCTGCATCAGGTTTTGTAGGACCGATGGGGGCTTTAGCGATCGGTATCGCATCTGGGCTTGGGTGTTACATTTCTGTAGTTAAAATCAAACGCACTTTTGGTTATGACGATTCTCTGGATGCATTTGGTGTGCATGGTATAGGTGGAATCATTGGTGCCGTTCTAACAGGCGTTTTTGTGGATGCGGGTCTCGGTGGAGCTGGCCTTGCTGATGGTGTGAGTATGGCCTCTCAGGTTGGAAAGCAGTTTGTAGGTATTGTGGCTACGATTATTTATTGTGGCGTCGTTAGCTTCATCATCCTTAAAGTACTCGATAATGTAATTGGGCTACGAGTAAGCGAACAGGCTGAGCAGGAAGGGCTAGACCTAGTGCTTCATGATGAACAGGGCTATAACATATAGCCTAAATATGGGTAGTTTGAATTACTCAATGTGAGCTTGTGATTTGCGTCGTTCCTGCTTGCCAGGGACGACGTAAATTGCAAGCTTGTTACCAGCGTAGGCCGCCATCAATCTCAATTATTCGGCCATTCATATAGTCATTTTCTAGCAGATAAATAGCAGTATGGGCTATTTCTTCTGGATTGCAGAGTCGTTCAGCTGGTATTGAGGCAGCTATCTTCGCCAATATTTCTGGTTTGATATTGGCAACCATCTTAGTTTTAACTAACCCAGGTGCAATCGTATTAACACGGATATCATGTTTGGCTAGTTCCTGTGCCCACGCAACCGTAAGTGCTGCAACACCAGCTTTTGAAGCTGAATAATTGCTTTGGCCGAAATTGCCTGTTCGAGAAATGCTAGACATATTGATGATGCACCCACCTGAGCCAAGTGTGACCATATGGGTAGCTGCTTCACGCCCACAGAGAAATACTCCGGTTAGATTGACATCAATAACGGCTTGCCACTCTTTCAGACTCATCCTTTGTGTGATTGCTTCTTTTGTTCCTTTTACTAAAAGTCCATCACGAAGTATTCCTGCGTTGTTTATGAGTACATCGAGACTCTCAAAGTCATGAATAACTTTTTTGAATAATTTAATTACCTCTTCTTCCTGGGTAACATTAGTCGCATAACTTTTTACGAAGGAGCCTAGTTCGGCACATTGGGTATGTGTTGGTTCTAGTTTGGTTTTGTCCAAATCAACTAAGGCTAGTTTAGCCCCTCGAGCTGCAAGTTCTATGGCTATAGCCCCACCCAGCCCGCCTGCTGCACCAGTAATTAAGACGGTCTTATTGCAGAGATCCATGACAAATATCTCAAATGACACATCAAGATATATTATCTTAATGGGGATGGAGAGGAGGTATTATGAAATTAATAATATTTCTCATTCAGTCTGAATGAGAGAAGTCTTTCTTTAAAAATCCAGTTAATAATGAGATGGAGGGTTATTTCTAAGTACGTGCTATGCTTCTAATCCCATTGCTTGAAAGTTCTTTTCTGCCCAATGAGTTCATCTAAGTATCTTGATCAGATTGCGATCGCTTTATCTGCCATTTGCATTGTGCACTGTTTGGCAATAACGCTATTTGTGGCAATGCTCCCTCTGGCAACTGCTGCTTTTGGAGGACACTTCCATGGGCTTATGTTATGGCTTGTGGTTCCTACAAGTATAGGCGGCTTTTATTTGGGATATCGGGAGCATAAACGTGCACTAATAGGTATGTTAGGTTTAGGGGCTATTACGCTTATTAGTTATGCAGCCTTATTAGGTCATGGGAATTGGTCTGGATGGGTTGAATCAGTTGTAACCTTACTAGGTGGCTTGATATTGGTGGGCAGTCACTGGGCAAATTTTCAAGAAGTTCGTCGTGTTCATGTTCATGATCACCATTAATATGCTTTTTAGCCCGTAGAAATTTCTCCTGATTGGATTATACGCCCATCTTCAATCTCTAAGGCTCGATTAAACTGAGCAATATTGCGTTGTAGGTGAGTTACACAGACCAGATGAGTGCCAAGTAAAATAATTTGATCAAGTGCTTTGGTTATGAGTTCAAGGTTTCCAGGATCAAGCCCTTCCCAGGGCTCATCCAGCAGCAGGACCTTAGGCTTATGAACGACAGCCCTTGCAATAAGAACTCTTCGAAATTGTCCGTAAGATAGGGTTTTGACATTTCGTGCAGCGAGATCAGTTAGTTGGAATTGTTCCAGCAACTCATCTACAAGATTCGACTCATCTTGTTTTAATTTTCTTGTTTGGCCGATGCTTGAGTCAAAACCTGAACTAATACACTGTCTTGTAGTAGAGGGATACCAGTAGCCAGCTTGTAACTCTGGTGATACCCATGCTATTTGCTGTCTTAGTACCCAGATATTTTCCGGATTCTCGATACCTGGGAAGTTTATTGATCCTCCAGTAGCAGGGCGAAGTTGTCCATGAAGCATTCGTAGAAAGGTGGTTTTTCCAGCACCATTTGATCCCGTTACTTGCCAGTGTTCGCCCTCGAGAAGTTGCCATGTAATATCAGTCAGCGTTTGCCGGTCATCAAGCCAGATATCTGCATGTTGAATATTGATGATTACCGAGTCATTTATTGTTGTCTGCTGTCGTTGCTGATCTTTCTCTATACTAATTTCTGAGGTAATAGTTTCTATGGGTATTGGTAATATTGGGGTAAATTCCCCTGACTCTATAACGTGACCATTATCAAGCCTGAGAATCCTATTCGTTGAAATTGGGATATTAATCGTTTCATGATACGAACATAGAATCGTAAGTTTTTTGCTGATATGGTCAATCGTAGAGTTCAGTTGCTCTCTTGCTTTTGCATCTAATCCTGCAAGAGGTTCATCCAGAATAAGAATAACCGGGTCAAATCCTAAGGCACGACCAACTAAAACCCGACGTTGTTCACCTCTGGATAATTCCAAAAAAGGTCGGTTAGCTAAGTGAGTTAAGTTAAGTTCATTGAGTATCTTAAAGGCCTTTTTTCTATCCTTTGCATCTGGTTTATCTCGGGGAACATCTGTTTTATAGATTCCCGACAAAACAACGTCTATGGCGTCGAAATTCCACCCTCGTTCTACATATCGATCTTGCAGTTCATGACCAACCAAGGTGATACGGGTGAGTGCCTCTACAGCATCAGTTTGTAGGTCACCTCCAAAATCGTAACGGCGCGTCCCGCTCTGTGGAGCCGGCCAGAGATTGCCACTGATAAGTTTTAGAAAACTGGTCTTTCCACTTCCATTTGCACCGACTATAGCCCAATGCTCCCCAGGGAAGAGGTTCCAGGTTAACTCATGAAGCACCGTACTCCTTAGTAGCTGCACATCCACCTTGTCTAGGCGGACGATTGGCTTATCATCGAGAACATGTGGTGCGGTATCGTCGGGGGTTGCCTTGCTCATCGACAGGTATTATAGCGGTCGCTGCTATAAATATGATTGTATTAGTTATCGCAACAATGTACTTCGATTGATGTGTGCACAATTCCCAACCCCTCAGGCATCAAGTTCTTATAGTACTCAGGTGGTTGAGGGTGATGAGTAACAACGGACAGAATTGCTGAGTAGATGTTTGGTCCTACGGCCCAGATATGTAAGTCTGCAATACGGATATCATCCTGAGTTTCAAGCGCGTCTTTTATTTTGAGACGGAGATCGTTTGAGGTTTCCTTATCAAGCAGGATGCTAGAAGTAGTTTTCAGCAGTCCAAAGGACCATCGGGCGACAAGTGCAGCACCTACTAGACCCATTGCCGGATCGGCCCAGATAAGACCCAAGTACTTTGCGCCAAGTAATGCAAAAATTGCTAATAGGGATGTTAATGCATCGGCTAGAACATGGAGATAAGCAGACCAAAGGTTGTGATCATGATGGTGATTATGCCCGTCACTTGAGTCATGGTGATGCCCAAGTATGAGCACAGATAATCCATTGACAAATAAACCTAGCACTGCGACAAAAATTGCTTGATTAAAGGCAATCTCGACTGGTGATATTAGACGCTCCAAACTTTCCCAAACCATTACAAGGGCAAACATAGCAAGCAGAACAGCACCGGTATAACCACCAAGAGTATTAACTTTGCCCGTTCCAAAGCAGAACTTTTCATTATGCGCATGCTTTCTGGCATATACATAAGCAAATGCATTAATGCTTAGGGCCACTGTATGAGAGGTCATATGTAGACCATCGGCTAAAAGCGCCATAGACCCGAATGCAATTCCAGCAGTGATTTCAACAACCATCATCACGGCTGTAATGCTAATGACAATTAATGTGCGCACTTCCCCCGGACGTTTTATATCTTGTCCGAATGTATGCGAATGTTTCCAGCGGTGAAGGCGTTCGTCGTCCATAATTGATCAATCTAGTGTATCTAGAACCGTATTCGAATTCCCCCATTAACATTAAGCCCAGGCACACGAAATCCAGTTAATTCTTCGTAGTCCTCATCAGTGAGATTCTCTAGGCGGCCATATACTTCTAGCTTCTGACTCAAGCGAATAGTGGTGCTGACATCGATTACCCAGTAATCATCGAGGGTAACGCGCCCGATACCGTATAACTCATCGATGGCGTGTGCAGAAGATCGATAATTTAAAAGTAAACTGACTTTTTCGTTGAAAGAAGAGAAATGAAGCCCGAGATTAGCAAGTTGTTTTGGTCTGCGAATTCGCTGTAGACCATTCTGATCTTTTGTTTCATTTAATGTGGTGTTACCAAACAGAAACCATTGGCTAGTTATTGGATATTCAGCAACAAGTTCAATTCCTGAAGATCTATTCTGACCTACCGATTGTAAGTACCCTGAATATCCAGCAAGGTCGAAAAATAATTCGTCCTCTATATTCTGATCAAAGTAGGTGAGACCTAAGAAAAACCCACTTGTACCAGTATATTCAACCCCAAAATCGACTCCATCACTTGATTCCTCCGTTAGGGGGGCATTCGTAGCTGGTGGAAAAGCATAAGGACCGCTGTTATAGGATATTTCATAAAGACTGGGCGCCCGAAAACCAGTGCCATAGCTAATGCGATATTTGAGCCTTCCACCATCACTTAAGTTTTTCAGGTAGGCCGATGAAATACGGACGCTGGTATGCTTGCCAAAATCATCGTTGTCATCACGTCGACCCCCAGCCGTTATAAAAAAACTACCTCCGATGTCCTGTTGATATTCAAAATAGGCGCCTTTTTCATTCCGTTCTGAGACTTGATTACTGTTATTGATAACCTGCGCTTTATCTGTGTCTAGGCCATAGATTAAAGTTGAATGCTGGTTTGGTTTAAAGGTGCCCGTATATTCGAGACGTCGTATTAAACCTTCCATAGCAAAGGAACTGATCCCTGCGTACCAGTCGCTCCTATCTACTTCAGTCCTTGAAAGCGCTAGATAATGTTTGAATTTATCCGATTCATATGTGCTGGATAGTTTAAATGCGCTCTGTTTGTTTGATTCCGAGCAGGCGTGGATTGTAGGAAACCCACAACCGTCAAATTCATTTTCAGTTTCGGTATTGCGTGCAACGAGTTGTAGGGTTAACTGATTAGTAGGATTCCACCCAAGCTTTGTATGCAAGGTTTTGTTCTCATAACCATCTTTATCCATCAGCTCAGTGTCAGAAGTTCTAGCGTTATAGCCATCAGAGGAAAAATCAGATGCTGAGATAAAAAAATTAGCCCTTTCCGTTCCTCCGGAAAGAGTCCCGTCTATTTTTGTTGTATCAAAGTCGCCAAAGCCAACGTTGATTCCACCACCTAATGGTCCTGCACCCGTTTTGGTTAGAATATTTATGACTCCACCTGCATCAGCACCATAGATGAAACCTTGAGCACCTCGAAGTATCTCTATACGTTCGATATCGTTTGTAGTTAGTAGGTGTTCGAATGCTGGTCCAACTTGGGGACGGCTTGGATCAGATAATTCAACACCATCAATCATTACCAGAGTCCTATACCCTTCCTCTCCACGTATTCGTAGAGCTGTTGGTTTTCCTAAACCTCCATTATTGCTGGCACCTATACCTGGTTGTGTTCTCAAAATATCGGTTACTGAGTGGTACCCACGGAGCTGAATATCCTCTGCACTGATTACAGATACGGCCGCGCCGATTCGTTCTAAAGGGACCTCAACTCTACTTGAAATAGTAACTACTTCTTCAATATTTATGTTCTGTTCTGGTTCGTTAGATTGAGCCTCTGTTCTAACAGACACTGCTAACGCCAGAAGCAGTAATGCCTCGAACCGCCACGGTTGATGGATATGTCTTCTTGTAATTAACTGCACTTATATATCCTTCTGTGCTGTTTTCCAGGGAAAAACTAACGAGTTATTAGTTAGACTTTCTTGACGCGGGGAAATTCTGTATACCTCTCCCAGATTTTTTTTGGTGAGGACCTCTTTAGGGCTACCCTCAGCAAAAACGGAGCCATCGTTTATTAGTATCAACCTATCCATAAACTGCGCTGCCATAGTGAGATCATGTAACACAGCAAGCACGCCCACGCCTTCAGTAGCTTTATCTTTTAATATTTGCATTACATGAATTTGATGGTAGGGATCAAGTTCGGCAATCGGCTCATCCACTAGTATTAGTGGAGCTCCAACAGCAAGTGTGCGAGCAAGTAGTACTAAAGCGCGTTCTCCACCGGAAAGGGTGTGCAGGCTACGGAAAGCAAATGGAGTTGCATTGACTGTAGCTAAGGCCTGATCTACTGCGTACTCGCAGTCTGGGGATGGAGGAGAAAACGCTTGTTGATAAGGAAATCTGCCTAGCATAACTAAGGCACGCGCCTGCAGTTGCCACTCAATTGATTGAGCTTGAGGCAGATAAGACAGAGTTTTAGCGCGTTCTACTTGTGACAGATCTTGCAGAGGAATGCCATCAAGGGTTAATTCTCCATGCGCATATTTCTGTGCGCCGATAATAGCCTTTAGTAGTGTTGTTTTTCCTGCTCCATTGGGTCCTATGAGGCCCACTAACTCACCTTTTCCAAGTGATAGAGATAGATTGTTGATCACTTTGCGACTTTGAAATTCAACGGTAATGTTGAGAGCTTCAAGCTTCATGTCTTATGACTCACTCTGAGTCTGAGAATGAGGATCAAAAAAAATGGACCGCCTATCAATGCAGTGACAACGCCAAGCTTTAACTCTGTATCAAAATTTATCAGTCTGACCATTATGTCGGCACAGAGCAGAAGAGAACCTCCTGCCAATGCACTAGCCGGTAAAAGTCGACTCGGTTGGTGCCCTACCAATGGGCGCATCAAGTGTGGAACTATGAGCCCAACAAATCCGATTACACCGGCTATTGCTGTACATGCCCCTATGCATAGTGCCGTGCCTGATATAACAAGTATGCGAATTCGTGACAAGTTAACGCCAAGACTTACAGCGGTTTCTTCTCCAAGGCTTAGTACGTCTAGTGAACGTGAGCTAGCGGCTAAAAATAACCAACCTATAACTATGAAGGGAGTAGAAAGCCAGACATGAGACATACTTCGATCTGTGATTGACCCTAATAGCCAAAAAACTATTTCCAATGAAGCAAATGGGTTTTCGGACAGATTAAGAGCGAGAGAGGTTAATGCACCACACAGGCTCGAGATTGCTACCCCCGCTAGAATTAACGTTGCTACATTTCCAGTCCCCGCTATTGTTTGAAGTAGGAATATGACAATTAACGACCCTCCAATAGCCATTAGCGGAAGCGCAAGCGGCATCACAACCGAAAGCCCAGTGTAGATTGCAATAACCGCACCCAAAGCCGCAGCTGTGGATACGCCAATAACACCTGGTTCCGCGAGAGGATTACGCAGATAACCTTGTAATGCAGCGCCCGCTACACCTAAAGATGCTCCAACAGTGAACCCTAAAATTGCTCGGGGCAATCTGATTTCTTTCATGATTACTGAAAAGACTTCAGGGCCTACCTCATTAAACATTACACGCATTCCAGAGAATCCGGTTCCTGCGCTTCCAATCATCAATGATGCAATGAATAGAAGCACTGCCAGTAGGCCGAGTGCTGATAAAAGAAAGAAATAGTTTTTTATGTTATACATTCGTATTGCTATTTTATTTTGCTTAAAGCTCTTCTCTAGCTTGTTGCAGAATGTGAAGTGCATCGAGTGTTTTAGGAGAGCCACAAAGCCACAATGAATCAGGAATATTAATAAGCGTTGTTCGTTTCAGTAATTCTTGTAGGGCCGGGTGCCACAAGTTTTGTGAAACTAACGCAGGAGCTTCGCTCCATTGATAACCAAGTTCTATGAGGTCTGGTTTTATAGTTAGTAGCTTCTCCAGATCAACTTTGAGTCCTCCTGAAAAGTCGAGTCGACTACCTACAGTTTCGAACCCTGCCATTTGAGCAACGTTATTAGCCAGTGAGTTTTCGCCCATCGTCCAACCGTTAGCTTCATAGCTGACAAAAAGTGGTAGTTGGGAGTTTGAGGGGACGGTTTGAGATGAAGCTTCCCTATTAAATTGTTCAATTACTGCTTGTGTTTTCTCGTTATCGCCAATAGCGCTCGCTAATAGCACAAGATTTGTTGAAACATCATCAAGATTTTTTGCAATAGGTAATTCTAAAACTGGGTATCCAAGTTTCTTAAGAATGGATATCGTTGGGCGAAAGCCGAAGGATGTGGTTACAACCAAGTCTGGACTGAGAGCAATAACCTCCTCTGCTGTTCCATGATTAAGTATTAGCCCATCTACAAATGTACCAAGCCAAGAAGAGTAAGGGTCATTAGCCAAGTGCGATAGTGAAACGATCCGATCTTTTTCAGCTAATAGTGCAACTAGCTGATCAGTGCAAACATTTATGGAAACTATTCGCTGTGGCCCTTCGGATGCAAATATGTTCGTAACATATCCTAAGAAGAATAGCCCTGTGCACCATGCTGAGATCACTCTACTAAAGGTAGATAGACGTTTCCCGTTGACTGGCATTGCAACACCTTATTTGCAGGTTTAAACACGTGGTAACAGTTATTACTATTCATACGGCATACATAAAATGTGTATGTCAGTAATAAATATTACCGGTGTCGCCGCTGCGCAAAGGCCGCTCCGCTGAGGTAATCCGCCTCCCGGATGGACGACTAGACAGCAGGTCTCCTGGCTCACGGTTCGCCGTTAATCTTCAGACCTTCCCAAGCCTTAGCTCAGTGGCAATAATGAAGACAAACTAGCCGTTCACAGTTGCGGATACAGCCACGGCCTTGACAACCAATTGTCGTACCGTGTTCCCTTTTAAACCCCATAGGGGTGCCGTCGTCAGCTACTATAGTGTTGATAAGTTTGACTATCAAGCGATGATGATGACCAACATATTGCCAAGATCACACAATATAGATGAGGCTCATGACCGTCTAAGGGAATGGCTAATTCCTACCCCGGTGCTTCAATCAGAGGTATTGAATGCTCGGGCTAATTCCCGTGTATTGATTAAAGCTGAATCATTGCAACATACAGGTAGTTTTAAAATTCGTGGGGCGCTTAATAGGTTGCTTCAACTCAGCCATGAAGAACGTAGCTTAGGTATTGTTGCGTCTTCATCAGGAAACCATGCACAGGGTGCTGCAATGGCCGCAAGTTGGCTAGGTGTGAGCGCTGTAGTAGTTATGCCGAAAGATGCACCAGAAATAAAACAGTTAAATACGCGTGCACTTGGAGCAAAGGTCATACTTTATGATCGTTACAATGAAGATCGGGAACACATAGCGGCTAAAGTCGCCCAAGAGACCGGAGCTACGATTATTCCTGCTTTTGATCATCACGATATTATTGCTGGCCAAGGAACTGTTGGACTAGAAACCGCACGCTATGCACATTCTGAAGGATTGAACTTAGATGCTCTATATTGTCCATGTGGAGGAGGCGGGCTAATTGCTGGTTGTTCTTTGAGTGTTCAATCTATTTTTGAAAAATGTAGGCTCTTTTCTGTAGAACCAGAATTTTATGATGACACTAAACGGTCACTTGAGGTTAAAGAGCGGCAGTTGGTAGATGGTCATCCTGTAACTATTTGTGATGCTCTGATGGCCCCTACACCTGGAGCGTTAACATTTGCAATTAATCAAGAGACTCTGACTAGCGGTATAACCGTTACTGATAGCCAGGCAGCACATGCTGTAGCATTTGCTGCTAGGCACTTAAAGTTGGTGTTAGAGCCCTCTGGCGCTGTTGCTTTGGCAGCGGTGCTTGATGGCAGCGCAAGGAGTTTTAGTTGTGTCGCAATTATTCTGAGCGGTGCTAATATAGATCATAAAAAATACTTGGAAATCCTTGGCGATTATCCTGACCCATGATGGTTAGAAGATTATATGGGTCGAGATGTAAAGGGCTAATCTGACAGTGAATTCTTCCGTGATACAAGAAGGTAAGCTTCGCGACCTGGTGGACGTGGACGATCGCTATAATCTTGATTCAGACACTATCTACCTCAATGGAGTACAAGCTCTTGTTAGGCTTCTCTTATTGCAGGCTCAAGCGGATCAGAAAGCTGGTTTAAAAACAGCTGGCTTTGTTTCGGGTTATCGTGGTTCGCCTCTTGGAGGTCTAGACCAAGAGTTGTGGCGTGCAAGTAGCTTTCTTGAACGTGTGCCGATCCACTTTCAACCGGCTGTTAATGAAGAAATAGCCGCAACAGCTATCTGGGGTTCGCAGCAGCTTAATTTATCTCCTGGTGCTCGTTATGACGGAATATTTGGTCTCTGGTATGGAAAAACCCCAGGAGTTGATCGTTCTGGGGATGCTTTTAAGCATGCAAACTGTGCAGGAACATCCCCAAATGGTGGCGTACTAGCGGTAGCTGGCGATGATCACTTCTGTAAGTCGTCAACTCTGCCTGGACAAAGCGAATATAGCTTTATTGACGCATCGATCCCTGTTCTAAACCCAACGGGTGTGCAAGATATTTTAGAGTTGGGTTTGTTGGGTTATGCACTCTCTCGTTTCAGCGGTTGCTGGGCGGCAATGAAAATGACAGCTGAAAATGCGGATTCTTTGCAAACCGTTAAGTTACCAAGATTTTTTGAATTTAATTATCCAAATTTTGCTATGCCTGAAGGGGGACTTCATGTTCGTTGGCCCGATTCGCCTAATGAACAAGAAAATCGTCTCCAGCAGCATAAGTTAGCGGCAGTTTTGGCCTTTTCTGAGATAAACAATGTAAATAGAGTTGTAATTGGTAGTCCTAATCCACGACTAGGAATTGTATCCACGGGAAAAGCTTATCTAGATGTTTTTCAAGCTTTGGAAGACCTTGGAATAAGTCGGGAGCGGGCCAGCAAATTAGGAATTAAATTATTCAAAGTGGGGATGAGTTGGCCTTTAGAGCCAGAGGGTATTAAACGTTTTTGTGAGGGCGTTGAGGAAGTTTTTGTTATTGAAGAAAAACGTCCGGTTATTGAGACTCAGCTGAAGGAACAGCTATATAACTGGAATGCAGCTTCTAGGCCTTTGATCATTGGGAAATCTGATGAATCAGGAAAACCGCTGCTTTCTAGTACCAGTGAGTTAACCCCAGTAGTTATTGCTCAAGCAATTGCAAAAAGATTAGGCCGCCTGATGACAGTTCCTGATATTGAAGAGCGGCTGCAGTTATTAAAAGAGCATGAAAAACTTATAAAAGAGTCTGAGTCAACGGCAAAAAGGGCGCCTCACTTTTGTTCAGGTTGTCCCCATAACACCTCGACTCGTGTGCCAGATGGAAGTCGCGCTATAGCAGGAATAGGGTGCCATTTTATGGCTACCTGGATGGACCGTGATACGTCCGGTTTTACGCAGATGGGGTGCGAGGGTGCAGGTTGGTTTGGCCAGGCACCTTTTACAGATACGGAGCATGTTTTTCAAAATTTAGGAGATGGAACTTATGCCCACTCTGGGTTACTTGCCATTCGTGCTGCAGTCGACTCTGGCGTTAATATAACTTATAAAATCTTACATAATGACGCTGTTGCAATGACTGGTGGTCAACCAACTGAAGGGGGCTTTAGTCCAGCTCAAATTGCCCAGCAGCTTGTGGCTGAAGGTGTCAAAAAAACCATTGTGGTGACCGATCAACCAGGGCGATACCGAGAGCAGACTAATGATTTGCCGCCTCAGGTCACTGTACACCATAGACGAGATCTTGATTCCTTGCAGAGAAAGCTCAGAGAAGTTTCCGGAGTCTCTGCATTGATATACGACCAAACATGTGCTGTTGAGCTTAGACGTCGTCGAAGACGTGGTACATCAGAGGATCCAAAACGATGGGTAACCATCAATCCTCTGGTGTGTGAAGGTTGTGGTGATTGTAACTCAGTTTCTAATTGTCTATCAGTGGCTCAATTAGAAACAGAGTTAGGACGGAAACGGACTATTAATCAGTCTGCCTGTAACAAAGACTTTAGTTGCATAGATGGGTTCTGTCCAAGCTTTGTTGTACTCGAAGGCGTACAGAAAAAACAAAGAAACGTAGAAATGGTGGAACAGGTTGAATTCCAAAAACTTCCTGATCCAGAGGTTGTTCAAGGTTCAACATACAATATTTTGATTGCTGGGATTGGTGGTACAGGAGTGAGTACTGCTGGAGCAATTTTAGGAATGGCGGCCCATCTTGAGGGACATCGTGTGATGGCTTTAGATCAGACTGGTATGGCTCAAAAATTTGGCGCTGTACATGCACATATCCGTATTGGGTCTGATCAGTGTGATATGCATGGGGGGCGTATTCCTGCAGGCATGACGGACTTATTACTTGCAGTGGATCTTATGGTTGCAACCAGTGTTGATTCCCTTGAGAAACTATCTCCTGACCGTACTAGTGCAGTGATTAATACCCATGAGGAAATGCCGGCTACGTTTATTTCTAACCGCGATCTGGATTATGGTAAAGGTTCGATGTTATCGATCCTTTCTCATGTATGCTCAACAGAAAAACTTTCGACTATTGATGCTTCGGGTATAACGGCAGCGTTAATGGGAAATAGTATTACCGCCAACCTATTTCTATTGGGAGTGGCAAGCCAGAAGGGGCTACTGCCAGTTTCTGTTCAGGCTATTGAGAGAGCGCTTGAGCTTAACGGAATGGGAGTCGAGCCAAATAAAGCGGCTTTTTTATGGGGTCGATATGCAGCTGTAGAGCCTACTCTTGTGGTGCAGCATGCAGGACTAAATAATCGCTCGGAGCCATTAGCAACCAGTTTGGCTGATATTGTTTTATTTCGAGAGCGGTTTTTAGTGGAGTATCAGAATTCCAAATATTCAGCCCGCTATAAAGCTGGCGTAGAACGGGTGCGACAGGCAGAACAGCGTGTTCAACCTGGGTCAAATATGCTTGCTAGTGCCGTTGCTAAGAATTATTTCAAGCTTCTTGCCTACAAAGATGAATATGAGGTTGCACGCCTGCATGCACAGACGCCTTTTTTAAAGGATATAAGTGAGGATTTTTTGGGAAAGGCTAGGCTTAAGTTTTATCTTTCTCCGCCAATATTTTCCCGTCTTGACCCTGTAACTGGACGTCCTAGGAAGTATGAGTTTGGAGGTTGGGTTTTACCTGTATTCAGAGTGCTTGCAAGGTTGAAGTTTCTACGTGGGACGTCCTTTAATCCTTTTGGTTATACAGTGGAGCATCGTTCTGCTCAACGCCTTATATATGAGTATGAGAATCTGATGGATTGTTTTGTTAATGAGCTTGACTCTAAACGTATGAATCTAGCCATAGAGTTGGCACAGTTACCACAAAAAATACGGGGTTATGGTCCCGTAAAAAACGCTTCAATTCACAGTGTTGATATGATCAAAAAAGAGTTAATAGGGTTCTGGAATACACCAGAAAGATTTAATTCTTCAAAGTCAAAAGCAGCTTAAGCACTAAACTAATTTTTAACGAGTGATCATTCCCATCTTAGGTCTTGTTATCACGATATCCACTAAGCATTTTAAATTTTGAAAAATGTCGGATTGCTGCTTTTTGATTGCCCTGATGTTCATATAGACGAGCTAAGTTATAGTGAACATCAGGAAGTTCTGAGTCCAGTGAAAGTGTATGGAGATAAAGTTCTATTGCCTCATGGATGGAGCTTTGATCTTCGAGAACGACACCAAGATTGAAGGCCGCTATCGAGTTAGTTGGATCGATTTTTAGCGCTTCTCTATAGAGATTTTCTGCCTGTTGGTATGAGTGCTCATTATGTAAAAGTCGCCCTAGGTTTATTCGAGCATTAACGTGTGTGGAGTCAAGAGATAAAGTTTCACGATAGGCAGCTAGTGCATCCTCTTTCTCGCCTACTTGATCAAATTCTAGCGCTATCTCAAACCACTCATCACTTGTATTAGCCTGTTCACGGGCAATTGACCCTGAGGCCTTCACTAGTGGCGCTACTTTTTCAGCTAGTTCATCTATCTTAAAATCCAAGATGGTTTGTCCCGATTCCACTTCCCAGGATGTATTTTGTTCACGAACAAGTACTTGGTCAGCTTGTGCAAGTACCTTCACGGAACTTAAAGGTCTACCAGTTGGTAATTGATTTTGGAGAGCACGAAGTGCCCGCCATATGCGTCGTGAATCAAGCCCAGCAAGCACGAGTTCTTTTGCTGTTCGAAGCAGAACAAGGTCTTGAAAAGAGAATCGAAAATGTCCGCGTGCAACGCGAATCGGCAAGACAAACTGTTGTCTTGCGAAAGACCTAATTTGGCTGGGGGAAATTCCGAGCAGCTCAGCTGCTTCCCGAGTAGTGTAAGCTCGCATAGAATTATTTACATCGCAGCGAGTTTACTATCTGTTATCTGTTTTTGTTCTAATCGCTTAGGTCTAATCATAAAAACGCATAGCACCTGTTTGGTGAGTATTCTTCTCTGTGAACTTGAGCATCTGTACTGATTTTATGCTTCTAGCTACGTCGCCTCAAGCTGATTGCACATGATAATCCTATTTTTTCTGAAGAGTGCTGTAACTGCATGCTTATAATTTTGTCTAGGTCACAAAGTATATTCTGAGTCAATTCCGCAGCCTGCTCTATGTATAGCGCTATTGGTCGAGGTATAGTCATTACACATTTTCGTGGAGAGAAAATATGCGTGGCGGGATGATGTCAACTCCTCTAACAATTACGGAGATAATGCTTTTTGCTACTCGGCTTTATCGGGAAACTGAAGTTATTTCGATTACGGCTGATGAAGGCGTGCATCGCAGCACGTACGGAACCGTCTTTAAACGAGCGAATCAAGTCGCTCATGCACTTGGCCGTCTAGGGGTCGATCCTGGTAATCGCGTTGCTACGCTGGCCTGGAATGATCACCGGCATCTAGAACTTTATTATGGGGTTTCATGTTCTGGAGCAGTTCTGCATACGATTAATCCGCGACTTTTTCCTGAACAGTTAGCCTACATAATCAATCATGCAGATGATCGGGTTATTTTTTTCGATCCAATGTTTCTTCCCCTTATGGAAGATTTGTCTGATAAATTATCCTCAGTAAGTCATTTTGTGGTCCTAACTTCGAAGAACAAAATGCCTGAAAGTAGCTTGCTAACCCTTCACTGTTATGAAGATCTTATTTCTCAAGATTGTTCGCCATATTCATGGCCAGCTCTTGATGAGACTACCGCGAGTGCACTTTGTTATACGTCTGGTACAACTGGCAACCCGAAGGGTGTGCTTTACGATCATAGATCAACAGTTCTTCATGCTTATGGAAGCTGCATGGCGAACGTTTTAGGGTTATCCCACCATGATGTTGTGATGCCTGTGGTACCAATGTTTCATGTGAATGCGTGGGGAACTCCTTATTCATGTCCTATCGCTGGATCGAAGATTGTGCTACCTGGACCAAAGATGGCAGACGGTGAAACATTACATTCACTAATTGAGAATGAGGGCGTGACGATTGCACTAGGCGTGCCAACTGTCTGGCTAGAGCTATTGGCTTATTTGAAAGAGACGGGTAAGACCATAGATACGTTAAATAGAACTGTCGTTGGCGGTTCTGCTTGCCCTATATCTATCATGGAGGAGTTTGAAAAACTGCATGGCGTCTACACACATCATGGGTGGGGGTATGACTGAAATGAGCCCCTTGGGTGCTGTTAATAGATTGATTCCGGGCATGGAAAAACTCGAAGAGTCTGATAGAAATGAGGTGAGAGCGAAACAGGGTAGAACCCCTTTCGGTGTAGATATGAAGATTGTTGATTCTGACGGAAAGGATTTGCCGCACGATGGCGTCGCTTTTGGAGATCTAAAGGTTAGAGGATGGTGGGTAGCTGATGGCTATTTTGGAGAAGATGGTAATAGTGGGCCACAAGATGAAGCTGGCTGGTTCTCGACCGGAGATGTTGCAACCATTGATGAGCAAGGTTTTCTGGGCATTACTGATAGAACTAAAGATGTAATTAAATCTGGAGGAGAATGGATTAGCTCTATTGAACTAGAGAATCTAGCTGTAGCTCACCCACATGTATCGGAAGCTGCTGTTATAGGTATCAGTGATAAAAAATGGGGTGAGAGACCTCACCTAGTGGTGGTTTCCCCTGAAGGAATAATACCAGATACAGAGAGCATCCTTGCATCCTTTAAGGGCAAGGTTGCAGACTGGTGGATTCCTGATTCGTTAAGCTTAGTAGATTCGATTCCACATACAGCTACTGGAAAAATATCTAAGGCTATTTTACGCAAACAGTTTGCGAGTGCTGTGTTTAAGTAAAATCATCTTCACCGTTCTCGTTCTATGATGTAGTTTGCAACCCAACGTAATCCAGCTGCATTTTTTCCTAGAGAGTCTAGAGAATCCATAGCGTTCTTATATAGCTTATCAGCCCGATTTTTCGTTTCACTAATTCCTAGCAAAGAGGGATATGTGGATTTTTCTTTGCGAATATCAGATTGCGCATTTTTACCCAGTGTGGCTGTGTTCTGTTCGGCTTCTAGCAGATCATCCATGATTTGAAAAATTAGACCAATATTATTAGCAAATTTATCAAGGGTTTTCTTGGTATTTTCAGAAGAATTAGTTAGTTTACTAGGCATCATAATGGCGGCTTTTATCAGCTGGCCAGTTTTTCTTTGATGGATATTTTCTAACGATGATTCATCTATCACATGACCTTCAGCTTCTAGGTCCAACAATTGACCTCCTACCATTCCAGAAGGTCCTGCAACCCTAGCTAATGATGATATAACTTGAACTTGGGTACATGGGTTTTTAGACAAAAATGAATCTGTGCATAGTACGTTAAATGCAACAGCCTGTAGGGCATCTCCAGTTAGAATTGCTACTGCCTCACCAAACTTTTTGTGAGTTGTTGCCCTACCCCGACGAAGATCGTCGTCATCCATAGCAGGAAGATCATCATGTATTAAAGAATAAGCATGAACTAGTTCTACTGCTGTTGCGATTGGATCTGCCAGTTTCATATCTAATTGGAAAAGTTCAGCAGATGCGTAGGTTAGGAGAGGTCTTACCCGTTTTCCGGGTCCAAGCACGGCATACCGCATGGGCTCAATAAGTCCATCAGGCGTGCCATGGTTATCTTCCATGATTTTTTGGAGATACGTATTAACTCGTTGAATATAGAATTCGAAATTCTCTTGGAGAGAGTATGGCTGAGACCGTGTTATCATGTTTTTTATCGTACCATTGAACCGACGCGTACGGCCTTTATTTGATTTTGAAACCTGCATTGAGCCGACCGATGGCCTCTAGTCAAGACGATTTTCAATACCAGACGCGGATTCTTCCGGGAGTTTCCCGTACTTTTGCTATAACAATTCCTGTGTTGCCCGATTCTCTTGCAGTAGTAGTTGCTAATGCATATCTCTTATGCAGGCTTGCCGATACAATCGAAGATGATTCTCTTTTAGATCAAAAGCAAAAATCTAACTTTCATCGGCTGCTTATATTAGTTGTAGAGGGCAACTATGATGCCAACATTTTTGCTAGCAAGCTTAGTCCCTTACTTTCATTAGATGCATTACCAGACGAACGGGACCTTGTAGAGAATACCGCTAGGATTGTTCGAGTTACCCATAGTTTTTCAGTCCGAGAGCAAGCGGCCTTGGTACGTTGTATCAGGGTTATGTGTTCTGGTATGCCAGAATTTCAACGTAATAAAAGCTTGTCAGGCCTTGTGGATCTTGGGCAACTGCAAGAGTACTGCTACGTTGTTGCTGGTGTTGTAGGGGAGATGCTGACAGAACTGTTTTGTGTGTATTGTTCGGAGCTTGAGGAAAAACGAGAAAAAATGATGGAACTAGCAGTCTCTTTTGGACAGGCTTTGCAAATGACTAATATATTGAAAGATATGTGGGATGATAGGCGGCTTGGTACTTGCTGGTTACCTCGTTCCGTTTTTTCCAAAAGCAGGGTAGAGCTTGAGAAATTAGATCAATTTCGTGATACCCAAGTATTTCGGGAGGGTATGGAAGAATTAATTGGTATTGCTTATAGGCATATGCAGGAAGGTCTTGAATATACGTGTCAAATTCCCATTAAGGAAGTTGGTATGCGAAGATTTTGCAGTTGGGCGCTTGGACTCGCAGTACTCACACTTCGAAAAATCCACGCTAATCCGAGTTATACATCGGGAGAACAAGTAAAAATATCTAGAAAAGCTGTTAAAGCTACTGTGTTTACAACTAACTTGTTTCTTGGAAATAATCGCGTGTTACGCCTGCTTTTTAATCTAAGCTCAGGCAGGTTGCCATTGGTGGGTAAAAGTGTCGATTAGACTTCTAGTAGGCTGGGTGTAAAAAGCGTGAAGGCAACAGCTAAGGCCCGAGCAAATATTGCTCTTGTTAAGTATTGGGGCAAATCAAATGCTGATCTAAATATACCTGCGGTTGGTTCAATTTCAATTACTCTGGATAAATTATGGACAGAGACTGAAGTAGAGTTTAATAAATCTATTTCTGACGACACATTTTTTCTTAATGATGAAGCTCGCAAAGATCAGTTGGAACGGGTCATGAGTTGTCTTGATATATTACGTTCCCTTGCCAAGGTCAATTATGCAGCACGAGTTGTAAGCCATAATAATTTTCCTACGGGAGCTGGTTTGGCATCATCTGCTTCTGGGTTTGCTGCACTTACAGTGGCGGCTGCTCGTTCTCTTAGCTTGAATTTGTCACCAAAGAAGCTAAGCATTATTGCCCGACAAGGTTCTGGATCTGCTGCAAGATCGATTTTCGGAGGTTTTGTTGAGATGCATTTAGGTTCGAAAGATGATGGTTCAGATAGTTTTGCTGAGCCTATTCTTTCATCGGATGACTGGCCGCTTGAGGTGGTTGTTGCTATTACAGAGCGAAAAGAGAAGGCAGTCAGTTCGCGGATTGGTATGGCAAAGTCTGAATTAACGTCTCCCTACTATGGTGAATGGGTGAGGACTAGTCCCATAGATTTGAGTTCAGCGCGTGAAGCTATTCGAGTGCAGGATTTTGAGCAGTTAGCAGAGGTTGCGGAGTTCAACTGTTTGAAGATGCATGCGGTTGCAATCGCATCACAGCCGCCTTTGATCTATTGGAATTCCGCTACGGTTGCTTGTATCCACGCCGTAAGAGAGCTTCGACACTCTGGTATTCCTGTGTTTTTCACCATTGATGCTGGCCCGCAATTAAAAGCTATATGTCTCCCAGGGTTTAGCAACAATGTGAAAAAATTTCTTCGAGATGTTCCAGGGGTGCTGGATACACTAGTTACGGGGTTAGGTTCAGGTATGAAGGAGATTTGATTTGGGGATGCCTCAAATAGTCTCTAAAACTCCTGGCAAGCTAGTAGTCTTAGGGGAGTATGCTGTTTTACATGGTGCGCCTGCAATGGTGATCGCCGTTAACCGGTATTGCCATGTTGTCATTACTCCAAGCAAAGATGACTCTTGTCATTTGGTTGCCAGAACAACTGAAGAGCAGGTAGTTAAGTTTGAGCAAGGTATGACTAGTGGGTTTGAGATAGTAGATACTATTTTGCGGTTTTTTCCTGGGCCTAGAACCTATTCAGCGGTGATAGACACAACGGAGCTATTTAAAGAGGGTATTAAAATTGGCCTTGGTTCTAGTGCAGCAGCATTAACGGCTTGGTTTGGAGCTTGGATAGCTTTTTCTGATAAAGATATAGTAGTAGCAGATAGCAAAAATCTTAGAACACTGATTGGCTTGCATAGAGCGATTCAAGGAGGTGCTGGGAGTGGTGTAGATGTAGCTGCAAGCCTATGCGGTGGGGTAACTTGTTTTCAGCTAGACGGGTGTGCAGAACCTCAGACACGTGCGGTCGAACTACCGAAAGGTGTAGTATTTGCTAGTGTTTTTACGGGTTCTGCTGCTGCTACACCAGACTATCTTAAACGTTATCAAAAGTGGCGGGCTGCAGCACCTAATGAGTGTGCTATGCATCAGAGAATTATGACTGAGATTTCAGAAAAAGGCGTTCATGCAGCCGATGCTAATGATGCTGAAGTGTTTTTAGAAGCAATTAATGAATATGGAAAATCCTTAGAAATACTGGGTGCCCAGATAGGATCAGAAATTTTCACGAGAGATCATTACAACGTAAAGAAGATAGCCGATCTTTTAGGGGTTTCCTATAAGGTGAGCGGTGCCGGCGGAGGTGATATGGGACTGGCTTTTAGCTTGGATGTAGGTTTATTAGAAGAATTCAAAAGACAAGTTAAGAAAGAGTATTGTGTGCTTGATCTTGATATAGACACACAAGGTTTAAATGTGGAGATGGTTGAATAGTGGACGATGACCAAAGAAGAATTCCTAAATTCTATAATTTAAGTGTAGAAGAGCGTGTTCGGGCCGTTCATGAGCGAGGTATTGTGACGCTCGACGATTTTCGGTCTCTTGCAACTGGAAAGCATACTCTTGACCTCGAGGCCGCCGATAAGATGGTTGAAAATGTCGTCGGTGTAATGGGATTGCCCCTTGGATTAGGGATGAACCTAGTCGTCAATAAGAAGCGTTATGTTGTGCCGATGGCAGTCGAAGAGCCCTCTGTTATTGCAGCGCTTGGCTCAGGGTCAAAGTTGATTTCTGAACATGGGGGGGGTAGAGGCAGATTCTACAGATCCAATAATGATTGGACAGATTCAGGTGGTGGATCTACCAGATATAGATATTGCAAAGACTTCTCTAATGGAGAATAAACAAGATATTTTAAATCTAGCTAATAGTTTTCATCCGAATATGGTGGCAAGAGGTGGGGGCGCTAAAGATATTGAATTGTTTTCTCACCCGCTTTTGTCTACAGGGAAGCGGATGTTAGTGGTTCACCTTCTCGTAGATACCCGTGATGCCATGGGGGCCAATCTAACTAATGGAATGTGCGAGGGTGTTGCTCCACTTATTGAATCTATAACCGGTGGCCAGGTATTCCTTCGGATTCTTTCTAACTTAAGTGATCGCTCATTAGTAAGGGCTAGCTGTAGCATTCCAGCTGAAGCTTTGGGTGGTGATGCTTATTCGGGAGAGCAGGTTAGAGATGGGATTATTGTTGCTTCTGACTTCGCCAAAGTAGATCCCTATAGAGCAGCAACACATAATAAGGGAATAATGAATGGCATTGATCCAGTTGCTATAGCAACTGGTAACGATTGGCGTGCTATAGAAGCTGGTGCCCATGCCTTTGCAGCACGAGGTGGCAGGTACACTTCTCTAACCGATTGGTCTATGGATGAGCAGGGAAATTTATGTGGCAGTATTGAGCTGCCTATAAAGGTTGGCATCGTGGGCGCACCTATAAAATCCAACCCTACTGTGGCGCTTAATATGCGTTTGCTTAATGTTGAATCGGCAACTCAGCTAGCTGAAGTTATGGCGGCGGTTGGGTTAGCTCAAAATTTTGGGGCAATCCGCGCTCTCGCGACAGAAGGGATTCAGAAAGGACATATGACGTTGCATGCCCGTAGCGTTGTAACCGCAGCAGGAGTGCCCAAAGAGCTATTTAATGAGGTGCTAGATCGGTTAATACTTAGCAATGAAATAAAAATATGGAAGGCTAAAGAAATAGCTGCATCACTGCAAAACAAACATTTTGGTAAAAACGAGCGAAGCCCTACTAGGATAGAAGAGTCTGCCATGGGTGTGGGTTACGGTAAGGTGGTGTTGCTTGGAGAGCATTCTGTCGTTTATGGAAGACATGCCATCGCAGCACCTGTGCCTATGACTATTAAGGCTATAGTTGAAGATTGTTCTGAGGGTATTCATCTAATGATTCCTCGCTGGGGAATTGAGTATCAGCTTGCAACTAGTCCTAAGGATCGTCGTTCCTTTGAGGAACCGGCTGGTGTCATGCTTGATGAACTGGGCCTAAGCGGTCGTGGTATGCGCATTGAAGTATTTCCAGAAGTGCCGCGTAGCATGGGTTTAGGTGGTTCTGCGGCTATGGCAGTAGCAATAGTGCGAGCTTTGGATAAGCATTTTCAACTAGGGCTAACTGATGAAGAAGTCAATCGATTAGCATTTGAGTCTGAGAAGGTCGCTCATGGTACGCCCAGTGGACTTGACAATACGGTTGCCTGTTATGGTCGCGCCCTAGTCTACCGTTCTGGGGAGCCACCCTTAATAGAACCACTAAATATAAGTAAACCAATTCCAATTGTTATAGGAATGACAGGCTACGAAGGGTTAACTGCAAAAACTGTAGGGAAAGTCAGGGAAGCTTGGAAGAAGGAACGCAAGCTCTATGACCGAGTTTTTGATCAAATAGATTCCCTCGTGCTTCAAGGAGTTCAGGCAATACAAGATAATAATCTTGTTGCACTAGGAGAACTCATGAATGTTTGTCAGGGCATGCTTAATGCACTACAGGTATCTACACCCGAGCTGGAACAGCTTGTGGGTATCGCGAGAGATAATGGTGCACTTGGGGCAAAGTTAACAGGTGGAGGTGGTGGAGGATCCATTATTGCATTGCCTGATGGTGACTCAGAGCCCCTAGTTTCTGCTATTAAGGCTGCTGGTTATAACGCAATACCACTTATTTTGACGAGCGAGATCAATGGCAGTTAGTGAAATTGTTTCAAATACTAATGAGAGTCTAATTCTTGTCGATGAATTAGATCGAGAAATTGGATTTTGTTCGAAGAGCGAATGCCACGAGGGTAGTGGCAAACTGCATCGTGCGTTTTCTATATTTATTTCTAATAAGCATGGAGAAATGTTGCTTCAGAGGCGCAGCGGCGAAAAGCCGTTGTGGCCTGGTTATTGGTCTAATGCTTGTTGCTCTCATCCGCGATGGGGGGAAGAAATGGCAGATGCAATATACAGACGCATCAATCAGGAACTAGGTTTTGAATGCCCATTAACCTATCTGTATAAGTTCAAGTATCAAGCTCAGTATGATGAGGTTGGATCAGAGAATGAATATTGTTGGGTATACCATGGGATATACGATGGTGAGGTAAAAGTTAATAGCAATGAGATTGCCGACTGGCGATTTGTTGATTTAAAGGAGTTTGAGGCTGATCTTAAAATATCTCCGGAGAGCTATACGCCTTGGTTAAGGATGGAATGGATGGAGATAAGGAAAAATCATTTGGAAAAATTTTCATAGTGGATAGATTGCTTTTGAGTTAGCACTAACCATGAGGTTTTATTTTTAAACTGTTTGGTCTTGTGGACATCTAAACCGCCCTTCTCGATGAGATATTGGTTGGCCACTGCATCAAAATAACTGTAATAAACCGCGTTATTCACATGCCCGTAGATATCGTTATCCATCCAGCGAGTAGTAATGCTCGAAAAGTACTTATAACCTGATCATTAACTCTATAAAGTTACAAACTTATATAATTGTCGAGGTTTAGAAGAAAAATTTTCTTTACGGTTATCCTACAAACTTATAGTACTCAATCCCTTCGTCGCTAAAATTAGGGTTAGAACTTTGTCCCACAGACTCGATTATGAAGCCGTTCTCAGGTTCCATTAACCCCTTTGCTAGACCCGTGTCATGCAGGTTCTCATACTGCAGTTTTGTTAGGGTTTGACTCGACTCTAAAGCCTCTTTGAAGCCAATTTTCAGTGCGGCAGTTTCCCAACCTTTTACTAAGCACGCAGGAATTGCCTCGGCAGCATCACCACTACCATAGCCCACTGCAAGAATATTTCTATCGGTTAAATCTTTACCTGTTTCTGCTGCGTCTTCTAGGCCTGCAGCAATCCATGCAGGCAGCGCCGCGCAATAAACATTGCCAATATCTTTCATGGACTCTGATCCTAATGACATTTTTGATAGGACTAGTTCCTTGAATACTGCGCTATTGCGAAACTCTTTTAATAATCTGATGCTCAAAGGGTAAACGTCATCATCAATATTGCCATCCCTTACAAGCTGTAACACATCGGGTGTTGAACGCATCTCTGCGATTACTGCATCTGGATCAAGGTTAACCTGTCTACAATGTGCTTCTAGTTCTGCTCTATCAGAAGCTGTGTTATTTGCCAATCCAAAAAGGTAGCTCATTGCAAACGAATTCATAGGCATTTTGTGGTAGGGCCGATGCATAAAAGCTGCTGCTAGATTGTGATAGTAATCACTGGAGCGTACTCCTAACCGGCGCAGCATGTCATTGAGAGCATGAAGCGTCTCATCCAAATAACAAGTTGTAGAATATTTTCCATTAAAGACAGGTAAATCCTGAAAATGACAATTCAAGGTGCCCCGAATAATATTGCGTAAAACAGGCTTACGGAAATCAACTGCGCGATAGGCAGATGCACTTCCGATAGACTTAAGGTCAATGGCAAGCATCTTCGGATTGCGTTCCAGTAGCATAGCAACTGCACCTGCGCCTTGAGTGGGTTCTCCAGAACTACCACGAGCATATTCTGCTATATCTGCACTCACAACAATTGCACATCGGTCATCATCTTCCAAGGCCAGATAACGAAGAGCTTGCTTCAAAGCATAGATGCCTCCTAGACACGCATGCTTTATTTCTGGCACCTCGCAATGACGTCCTATAGGCGTTAGTCCTCGGATGCCAAGTCCTTGATCAAGCATACCCTTAATAATGATAGCGCCAGCTGAATTATCAGTGCTAGATTCGGTTCCAAGGCCGAGAAAACCCACCCTCTGCGGGTCTATATTGTATTTTTCAATTAACCTCATAACAGCAGTCGCTGCTATGGTATAGACGCTCTGATGAGGTCCACGCATGCGAAAGCTGTGACCGACAACCGCACTTGTTTTATCCCATGATGAATTGGTCCACTGGCACCAGTCCTTCAGGTTTACTCGATAAGGTGGCACGTAGACCGCGCAACCACTAATACCGATAGGTTGTTTCATACAAAGTACCTGAGGTTGAGGCTGATCTTTTTCCTGAAAAGCACTGATGGGTGTCCAAGGGCGGGTTATAGCGATTATATGACAACAGTCTATTAATCACCTCATTCATAATGCAAGTTCATTCAAAATTCAATAGAACCTTATAAGGATAGTTATAGGTTAAGCTTCAAGCTGAGATAATATTTACATGCTTTTCTAATTGGAATTGGTATGAAACTCCGTATTCGCGGTAATTCAGTTCGTCTTCGACTCTCACAATCTGACATGACCAAAATTGTGGATCATGGGCTGGTTGTAGATTCAGTAGAGTTCGCGCCGGGTGAACAATTGGAATACAGATTAGAAGTAGTGCCTAGTGGAGAGGTACGAGCTTCCTATCAAGGTAATAGTGTTTCTGTGGTTTTACCGCAAGCATTAGTGGAAAAATGGGCCCATACAGCTGAAATTTCCATTGAGAGCTTAACCCTTTTAGCTAATGGGAGTTATCTCAAAATCCTTGTTGAAAAGGATTTTACATGCCTTACCTCTCGAGACGATGAGGATGATGCGGACCTATTTCCAAATCCTGATAAAACAAAGTAATAATCATATTTTTAGTGTTTAGTTGTGGCTTAACATGCTGTTTAGAAATGATTTACCGTAAAATTTAGCTGTTAATTCCCACTCAGCTGATAAAATGACTTTTCTGTCAGAGCTTTGGGGTTTTTGTTTTGAGTGATCAATCGTCCGGTAATGGGCAAGATTCAGATGCGACATTGGTTCGTAAGATTGCCGAGAAATATACTTCTCGGCTAGGACCTCTACTTCCAATTTTGCATGAAATTCAGGATCAGTTTGGTTTTATCCCTAGTTTAGCTGTGCCAGTTATTGCTGAGGTTCTTAATTTATCGCGAGCTGAAATTCATGGGGTCATCACTTTCTACCATTTCTTCAGAGAGACTGCTCCAGGGAAAAAAACTTTGTATCTATGTCGTGCTGAAGCTTGCCAGGCAATGGGTGCTAGGAAACTGGAACGTCATGCAAAAGAAAAACTTGGGGTGGATTATCATGAAACTACCTCTGATGGACGTTTCAGTCTTGAACCCGTTTACTGTCTTGGTAACTGCGCATGTTCTCCGGCATTGATGATTGATGATTTTGTATATGGACGGGTAACTCCTGAGCGATTCGACTCACTAGTAGATGAGGTTTAGGCGGTGACTGAAGATAGAGTGAAAGTTTTTGTGCCAAGGGAAACAACCGCGCGTTCTTTGGGATCAGAGGACGTGGCTTTAGCTATTGAGCAGTTAGCCCTTGAACGGGGAGAATCCGTGGCATTAGTGCGCAATGGTTCTCGGGGGCTGTTTTGGTTGGAACCACTGGTAGAGGTAGAGATTGATGGGGTAAGGCATGCATTTGGGCCTATCTCGGCAGATGAAGTAAGTAGCTTATTCGAGGCTGGATTTCTTGATGGTGGTAAGCATCCTAAAGGTTTAGGGCCTACGGAAGCGCTACCTTATCTTGCAGATCAAAATCGACTTACATTTGCTCGAGTAGGTATAACAGATCCTCTTTCGCTTGATGGTTACCGTGCACATGGCGGTTATGAAGGGTTAGAGAACGCGGTCAAACTTGATTGTGATGCGATCGTGAATATTGTCACTGAATCCGGCCTCCGAGGACGAGGTGGTGCTGCCTTTCCCACAGGAATTAAATGGCGCACAGTTCTAACAGCTGATGGAGAACAAAAATACGTCACATGTAATGCGGATGAAGGTGATTCTGGTACTTTTGCCGATCGTTTGATTATGGAAAGTGATCCCTTTGTTCTTATCGAAGGTATGACTATTGCAGGTATCGCAGTTGGTGCAACTGAAGGTTATATTTATTTGCGAACAGAATATCCTCTTGCAATTGAGATAATGAATCAGGCTATAAAAGTCGCGGAGTCAGCTGGGCTTCTTGGTAATGATGTTATGGGTAGTGGCAAGACTTTTTGCCTTGAAGTGCGTGAAGCTGCTGGGGCCTATATTTGCGGTGAAGAAACTTCCATGTTGGAAAGTTTGGAAGGAAAGCGTGGTGTGATTCGATATCGTCCGCCACTACCAGCTATTAAGGGTTTTTTTGGAGCGCCAACTATTGTAAATAATGTCATTACGCTTGCTTCCGTGCCAATTATTCTTGCTCGGGGATCTCAATACTATAAGGAGTATGGTTCCGGCCGTTCTAGAGGGACTCTTACTGCGCAGCTTGCGGGGAACGTTAAGAGGGGGGGGCTAGTAGAGATTGGTTTTGGGAAAACGCTGAGGGAAATAGTGGAAGGCTTTGGCGGTGGCACGGCAACAGGGCGACCGATAAGGGCGATACAGGCAGGCGGTCCTCTTGGTGCTTATGTTCATCCCTCTCAATTTGATGCGCCTCTTGATTACGAAGCATTTGCAGAATTTGGAGCAATGATAGGTCATGGAGGACTAGTTGTTTTTGACGACACAGTAGATATGGGAGAACAGGCTCGTTTTGCTATGGAGTTTTGTTCTATAGAGTCTTGTGGAAAATGCACGCCTTGCCGAATTGGTTCTGTACGTGGAGTAGAGGTTATTGATCGAATACTTAGTGGTGTCGATGAATCCGCTAACTTGGTATTGTTAAGGGAATTATGCGATACGATGGTAGCGGGTTCGCTTTGTGCGTTGGGTGGAATGGCGCCATTTCCGGTGTTGAGTGTTATGGATCACTTTCCCGAAGACTTGCAAGCGCGATAATCCCAGTGATAGAGGAAATGGAGTTGAGTGATGACAGATACCTATAAAACCTACCGACGGCCACGTGATTTAGGCACTCCTGAGGTTACCTCGAATAAATCCGTCACACTGACGGTTGATGGGAAAGAAGTATCTGTCCCTAAAGGTACTAAGGTTATAAGAGCCGCGGCACTTGCCGGAATTAATATTCCAAGACTTTGTGCATCAGACAGTCTTGAGCCTTTTGGGTCATGTCGTCTTTGTTTAGTAGAAATTGAAGGAGCAAAAGGGTTGCCTGCTTCATGTACCACTGAAGCTAGTGAAGGGATGAAGGTCACTACACAAAACGATCGACTGGCTGACGTTCGTCGTAATGTTATGGAGCTATATATTTCTGATCATCCGCTGGATTGCCTAACCTGCCCTACTAATGGTGATTGCGAACTTCAAGACATGGCTGGTGCTGTTGGGTTGCGCGATGTTCGTTATGGTTATGCTGGCGATAATCACCTAGAAGCTGAAAAAGACAAAAGCAATCCTTACTTTACCTTTGATCCAAGCAAATGCATCGTTTGTTCGAGATGTGTAAGAGCATGTGAGGAAGTTCAGGGAACCTTCGCATTAACTATTGACGGCCGCGGATTTGAATCGAAGGTTGCAGCTAGCCAGGATGAGTCATTTCTCGATTCGGAGTGCGTATCTTGTGGGGCATGCGTACAAGCCTGTCCTACAGCGACGCTGACAGAAAATTCTCTTATTAGCAAGGGTCAGCCTGAGCATACTGTAATTACCACATGTGCTTATTGTGGTGTTGGGTGCTCTTTCCGAGCCGAGATGAAGGGCGAGGAAGTTGTACGCATGATTCCAAATAAAGATGGTAAGGCAAATCATGGCCATTCTTGCGTTAAGGGTAGGTTTGCATTTGGCTATGCAACTCATAAGGATCGTATAACTAAACCTATGATACGTGATTCCATACATGATCCTTGGAAAGAAGTTTCCTGGGAAGAAGCAATGGAGTTCTCAGCAGCCAAATTAAAGGGTATTCAGTCTAAGTATGGAACAGGCTCGATAGGAGGAATCACTTCATCACGTTGTTCAAATGAAGAGACGTATCTAGTTCAGAAGCTTGTACGAGCAGGTTTTGGGAATAACAATGTAGATACCTGTGCGCGTGTTTGCCATTCTCCGACAGGTTATGGGTTGAAGTCGACCTTAGGTGAATCAGCGGGTACACAGGCGTTTGATTCGGTGCTTAAGTCGGATGCGATCATGGTGATAGGGGCAAACCCAACCGAAGCCCATCCGGTTTTTGGATCGCAGATGAAACGTCGTTTACGAGAGGGTGCTAGCCTAATTGTTCTTGATCCTAGGAGTATCGATCTTGTTAAGTCACCCCATGTTACTGCAGATTATCATCTACAGTTAAAGCCAGGCACTAATGTGGCGCTAATAAATGCTATAGCTCATGTGGTTCTTTCTGAAGGGTTGGAATCTAAGGCATACATAGAGGATCGATGTGAGAAGGATGCCTATGAGGACTGGCGTGCTTTCATTTTAGATGAGATTAATTCACCAGAAAGTATGGAATCTGTAACAGGCGTTCCAAGTGTGGATATAAGGGATGCTGCAAGGCTTTTTGCTGCTGCTCCTAACGGAGCCATTTATTATGGCTTAGGTGTTTCAGAACATAGCCAGGGCTCTACCATGGTTATGGGTATTGCAAATCTTGCGATGGCTACCGGAAATCTGGGTCGAGAGGGAGTTGGCGTTAATCCATTACGTGGACAGAACAATGTACAGGGAGCTTGTGACATGGGTTCCTTTCCTCATGAACTCCCGGGTTATCGCC
>CAXYEE010000014.1:0-37211 GCA_964276105.1 uncultured Gammaproteobacteria bacterium | reverse complement strand
AGAATGCAACACGGTCTTCCTTAGGAGGAGACTTCCCCATATAAGTATTTACAGGGCGTTGATCCTGATCATTGTTAATTCGTCTGATCCATCCATCCCGGTTCAATCTGCCTGTTTCTGGATCTAAGTATGCCTGTTCTTGATCCTGCCAAGCAGCATAAGCAGACCTTTGATTTTCAGAGAGAGGAACCCACGGCATGACCGTACATGGGTTATAACAAGGCACTTCAAAATTAGCACTCTGAGATTGATAGTCCTTCTCTTTAATCTTGATTTCAGTGATGTTTAATAACTTTGGCGTTACTGAAGTGGAGTCCCAGATATACATTACAAAGGAATCGTCCTTACTTCTTTCCAAAAAAGTAGCTTCGCCGTAATAGTGCTCAATAATGGTGAGTTGCTGTTCACCGGTAAGCAGCGGTTTTAGTTTTGCAGCCAGGGATTCCCTTCGCGGCCACATAATGCCTTCTGAGTCTATCCAAGTGAATTCTGGATGTAGCATTTCACTTATATAATCACTATCTCCATTGCTAAATGCATCTGCTAGAAGTGCATCTTCATTTCTAACTGAATTCTCCTGAGCAAATGTAACACTCAATCCAAAACCAAATAATATAAAAACTCTTCTTAAACTATTCATATATCCTCTCAAAACCTTTTAAAAAATGTCTATATTTTTTATATTCAGATTTTTATGGCCAGTAAAATTCCCATTGATCTCCATCTACTGATTTCTCTGTCTGCCCTCTAAAAATAACAAAACTTTTCTCTACACTTGAATGATTATTTTTTATATAAGTTATCGTACAACGAGATTTGAAAAAAAATTTTTTATTTTTAATCGACTGAACAGAACATCCTGCAGGAGCATAAACTTTAAGGTTTATAGGCATTACTCTTTAGCTCAGTTGGCGGAGAGGGAGGGATTCGAACCCTCGAAGGGCGATTAACCCTTACTCCCTTAGCAGGGGAGCGCTTTCAGCCACTCAGCCACCTCTCCAAATTATTGATTATATTAGATTTTTTACTTTTATTAGACCGCTCTGACTCTATCATAATATGTCAAAGGGCTTTAGTTCGTATAGAAATCAACTCTTATTATCGACAGTATAAATCATTCTATCCCTACTCCAACTATATGATCTAAACGCTATGAAGGGTAGGCAGATCAGTATGCCGGGCAGGTGGGATATATAACTACTACTATTCTTCTCTTGCTTTTTTTTGTAATTTACTAAAGTACATAACCCACCAACAACAAACCCAACCGAGAAGAAAACCTCCCGCCACTATTTTTTTTGGAGTATCAAGATAATTAGGGATTTCATTGAAAATATAAAATATGACAACGCATCCTAAGAATAATATTACAGCGTTTTTCATAGTCTCTTCCCACTTCTACTATCTGATCTAAATACTTGAAAGGGTATACAGGATGTCATAAGGGTTAGGTGGAATATATAACTACTGCGCACACTTTTTTAACCAGTTCTGGTTGTGAGCCAATGTATGATAATAAGACCTAAATACGTCTAGGCTTGGATAAAAATCAGACACCAAAATCTAAACATATAAGATATGCAATCAGAATAATTGAGTTGCTAATGGGCTACTCACATCACAAAAACTACTACTGCAAATTAGTGATCGATACCTACAGCTCTCGGCCGAATCGACTCTCCATCCGCTTGCTCACGTTTTATGCGATTAAAAATTTCTTCTCGATGAACCGCAACCTCTTTAGGAGCATTAACTCCTAAACGAGCCTGGTTCCCTTTTACCCCGAGAACGGTGACAGTTATATCATCTCCGATCACAAGAGTTTCCCCCACACGCCTAGTCAAAATAAGCATAGCCAAACTCCTTCTTGGTCATTGCTACCGATTCCTTTCCTGCACTCTTCGGTACAGTTTAATAGCTAGATTAGCCTATATTCTGTAATTTTTTTAAAGCCAATCTACCTTCTTACCCAAACTTTCCTTTAAGTAAAGTTCGTAGCACTATGGTAATGCATTTTAGCTACAGAAGTTTAAAAGTTAGACAACGTCTAAGGCAACCCATTTAATGAAGCAGAAATCTGTCCAGAAACAAGAGCAAGCGCCTCATCTAGTTTGTCAGGAAGGGTGCCGCCTGCTTGAGCAAAATCGGGTCTGCCCCCACCTTTTCCTCCTACACATTCTGCTATAGGCCCAATAAGGATGCCCGCCTTCAAAGAATTAGTAAGATCTTTAGACACGCCTGCCACTAACCTTACCTTCTCATTTTCCACAGCACCCAGAACCACAACACTTGAACCCAGCTGATCACGGAGCTTATCAGCCGCCTCACGTAGAGCGCGGGAATCAGCACCGTCAATTCTTGCTGCTATAACTTTTATGCCTTCTATCTCTACCGCTTCAGAAATTAGGTCTCGTACACCGCCACTCGCAAGTTTCCCTTTAAGCGCCTGCACCTCTCGTTCAAGACTGCGATTACGGTCCAGAAGTTGGGTAACCCTATCCACAAGATCTTCGCGCGCGCCTTTAACCAATTCGTTCATATTGCCGAGCAGCTTCTCGCTTGAATTCACCCATTCCAATGCGCCTGAACCAGTTACAGCCTCAACTCTACGTACGCCTGAGGCAATACCCGCCTCAGAAGTAATCTTGAATAATCCAATATCTCCTACGCGCCCAACATGTGTGCCTCCACATAGCTCTGTTGAAAAACCCCCAAGTTTTAAAACACGTACATCCTCAGCATACTTATCGCCAAAAAAAGCGATTGCCCCACTGTCAATCGCCTCTTTATAGTTCATCTCTTTTGTTTCTGCAGAAAAATTTAGGCGAATTTGCTCATTCACTAATGCTTCTATCGTATTCAACTCATTAATGCTTACTGCCTCATTATGTGAGAAATCAAAGCGCAACCTGTCTGGAGTAACAAGAGAGCCTTTCTGCTGAACATGATTGCCTAGCACATTCCGAAGCGCAGCATGCAAAAGATGGGTAGCAGTGTGATTCAGAGCAATCGCTGTTCTACGTTTTTCATCTACAGAAGCCTTTAAGGTATCTCCAATCTCAATACGGTCATCTCCTACTTCACCTAAGTGCCCATAGGAAGAACCAAATTTAATAGTGTCCTCAACACGGAAAGCCAAGCTGTTGCCACTAAGGGTACCGGTATCACCCACTTGACCGCCGCTTTCCGCATAAAAAGAAGTTTTATCTAAAACAACAACGCCAGTAGCACCTGGTTCGAGAACCTGAACAGGCGTTCCCTCTGAGAATAGAGCCGTAACAGTTCCTATCGCCTTAAGGGCATCATAACCAAGGAATTCTGTTTTCTCTTCAAGAAACGGTCGTTCTTCACCATAGGCGCTGAAACGACTCTGGTCACGGGCTCGCTGCCTTTGAGCTGTCATGTTTTTTTCAAACCCAGCTTCATCAATACTGAGGTCCCGTTCCCTCAAGAAGTCAGCAGTAAGATCTTTTGGAAATCCATAAGTATCGTAGAGTTTAAAAACGGTTTCACCTGATACCACCCCACCTTCAGGGCGATCCTCAATAACTGACTCCAAAATGCTCATTCCCTGAGAAAGAGTCTCTGCAAACCGTTCTTCTTCCTGAAGCAGTATCCGCTCAACATGTTCTCTTTGAGAACCTAATTCTGGATAAGCATCTCCCATCTCGTTCTCAAGGGACTTTACTAGCTTGTGAAAGAACGGTTTCTCCATACCAAGCATGTAGCCATGCCTAATTGCTCTACGAATAATCCGACGAAGCACATAACTACGTTTTTCATTTCCAGGTATGACGCCGTCTATTATTAAAAAAGAGCAGGCCCTTATATGGTCAGCAATCACGCATAGAGATTTATCTGACGAATCTTTAGCATTCGTTACTTTCATCACGGCTTGGATCAAATTTGCGAATAGGTCCGTTTCGTAATTCGAATGTACTCCTTGCATAACTGCGGCGACTCGCTCTAAACCCATACCGGTATCCACCGAGGGCTTGGGCAAAGGAGTTAATTGACCTAATTCATCACGCTCAAACTGCATAAAGACGAGATTCCATATCTCGACATAACGATCACCATCTTCATCCGGTGAGCCTGGTGGTCCGCCAGCAACATCTGGACCATGATCATAGAAAATCTCACTACAAGGGCCACATGGACCTGTCTCACCCATGGCCCAAAAGTTATCCTTCTCACCAAGGCGAGTAAACCGTGCGGGATTAACGCCAACATCCTTTAACCAAATATCTGCCGCCTCATCATCCTGTTCATAAACGGTGCACCATAGTCGTTCAGGAGGAAGACCCAATACCTCTGTAACAAATTCCCAAGCAAAGTGAATCGCATCACGTTTGAAATAATCCCCAAAACTAAAATTACCCATCATCTCGAAAAACGTGTGGTGCCGAGCTGTATAGCCCACGTTCTCCAGGTCGTTGTGTTTACCTCCAGCGCGAACACACCGCTGTGAAGTTACAGCCCGAAGACTCTTACGACTTTCCTGGCCAAGGAAAACATCCTTAAACTGGACCATGCCGGCGTTAGTGAAAAGAAGGGTTGGATCATTGGCTGGCACAAGTGGAGAACTAGGGACAATCTCATGATCCCGATGCTCAAAAAAATCTAGGAACGCTTGGCGAAGCTCGCTTGTAGTCCGATTCATATGTCCTTCTTTAGCGGCAACCAATTCGGCAAGCTAATCAGAATCAGCTGCAAGATCTAGTGCCATATCTATTTGGTCTCTCTCGAAACCACGATATTGTAGGAACCGCATTTGGCGTGCTCGTTCAGAAAACTCCCTTGGCCCCGTTATCCCAAAACGCTTACATCTAACATCTGAAGCCAATTTTCCCCAATCCTGTTGTATGTCTACTAAGCCTGTCTGAATAGTCGCCTCAGTAATACCACGGTGAATAAGGTCTGCTTGAATACGAGTCGGACCCTGCCCTTTACTTATACGCCCTCGTATAAAACTTTCTACAAACCTTGCTTCCTCAAGAAGCCCATCTGCTTCCAAAGCATCAAGTACTCCATCAATTATGTCTCGACTATAGGCTCGAGAAGACAGCTTCCGCTGTAACTCCAATCTGCTATGTTCCCTGTGGGCCAAAAGATCAAGCGCCTTCTTTCGGCAAGCCTTACTATGCTCTACCAAGGATTCATAAACATTCTCAGTCTTGATTGGAACTAGCATCCTCCGCCTCTTCTACCGTGCTCTCGGTTTCTTTCGATAGAAGCCTTGCACGCAGTTGAGCTTCAATTTGAGCGGCCTTCTCAGGATTTTCAATCAGATATTCCCGGACATTCTCTTTACCCTGACCTATACGATCACCCTGATAGCTATACCAAGAACCAGATTTTTCTACGATATCTTCTTTAACACCTATATCAATCAGCTCGCCTTCACGTGAAATACCATGGCCATAAATAATCTCAAACTCTGCCATTTTAAATGGCGGGGCCATTTTGTTCTTAACCACCTTAACCCGAGTTTGATTGCCAAGAATTTCATCAGCTTTTTTGATAGCGCCGATTCTTCGGATATCTAATCGTACTGAAGAATAGAACTTCAGCGCATTACCCCCAGTAGTCGTCTCAGGACTACCAAACATGACACCAATCTTCATACGAATCTGATTAATAAAGACAACCATACAGTTGGAACGTTTAATATTTCCAGTAAGTTTTCGCAAAGCTTGCGACATCAAACGCGCTTGCAAGCCAACATGGGTATCACCCATTTCCCCCTCTATCTCGGCTTTTGGCGTTAGAGCTGCTACTGAGTCAATAACAATGATATCAATCGCACCGGATCTAACGAGCATATCGGTGATCTCCAGAGCTTGCTCTCCCGTATCCGGTTGAGAAATCAAGAGTTCTTCAATATTAACGCCAACCTTTTCTGCATAAACCGGATCAAGAGCATGTTCTGCGTCCACAAAAGCAGCTGTTCCACCCTGCTTCTGAGCTTCAGCAATAACCTGCAAAGTAAGCGTAGTTTTACCAGATGACTCAGGACCGTAAATCTCTACTACGCGGCCCTTCGGGAGTCCTCCAATGCCTAGGGCAACATCAAGCCCGAGAGAACCAGTAGGGATCGCTTCAAATATTCGGGATGACATGGAATCACCCATACGCATTACCGAACCTTGGCCAAACTGCTTATCTATCTGTCCCAGTGCTGCTGCCAGCGCCTTTTGTCGGTTGTCATCCATATGATTTTTCCGTTTTTAAGAGAGTCGAATAAAACTTCAAGTAGTTTGATTATTTCACAGTTTTCATCCCCATAGCAGTTGCTAAAAAAATTTTTACAGTCAGAAAAAATCATATGGCAAAAAGCAGCGAGATTTTTCTAAAAAAATCTTTAAAAATCTAGCATTAAATAAAAATTAATCAGTTTGTCTAACAATTTCTAACAATTTCATAAGGGCATGCAAAACGCTCTGCCGACGAATAGATTCACGGTCTCCATCAAAATAACGGCAATCAGCCTGAACTTTTTGTGGGCTTCCATAAGCGAACCAAACCGTACCAACTGGCCTCTCATCAGTTCCTCCATCAGGTCCTGCTATACCACTAACCGCCACGGAAAACTCTGCCGAGGCCATTTGCTTAACTCCTTCCGCCATAGCAATCACAACTGATTTGCTTACAGCACCATGCTCACTTAATGCCTCCTCAGATACACCGAATAGTTCTTTTTTTGCATCATTTGCATAAGTTACAAGGCCCCAACCAAACCAGGCTGAGCTCCCTGGAACATCAGTAAGAACCTTGCTAATCCAGCCACCAGTACATGACTCAGCACATGCTACCCGCGCACCACGGGACAGCAATTCTTCACCAAGTGAACGGGCGAGAAGACATAACTTTTTTTTTGTAGGTTTCAAGGCGATCTAAACACTTGATTATAAATTTCGATATAGCGGTGACTCATTTTCTCAACCGAAAATTGATCTCGAATATGCTCCCTAGCGGCAGTTTTAAAACGCGCTCTTAGTTCTGCATCAGAAATCATTAGCACCATTGCATTGAATAAACCAGACCGGTCTCCAGGCTCAAACGTAAGGCCATGAACTTCATTCTCTAGAAGATCAGTAATGCCTCCGGCGGTGGAAGTTATCACTGGCACACCAGAACTCATGGCCTCCATGACCGCGACCCCTAAACCCTCCTGCCTCGCCGGATGGACAAGCAGATCAAGCTCAGGCATCAAATCTGACAGGTCTGTTCGAAATCCAAGGAATTTCACATGGGAGCTGAGACCTTGATTAAGCACATTTTTCTTCAGCTCATCCTGTAAAGGGCCTTGACCAAAACACAATACACGAGCCTGCGGAAACCGAGCAAAAAGTTCTGGCAAACATTCAAATAAAAGGGCGTGGCCCTTGCGGGAAATAAATTGTCCAACAATTCCAATCATAAATAAGGATGGGTCAATACCTGTCACTTCGCTCAATCTAGTACGTTCTGTAACAGGGGAATATCTATTTGTATCCATTGCGCTAGATACTTTATGAACGCGTGATGCTGGCAGCCCTACATGGTGTAATAACTCCCTCTCAACGGCAGAAGAAATACCCACTACAGCATCATAAGGAAAGTATTTGAGTCTTGCCCATAGCGCCACTTCGCGATTATCCACCCTACGAGTTAATACGGCAGGTACTCCCATGTAACGAGAAACCCATCCTCCTACTGTATCTGCACCACGTCTTGAATGCGCATGAACTACTGAAGGTTCATACAAACTAATTATTTTTTTCAAGCGTGTTGGCAATCGCCAATCTAAGTCGCCACCAATTGATAACTCTACCACCTTGGTTGCACAGGTAACCTTAGAAATCTCACTATTCATAGGGCATACCAGGATATTTTCAATCCCACAATCAGCCAGCCCCTCAATAAGATAACGAACCTGAGCAGCACCGCCATATAGATGTCTGCCAAATTCAAGATGCATGATGCGCATATATAAGATGGTACCTGCTTGATCACTTACCCAAAATAGATGATGTGATACTCAGATACTGAATCAAAAAATAGGGAACAAGATTACAATAGTAATCCAACAATCCTAAAAAGAAGTATTTTGAGCAATCAACATACCCCTGTAATGAGGCAATACCTGGGACTGAAGTCCCAACACCCCGATGTGTTGCTCTTCTTCAGAATGGGGGATTTTTATGAACTGTTCTACGATGATGCGCGTCGCGCAGCAAAACTAATGGATATCGCCCTCACAAGTCGTGGCCAATCGAATGGCGAACCAATTCCTATGGCAGGTGTTCCTGCACATTCAGTTGATAACTATCTTGCTCGCTTAGTCCGATTAGGTGAATCTGTCGCAATATGCGAACAAGTGGGAGATCCTGCGACCTCCAAGGGTCCTGTGGATCGTGAGGTAGTCCGGATAATTACGCCTGGAACTCTTACTGATGAAGCATTACTAGAAAATCATCAAACCCAGTATTTGGCATCAATCAATCTGTCAAATGAACTAATTGGTCTGTCTTGGTTGGATCTTTCCAGCGGACAATTCTCACTGACAGAAATCCATGATCTACAAGATTTACAAGGAGAACTAGAACGACTACGTCCAGCAGAGATGCTAATTGAAGAGGACGCATCTTTACCCAATTGGCTGGAGTCAATGGAAGGGCTAAGAAGACGTCCACTTTGGCATTTTGATTATCAGACAGCACAGCTAGCACTTTGCAAGCAGTTTGGTACTCGTGATTTATCAGGGTTTGATGCGCAAGATGCGCAGTTTGCTGTGGGGGCAGCAGGATGCTTACTACAGTACGTAAAAGACACGCAACGTTCAGCAATTCCTCACCTGCGCGGACTTACCCGGGAACGCCGAGAGGATGCAGTCATTATGGACTCCGAGACTCGGCGAAACTTGGAAATTGAAATTAGCGCAACAACCGGCAATGAATATTCTCTTGCTGGCCTAATGGACCGCTGTGCAACCCCAATGGGCAGTAGGCTACTAAGAAGATGGCTAAACCGACCAATTCGAGATAGAGAAATATTGAAACAGAGGCAACAAGCTGTTGAAACTCTTATAGGGCCAGAAATAGCGGATAAATTATTACATCCTCTCAGTGAAATTGGCGATATGGAGAGAATCCTTGCAAGAGTTGCTCTGCGTTCTGCTAGACCAAGAGACTTGGCACAACTGCGGCAAGCTTTAAAGGTATTACCTGAGCTGACAAAAGTGATCAGCAAAATGGAATCTCCTTTACTGACAAACCTTGCTCATAGCTGCAGCTCCCATTCCCAAGTACTTGCTTTTCTAAAATCAGCCATTGTTAAGGAGCCCTCTGTACTCATCAAGGATGGAGAAGTAATTGCATCAGGTTTCGATGCTGAACTAGATAATCTCCGCGATATCAGCGCTGATGCAAATCAATACCTTGATGATCTAGAACTTCGTGAACGAAAACGTACCGGGCTTGGCAATCTTAAGATTGGATACAACAGAGTTCATGGGTACTACATTGAGATCAGCAAATCTCAAGCCAATGCTGCACCAAGCGAATATGTTCGTCGGCAAACACTCAAAGGCGCAGAACGTTTTATAACGCCTGAATTGAAAGAGTTTGAGGACAAAGTGCTGAGCGCAAAGGAAAGAGCCTTAAACCGAGAGAGGCTTCTCTATGAGACTATCCTGGATCAATTAAATGACACATTGATTGAGCTTCAACAAACAGCTATAAACACGGCGGAAATCGATACATTAGTTAACTTAGCAAAACGAGCACAGGAATTAAATCTTACCAAACCTGAACTAACTGATGAGCCTGGAATCAACTATGAAAAAGGCAGGCATATAGCTGTCGAGTTAGCCAGCTCTGAACCATTTGTTCCGAATAACCTTGGTCTTAATGATGAGCGTCGAATGATGATAATCACTGGGCCTAATATGGGTGGGAAATCAACCTATATGCGTCAAACGGCTCTAATTACAATTCTTGCTCATATTGGCAGTTATGTTCCAGCGATGAATGCTCGTCTAGGGCCTATTGATAGAATTTTTACTCGGGTTGGTGCAGCGGACGATCTTACGGGTGGTCGCTCAACCTTTATGGTGGAAATGACAGAAACAGCAAATATTCTTAATAATTCTACTGCGTCTAGCCTAGTGCTAATGGACGAGGTTGGTCGTGGTACTAGTACATTTGATGGATTGTCATTAGCTTGGGCTGCAGCTCATTACATTTCTAAAGAGTCGCAAGCCTTTACTTTATTTGCTACACACTATTTCGAGCTCACAAACTTGCCTGACTCTTTGCCTGCCTGTGTAAACGTTCATTTGGATGCTATTGAGCATGGTGATGAGTTAATTTTTCTTCATAGCGTAAAAGATGGTCCAGCCAATCAAAGTTATGGACTACAAGTTGCTCGTCTAGCGGGGGTTCCAAAAAACGTCATCGAACTGGCTCGTAATTATCTCACTACTCTCGAGCAACGTGAGTATGATAAAGGTACTCAAATCGCTCAACCCGAAATCCCTTTTGAGGCACAGCTTTCAAGAGAGGCTTCCCCAAGTAATAAACTCACCGAGCAACTACTAGAAATCGAACCAAATGATCTATCGCCACGAGAGGCTTTGAAATTAATTTATGAGCTGACAGACCTAGCAAAAAAACACTCATAGTTTCACAAAAAAACTTTGGTAAAATGGCTAGAGGCAAAAATCATACTGATATGACTTATATTCAAATTGTCCGCCATATCTGACAGGCTAGTCTCAAAGACACGCCCCAGTGTTCAGTTCAATCATAGGTTTTCCCGTCAGCCGCAACGATCGTCGTATAGTTTCCTCCGGGTCGACCATCTTTCAATCGCCACATGTTCACTGTGACTTCATCGCCAGGCTCAAACGTTTTGTATCCAACACCACGTCGGATCATATTTGGGATATTGGACATCTCAATCCAATAATTAAGAACTTCCCCATTTTCATTTTTTACATCTATGAAAAGAAAAACATGCGGATTTCGGAAAGAAAATTTTGTCACCGTCCCGATGATAGATATCTCCTCACTATGATCAAACATTGAATGTGAATGGTGACCTAACGAGAGATTGGACGCCACAAAAGCCACTACTCCCACTAACGAGTCAATTCGTATCAGATTTCTCATATTGGACCCCTTAATTCAATTGTATGGCCCTAGATTTAGGGAAACTATCCACATCTAGGAACGCAATGGAACAAGCTAAGGAGTTAAGTATGACTAGTCATCAGACATATGGGGTAAGCGCTCTAAAGCTTCGCGATTAGTCCATGAGGCGACTGTTTGAATAGCTTTTTCCAAAATCTCCCAACGATAGGAAAGATGCTCTGCGGGGTTTAAAGTGATTTGGCAAGTAGCCGGGATTTTTAGATACAAAAGGTGTTCCGTGTTTTCTTCAACACCCTCTGCATAACGATCTGCCCACTCTGGTAGTATCGGAAAAGATCTGCATATTCCAGCATCCCAGAGTCCTAATGGATCAAGTCCTGTTTCCTCAAAAACCTCCCTTACAGCAGCTTCCTGCAAACTCTCACCCCATTGTAATGTCCCAGTAACCGATTGCCAGAAACCGCTAGGACTAACACGCTCAAGAAGCAAACATTCGTATTGCGGAGTATGTATCACCACCAGAACTGACTCGGGGCGACGGTTTTGTGGCATTTCTAGCTTCAGCTGGGTGAACGAACCCGGATTCCGAGTTCCTTGATCTGAGCAGTGCTTGCGGAGCTAGGTGCACCCGTGAGGAGATCACTAGCGGTCTGCGTTTTTGGAAATGCAATTACATCGCGAATACTCTCAGCACCGGCCATTAGCATCACTAATCGATCTAGCCCAAAAGCGATCCCCCCATGGGGCGGACATCCATAATCCATTGCAGTCAACAAAAAGCCAAATTTTGCTTGGGCCTCTTCTGAATCTATTCCAAGCAAATCAAATACAGCAGACTGCATCTCAGGAGAATGGATTCTAATAGAACCGCCACCGATTTCGGTTCCATTCAGAACCATGTCATAAGCTCGTGAAAGCGCGCCCTTGGGATTTGCTTTTAAATCGGAAAAATCATCAACTCTCGGTGCAGTAAATGGGTGATGTGAGGGGGTCAAACTACCGTCTACAGTCTCCTCAAACATTGGAAAATCAATTACCCATAGAGGCTTCCACTGTCCTGTAAGCAGATCACGATCTTTACCGATCTGATCACGCAAAGCCCCCAAACTCTCGTTAACGATACGAGTTTTATCAGCACCAAAAAACACAAGATCTCCGGTCTCTGCACCTACACGCTTAAGCACATCTTCTACCACATCAGATGGCAAAAACTTTAATATTGGAGACTGGAGACCATCTTTCCCAGCAGCCCTATCGTTGACCTTTATATAAGCCAACCCCTTTGCACCATAGCGGCCTACCAGCGCCGTATACTCATCAATTTCCTTACGGCTTAGAGCGCCACCGTCAGGTACTCTGAGAGCTGCAATCCTACTATCAGGGTTAGTTGCGGGTCCTGCGAACACCTTAAACTCTACCCCCTTAAAAAGATCACTAACCTCATTCAGCACAAGGGGGTTCCGAAGATCTGGCGCATCGCTACCATAAAGATCCATTGCTTCGGCATAAGTTAAACGTGGCAATGGATCGGGCAGGTTTACATCAAGTACAGTTTTGAAGGTTTGTCTAATCAAAGCCTCCATAAGCCGCATGATGGCCTCTTCATCCATAAAAGCTGTTTCGATATCAACTTGAGTGAACTCTGGTTGACGATCGGCCCTTAGGTCCTCATCTCGGAAACACTTAACAACCTGATAATAACGATCAAACCCTGACATCATGAGTAACTGTTTCATGAGCTGTGGTGATTGAGGTAAAGCAAAAAACTGTCCGGGGTGTGTTCGGCTTGGAACAAGATAATCTCTAGCCCCTTCTGGTGTGGTCTTTGCAAGAAGTGGGGTTTCAATTTCTAAAAAACCACTCTCATCTAGAAAATGTCTAATTGTCTTTGTAATAGCATGACGTAGCCGCAAGTTCCGCTGCATAACTTCACCACGGAGATCAAGATACCTATAACGAAGTCTTGTTTCTTCGCTCGCTTTTTCTTCGTGATGAAAAGGTGGGGTCTTTGACGAATTAAGAACCGTAAGTTTTTTTGCAAGCAACTCAAACTTACCCGTAGGTAAATCAGGATTTATAGTTCCCTCTGGCCGCACTCTCAAAACCCCCTCTACGGCTATCACATACTCACCACGTAGACGTTCAGCTTGAGCAAACATTTCAGGATCATCGGGATCAAAAACCACTTGGAGGAGTCCCTCCCTATCCCTTAAATCTACAAATATCACACCCCCATGGTCTCTTCTACGATGTAACCAGCCGGCTACGACTAGTTCATTACCGATAAGGGAATGGTCTATCTGACCAGAATAATGACTACGCATTGGGATAACCCTTTGATAGACAGGTGTCCTTGGGAGATGGCCGGATGTTACGGCGAACTTTTAGTCGCTGCAACCTCATTGGAAGGGTGTAATGGGTGCCAGGGGGCTACAACAACGCCAAGTGAGATCACCATCTTCAAAGCATCCTCCACCGTCATATCCAACTCAATCACATCTTTACGAGGAACAAACAGCATGACACCAGATGTTGGATTAGGGGTTGTTGGAACAAAAACCGTGACAATTTTCTCTCCAGTTCGAGACTCAGGTTCCGGAGGATTTTCAGAAGTCTGAAAACAGAGACTATAAAGACCTACGCGAGGATACTCAATCAACAAAACCTTCTTAAATGAAGCGTTAGAATCACTAAATACCAGTTCAGAGAAGCTTTTTACTGCGCCATAAACTGTACGCACAATAGGAATTCGGCCAAGCAGTGTTTCAAAATTACCAACAAGGCGCCGACCTAAAAAATTTGCGACTAGCATGCCGGTAATAACAAGAACAGTCAGAGCAAGAATTACCCCGAGACCTGGAATACGGAACCCTAACAACGCCTCGGGACGATAAGACGGTGGGATCAATAATAAAATTCGATCCATTAGTTCCAAAACAAAAGTAAACACTACGATAGTTGCGCCTATAGGCAACCAAACCAGTAATCCAGCTACGATGTAGCGTCTAATTCTAACCGTCATTTATCCCTTCTAATCCGCCTATGCGGCAGTAGACCCCGAACTTTTTTTCTTAGTGCTAGGTTCTGAGCCTGAATTTGAATTGGCTTTCTTCGATGGCTTGTTCTCAGAAGACTTACCCTCGTTATTTGATTTTTTACTGCCTTTATCTTCTTTAGAATCACCAGGCTTCTCAACAAGATTACGTTTAGTTTCTTTTTCAGATTTAAAATCAGTCTCATACCAACCATCCCCTTTCAAACGAAAAGATGGTGCTGAAATCAACCTACGAAGGGCAGATTTCTTACAACTTGGGCAGTCATGTAGTGGATCATCACTGAGTTTTTGTAATGCATCCAACTCATGGGAGCAGGATTCACATCGGTATTCATATATTGGCATAAAAAGATTCTTAAAAAACGTCGCGGCTAATTTTGAAGGTAAAAGAAAAGCATTTTAAACCTTAACCATGTAACTAAGCGAAAAAAAAGTTTTTAGACGATATCTAAACCTTTTCTCTTAAAAAAACACAGTCCTTGCGCATCAGTTTTAACATCAATCATATCTCCCGATACAAAATCACCTTTTAGAATCCTAAGAGCCAAAGGGTTTTCCAATTGTTGCTGGATCGCCCTCTTCAAAGGCCGAGCTCCGTATACTGGGTCATATCCGGCTTGCGCTAGCTGCTCTCGTGCTATCTCATCCAAATTCAACGTCATCTCTCGTTCGCCAAGTCGCTGATGTAAATATCCAAGTTGGATATCAACAATCAGACGCAGATGATCTTGATCAAGAGGATGAAAGACTACCAGGTCATCTATACGGTTTATAAACTCAGGTCGAAACTCTTGGCCAACCACTTCCATAACCGCAGCTTTCATTTCCGCATACTTTCCCTTGCTAGTCAGTTCCTGGATTCGTTCACTTCCCAAATTGGAAGTCATCACTACCACCGTATTTCGAAAATCAACGGTATTTCCGTGGCTATCGGTGAGTCGCCCATCATCTAGAACTTGCAACAGTATATTGAATACATCTGGGTGTGCCTTCTCGATTTCATCTAACAAAATCACCGAATATGGTCGCCGCCTAACTGCTTCCGTAAGATAACCGCCTTCTTCATAACCCACATAACCTGGTGGCGCGCCAATAAGCTTAGATACTGAGTGTTTTTCCATAAACTCGGACATATCAATCCGAGTCATCATATCTTCGGAATCAAACAGAAATGCAGCTAGCGCTTTAGTAAGTTCGGTCTTGCCTACTCCAGTTGGTCCAAGAAACAAGAAGGAGCCATTAGGTCGATTTGGATCTGACAACCCAGCACGCGCCCTCCTAATCGCATTAGAGACGGCCTCAAGCGCCTCCCTCTGACCTACCACTCTTTGCTCTAGAAACGCTTCCATTTGCAAAAGCTTTTCCTGCTCTCCCTCGAGCATTTTCATAACCGGTATACCAGTCCATTTTGATACCACTTCGGCAACCTCTTCTTCGGTCACTCTATGACGAACAAGCTGATAGGATTCACGTTCTTCAGCAAGCGCTACTTCTAGTTGCTTCTCGAGCTCGGGCAACCTTCCGTATTGCAACTCAGACATATGAGCCAAGTCATTAGCGCGCCTTGCCTTTTCAAGGTCCGTCTTAGCAAACTCAAGCTCCTCCTTTATCTGTGTTGCCCCTTGCATGGCAGCTTTCTCGGCAGTCCAAATTTCATCAAGATCAGCATACTTTCCCTCGAGTCTATCAACCTCAGAGTCAAGATCTTTTAGACGTTTTTTCGATGCCCCATCAGACTCCTTTTTTAAAGCCTCACGCTCTATTTTTAGCTGTATTAACCTACGGTCAAGTCGATCCATTTCTTCAGGTTTAGAATCAATCTCCATTCGGATTCTTGATGCGGCTTCATCCACCAGATCAATAGCCTTATCAGGCAATTGTCTGTCAGAGATATAGCGATGTGACAAAGTAGCAGAAGCTACTATTGCAGGATCAGTGATTTCTACACCATGATGCACTTCATAACGTTCCTTTAGGCCACGAAGAATGGCTATAGAGTCTTCAACGGTAGGTTCATTCACTAGCACTTTCTGGAATCGTCGTTCTAGCGCAGCATCTTTTTCAACGTGTTTACGGTACTCATCTAACGTAGTAGCGCCTACACAGTGAAGCTCACCGCGCGCCAATGCAGGTTTTAACATGTTACCTGCATCCATCGCTCCCTCAGCTTTACCTGCACCAACCATAGTGTGCAGCTCATCTACAAACAGAATGATCTGGCCCTCCTGCTTAGCCAAATCATTGAGCATCGCCTTTAAACGTTCTTCAAACTCCCCACGAAACTTAGTCCCCGCAATCAAGGACCCAAGATCTAAGGCTAGAATTCTTTTTGACTTCATCCCTTCCGGGACTTCTCCATTTACAATACGCTGAGCAAGTCCTTCGATAATTGCAGTCTTCCCAACACCAGGTTCACCAATGAGTACTGGATTGTTTTTGGTGCGGCGTTGCAATACTTGAATTGTTCTGCGAATCTCATCATCACGACCAATGACGGGATCAAGCTTTCCTTGCTCAGCATGCGCAGTCAGATCAACGGAATATCTCTCCAAAGCCTGACGGGCATCTTCAGCATTCTGATCGTCCACCTGTACCCCACCTCTCACTTCCTCTATTGCTTTTTCGAGCGACTCTTTATGAGCACCGGATTTTTTAAGTATACGACCAAGGTCTCCACGATCCTGGTATCCAGCTAATATAAAAAGTTCACTAGATATATACTTATCTCCACGATCCTGAGCGAGTTTGTCAGCCATATTCAGAATCTTTGTTAGATTGCTGGATAAGTGAATTTCTCCTGTCGCATCGCCTTCCACAATAGGAATACGATCAATTACTTCCCCTAACCCAGTTCGTAGCTGATTGATGTTTACACCTGCTTTGAGCAGAAGGCTTTGAACAATACTTATATCCTGCTCAAGCAACGCGCTCATGAGGTGTGCCGGTTCTATAAACTGGTGATCCCGACCCACCGCAAAAGACTGAGCGTCAGCTAAAGCAAGCTGAAATTTACTTGTCAGCTTATCCATGCGCATTTTTACGCATCCTAATCAATCTATATTGTTTATTTTAATGGGGCTTTCGGGCCAGGATATCAACCATTAGCTTCGGACGAAGCTAACCAGATCAGAGTGGCCATACGCCCGCAGGGGTTTGTTCTACGATATGAAAAAAATCGGTCAGACTCAGTATAGGTACAAAAATCACCACCATATATTGCCTGTAAACCCGCACTTAGCAAACTCCGCTTTGCAAGTCCATAAAGATCAGCCTGCCAATGTCCTGATTTATTTTCAGCAAAACAAATTCCGGCATCAGAGTCAGAACTTACAAAAGCTTCTCTTACTTCATTTCCAACCTCGTATGCTGCCTGACTAATAGCTGGACCTAACCAGGCCATTAGGTTTTTTGGATCAACGCCCATACTGGCAATTACTGCAGGTAAAATTCCAGAAGCAAGCCCTCTCCAACCAGCATGGGCAATACCAACCCGAGATCCAGAAGTGTCACAAAAAAGCACCGGCAAACAATCCGCTGTCATTACAACACACACTCTATCTGATTTTGAGCTTACGGCGCCATCTGCAGTAGGCAATGACCTAGCTTCCTTATGCCTATGGGTATAGTAACTGTCTAAGTTGACTACAGAAGTGCTGTGGACCTGGTCAAGCCAACACGGCTGATCAGTAAGGCCCAATGTCTTGACCAATGCAGCTCGATTAGTTGCCACTGTATTAGGCTTATCCCCTACATGGTTGCCAACATTAAAACTGCTAAAACTCCCTTCGCTACAACCATAATTGCGCCCAGTACTAACAGCTTGCACCTGAACAGGAGCAGGCCAATCTGGGATTATTAGGATAGGTTCAGTGGGTTCCATCACCATCTACTGGCTTCAGCGGCATCAAAATCCGCCCTGAGCCCATGCAACAGTTTATTTATATCCTTTGGGATAGGACATTCAAAGGTAAGCTTCTCAGCTGAAAACGGGTGTTTAAAAGACAAACGAGATGCATGTAGAGCCTGACGAGGAAATTGTTGAAGTTGATTCTTGAGACGTTGGTCAGGGGCAGCCGGAAGTAATGGGCGTCCACCATATAATGGATCTCCAACAAGCGGAGCTCTTATATGAGCAAAGTGAACTCTTATTTGGTGAGTACGACCAGTTTTAAGTTGAATGCGAACGTGTGTATGAGCTCGGAAACGTTCTAGCAAACGGTACTTTGTTAGTGCTGGCCGAGCACCTTGAACTACTGCCATTCGAAGCCGATCCTTGGGATGGCGACCGATAGGTTCATCAATTTCTCCGCCACCTGTCAGTACTCGCTGACAAACACCCTCATATATGCGCTCAATATGACGTTGCTCAAGCTCTTTAACTAACGTTTTATGAGCATCTAATGTCCTAGCCACCACAAGAAGTCCACTTGTCTCTTTGTCTAGTCGGTGAACAATACCTGCCCGAGGAATAGCAGCTAGATTTGGATCCCAGTGGAGCAGGGCGTTTTGCATAGTCCCAGAAGGGTTTCCGGCACCCGGATGGACGACGAGACCGGCTGGTTTATTAAGCACGAGACATGCTGCATCCTCATGCACAACATCTAATGCTATATTCTCAGGTTGAACTGGAATTACAGGCTCAAGATGCACATCCAAATTAAGCTCATCACCTTCACTTACACGCGTCTTAGGATCAGCCTGACGGCCGGATAGGGTAAGATAACCATCTTGAATCCAAATCTTCAGGCGACTACGGGAGAAATCTGATAACAGTTCAGCTGCTACCTGATCTAACCTCCGGCCCGCCTGTTCAAGAGTAACTATAGCCCTATGTCTAATACGATCCAAACTAACACCTCAGTTGTTTTCAAACTTTTGTTTATAATCGGTAGCTATTGAGTAAATCATAACTATTAGCTAAAAATCACTCAAAAAATGACTAAAAGTTTCTGAAGGGGGTTTGTTGGCTGGCAAAGTTAGGGTACCTTGGACTTAGCAGCAACTATAAGTCTATAAGAAAGAGATCTTTTTAGAAAAATGACTCGATTCACTTGTTTTTTTCAGCTCACTATTATCACCATCATAAGCACTTTAGTGCTTACGGGCTGCATCGGTGACCGTCGCCTGGAAATTATGCAGAATGCAGGACCGGAGGAACTATATCAAGAAGGTGCTCGTGAAATGGCAGATAGCAATTTCAGGGCAGCGTTGACTTACTTTGAGGTACTTGAAGCACGCTTTCCCTTCAGCACCTTTTCACGCCAGGCTCAGTTAGACATGATTTATGGTTATTTCCGCGGAGGTCAAACAGAGCAAGCTATAGATGCTGCCGATGAGTTCGAAACTGAAAATCCATCTCATCCCCGTGTAGATTACAGCCTTTATATGAAGGGCCTTGTTTATTTTGATAAGGACCCAAATTTCCTGGAACGATTCTTTCGCGTTAACATGTCAGAACGCCCTCCGAAAGACACCCTCCAAGCATTTAATACATTTCAGGATCTGCTCCAACGCTTCCCAGAAAGCCCTTATGCGCCAGATAGCCGAGAACGTATGATTTTCCTACGAAACCGGCTTGCAGCATATGAGAATTATGTAGCTGATTACTATATTGAACGAGGGGCATACATAGCTGCCATTAATCGCGCGAAGTATGCTGTAGAACACTACCCAGGGGCCCCCGCAATTGAAGAATCCTTAATTACCCTATCTCAAGCTTATTCCATGATAGGGATGCCTGATCTTGCATCTGATGCTCAACGAGTCCTAGAAATAAACTTTGATATAGAGCCTGCACCTCAGCCCGATACTCAGGTCGAAATTATAGAACTTGAACCACCACCGGAATCCCAAAGTATTCAAAACCCTTCAAACTAGATGCTCCTCTGGGATAACCCTATCAAGACAACTTAAACTATTGTGATCAGGGCAGACTCAATAACCCGAAGTGATCGGATATCTCCAATCTCTTCCAAAGGCCCGGTGACTAACCCTAACGCCCGGAGGAGCTTGTCGTCGCTTGTACTCATTTCGTTTGACCATATCTAAAATTTGATAGACCGTTTCTCGATCAAAACCAAGTTCAGCTATCTGATCCACTGAAAGATCGCGCTCAATAAAAGCCTCTAAAATTGGATCAAGAGTTTCATAAGGTGGGAGAGAATCAGTATCTTTCTGGTTAGGCCGTAACTCTGCGGTGGGTTCTCTAGTTATGACTCTTTCTGGGATCACTTTAGATACCATATTTCTGTGGCAAGCAAGCTCATATACTAGCGTCTTACTACAATCCTTTAATGGGGCAAAACCACCCGCCATATCACCATATAATGTTGCATAACCTACGGCCATCTCACTTTTATTACCGGTTGTAAGCAACATTTTTCCAAGCTTGTTTGACATTGCCATGAGAAGGATCCCTCGGCAACGTGCTTGAATATTCTCTTCGGTAGCATCTATGCCCAGACCATCAAAAACATCATCTAAAGCATTTACTATGGAATCAAAGATTAGGCTAATTGGTAGGGTATCAATTTGTACGCTTAAATTATTGGCCTGTGTTTCAGCATCCTCTCTACTCATTTGAGACGTATATTCCGATGGCATCATGACGGCATGAACAGAATCAGCTCCTAATGCATCTACTGCCACGCACAGGGTGAGAGCAGAGTCTATCCCGCCAGAAAGACCGAGAATCACCCCTTCGAAACCATTTTTCTTAACGTAATCTCTAGTGCCCATCACAAGCGCCTCATAGACACTCTCAATATGTGAGAGTTCTGGCGTTATATCAGCAGCCAGGATCTTTGCTTGTTCAGACCCATTACGTGGCTCTGCCTCAACATAGTACAAACCTTCCGTAAATGCGGCTGCCCGAAACACTAAAGTTCCAGATTCATTTAATGCCATGGAACCACCATCAAAGACAAGCTCGTCCTGCCCTCCAACCATATTGATATATAACAGTGGACGCTGAAGCTCCTGTGCCCGCTTAAACAGAATTTCTTCTCGAACACCCTGTTTCTGACGATGGAATGGAGACCCATTTAAAATTAAAATTATTTCAGCTCCAGCATCTACAGCTGCACTACATGGTCCAGGCAACCAAGCATCTTCACAAATAGTTAATCCAAACCGTATATCTCCATACTCCACAACGGTCGGTTCAAACCCAGGTTCAAAATATCGTTTTTCATCAAAGACTGAATAGTTCGGAAGTATCATCTTACGATGACGAGCCAACACTTCACCATCGCTAATGAATGCGCCTCCGTTGTATATATGACCATCATCATATTCCGGATAACCTAGATAAAGAGCTATGCCATTGATGCTATCCCGCACACTATCCAACGCCATCTGCACTCGCAACTGCATGCCCCGGTGAAGCAATAAATCCTCTGGCGGATAACCACTCAATGTTAATTCAGGAAAAACAACCAGATCACAATGAAGCTCATCACGCGCATGTCTTGCCATATCCAATACTTTCTCAGTATTGGCCTCGATAGCGCCAACATGCATATTAATCTGGGCAAGCCCTATTCTCACTCCAGTGCCTCGGCCATTGCGCTACCAAGATCGGCAAGCGAACGTACCGTACTTATTCCCGCCTGCTCAAGCGCCTTAAATTTCTCAAGAGCTGTTCCCTTACCTCCAGATATTATGGCACCAGCATGGCCCATTCGTTTCCCAGGTGGGGCCGTAACACCAGCAATATATGCAACTACCGGCTTTGATACCTCACTTTGAATAAAATCAGCCGCCTCCTCCTCATCAGAACCACCAATTTCTCCAACAAGGATGATGCCATGTGTATCTCGGTCAGCCTCAAACAACTCTAAACAGTCTATAAAATTCATACCACGAACTGGGTCACCACCAATTCCAATACAAGTTGTCTGACCTAAACAAGCATTAGTGGTCTGAAAAACAGATTCATAAGTCAAAGTGCCTGAGCGAGAAATAATTCCTATTCGACCAGGCGTATGGATAGAACCAGGCATAATGCCAATTTTGCAAGCGCCTGGAGTAATGATCCCAGGACAATTAGGTCCAATCAGCCGGCACCCCTCGTCAGCCAATATAGTTTTAACTTTAACCATATCAAGAACTGGCACCCCATCCGTTATACAAACTATGAGTTCAATGCCTGCAGCGGCAGCCTCTAATATCGCATCAGCTGCAAAAGGTGCGGGAACAACGGTCATACAAACTGTGGCTTGAGTAGCATCCACCGCATCTCGAACTGTGCCATAAACAGGCAAACCAAGGTGCTGCTCACCCGCCCGCCCCGGTGTTACACCAGCAACAATCTGAGTCCCATAGTCCATACATTCCTTAGCATGAAAAGACCCCTGCCTACCCGTCAGTCCCTGACAAATAACCTTTGTTTCAGCATCAACCAAAACGCTCATTATGTGCGGCCCCTAGTGGCAAGTTTAACTGCTTTTTGAGCCGCCTCTGTTAGATCCTTAGCTGGCTCAATACCCAATCCACTTTTAACAATCAATTCACGACCTTCCCCAACGTTGGTACCCTCTAGTCGAACAACCACCGGAAGCGTAACTCCCACGTCACTAACCGCTGCGATAATTCCCTCAGCTATTAGGTCACAGCGCACGATACCTCCAAAAATATTCACAAGAATTGCTTCTACATTTGCGTTTGTCGATATGATTTTAAAAGCATTTGTAACCTGTTCAACAGTGGCTCCACCGCCCACATCAAGGAAATTAGCTGGCTCTCCACCATGCAGTTTTATAAGATCCATAGTAGCCATTGCTAGCCCAGCACCATTAACCAAACACGCGATATTGCCGTCTAAGGAAACGTAACTCAGGCTATGTTTACGTGCTTCAGTCTCACTTGGATTTTCCTGAGCTTCATCACGCCACATCTCAAGGCGCTCTTGGCGAAACAAAGCGTTATCCTCAATATTGATTTTACCGTCAAGCGCAATTATATGACCCCCTGAATCCACTATTAGCGGGTTAATCTCTATCAAATTTGCATCGCACTCAAGCATTAGCCTTACTAGTTTAAAAAGGATTTCTTCTAATTCATCAATCTGATTATCATTAAGGCCCAAATCACGACCAATTTTTCTTGCCTGCGCAGAATTTAGCCCCGCTAGTGGATCAACTACTTCTGTTAGAATTTTTTCTGGGGTAGTGGAGGCGACCTCCTCAATATTTATACCACCTGCTGACGAAGCCATAACAACAACGGCCTCTTGAGCTCGATCAACCAATAAGCTCAAATAAAGCTCTCTCTGAATTATTGAGCCCGCCTCAACATAAACCATATCAATGGGGAGTCCAGCGGTTGTGCTTTGATGAGTAATAAGGCGTGTGCCTAGTAAGGAATCTGCGCAATCAACCACTTCCTCGATGGATCTAGCAAGTTTGATTCCCCCTGCTTTACCCCGCCCACCAGCATGCACCTGAGCTTTTACAACCCATAATTCACCACCAAGAGTCGTTGCTGCATCCCTAGCCTCGCCAGAAGTGGAAACCACATGGCCATCGGGTACAGGAACGCCATACTCGGCAAAAAGAGTCTTAGATTGGTATTCGTGAAGATCCAAAATGAATATCTATGTTAGCGGGATCAGTATTGTCCATGAAAGAGAAACATAGGGAAAGAGAAGTAACAACCGTTATTGATATGGCTATAAAGCATCATCATATAAACTGTATGTCATAAAGCATTGAAGAATAAGGTGCTAAGCACAGGGAACTGATGGACAGAAGTTTTAATCAAGTTTATATGCAATGTCATTGATGTCCATTCTGATAGTTATAGCTGAATTATATTATGGGGAGACTTAGGTGGGAACGAACCCAAAAAACTATTGAATCTGGAAAACTTGTCCTCTTCCAGAGAGAATAGCACCAATTAATAAATTGGTTGGAGTAGTGGAACTCTTCAATACTTTCTCATGGTTTCCTCTCTGCTTTGCCGGACTACTAGGCCTTATAGCAGGGAGTTTTCTTAACGTTGTAACGTATCGTATCCCTATTATGATTGAACGTGCATGGCTAGAGCAGCGCAAAAAACCATTAGTCAATGATTTTTCTACAGAACCCAATCCCGAGGTTTCTGTTTTCAATATATTAACGCCTAGATCACACTGCCCTATCTGTAAAACCCAAATTAATGTCCAACATAATATTCCCATTATGAGTTATATCTTCCTGAAAGGGAGATGTGCGCAATGCGATAGTTCAATTCCAATAAGATACCCTCTCACTGAAGCGATCGCAGCTACGCTCTCAGTCATAACTGTATGGGTACTCGGACCAACCTGGGAAGCCGTTGTGGCATTACCCTTAACTTGGACACTGCTTTCCCTAGCAGCCATCGATATAAATAGGCAGCTTTTACCTGATCGCATCACTTTGCCACTTTTGTGGACTGGTCTGCTACTAAGCTTGATTAGTATCGACGGACGTGCACTACTGACTGAAACAGAGTCAAGCTTGATTGGAGCTGCTGCAGGTTATTTATCTCTCTGGAGCATATATAAGCTTTTCAAATTATTAACTGGTAAGGAAGGTATGGGCTATGGTGATTTCAAATTTTTGGCAGCACTGGGAGCGTGGCTGGGCTGGCAGTCTTTACCGATGATTCTGTTCTTATCTGCCTCAGTTGGCGCATTTGTAGGACTGATGGGAGTGTTACTCCTTAACCATTCAAGACATACCAGAATCCCTTTTGGCCCTTACCTGGCAGCAGCAGGCTGGGTCACCTTACTTTGGGGAGATGAGCTAATATATCAATATGGGTTGATCTTTAATTGAACTTCCAACACCCCCTAATTTATTTGTTTCCCTTTATATGATGCTGCGAGTAGGGCTGACCGGTGGTATTGCAAGCGGAAAAACAGCCGTAGCCAATTATTTTGCTGAGCTTGGCTGCAACATCGTTGATACAGATGTGATTTCACGAGAAGTTGTTGCTGTGGGGGAATCTGGACTGGCAAAAGTCCGGAAAGAGTTTGGGTCACATATTATTTCCGATTCAGGAGAGTTAGATCGTAGGATACTACGTACGCTTATATTTTCAGATCCCCGAAAAAGACTAAGATTAGAGGAAATTCTCCATCCTTTGATACGAGAAAAAGTAATTGAGAGGCTGGACGGGCTATCCACACCCTATGCCATTATAGTAGTACCACTTCTTGTAGAAACTGACTTTGCGTCTCTAGTAGATCGTGTTGCTGTCGTTGATTGTCCCCGTAAAACTCAACTAGAACGTCTCTTATCGCGTGATGGGATTAATCTGATTCAAGCGGAATCAATACTAGATGCTCAGGTAAAAAGAAATGTACGCTTAGCTCATGCAGATGATTTAATCGATAACGGTGGGAATTGGGATAAGACCCAGCACCGCATAGTGGAGCTTCATGCAAATTACTCAAACCTAGCAAGCAAGTAGCACAATGGGCTACATTGCCCAACTAGGTAAAGCCGAGAAAACAGAATGATGGGAAATTCCGATAAGGAGTTGCAGAACCTCTCCTCAACTACTGGGACCATGAAATTTGAGCAGCCTCTAACTGAGCGAATGCGCACTTTTCTAAGAATTGAGCTTCTTCATAAGCAGGCTCGTTTTCATTCTGAAGCTACTGCCGAACTGAGTGCACGAGCCGCTGTATCTAATCTTCTGGAGATCCTGACCATACTAAACCGTGGTGATATTCGTACAGATGTTATGCAGGAGCTCGACCGCCAAAGTGAAATGTTAGCTTCTTTCTCTCGTCAACCCGGCGTTGACCCCACAAGGCTACAGGTGTTCATTAATGAGCTCCGTATACTTCAGGAAGGTCTGGTTGATTGTGGTCCAAAATTAATTACACCACTTCAGGAATGTGATTTTTTAAATAATATAAAACATCGTAGCTCGATTCCTGGTGGGACATGTATGTTTGATCTACCGGACTATTCCTATTGGCTTCGTCTGCCCTATGAAGAACGCTCTAAAGAACTTCTAGGCTGGCTGAGTATTATCCGGCCAATTTGCGACGCTGTAGAACAAGTCTTATGGCTGATTCGAGAAACCAATCAACCCACCAAAGAATTAGCTGTACATGGTATGCATCAACACAATATAGAAAGGCGTACATCGCCAAGTCTTGTCCGCGTTCTTTTGCCTATGGGAGGCGGTATCTATCCGCAAATCAGTGCTGGGAAACATCGATTTACCATCCATTTTGTCAAATGGCAGGGCACCAAAGAACGTCCCGTTCAGGTAGATGAAGACATCACTTTCTTGCTTGCTCTTTGCTAACCCAGAGAAATTAATAATTCAAGGCATTCAATACCTGTTATTTTTAGCGGATGCTATAAGGATTACTACTGTCCAAGAAGGATATCAATAAGCGGTTCATCTGCCGGAAGTATTGGTAATTTTCTAAATTCATTAGGAAATGACCATCTGAGGGTTTGGCCATCTTGGCCAATTGGGTCACCCTCGTAACGTTCTACATGCCACACTTCCAAGCGAACTACTTGTTCAGGATACCTATGCCTTAAGACTATGAGAAACGTTGCACTTAAAACCTTAATTCTCAACTCTTCATACAGCTCTCGATAGAGAGTCTCCTTTGGAGACTCATTAGAATTCCTCTTTCCGCCTGGAAGTTCCCAATAACCTGACATATGAGAACCATGTGGTCGACGCCCTAGAAGCACCCTACCTTCGCTATCCTGGATAAGTCCTACAACAACGTCTAGTGGTCTATGACCGGACCCTATACTCATACAACTATCAGTCAAATCTAGATCTAGTCCAAGCGTCCGTGACAATGCTTAAACTTCTTACCAGATCCACAGGAACAGGGCTGATTGCGTCCAACCTTAGGTTGCTCACGGGTATAAGGAGCAACCGGCTTAGCTACTGAAGAAGTGGGAGGTTTAACCCCAGCGGGTGATGCTTGCTGAGGAGCAGTTGGGAGACCTGGTGCAGCCGCATGCTGAAAACGCATTTTGCTCGTATCGCTGCTGCTTGGCTCTAGTGCACCAACATCTTCCTGCCGACGTATCTGAACTTTTGATAGAATTGTTACAGCATCATGATCCATGCGATCCAGCATGTCGCTGAACATTTCAAATGCTTCTCTTTTATATTCTTGGGCAGGCTTGCGCTGAGCGTATGCTCTAAGGTGTATCCACTGTCGAAGATAGTCCAAAGCACCAATATGTTCTTTCCAATGTGTGTCAAGCTGTCTGAGCATAATTGCTTTTTCTAGCTCACGAATTGACTGGGCTCCAACATCCTCTAACTTCTTCTCATACGCAGCTTCCAGTTGAGAAACTATTTCTTCTCGCAGACCAACCTCATTTAGCGCATGATCCCCTTCAAGCAGGGCAGCCACATCAATGTGAATACCAAACTCCCGCTCAAGTGTCTGAGCTAATCCTTCCTTTTCCCACATCTCTTCCACACTATCCGGTGGGATATATTCAGCAACAACCCCTGCTACAACCTCTTTACGAACCTCTATAATCTCCTCAGAAATATCCACCGCCTCCATCAGATCTGCACGACGCTGATATATTACTTTGCGTTGATCGTTCGCTACATCATCATACTCGAGCAATTGTTTGCGTATATCAAAATTGTGGGCTTCCACCTTTCGTTGTGCGCGTTCTATTTGACGCGATAGCATCTTGCTCTCTATAGCTTCGCTAGCCTGCATCCCTGCCCTAGACAAAAGACGTTTTGTTCGCTCTGGATCCCCAAAGATTCTCATCAAGTTATCTTCCATCGATAAATAGAAACGGCTTGATCCAGGGTCACCCTGCCGTCCAGAACGTCCACGAAGCTGATTATCAATCCGCCTCGACTCATGCCGTTCCGTACCGATAACATGGAGTCCTCCTTCGTTTAGAGATTTTGTATTGCGAATTTTCCAGTCAGAACGAATACTTTCCTTGTGAGCATCGGCTTTCTCTGAATGTTTTGCTAATTCAGATTCTAGATTGCCCCCAAGCACTATATCTGTGCCCCGCCCCGCCATATTAGTCGCAATAGTAACGGTACCTGGGCTACCAGCCTGAGTAATAATCTCTGCTTCTTGTTCATGATATTTTGCGTTTAAAACGCGGTGGACAATCTTCTTTTTTTTGAGTAAATCTGCAAGAAATTCGGATGTTTCAATAGAAGTTGTGCCAACCAAAACAGGTTGGCCTCGCTGATGGCAATCCTCAATATCTTCAATAATTGCGTTAAATTTAGCCTCTTGTGTTAGATATACAAGATCTGGGTGGTCTTTCCGAATCATTTCCTCATGAGTTGGGATCACCATAACCTCAAGACTGTATATTTGTTCAAACTCGTATGCTTCTGTATCAGCAGTACCCGTCATTCCTGCTAGTTTTCCGTAAAGTCTGAAATAGTTTTGAAAGGTAATAGAGGCTATTGTTTGATTCTCCTCCTTTACTCTCACTCCTTCTTTAGCCTCAATAGCTTGATGCAAGCCATCTGACCATCGTCTACCGGGCATAGTTCGCCCTGTAAATTCATCAACAATAACAACTTCACCATCCTGCACAACGTACTCAACATCTTTGTTAAAGAGGGCATGTGCACGCAAAGCAGCATTTAAATGGTGAAGTAAACGGATATTACTGGCGTCATACAAACTTTCACCTTCCGACAAAACGCCCGCCTTAACCAGTAAGGGTCCTACATGATCATGCCCCTCTTCCGTGAGATGAGCCTGCTTTGACTTTTCATCTATCACGTAGTGTCCAGGGGCAATCAGACAGCACTTAGAAGGCTTTGACTCAGGTTCGAATTCGATCAAGTGATAACTATCTTGATGCGCTAACACTAGCGCTTCTTCTATCGACATCTCCCCCAAATCCTCTCCAGAAGCGCCAGTTAAAACGAGCCGGCTTACTTCTATATCATTATTCACCTTGCCGGATGGGGGACTGTGAACTTTCATGCTAGGAATAAGTTTATTGATCCGGCTATAAAGTTCCGTACTCTCTTCTGATCGACCCGAAATGATCAGCGGAGTCCTAGCCTCATCGATAAGAATAGAATCAACCTCATCTACGATAGCGTAGCCAAGGTTACGTTGGACACGATCCTCAGCACGGAATGACAAATTATCTCTCAGATAGTCAAAACCAAATTCATTGTTTGTGCCGTAAGTGATATCTGCAGCATAAGCCGCTTTTTTTTCTTCTTGTGTTTGCCCTGCCTTCACGACACCCACAGTTAGCCCTAAGAACTCATATATGGGTCTCATCCAGTTTGCATCACGATGAGCCAAGTAGTCATTGACAGTGACTATATGTACCCCAGTATCAGGTAGTGCATTGAGATAAGCTGCTAGAGTTGCAACTAGGGTCTTACCCTCTCCTGTGCGCATTTCCGCAATTTTTCCTTGATGGAGTGCTACACCACCAATCAGTTGAGCATCAAAGTGACGCATCCCCAGTGTGCGTACCGAAGCCTCCCTGACTACTGCAAACGCTTCCGGCAAAAGCAACTCCAGGTCATTCGTCTGATCCAAGCGGCTTTTAAACTCCACCGTTTTTGCCTTCAACGCCTCATCATCGAGAGCCTGAAGTGAGGGCTCCAGGTCATTCGTCTGATTGACTAACTGGCCATAGGTCTTCAAGAGCCGTTGATTGCGACTACCGAAAATATTGGAAAATATATTGGAGGTTAACTCGAGCAAGTGAAATCCTTAGATGTCCTAACGGCAAGATTATAATAGGTTCTATAAAATCAAACCCTAAAATCCTACCTCGGCAGGCCTTAATATACGCAAAAATAGGTTTTTTAAGTCTAACATTCTCCAAAATAATACTTGGTTTCTCAAAAATATAAGAACATAAAGAATAGCCTGTACACTTTGCATACCTGAGTAAAAAATTAAAATAGATCTAATCGGTCATGGCCACAAAATCTCCTAAATCTATAGCTGAGCTTTTCAAGAATGGTCAGCTTGAAAAGTTGGCTTTAGAGGCTGAACGCCAAAGAAACCTAACTGGCCATATTCGGAAAATGCTGCCCTCCGAAGAAGCAGATCACCTAGTTAACGTTAGCATTGATGAAGAGGGTGAGCTTATTTTAGTGATGGATTCGCCCGCTTGGGCAGCTCGAGTACGCTACCGCGCAAAAACCCTTGGTCGTGATCGTATAACGGTTAAAGTAGTCCCATATTCTGGTGTCTAGAATATAGATGCTAAATATATTAAATTTCGAGCCCTTCCCTACTAATAAAAAACAGGCACTTAAAAATTATTTGGTTTTTTAAAAAATTAACCTGGAGCTAATTGATAAGAAACGGGGGAAGCCTGCGAATCATTAAAAATAACTTCCTCAAAGCTATCTTTCTGCTCCAGCAAAGCACGCAGCAAAGTATTATTAAGATAATGGCCTGACTTATAGCCTGTAAACTCACCAATCAAACAGCACTCTAACAGATAAAGATCACCCACAGCATCTAGGATTTTATGCCTTACAAACTCATCTTTAAACCTAAGACCCTCCTCATTAATCACCCTGTATTCATCCATAACCACAGCATTATCGATGCTACCACCTAAGGTAAGCTCTCTCTTTCTAAGCGTTTCAATATCAGTTAAAAAACCAAATGTTCTGGCACGACTAATCTCCTTCACAAAAGATGTAGTAGAAAAATCAAGGTGCGCACTTTGTCTATGCTTCCTCAGTACAGGATGATCAAAGTCAATCTCAAGGTTTATCCGAAACCCATTATGCGGAGTCAATCGCGCCCATTTTTTTTCGTCTCCAACTTCGACAGTTTTTTTAATTCGTATAAAACGCTTTGGAGAACTCTGTTCCTCAATACCTGCTGACTGCAGGAGAAAAATAAATGGCGCAGCACTACCATCCATAATAGGCACTTCTGGTGCTGTAAGATCCACAAAAAGATTATCGATGCCTAAACCTGCTAAGGCCGAAAGCAGATGTTCAACAGTTGCTACTTTGGCTCCCTGATGTTCTAAGGTTGTACCTAAGGTAGTTTGGCTAACCTTAAGAGCACTTGCAGGAATATCAACCGGATTGTCTAGATCAATGCGCCGAAATGTAATGCCAGAATTTGGCGGTGCAGGACGCAGCGTCATATAGACCTTTGCACCACTATGCAAGCCAATACCAGTAGCTTTGACTGATTCCTTGAGAGTTCTCTGCTTCAAGCTCTAACCTCAGTTTTTATGAGATTTAGGTCTAATGGGTATATTGTCATATAGACATACCTAAACAGTCCCTAAGCCTCATACCTAGAATTACATTAGTATAACGCTCGTAGAACAAGCAAGGAACAGACTGGCATATTGGATATTCTTGGTTAACTCAATCGGCCTGCCTCCGTAAAAATGCGGGAATATCCAACAAGGCTTCCATTTCCTCTGGTGAACCCGTTGAATCATCGTCCACTTCGCGTTGCCTCTGAACAGTTGGTTTTTCAAGGTCAGTATAATTAGGTTCAAGTGAACCAGAGCTTTTCACCACCCGTAAGGTTTCCGCTACACCCGCACCAACAGCTTGGCCTAGCCCGGTTGCCACCACCGTAACACGTATTTCATTTTCCAAGTCTTTATCAGAAACCCAACCAATAACTACAGTGGCATCAGGAGAGGCAAACTCCTTAATAGCCTCACCAATTTCTTGAAACTCTCCTATTGATAAATCCTCTCCAGCTGTGACATTGACCAAAATACCGTTAGCTCCAGCAAGGTCAATATCCTCTAGTAGAGGGCTAGATATTGCCGCCTCAGCAGCAGCACGTGCCCGACCTTCACCGCTAGCAACGCCAGAACCCATCATTGCCATACCCATTTCCGACATCACTGTCCGTACATCTGCAAAATCCACATTAATATTTCCAGAGCGAGTGATTAGGTCTGCAATCCCCTGCACTGCTCCTTGTAATACCTGATTAGCAGATTGAAATGCATTAAGCAATGTAGTGTCTGGCCCGAGAACGGTCAGTAGCTTTTCATTAGGAATCGTAATGAGAGAATCCACATAACGTCCTAGCTCAGCTATACCCTGATCAGCTACCTGCATCCGCTTTTCACCCTCCATCAGAAAGGGTTTCGTGACTATCGCGACGGTCAAAATACCCATTTCCTTTGCCATTTGAGCTATTACAGGCGCTGCTCCCGTTCCTGTGCCGCCCCCTAATCCAGCGGTGATAAAAAGCATATCTGCGCCTTCAATCACATCCTGAATACGCTCTCGATCCTCTTGGGCAGCCTGTCGCCCAATTTCAGGATTAGCTCCAGCACCTAGACCTTTCGTAATCCCGGTCCCTATTTGAATGCCAGTCTTAACCTTGGCCGTCTTTAGCGCTTGAGCATCTGTATTTGCACAGATGAAATCCACCCCCTGAATACCTGATGTGACCATTTGGCCAACTGCGTTCCCACCACCACCTCCGACGCCAACTACTTTTATACATGCTGTTGCGTTATGCCCATCCATTAACTCGAACATTTACAAACTCCTCAAGAATATAGACACTTAAAAATTACCTTGAAACCATTTACCCATCTTTTGAAACATACCGGGCATTCCTGCTCTGTCAGCAGTTCTTTCCGGTTCAGTCTGAAAGGTCTCCTTGCCATATATAAGAAGACCTACCCCCGTTGCATGAATTGGGTTTCTTACAACATCTACTAAACCCTCTACATACTGCGGAACCCCTAATCTAACGGGCACATGAAAAATCTCTTCTGCTAATTCAACTGCACCCTCCATTTTTGCGCTGCCCCCTGTTAGCACTAAACCAGCAGCAATCAACTCTTCGAACCCTGACCTTCTCAACTCATCTCGTACAAGAGAGAAAAGTTCTTCATAACGTGCCTCAACAACCTCTGCAAGAGTCTGTCTGGCAAGTCGCCGGGGAGGGCGATCCCCAACGCTTGGAACCTCAATCGTCTCATCCAGATTTGCAAGCTGGGAAAGTGCACAGGCATACTTGATTTTTATCTCCTCTGCATGCTGTGTAGGGGTACGCAACGAGATCGCAATATCATTTGTTACCTGGTCACCGGCGATTGGTATTACGGCAGTATGTTGGATAGCACCTCCTCGAAAAACAGCAAGATCTGTAGTGCCTCCACCCATATCAACCAAACAAATTCCAAGCTCTTTCTCGTCTTCTGTTAGTACTGAAAAGCTAGACGCAAGCTGCTCAAGAACCACATCCTCCACATCTAGCCCACAACGTTGAACACACTTAACAATATTTTGTGCTGCACTTACTGCGCCCGTAACAAGATGAACCTTCGCCTCAAGCCGAACACCAGACATTCCAATTGGTTCACGAATCCCCTCTTGAGAATCAATTAGAAATTCTTGTGGTAAAACATGTAGTACTTTTTGATCTGCTGGTATTGCTACTGCGCGAGCTGCATCTATAACCCGATCAATATCCCCCGAACTAACTTCTTTATCACGAATAGCAACGATTCCATGTGAATTAAGGCTTCGCACATGGCTACCAGCAATACCTGCATAAACCGTATTAATTTCACATCCTGACATTAGTTCAGCTTCTTCAATGGCTCGCTGAATCGATTGAACAGTCGACTCAATATTTACAACAACTCCACGTTTGAGTCCTCTGGACGGATGAGAGCCAATACCAATAACCTCAAGCGTGTTTTCAGTCGAAAGTTCACCAACTATTGCAACGACCTTAGACGTGCCAATGTCTAATCCGATCAATAACTTCCGTTCTTCGCGCTTAGCCATTGCCTAAACCCTCATTCTCTTGTGCTAGTTGTATTCCTTGATCAGAAACCCAACCGACAGAGAAACCGTTCGTGTAACGAAGATCCACATGCTGGATACGATGAAACTGATCGGCGAGCGAAGGGGTAACAACCTGAAAAAAGCGATTCAATCTCTCATCTATATCACGTCGCCCTATGCGTATTTCCTGGCCACTATCAAGCTTTATTAGCCAAGACCCCCTGTTATCCATTACCAATGATTTAAGCACTAGGTTCGCCTCAACCAACCGGCTCCTTAACCCAAGGTATCGAATTGCAACTTCCCTCTCTGTACCAGCGGGGCCAGCCAACCGAGGGAGTTCTGGAAATGCATAACGCGAATTCTCTGTGAAAAGTTCACCATAAGTATTAAGAAGCCCTGTTTGTCCCCAACGTGCCGCCGCCTGATGCTCCTTCACACGCACTGCTAATGTGCCTGGCCACCTACGAGCAATCTCTGCACTTTCGACCCAATCCAAAGACTCTATTTGATTCTGTAAATTGCCAAGCTTGGCTGACAAAAAGCCACCAGTTAACTCGGAAACTATTGCTGCCTCTACTTGTATCGGCGTTACACGCTGAAAACTACTTTCTATTTCTAAATGCTGCACTGGATGATCAAGCAAAAACTGTCCACCTAAACCTATCGCGACAAAAACACCTAAAGAGCCCATCGGCACCAGCACTCTTGTCCAGTTAAAAGATGGCATGGACAACTTTCGAGGTTTCTTCGTCACTTTACGACGATTAATTTTTGCGTTTTTCACGCGAGTTTTTCACCTAAAATCTGAACTTCAAGGTCAAGAAGAACGCCACAGTCAGCCTTCACCCTTTGACGGATTAGCCTAATTAAGCGTTCCACATCATCAGCGCTTGCACTACCATTATTAATAATAAAATTAGCGTGTTTTTCAGATACAACTGCATCTCCGATACAAGCACCCTTAAGACCCGCAGCCTCTATTAATTGAGCTGCAAAACCATTTGGTGGATTACGAAAAACTGACCCGCAACTCCTCTTCCCTAGTGGCTGAGTGCTACTACGGTGTCGCATCAATTCTGGGATACTAGAGAAGTCGGCGTTATTGTCCGTTTCGAACGCTAGTAATGCACCTAGATACCATTCATCAATTGGACCTGAAACCGAACGGTACCCCACCTTAAAGTCAGCTACTGTTCGACTTTTCACCTCACCACTACGATTTATGGTCTCAACAGTGTCAACAAAACTCCAAGTTTCTCCACCAAAAGCCCCCGCATTCATTGCTAAAGCTCCACCAAAGGTGCCAGGTATACCGGCAAAAAATGCAGCCGAACCTAGCTTCCATCTCGCACATTTCCGAGCAAAGGAAGTACAGGCAACTCCAGCACTAACCTTAACTTGATGCTCACTTATTTTTTCAATTTGCTTTGGAAGATCACGCGTACAGATCACAAGGCCTCGGATTCCACCATCACGAACCAACATGTTTGATCCTAGACCTACCCAATGGATGTTAATTTTTGGATCCTGTTCAGCAAGGAATCGAGACAACTCCTCAGTACTCACTGGTTGATAGAATAAATCAGCTAATCCTCCTATTCTCCAAGAAGTATGGGCACTCATGGGCTCATCCCTAAGCGACTGCGCCGTCTTATTCATATTGCCCATCATGATGCTCATTGCTTCACCCCAATGGGGGCCATAACCGCAAGTTGATCTGGCAGGCACTTTGCTAGCGCACCAATATTTCCAGCGCCAAGCATCAATACTATATCGTCCGCTTCAATGACTACTTCTAGAACGCTAGGCAATTCCTTTAAGTCCTCCACAAAAACAGGTTCCACACGTCCTCGACTGCGCACTGCCCGAGCTAGCGCCCGTCCATCAGCACCAATGATCGGTTCTTCTCCGGCACTATAGATATCGGTCAATAGCAACACATCAGCCCCTGAGAGGACTTCAGAAAAATCATCCATAAGTGCATGTGTGCGAGTGTATCGGTGAGGTTGAAATGCAACTACAACTCGATTGCCTGGCCAAGACTGACGAGCTGCCTCTATAGTGGCAGCAATTTCTGTAGGGTGGTGTGCATAATCATCTACAAATGTTACGAGACCATTTCTAGTTGTGACTGTTCCAAGAACTTGAAATCGTCTGTCAATTCCCGAGAACTCTAATAATGCTTTTTTTATTGCCTCATCAGAAACACCAAGTTCTGTAGCAACACTAACTGCCGCTAATGAATTCAACATATTGTGGAAACCTGGAAGATTAACCTTTAGCTCTAATGGCTCATGGCCTGCCCGATGCACTAAAAATGAACTTGCTAATCCAACTGATTTGACATCCTCTGCTCGAATATCTGATCCATCCGAAACCCCATAAGTGAGTACACGCCGCCCTACTGCTGGAATAAGTGTTCTAGCATTTAAATCATCATTGCAAACTATGGCTAATCCATAAAAAGGCAGATTGTGCAAGAAGTCAGTAAACCCCTGCTTTAATCGATCAAAGTCACCTTCATAGGTTTCTAGATGATCAGCATCTACATTGGTAACTATCGCAATAACAGGCTGTAAGTGCAGAAATGATGCGTCACTTTCATCAGCTTCTGCTACCAGATACTCACCTTCACCCAATTGCGCATTGGCATTAGTACTAGCAAGCCGACCACCGATAACGAATGTCGGGTCAAGCCCTCCTTCAGCAAGCATACTTGCTATGAGGCTAGTAGTTGTCGTCTTCCCATGTGTGCCAGCAACTGCAATACCACTCCGAAATCTCATTAATTCGGCTAGCATCTCTGCTCTTTGAACAACCGGGATACGTTGTTGTGTTGCTTTAATAATCTCGGGGTTATCAGGTGCAATGGCGCTACTTACCACCACCACATCGGCTGATCCAATATGATCTGAATCATGGCCAATAAAGATTTTAGCGCCAAGGCTAGCAAGCCTCTCTGTGATAAGATTTTGCCTTACATCTGAGCCTTGGACAGCATAACCAAGATTAATTAATACCTCGGCAATTCCACTCATACCCACGCCACCAATCCCCACAAAATGGACATGATGAATAGTGCCCATCTGACTACTCATGAATGAGTCTCCGCAAGCTGAAAACAAGCTTTTGCAAGATTTGCAGCAGCCGCAGGTCGTGCTTGAGAGCGCGCCCTTTCACCGAAACGTGATAGGGCATTATTGGGATGTATAAATATTCGCTTCAATTCTTCAGAAAGCCTGATAGGAGTAAATTCATCT
>CAXYEE010000013.1:0-44853 GCA_964276105.1 uncultured Gammaproteobacteria bacterium | reverse complement strand
GTGATTTTGTATGTGGTGCGAATACCAGCAACTATCATTATGTTGGAGCTAACTGGAACCGCGACTTCCCTCTATCAAACATATCGGATCTTCGAAATGCAGTTACTGGCGACCCTAGCCCCTCAGGAGGTAGTCCGCTATCGATTACGAGAGGAATCGAAGTTGGACATATATTTCAACTTGGCAGCAAATACAGTTCTGCAATGAATGCTACCGTGCTTGATACAAAGGGCTTACCTAGAACTATGCATATGGGCTGCTATGGAATTGGAGTAACACGAGTTATAGCCGCTTCCATTGAGCAAAATAATGACGACAATGGAATAATTTGGCCAAATGCTATTGCGCCATTCAACGTCATTATAATTCCTATCAATATGGATAAATCCTGCCGTGTTAAGGAAGCTACCGATAAATTATACGACAAACTTAAAAGATTCGGTTTTGAAACACTCGTTGATGATCGTCAACAACGCCCAGGGGTCAAGTTTGCCGATGCCGACCTACTCGGCATTCCTCATCGTCTTGTAATTGCCGAAAAAGCCTTAGATAGAAATGAAATTGAATATAAATCGCGAACATCAAAAGATACTGAAATGATTTCTTTTGAAAAAATAATTGAGGCTATTAAGGAAAGAATATAGGCGTAATAGACTTTATCTTACAAAAGAATATGCCTTTTCTGATGTTTAGTTCTGATCTTGAGTTCTAGCTACGCTTAAAGCTTCAACCGCACGGTTCTTTGCACGCTGAGCATTCTGCCAAGCATAAGTGAATGAACCATTACGAATCTGTGTCTCCGCAAGCGCAATATATCGTCTTGCCTCTGCTATTGGCACAGGAGCAAGTCTGGGTGCGTCTGCCTCCTCCGCAGCAGCTATCGCCTGACGAGCATCACTCATCATTTGCACAGGTGGCTCAGTAGCACATGCCGACAAAAGCAAAGTTAGAACTAAAATTAAGATGCGCGTATTAATCAATTTATTTTTTACTCGAGATTAAAAATCTTAGAAGACGCTACATGCGCTTCCAACAAGCCTTAAGTTAAGTCTATACCTCTGGAAACATTAAGCATACGTTTCTAAACTACTTGTGCAAAAAGTATAGAACCACAATAACTCTTAATCAGGATATAATTATATAAAATATAGGCTTATAAATGAAACCTAGAATTTATCATAATCCAAGATGCTCTAAATCACGCGCAACTAAAGCACTATTAGAGTCACAAAACATCGAAGTTGAGGTTATTCAATACCTCAAATCACCACTAAATTCCGAATCCCTTATGCTGCTATTAAAAAAACTTAACCTAACGGCGGCAGATCTTATAAGAACTGAAGAGCCTGTATTTAAGAATAGTGGAATTGATATTAGGGTAGCTAATGAGGCCTCCCTTATAGAACTTATGGTAAAAGACCCAATACTTATTAAACGACCTATTGTTGAAACAGATCAAGACGCACGTATTGGTAGACCACCAGAAAAGGTATTGGAGTTATTTAGATGAACGTTCGGATTTTAATACTTTACTACTCCCGTAAAGGTAGTACAGCCGAGCTGGCACGTTATAGCGCTCGAGGTGTTGAATCTGCAGGTGGAGAAGCTGTAATACGCACGGTGCCCCCCTATATCAGCTAACACAGAGGCAACTGAGCCTTCAATACCTAATTCTGGGCCACCATTTGCTTCAGTTACGGACCTAGAAGAATGCGATGGACTACTGCTTGGAAGCCCTACTCGCTTTGGAAATATGGCCGCACCGCTTAAATATTTCTTGGAACTCACAACTGGACTCTGGCTCAGTGGTGCACTTGTCAATAAACCAGCTGGAGTTTTTACAACAACAAGCTCACTACATGGCGGGCAAGAATCAACCCTTATATCTATGGTTATGCCTTTGATACACCATGGGATGTTATGGGCAGGGATCCCCTACACTGAACCAGCAATAAGCACTACCCGAACCGGAGGTGGCCCTTATGGAGCATCCCACATAGCAAGCGAATGGAACGATGCCATCTCAGAAGATGAGCGTGCGATAGCTATTGCCCTTGGGAAACGAATTACTATGCTTGCAAAGACTCTAGTAAAAATGAAGGATTATCAGACTAAATGATCTCGAATAAATGGGATAGTCAACCTTCTTTGCTTTAAAACCGAGACACGATTTAAACTCTCCAACCATACACACAAAGTGCCCATATCCCTGCGTATATGAGTAATTAAAAATCGTGCTGAATCTTCAGGCAACTCAAGCCCCCTTGACTCAGCTCGAACACGAAGAGCAAGCATAGATTCTTCATCAGATAGACCTTTAACCTGATAGACACTAGAACCTGCTGCGCGCGAACCCAAATCAGGAAGACTAAAATTTAAATTTATAGGTGAGTATTTAGCCGAACAAAGCAAGATACCGCCTTCAGCCCATAATTCATTGAATATACTAAAAAGAGCTTTATCCCAATCAGTATCCCCAATCACCGCATCTACATCATCTAAAGCAACTATGTCTAGCGAGCCAAGTCCTTGGAGCACTTCTGGGGATTTTTTTAAGTCATTTAATGGCAGATAAATTGCCGTCTTATCAGACGCAGCACAGAAAGCCTGTAACAAGTGGGTCTTACCACATCCAGACTCACCACAAATCCAAACAGGTAGAGTTAAATCATCACTATTACTCGAAGATTGCAACATATCCAATAAAATTTTATTTTCACCAGTAATGAAAGTCTCAAAACGTGATGAGGGATGAAGCGGAAATGGCAATAAAAGCTGTGTTACCTGATCATCTTCATCTGAAAAGGAATGCAAGGTCTTAACTAGCTCAGGTGTGTTTTCAGCCATGCCCGTCTGCTCCAGCCAATAACGTAGTTCAAACCACTAGTTATACTAGTAAAAATTACAATAGCTCCTAACATCAGTAAAAAACCAGAAAGCGGCCAATGAAAAGCAGCCGACATAAGCGTGACCATCATAAATAGCAGTTGTACGCCAGTATTGAGTTTGCTAATTAAAGCGGGTTCTCCCTCAACTGGCTCTATCAAAAACTGATAAGTCATTGCACCTCCAATAATGATCAAATCGCGCGATATCACCAAAACTGCTAAAAAAATAGGCACTAATTCCAAATAGGTTAGGGTTAAAAAGACACTAAAAACCATTAGTTTGTCAGCTGCTGGATCTAAGACACCTCCCATACGCGTCCGCCAATTAAAGTTTCTGGCTAACATTCCGTCTAAGGCATCTGAAAATCCAGCTAAACCTATTAGTGCTAACGCAACGGTATAGTGCTCACCAAGCAACGCAAAAACAATTGGACCAACTAGCACTGCTCTTCCAATGCAAATAGCATTTGGCAGCCAGTTTAGCCTCATAGCATCAAACCTCAGTGGCTATCTAGATAAAAAAATGAAAGTTGAGTTTCAAGATAGTTATCGCTGATAGATGCAGCTGGTGTTAATACACCACTGAGCCCAAGAACTCTTTCAAGCAACTCAGGACCACCGCGTGCCATCATACTCAAGCTCAAAGTCGTCTCAGCAAACTCTTCAATATCTACTGATTCCAATATATGTCTTTCCTGCAAGTTTTCAATGTAACGCATAACGTGCGCATAATCTTCAATGTTTTTCAAACCCATCACGGTAATTTTTGATGCCGTCGGACTTCCACTACTACTGAATTCACCTGCATACAGGTCGGCAAGCTTGTCTAGACCGGATTGCAAACTTCCACCTGGTAATATGAAACGATCAGGTCCACGCATAAGTGTCCACTGTACATCTAAACCTCGTGAAGTCATCCAAACCCGACCATTTAAAATAGCGTCTATCTCATAACGCTCAGATGACTGCTCCAGCCGATGACTAATACCTTCCCATACATCAAAAAACCCTAAAGACTCCATATCTTGAAGATCCCATAAGGGAAATTTAATTGGCAATCCTCGAGCATACGCAACCCCTTCCAATTGAGTTTTTATTTCATCCGCGATGGCAAGATAATCTTCACTATGACTTTGGTTTTGAGGATCAGCAGCTAGCACGCCTCTTTCATCAAAAACTGTATCTACCGCTATCCATAGAAGTGTTAAAGGGCGCTCTTCGACCCAAATAGGCTCGTTTCTTTGAGATAATGAAGTGAGTATAGCCCTATCGTCGAAAGTAACTCTGTAGCCTTCTAGATTTGGCCAACCTTTCTCAATCACATAATCATTAGCATTACTTATAAGGTTCTGTAAATTTGGCTCAAGAAAAGCACCAGTTCTACCCGTAACGCGCGCCAGAAGCTGGCCCATAGCTAATGGCACATACTCCTCATCACTACGTAACTCATCTCCAAAACCCCTAGGAACAGTGATAGTGTATAGATTCTCGAAAGGAGCCGATTCAGCATTACTAAGCATCAGAAGCGTCACTACCCCCGAAACTGCCCAACTGAGGCGCTGAAAACGTTTAGACTGAATCATTGCTGCCCAAGATAAAATTGACTAGCTTATTATAGCGACCATAATTACTACCTAGTGTCAGGATCTCAACAATGACCTCTAAAATACCCCTTACCTACAGGGAATCAGGTGTCGACATTGATGCCGGTGAGCAGCTAGTTGGGCGGATTAAGACCGCCGTAGCGCGAACTTCACGTCCGGAAGTCCTCGGTGGACTCGGCGGATTTGGTGGACTATTCAAATTACCCTTAGGCCGCTATAAGGAACCCGTCCTCGTTGCTGGTGTAGATGGTGTGGGAACAAAACTGAAATTAGCTGTTGAACATGACGCCCATGATCAGATCGGTATAGACCTTGTAGCAATGTCCGTCAATGATGTGATTGTTCAAGGTGCAGAACCCTTATTTTTTCTTGATTACTATGTAAGTCAACGTCTTGATATTGATATCGCCACCCGCGTCATCGAAGGTATTGCTCGTGGTTGTGAACTCTCAGGAGCAGCTTTAATCGGCGGCGAAACGGCCGAACATCCTGGCATGCATGCCAAGGATGAATATGACCTGGCAGGATTCTGTGTGGGGATTGTAGAAGCAGATCGTCTCCTAGATGGGAGCTCCATAAGCGCAGGAGACAGCGTTATCGGTATAGCTTCGTCTGGCCCACATTCCAATGGTTTTTCACTTATAAGAAAAGTATTAGCACAAAGTCCTCTAGGAACAGATACATTAATTGATGGTCAACCAATAGTAGATCAATTGCTTGCCCCAACACGCATCTATTCAAAGTCAATCCTCCACCTCCTCGAAAGCGTTGAAGCAAAAGGTCTTGCACACATTACTGGCGGGGGATTAACAGAAAATATTCCTCGGGTACTCCCTAGTGGGCTTGGCGCCCAACTGAAACGTTCAGCTTGGCCAACTCTGCCGGTTTTCCAATGGATAGAGGATATGGGTGTAGAAACCAAAGAAATGCTTCGCACATTTAATTGTGGAATTGGGATGGTAGTGATTGTTAAACCAGAAGTTGCTGAAAATGCGGTATCAATCCTAAAGGCTTGTGGGGAAGAGGCTTGGATCATTGGCGAAATAGTGGAAGATAAAAACAATCAAGCAACGGTTATTTAAATAGGCATTTATACAGCTAATGTATTCTGAAAAACTACCGTAAATGTTTAGATCATTGATATACAGTGTATTCATTACAATCGCCATACCTGCGATATCTGTTTTCGCAGAAACACATACCATACCCGCCTACAAAGCAGTCTACGATATTCGATATAAAGGTAGTCTTGTTGGCGAATCTGAAATTACTTTGGTAGCGGGTCAAACCAATAGTTCCTATATTTACTCATCAAAATCAAATACTAAAGGACTTCTAAGATTTGTTGCACCAAAAGAGTTGCTAGAAATAAGCGAATTCTCCTATAACAACAATCTCATTCAACCACTGCGGTATACACTTAAAAATAACAGCCGTCTTGGCAATGACAGTTACAGCGTGGATTTTAACTGGGAAAAGAAAATCACAATAACAACTGTTGGTAATCAGACCACTCAATCTCCACTTGTTCCTGGCACTCTTGATCGCGGAACTCTGCAGGTTGCTTTAATGCTAGAAATGAAGGACTCAGAACCACTATCTCACACCATCAGAGATGAGGATGGCATCAGGATATATGACTATTCATCATCGGGACAGGAGACTATAGAAACTTCACTAGGTCCAATAACAGCAGAAAAACTAATTCAGCAAAGACAAGGTTACTCAAGGCAAACTGTATTGTGGATGGCAAAAGACTTTCAATACCTTCCTGTCAGAATGGAACAACTAAGGAATAATGAATCAAGGGCGGTTCTAGAAATCAAGTCTATTGAGTGGTTAGCACCCAAAGAATAAAATTTTCTAGGTTTTTGGCAAAGTTACTCCTTTTTGACCCTGATATTTTCCTTGACGATCAGAATAACTAGTCTCACATACCTCATCTGATTCAAAAAAAATCATCTGAGCAACACCTTCATTTGCATAGATCTTAGCAGGAAGGGGCGTCGTGTTAGAAAACTCCAATGTTACGTGTCCCTCCCACTCTGGCTCTAATGGAGTAACGTTAACAATAATTCCACAACGGGCATAAGTAGACTTACCCAAACAAATAGTAAGAACATTCCTTGGGATTCTGAAATACTCTACCGTCCTAGCTAAGGCAAAAGAATTGGGAGGAACAATACAAATATCTGATCTCTTATCAACAAAGCTCGACTCAACAAAGTTCTTAGGATCAACTACTGCCGAGTTAATATTTGTGAATATTTTAAAGTCTGGAGCACAACGGACATCATATCCATAACTGGATGTCCCATAAGAAATAACTTTCTCATTATCTACTTCTCGAACCTGGCCGTTTTCAAATGGTTCAATCATTCCATGTTCGGCAGCCATACGTCGTATCCAGAGATCAGACTTTATTGTCATTTATCCTCCTCTACAGTAATAGTTGGAAACAGGCGGCTATAGTCCTTACCACCGGCTGACAACTGCCCACTCACTAGCAAAGCTATCTGGCGATAACTTGTAGCTATAGCACCATCAGGGTCTGCTACCACAGTGGGATTACCCTCATCTGTGTTTTCTCTAATTCCACGGTCGAGGGGCATGGCACCTAGGAAGGAAGCATCATACTGTGCGGCTAGTTTTTCGCCACCTGCATAACCAAAAATACGTTCTTCGTGTCCACAATCAGAACAAATATGCACGCTCATATTCTCTATTATTCCAAGTATTGGAACATTTACCTTTTGGAACATTTCCAGCCCTTTGCGGGCATCAGCTAACGCAACATCTTGCGGTGTCGTCACAACCACTGCCCCACTAACTGGGACACGTTGAGAAAGCGTAAGCTGTATATCACCTGTTCCAGGTGGCATATCAACCATAAGATAATCTAATTCTCCCCAGTGCGTGTCACTTAACATTTGACTGAGAGCTGAGGTAACCATGGGGCCACGCCAAGCCATGGGTTGACTTTCATCTATTAGAAACCCTATGGACATTGCCTTAATTCCATGAGCCGCTAGTGGTTCCAGGGTTTTCCCATCCTTGGTTTCAGGTTTCTTACCTAATAAACCAAGCATACGAGGTTGACTAGGACCATAAATATCTGCATCTAAAATCCCAACACGTGCACCCTCCTGTGCTAAAGCTAACGCCAAGTTAACAGTCACTGTTGATTTCCCTACACCACCCTTACCAGAGGAGATAGCAATAACATTGCTAACACCATCTAAAGGTTTAAGGCCATGCTGCACCGTGTGAGGTGCAACTTTCCAATCGATAATAAAATGCAGTTCTTTATCTAAACTTAAAGAATCGGTATGAGTTTTAAGCTCTCCAATAAGTTCTTTCCTACTACGGTCACAGGGATATCCCAAAGAAACATCCACCTGATATCCGCCTTTGACATCGGAAATGTTAAAGGAACTGCCAGAACCACCAAGCTCAGACTGTGTGAAGGGCACTATGAACTTACGGAGATGATTTTCGAGAATTTCTAAGTTTTTGTCACTCATAAAAGAACCAACTGCTTACGAAGACGGCATTGTACCTTAGAATTTCAGAATATCGTGGTTATAAACGAGACCAGCTAAGCATCCTATCTGCTCCAATGGCATAATCTCGTATCAGGAGCAATAGCTGGTTGAAACGATCATCCATGGTTTTTAAAACTACGGCGGATTATCCTTATCAAACTCAGTAATTGTGCTTTATCCATCCTGTTTTGGAGCTCTTCGAATTGACTTTACGACGCAACATACTTGTTACAAGCGCTCTTCCTTATGCGAGCGGTCCACTACATCTAGGTCATTTAGTTGAGTACACACAAACAGATGTCTGGGTTAGATTCCAACGCATGCAAGGACACGATTGCACCTATGTGTGTGCCAGTGATGCGCATGGAACCCCAACTATGCTCCAAGCCGAGAAGCTTGGAATACCACCAGAAAAACTCGTGACTAACGTTGCTGCAGATCATCGAATGGATTTTAAGAATTTTGGAATTAGTGTAGATAATTATCAAACAACCCATTCTTCTGAAAATAAAGAACTTACAGCACAAATTTACCTTCAACTAAAAAAGAATGGTCATATAAAGCGACGTACAATCAAACAGGCATATGATGATAAAAAGGGTCTTTTCCTACCAGATCGGTACGTGCGCGGAGAATGCCCAACATGTGGTGCTAAAGATCAATATGGTGACGCCTGTGAACACTGCAGTGCGACATACACGCCAATGGATCTCAAAAATCCTGTTTCAGTCATCTCGGGAACAACACCATCTGTACGAGAATCTGAACACTTATTTTTCAATCTTGCTGACTTTCAAGAGGAATTACGTGCTTGGGTACCAGGTCACGTTGATGCATCAATGGTCAATAAGCTTAATGAGTGGCTTGAAAGCGGCCTAAAGGACTGGGATATATCACGAGACGCACCATATTTTGGTTTCGAAATCCCAGACGAAAATAAAAAATATTTTTATGTCTGGTTCGATGCAACCATAGGCTATATGGCAAGCTTTCTAAGTCTGTGTAGAAAATCTGACGAGGAAGCAGAATTTAATGAATTTTGGAAAAATGACAAAAATACAGAGCTTTACCATTTTATAGGGAAAGACATAATTTATTTTCATGCATTGTTCTGGCCATCCGTTCTAAGCGGATCGGGATATAGAAAACCAACTAGTATATTTGTTCATGGTTTTCTTACAGTTGATGGCCAAAAAATGTCTAAATCTCGAGGCACTTTTATCATGGCCTCAACCTATCACAAGCATTTAGATCCGGACTATCTACGTTACTACTTAGCCGCAAAACTTAGCTCTAATATAGATGACATTGATCTGAACTTTGATGATTTCATTGCACGTGTTAACTCCGACTTAGTCGGTAAGTTAGTTAATATTGGAAGTCGCTGCTCCGGCTTCATACATAGTTTGGGTAATGGCCAACTCTCTAAGACCCTTCCGAATGAAAAGTTACTGAATCACTTTATCTCTACTGGAAAATCCGTTGCTGCAGACTATGAAGCCAGAGATTACTCAAAAGCAATTAGACAAATCATGGGGCTTGCAGATCTTGCCAATCAATTTATAGATGAAAAAAAACCATGGATTATGGCAAAAGACGAGGCCCAAGCAGAGCAAGTTGTGAGTGTTTGCACACTAGGAATCAATCTATTTCGAATACTCATCATATATCTCAAACCTATTACTCCGGCTCTAGCTGAGCGGGCAGAAACATTCCTCAAAATCGACTCGGCAAGCTGGTCAGATGCTAACCAACCATTATTAAAACATTCAATAAACAAGTTTAAGAGCTTGTTGGAACGTGTAGATCCGAAGAAGGTACAAGATATGATTGCAGAAACACGCAGCAATACTTCTGAAAACGAACTCGCTACAAAGGCGCAAACTGAAGAGATAGATATCGATCAGTTTTCTAAAGTTGATTTACGGGTTGCTGAAATATTAGAAGCAAAAGTCGTTGATGGTGCTGATAAGCTTTTAGAGTTAAAGCTCAGTCTTGGAAAAGACGAACGTACCGTTTTCTCTGGAATTCGCTCAGCATACAAACCAGAAGATCTAAAAGGCAGGCTTGTACTCATGGTTGCCAATCTAAAACCAAGAAAAATGCGTTTTGGAACCTCGGAAGGAATGGTCCTAGCAGGCGGGCCTGGGGGTAAAGACATCTATCTCTTAAGCCCAGACAGCGGCGCTGAACCCGGCATGAAGGTTAAATAAACATATGACAGAGCTAGTGCTCATAATTTTCTCAGCTGCTCTAGTTAACAATTTTGTTCTTGTTCAATTTCTCGGTCTTTGCCCACTTTTAGGCGCCTCAAAAAAATTTGAAGGCGCTCTTGGTATGGCGCTTGCTACTGGCCTGGTACTGACAATCGCATCAGCGCTTAGCTATTTCATTGAACACTTATTACTGATTCCTTTCAATGTGGAGTACCTACGACTTATCTCTTTCATCCTTGTAATTGGCGCGTCTGTTCAGTTTACTGAATTACTCCTTAGTCGCATATCACCCCTCCTACATCAGATCCTTGGGGTTTATATACCTCTGATTGCAAGTAATTGTGCAGTACTTGGGGTTACTTTATTAAATTCAAATGCAGCAAGAAGCTTAGCAGAAGCTATTTTTTATGGTGCGGGTGCAGCGATGGGGTTTGGCATAGCCTTAATTCTATTAAGCTCTCTTCGTGAAAGGACTGACGAAGAAGACATACCAACTCCATTTCGAGGACCTGCAATCACACTCATAACAGCAGGAATTATGTCTATTGCTTTTTTAGGCTTTACAGGTTTTCCACAAACCTAATGGCTACAGCTACTATAATTTTTTCTGGGATTGCCATTGTTCTTGCCATTCTACTAATAGTCAGTTCTCACTATCTGTCAACAACAAAAAATGAAGTGATTGATAAGGTTGAGAGCCTTTTACCTCGGATTCAATGCGCACAATGTGGTTATCCTGGCTGTCGGCCATATGCAGCCGCCATTGCCACTGGCAAGGCAGATATAAATCTTTGCCCACCAGGGGGAAATGAAACCGTTCGTCGGTTGGCAAAATTTCTTGGCAGCGATTTTTCGCCAGTTGCAAAAGATTCAACAACAGCAAGTTTGAATGAAATTGCTTTGATTTCTGAAGAACTATGTATCGGTTGCAATCTTTGTTTGCGGGCTTGTCCTGTTGATGCGATTGTTGGAGTTCATCAGTCCATGCATACCGTCATTTCTGATCATTGTACCGGTTGTAGATTATGCCTCCCGCCCTGTCCAGTGGACTGTATTTCCTTGGTATCAAGAAATGTTTAAGTACCCGCTATTCCAAAGTTTCTATGGCGGGGTTCATTTAAAGAGTCATAAAAAAACATCAAATCATAAGCAAATAGCACGTGAGTTTCTTCCAAGCAGACTCATAATTCCAATGAACCAACAGTTTGGTTCGGATGCAATTCCCAGTGTAAAAGTCGGTCAACTTGTACAAAAGGGAGAGGTGATAGGGAAGTCTGCAGAAAAAAATACCACAGCAGTGCATGCATCATGCTCTGGGCGAGTGAGAGCAATCGAGAAACATCCAGTACCGACTGTCGGTAAAGTATCTCCTTCAACCTGCGTAATTATTGAAACAAATGATCAAAATAATATAGCAACACAAAAACCCCGTTTATCCAAAAACCATTTAGATCAGCTAACTTCAATCAATAATGCTGGAATCGTAGGTTTGGGTGGAGCAGCTTTTCCAACAGCTGAAAAACTTAGTGCAAAGTCAGAACGCTGTGAAATGCTTATTTTAAATGGCGCAGAATGTGAACCTTACATTAGCTGTGACGATCTACTGATGCAGGAGCACGCTACAGAAGTATTACGAGGGGCACTAGCTATGATGGAAATAGTTGGTGCGGAACTCACTGTTGTAGTAATTGAAAAGGACAAACCTAAGGCGATTGAAGCAATTTCTCATGCTATTGAGGCAATAGGCACGAAATGCATTCAACTAACAGACATACCTACAATGTACCCTGCCGGTGGAGAGCGCCAATTAGTAGAGGCATTAACAGGGAAAGAAGTGCCAAGTGGAAAACATCCAATTGATGTAGGTTGCATCTGCCAAAATGTTGGCACAGCTTATGCGCTTGATCGTTTTTTTCAATTAGGGGAACCGCTGATAAACCGTATTGTTACTGTTACGGGTCAAGGAGTTAAAAACCCACAAAATGTCGCTGTTCCCATCGGCGCTCCAATCGTAGAGTTAATCAAATTTTGTGGGGGCTATGATGACGAGGTATCACAATTGATCCTCGGGGGAAATATGATGGGCTACACTTTGGATACTGACCAATTGCCAGTCACAAAATCTACTAACTGCATCATAACCACCAAAAAATCTAAAAACCCGAAACCATTTGAAATATGGCCATGTATACGCTGTGGCGAATGCATTCCAGTATGTCCTGTACGACTTTTGCCACAGAAAATATTTAAGGCCTATGAAAATAAAAATTTTGAGGAACTAGAAAAATTAGGTTTGCCGGAGTGCATAGAGTGTGGGTGCTGCGATGTAGTTTGTCCTAGTCATATCCCCCTAGTTGAAAACTTTAGAAAAGCAAAACATTTGCATGCGCTAGAAATGAAGAACTCTGAGCTATCTAATGCGGCACAAAAACGCTACGAACTTAAGACACAACGACTTTCAAATCAGCACACTAATATAGAAAACTTACACACTAAACTTAAAGAAAGCAGTAAGCAGGACATGATAAAAGCTGCCGTAGAACGATCAAAAAAACGCCGGGATAGCAAATAAAACAAATATGCATTTTCCAACCAGCTCCTCACCACATGTTGTTCCAATTACAAGCGTTCCCGTGATAATGAGGCATGTGCTTTATGCACTCATACCATCAACTATTGTTTATGTTTGGTTTTTTGGATTTGGCATTTGCATAAACATGCTAATTGCATCCACAGCTGCTCTGATTTCAGAGGCTATAATGCTACGTATAAGAAATCGGCCAATCAAACCCAGTCTTATTGATGGAAGCGCCATTGTTACAGCAATCCTCATAGCTTTTGCTATTCCACCACTGGCGCCTTGGTGGTTGCCTGTATTGGGTGCTTCATCAGCAATTGTATTAGCAAAACATTTATATGGCGGGATAGGAGCCAATATATTTAATCCGGCAATGGTTGGGTATGCCATATTACTTCTGTCGTTCCCAGTAGAAATGACACACTGGATACCTCCTCAAATAGAAAATTTAGGATTTCAGACTATTGATCTATGGAGTACGGTTTTCTATTCAGTAACAGGCTCTCTCCCTTCAAACCTTAATCTTGATGCAATCACACAGGCTACGCCTCTCGATATTATCAAAGGAGGACTTAAAAATGGCTTATCTATTAGTGAGTTAGCATCAGGACCGTTATTTAGCCCATTAGGTGGTTATGGATGGGAATGGATAAATGTTTTTACTGCCTTTGGAGGAGTTTACTTGCTTTACAAAGGAATTATTCGTTGGCATATCCCAGTATCACTTTTAACATCCATAACAATTTTTGCGGCAATATTTTATCTGCTTGAACCTAATCAAAATCTATCACCTGGTTTTCATCTTTTAAGCGGTGCAACAGTCATAGGCGCATTTTTTATTGCTACTGACCCCGTATCAGCTGCAGCAACAAATCAAGGTCGTTTGATCTATGGAGCCAGCATCGGCGCCTTAACCTACGCTATTCGCACATGGGGTGGTTATCCTGATGGACTGGCATTTGCTGTCCTATTGATGAATATCATGGTCCCATTAATAGACCGTTTTACCAAACCAAAAATTTATGGCCAACACCAATAAATTAAACCTGAGGGTAATCATACTTGTGACCGTAATGGCTATAACTGCTTCGGTCATTGTGTCAGGAAGCTATGAGATTAGTTATGACCGAATCCTAAAAAACCAACAAGATCGGCAATTAGCAACACTAGATGAACTTCTTCAAAACTCAAATTACGATGAGGTTATAGAAAATTTCAATTCCGAAGACAATATAAATATTTTAGAAAATATAGAACCAATACCAGTCTATATAGCAATCAGAAACAAGACTGTAGCTGCAGTGGTATATAGCGTAGGTTCATCTCAAGGATATAACGGCCCTATTTATATGCTCGTTGGTATAAGTATGGATGGAAATGTCACAGGTGTCCGCATAACTAATCATAGAGAAACACCAGGACTGGGAGACCGAATAGATATTGAGAAATCTGATTGGATAACTCACTTTAATCAAAAAAATTTATCAGATCCCCCGTTATCTGGATGGAAGGTGGTTAAAGATGGCGGGAAATTTGATGGGTTTACCAGCGCAACGATTACTGCAAGAGCGGTTATCCATACTGTAAGAGAGGCTCTAATCCACTTTGAAATAAACAAAGAAAAACTTGTTTCAGACCCTTTGATTTCTTCTATCAAAATCAGTTATGAATAATATTAAAACCCTGATAGCAGATGGTCTTTGGAGTAAAAATCCTGCTCTCATCCAATTACTTGGAATTTGCCCACTATTAGCTATAACTACGACACTGGTAAATGGTCTAGCTCTAGGGCTTGCAACAACGGTAGTTCTGATCTGCACGAACTCAATCGTGTCATTGATACGCCATACTTTGCTACCAAGCGTTCGAATATTGATTTTTGTTATGATCATCTCGTCACTCGTAACGACTATCGATCTTCTAACTAACGCCTTTTTTCATGATTTACATGGAGTTCTTGGTCTTTTTATTCCTCTAATTATCACGAATTGCACAATATTGGCCCAAGCTGAGTCAGTTGCTAGCCGCAATAGTATTGGCAAATCTATAATTTCCGGAGGTAGCTCAGGACTAGGGTTTACAGCAGTACTTCTGGTTCTTGGAGGACTTAGAGAGATTATAGGTCGTGGCAGTTTATTCTCTGGGATAGATATGCTTTTGGGAGATAACGCTGCTAACTCATTCATCAAGTTTCCATTTGATGGCGCTTTAGTAGCAATACTCCCACCGGGCGCCTTCTTTGGCCTTGCAATACTTATAGCACTGCGTAATCTATTTATTCCAACGACGACTATAGACCAAAGATTAGAAACAGATATCTCGGAGTCTCCCGGGTGAATGCAGCAATATGTAGGGAAATTTATAAGCGTCTCGAGAAAGAGAACCCAAAACCTACAACCGAATTAAACTTCTCATCACCATTTGAACTGCTTATTGCAGTAATCCTCTCAGCTCAGGCAACAGACATAGGGGTAAATAAAGCTACTGCCAAACTTTTTAAAGCTGCCCGCACACCTCAGGCCATACTTACACTTGGATTAACTGATTTAAAAGCCTATATCCAAACTATTGGACTTTTTAACAACAAGGCTAAAAATATTCAAAGCACTTGTAAGCTTTTAGTAGAAAATCATGATGGTATCGTGCCTGAAGACCGTACTGCGCTAGAGTCTCTTCCAGGCGTTGGTAGGAAAACTGCTAATGTGATTCTTAATACTGCTTTTGGTCAACCAACAATAGCAGTGGATACACATATTTTTCGCGTATCTAATAGAACTGGTATCGCACCAGGAAAAAATGTAGATAAGGTTGAACAAAAACTTTTGGAGGTCACCCCTGAAGAATTCAAACTAAACGCCCATCACTGGCTTCTTCTACACGGGAGATACACCTGTAAAGCACGTAAACCTGAATGCCAGAACTGCCTAATATCTGATCTCTGCCAGTACAAAGAAAAGGTTATGTAAGGAAGAATAAAGTTAAAAAATATTCAAATCCTTATTTCAACTTTCTTCCATAGCTAATCAAAACATCAACTCTTTGGCATATAGAGATCGGTAATAATTCCCTCAGAAGCCTCTGCTGCATAACTCACCGTCTCCGCTAGTGTTGGGTGCGGATGTATAGTCATACCAATATCTGCAGCATCAGCGCCCATCTCAATAGCTAAAGCAGCCTCTGCAATTAAATCACCAGCATTTGATCCCACTATTCCAGCACCCAAAAGTCGGCCGGTGTCTTTATCAAATAATAGCTTTGTCATACCTTCTGAACGGCCAATAGAAAGCGAACGACCGCTAGCTGCCCATGGAAAAACGCCCCTCTCATAATTAATATTTTTTTCATTTGCTTCATTTTCACTCAACCCAACCCAGGCAATTTCAGGGTCAGTATAGGCAACGGATGGGATAGCCCGGGCATCAAAGAAACTTTTTTTGCCAGCAGCTACTTCAGCAGCTATTCGACCTTCATACGAAGCCTTATGTGCGAGCATAGGGTCGCCAACAATATCCCCAATAGCGAAAATATGAGGCACATTTGTGCGCATTTGCTTATCAACCTTAATAACACCCTTGGAATCAACAGCAACCCCTGCTTTATCTGCTGATATCTTATTACCGTTAGCTTGTCTGCCAACTGCCACTAAGATTCGATCATATTTTTTCTGCTCATTTGTTGCTACATCACTATCAAATGTAACGCTTAGGCCATCGCTTTCAGGGGTAACAGATGTAACCTTTGTCCCAAGCATGATTGACTCATAACTGGAATTAATACGCTTCTGAAATGGCCTTATCAGGTCACGATCACATCCCGGTATCAGTGTTTTTGTCATTTCTGCAACCGATACACTTACTCCAAGAGAGTCATATACAGTAGCCATTTCTAGGCCAATAATTCCGCCACCGATTACTAATAGGTTCTTTGGCAATGGGTCTAACTGTAATGCCCCAGTAGAATCTATGATTCTCGAATCATCAGGCAAACCTTGTAATTTAGAAGGTTCCGAACCCGCAGCAATAATGCATTTTTCAAATGCTATGCGAGTAATACCATCATCGTTCTCAACTTCTAACTCATTATCAGAAACAAATTGACCTGTACCGTGCATTACCGTAACTGAACGTTGTTTAGCTAGCCCATCTAAACCAGTCGTTAACTTACCAACAACCTCATCCTTCCAACCATTCAGTTGTGACGCATCAATCGTTGGAGTTCCAAAATCAATACCACGCGTGCTCATCTCGGCAGCCTCTTGTATAACACTCGCGGCATGTAGCAGGGCCTTAGAAGGTATGCATCCTACATTTAAGCAAACACCACCCAAGGTAGGCCAACGCTCAACTAAAATCACCTTTAGTCCTAAATCAGCCGCACGGAATGCCGCCGTATACCCACCTGGGCCAGCACCTAGAACTAGCAGTTGAGCCTCGGTTGTCATAAGTCTATACCCTCTATAAGAGGGTCTAAATCTTTAAGAAGCCTAGAAATATAGGTTGTAAATCGGACTGCAGCAGCACCATCTATAACGCGATGATCATAAGAAAGGGATAAAGGTAATATAAGTCGCGCCAAAAATTCGCCATTCTCATAAACAGGTTGAAACTGACTTCTAGAAATTCCCAGTATTGCAACCTCTGGGGCATTAATGATCGGTGTGAATCCAGTACCCCCTATTCCCCCAAGACTTGAAACTGTAAAGACACCTCCTTGCATCTCCTTAGATCCAAGTTTTCCTTCGCGAGCCCGTTGACTTAATTCTTCTAGAGAAGAACCAATATCAAAAATATTCATTTGATCTGCATTATGAATAACTGGCACTACTAACCCATTAGGCGTATCGACCGCAAAACCAATATGAAAGTAATTCTTTTTGATCAGATTTTCACCATCTCTAGCCAAGGATGATCGAAATCTTGGATACTCTTCCAATGCCAGAATACACGCTCTAATAATAAAGGACAGTAACGTTATCTTTACTCCTCGAACACCTTCGGATTCTTTGAGTTTCTGTCGGACTTCTTCCAAGTCGGTAATATCTGTTTCGTCATGTTGAGTAACATGGGGCAAGTTCAACCAGCTTGCTTGTAATCGGCCACCTGAGATTTTCTGAATTCTACTCAGTGGTTCTATATCTATGGATCCAAAGCTCGCAAAGTCGACTTCAGCTATATCAGGTAAACCAGTCACCCTCCCCTGCTGAAGCATTGCTTTTACCCAAGCCTTAACATTATCTGCAGTGACTCTACCTTTCTGTCCGGTTCCGACAACACGACCAAGATCAACACCAAGTTCGCGAGCTAATTTCCGTACAGAAGGAGTTGCATGGGCTTTAATAAAGGTCGCATTATCAATAGGAGGCAATGCCTGAGGGGTTATATGATCTTTGGAACGAACCTCAACTAATGCTCTCTCATTATCTGTGTGATTTTCTGTTTTTAGAGCCTCTTCTTCCGAATCTATAGAATTACCAGATTCTGTTGCTACTTTATCAATCACATCGACGACATCAAGCAACAATATTTTATGACCTACAGATACACGGTCGCCCACAGAAATCTCTATTTTTTTGACAACGCCTGCATACGGCGATGGAACCTCCATTGTGGCCTTATCAGTTTCTAATGTGATCAGAGGATCTTCTGGGTGCACCTGATCACCCTCAGAAACAAGTACTTCAATCACTTCTACATCAGAAAAATCACCAAGCTCCGGTATCAAAATTTCCATTGAAGAACTACTGGGTGGCGCTAACTCTTGCTCTACAGTCTCTTCATTAGCTTCTTCCACTTCTGCTTCATCAAGCAGCAATATTTGATGACCTACAGATACACGATCGCCCACAGAAATCTCTATTTTTTTGACAACGCCTGCATACGGCGATGGAACCTCCATTGTGGCCTTATCAGTTTCTAATGTGATCAGAGGATCTTCTGGCTGTACCTGATCACCCTCAGAAACAAGCACCTCAATCACTTCTACATCAGAAAAATCACCAAGCTCCGGTATCAAAATTTCCATTAAAGTGTCACGGGGTTTGGTTTTTCAGGATCAATACCAAACTTATCTATGGCTTGAAGAACAACCTTTTTCTTCAATGCACCATCATCCACAAGGGCTTTTAATGCAGAGATAGCGATAGAATATCTGTCTACCTCAAAAAAGCTTCTCAGCGCCTCGCGGCTATCACTTCGGCCAAAACCATCAGTTCCAAGCACAACATAACGCCCAGGAACCCATTGGCGAATCTGATCTGGTACAGTTTTCATGTAATCAGTAGCCGCTATAAATGGTCCTGATGTTTCAGATAGGCATTCTGAAACATAGCTTTTTCTAGGCTTTTTACTAGGATGTCTCTCGTTCCAACGTTCTACATCCAACGCATCTCTTCGTAATTCGCTAAAGCTAGTAATGCTCCAAATATTGGCTGACACATTAAATTCATTATCAAGAATCTCGGCAGCAGCCAGCACTTCTCTTAATATCGTGCCTGAACCTAACAATTGGACAAAAACGCCCTTCTGGGTACTAGTTTGCAATGGATAAGCGCCCTTGAGTATTCCAGCTTCGACGCCATCTGGAATTGCGGGGTGAACATAGTTCTCATTCATGCAGGTAATGTAATAAAAAACATTCTCCTGTTCTTCATGCATTCTTCTTAATCCATCTTGCACAATTACCGCAAGCTCATATGCAAAACACGGATCATATGCACGACAGTTAGGTATTGTTGTAGCAATCAATTGGCTATGGCCATCCTGATGCTGCAAACCCTCCCCAGCCAAGGTAGTACGCCCTGCCGTCCCCCCTATAACAAAACCACGGGCCTGAAGGTCTCCTCCTGCCCAGGCAAAATCACCGATCCTCTGAAACCCAAACATTGAGTAAAAAATATAGAACGGAATCATCTGTACATCATGATTAGTGTATGCAGTACCGGCAGCTAACCAAGAGCAATATGCTCCCGCCTCATTTATACCCTCTTGCAGTATTTGTCCGTCTTGGTCCTCTTTGTAGTACATCAGTTGGTCGGCATCCTGTGGCGTATAGAGCTGGCCAATTGAGGAGTAGATTCCGATTTGCCGAAACATTCCTTCCATACCAAAGGTACGCGCTTCATCCGGCACGATAGGAACAATATGAGAACCCATATTTTTCTCTCTAACTAATGCAGTTAACATTCTTACTAAAGCCATAGTAGTGGAGATTTCTCTATCGCCAGACCCCTTTAACTGGGCAGAAAATAGCTCTAACTTTGGTGCTTTAATCTTCTTTGCATTATTTCTTCTAGCTGGAAGAGATCCACCCAAGACCTTTCTTTTGTTATTGAGATACTGCATCTCCTCACTATTTTTAGACGGCTTGCAATATGGCAATTCGGCTAGCTTGTTATCTGGAATGGGTATATCAAAACGATCGCGAAAGGCTCGAAGATCATCTATATCTAGCTTCTTTTTCTGATGCGTAATATTCTGACCTTCGCCCGCAGCCCCCATCCCAAAACCCTTTACGGTCTTTGCCAAAATTACTGTTGGACGTCCAATATGATTAACAGCCTGATCGTAAGCGGCATGTACCTTTATGGAATCATGACCCCCACGGTTAAGTCGCCAAATCTCCTCATCTGACATATTGGAAACCATAGCCTTTAATTCGGCTTCCTTACCGAAAAAGTGTTCGCGAGTATAGGCTCCACCATTTGCTTTGTAGTTTTGATACTCGCCGTCTACGGTTTTCTCCATGACGTTTTTCAATAAGCCGCTATGGTCCTGATCAATTAATTTATCCCAACGAGAACCCCAGACAACTTTAAGTACGTTCCAACCTGCTCCACCGAACGCTGCCTCAAGTTCCTGAATAATTTTTCCATTCCCTCGTACGGGACCATCAAGTCGTTGCAAATTGCAGTTGATAACAAAAATTAAGTCATCGAGTTTTTCGCGTACAGGCAAATTAATTGCGCCCATCGCTTCTGCTTCATCCGTTTCCCCATCACCTAAAAAACACCATACCTTTCTACGCTGTAAAGGCAGGATTCCACGATGCTGCATATAACGTAGAAAACGTGCTTGATATATTGCCATCATAGGCCCAAGACCCATTGAGACGGTTGGAAATTGCCAAAAATCAGGCATTAGCCATGGATGTGGATAAGAAGAAAGACCAGACCCTCCAACCTCCTGTCGGAAGTGGTCAAGCTGTGTTTCTGTCAGCCGACCTTCCAAAAAAGCTCGTGCATAAATACCTGGGGAAGAATGGCCCTGAAAAAAAACGAGGTCACCACCATTTTCTTTGCTAGGAGCTTGCCAAAAATGGTTGAAACCAACCTCATAAAGCGTAGCTGATGAAGCATAGCTTGCTATATGCCCACCATACTCAGAACTTTTTTTATTGGCATGTACGACCATAGCCATGGCATTCCAACGAATATAGGCTTCTATTCTCTTTTCTATATCGCGATCACCCGGATATGATTTTTGATCCCTAACAGATATCGTATTTAGATACGGTGTATTAGGACTATAAGGAAGAGATGCCCCTGAATGCCGAGCACGTTCAATCATTCTCTCAAGAAGATAATGGGTTCTATCTGCGCCATGAACTCTCAAAACCGAGTCAATTGACTCTAACCAATCCTGAGTTTCCTCGGGATCAGTATCATCGCGCCTAGGTGTATTGAGTGATAATGGTCGCGCACTAGCCATTGGCTTTATATCTCCCATAGAAAAACAGATCCAGCAAGAGCATGTGAATTAATCAAGCTCTCCTGATAGGATACCTAGCCTCGGTCCCCGCTGCTTCTCGAGCCCGCCGGCCAAGCGTAATATGATCGGGGTTTGCTAACAGCGGGTCAAGGCAGGCTAATGATAACTCTACCTGATTTTAGGCCATTGAAGGTCTCACAACTACCAGAACATCCCACTCGGAACACATTCGATGCGCTTGATCACGTATTGATCGTTTTTCCAAAAAATCCACCCGATTCCCTATTTCGGCGCCTTCCTCAAGGTCAGCAACTGAAGACGTTACTAAGAAAATCCCAGCGAGCTAAAAAAGAGTTGGCCACCTCTAGGCTCAATAATTCCAAGGTAACAGGACTAACCCTATCTTCATATAAAAAGGCAACCGCTTACAATCGATTGTGCTGGGCCCGCAAACTCATCTCTAACTGTAATCAAGATAATCCCAACAACCTAGGGGTTCTAATAATTGGTTTCGATGAAATCCAACGCACCACTATCATTAGAGATTTATTAGCGGCAGCAGAAGCTGCCGCTTTTGAATTACCAACTTTCAAATCAATCGAACCTAAGAGGAAAAATTTAAAGCGCATACGCATTCTTTCATCAAAGCCTCGTGTTGCTATCGACTCAGTTCGTGCTCAATCACTCGGTAATAATATAGCCCGTTGGTTCACAGCCCTTCCACCCAACATATTAGATGCAAAAACTTATTTCGATCTTATTAATCAACTTTGCAAACAGCATGAAATCAAAACAACCATACTTAATGAGGCCGCATTAAAAAAACTTGGTGCTAATGCATTCTTAGCGGTTTCCCAAGGAAACTCCACCCGGGACGCAGGAATTATTCAATTACGTTACCGTCCCAGTGGTGTCAAGCATGCAGATCTAATGCTTGTAGGAAAAGGCATCCTATTCGATACAGGTGGCACGAATCTCAAACCTTTCAAAAGCATGCTAGATATGCACATGGATATGGAAGGAAGTGCTGTGGCATTAGGCACACTCATAGCCCTAGCTTCATTAAAGGTCCCTTATGGCGTTGATGCGTGGTTACCAGTAACTGAGAATCGCTTATCAGCGACCGCATATAAGTCTCAGGACATAATAAAGGCTGCAAATGGCACTACGATACAAGTAATCCATACGGATGCAGAAGGACGTATGGTTCTCGCAGATGCTCTAACTCTAGCAGCACGAGAAACTCCTAAAATACTAATTGACTATGCCACCCTAACGGGAACCTGCGTGAGCGCTTTAACTGAACGCTATTCAGGTGTTTTTACTAATCGTATTGAAGCAAATCATATTCTTTATAAAGCTGGTGCTGAATCTGGAGAACGAGTCTGGCCATTTCCGATGGATGAAGATTATGACGAGCTGTTAAAAAGCCAGGTTGCCGATATAAAACAGTGTTCTGAAACAGGGTATGGAGATCATATTCTTGCCGCTCGCTTTCTTTCAAAATTTGTTCCAGAGGATATACCTTGGATACATATGGACCTTAGTGCTGGGCAGCATAAAGGTGGACTTGCGCATATTCCATCAGAAATTACTGGTTTTGGAGTTAAACTGACACTGCAACTATTCTCTGACAAAGATCCTTTACAACTTTCGGAAGAACTCGCGTGAATCAATCAAGTGATCCACCACAAGAGGACAATGAAAATCCATCTGGAATAGATCTAAGATTCCGACGTTTTCTGCCTGTGGTTATCGATGTGGAAACAGGGGGTTTTATTGCTGCAACCGACGCTCTCCTAGAGATAGCGGCTGTGTTTATCGAATTAGATAAAGATGGTCATTTAAGACCAGGAAAATCAATTCGATATCACGTCAAACCTTTTCCTGACTCTCGGTTAGACCCTGCATCATTAGAAATAACAGGAATAGATCCTTATCATCCATTGCGTCCTGGGGTAGATGAGAAGGATGCCATGCGGGAAATTTTCAAAGAAGTTCGCAAAGAGGTCAAAGCTCAGAAATGCAACCGAGCTATCCTAGTAGGACATAACTCTTTCTTTGATTTGCAATTTTTAAATGCCGCTGTCGAACGCACAAAAATCAAGCGCAATCCATTTCATCCTTTTTCAAGTTTCGACACAGTAACTCTTGGAGGACTCGCTGTAGGCCAGACTGTCTTAGCAAGAGCAGTTGCAGCAGCGGGCTTTGACTGGGATGACAGCCAAGCTCACTCTGCTTTATACGACGCGGAAATGACAGCCCTACTGTTTTGTGAGGTTATTAACAGATTCAAGCCTATCTATGATGAACTTATTACTTAAGTATCAGCATCCGTTTTTTGTGTCACAACAGCCGAATCAATCAGTTTTTTGAGCTCACCGGATTGGTATAGCTCGAGAGCAATATCACAACCTCCAATTAGCTCACCATTGACATACAATTGAGGAAACGTTGGCCAATTCGAGTAGGTTTTCAAACCTTCACGCACCTCTGGATCTTCAAAAATATTTATAGACGAAAACTGCACATCAATAGCGCGCAATGCAGACACAGTTTGCGCCGAAAACCCGCATTGCGGAAAATCAGGAGTTCCTTTCATATAAAGCAAAACCGTATGGCTTTCTAACTGACCCTTAATCCGTTCATTTACATCCATTCCCTACTAACCTCCAAAATATTTAGCACATATGATCAAATGTCAAGCCACTTTTAAAGCAAGAATCATTGAATAATGAGGTTCTGTAACCTATTCTTCAAGAGCTATTAAACCAAATAAATTTGACCAAGTCGCCTTTGCGGCAATATCAAAAAATATCCACCGGGAGGGGAAACTCTATGAATCCACTGAATAGCATCAATGGCACGATAATAGCTGGCTTAGCACTTGCAGTTTTGATAGCAGTATTGTCAATGGGAGTTACATTAAATGTAGCCACGTTAATTGTATGGATTCATGTTCTTGCGGGTATTACATGGATTGGCTTACTTTACTATTTCAACTTTGTTCAAGTTCCGGCCTTAGCTGATGCGGCTTCAGATGATGGCGGACCTGGTGGAGCAGCGATCACAAAATATGTTGCCCCTAGAGCACTTTGGTGGTTTAGGTGGGGTGCTGTTGTAACTTGGGTGTCTGGTGCAGCATATCTTGGCCACTTAGGCATTCTAGGGGATGCTTTTATGTTGTCAGGTGGTGGATTCATTATCGGGGTTGGTGCATGGCTTGGCACAATCATGCTATTTAATGTCTGGGTTTTGATTTGGCCCAATCAGAAAAAAATTCTAGGTATAGTTGAAGCAACAGCGGATGAAATAGCAAAAGCCAAACGAGTTGCATTCCTGGCATCACGCACTAACACACTACTGTCCTTTCCAATGCTGATGAGCATGGTTGGATATGGTCATGGTGGTTTCTTTCTATAAAAAACAAATAATCTGATACTTTAAGCCCGGAATAGGATAGCTCCTTTTCGGGCTTATTTAGTTTTAGCGTTTCAATATGTAGTAGGTAACGGAGATGGCAACTCAGTCTATAAACCTCACAGAAAATCTAGACCCAACTTTGATCTCACAAACGGTAGCATTAGCACTGAAAGAAGATATTGGGTCAGGGGACTTAACATCGAATCTAATTGAAATAGATGCCACAGGCAATGCCATAGTAAAAGCACGTGAGCTATGCGTTCTTTGTGGTGTACCTTGGTTTTCAGAAGTCTTTCGACAGCTTGATAGCAAGGGAACCATTGAATGGCACTTTGCAGATGGTGACACCATTCCAGCCAACTCAATAGTTTGCTCCCTAGAAGGGTCAGCGCAAACATTATTAACCGGAGAACGTACAGCCCTAAACTTCTTACAACTTCTATCCTCCACTGCCACCATTACACGGATTTATGCTGATACTGTAAAAGATACCGATGTCCAAATATTAGATACTCGAAAAACCATACCCGGACTGCGATCAGCACAAAAATATGCTGTTATTTGTGGTAGCGGGAAAAACCATAGGCAAGGGTTATTTGACGCTTTCCTAATCAAAGAAAACCATATTGCTGCCTCGGGAAGCATCAGTGCTGCAGTTGATGCCGGTAGAAACCTAAACTCAACTGTCATGCTAGAAGTCGAAGTGGAATCATTAGATGAGTTACGAGAAGCCCTAGATGCAAATGTTGACCGTATATTACTAGATAACTTTTCTTTGGAAGATATTAGACTCGCTGTCTCAGAGAAAAATGAACGTGCAACCTATATCAAGCTTGAAGCCTCAGGTGGCATAGATATAAATCAAATACATGAAATTGCAAAAACAGGCGTGGACTATATTTCTATTGGAGCATTAACAAAAAACGTAAAAGCCATCGATTTTTCTATGCGACTACTTTGATCTGATTTACATACCAATTTAGTCACCAACCCATTCTACTAAAGTGCTAACTCCCATCCCTACTCCTACACACAATGTTGCAAGACCATAGAAGGGTCTAGGCATAGATACAGCTCTACGCTTCATCTCATGCATAAGTGTTACTAAAATCCTAGCACCAGAGCAGCCAGTTGGATGCCCAAGTGCAATCGCACCGCCGTTGACATTAGTAATATCATGGCTTAATCCTAACTTTCTCATACAACCTATTGTCTGTGCTGCAAACGCCTCATTTAACTCTATCAAGCCAACTTCACCTAACTTAATACCTAGACGGAGAAGCAATTTCTCAGTAGCAGGTACAGGTCCATATCCCATGACTCCAGGATCTACTCCTGCCACAGCAGAACCAACCCACTTAACAAGAGGTTTCAACCCAAGACTTTTTGAGCTTTCCAGACTCATTATCAACAATGCAGCAGCACCATCATTTATACCGCTAGAATTACCGGCAGTCACCGTCCCATCCTTCTGAAAGGCTGGCCTTAGCTTTGCTAATTGTTCCAAGCTCGTATCAAGTTCAAAAGTGCCATTCACTGCTTTATAGCGAGGATGTTCATCAAGAGCTATAAGCCTAGATTTTTTCCTTCTATCTATTATTTCAACAGGAATAATTTCATCTTTGAATTTATCTAAGTTTATTGCGTTAATTGCACGGCGTTGACTTTCCAAGGCAAAAGCATCCTGGTCTGAGCGACTAATCTGCAAGTCTTCAGCAATTGCCTCTGCAGTCTGTCCAAGACTGATTATGGGATACAACTCATTCATATTAGGGTTGTTATATCTCCAACCCACGGTAGTGTCGTACATAATTGGTGCAGTAGTTGTCGGGACACTCGTTGGCTTTGGGAGGCTCCAAGGAGCCCGGCTCATCGATTCAACACCACTACCAAGACAGATAGAAACTTCTCCAGCAAGAATAGACTTAGCTGCAAGATTAACGGACTCCAGTGCAGAGGAACAAAGCCTATTTATAGTGACTCCAGGCACCGAACTGGGAAACCCTGCAAGCAAGGCTGACATACGAGCAACATTACGGTTATCTTCACCCGATTGATTACTACAACCGGCATAAACATCATCAATTAAACCAGGATCAATACCAGCACGTTCAACTAAAGCCTTATACGTTATTGCCAAAAGATCATCTGGCCGCACCCCACTCAATGTCCCACCATAAGCTCCTATTGGGGTACGCACACCATCAACTATAACTACTTCTTGCATTTTGATCTGCCTTCTACTTCTAATTGCATTAATACAAACCCTTTAAGTCTTTTGTAACAGTTTTTTCGTTACTTGAACAATCTCTTCTGTAATGCTTTATTTTTTCACTTCCTGTAAATGATAGGTAATATAGCCGCCGTTTAACCATCTTTATTCTGGTATTTGCCAGAAGAGCGTAGGTGTTCAATGGAAATATCAGGCGAGTACCTCATCAAAATACCCCGGCAACAGGTCTGGGAAAGCCTACTAGACCCCAATACTCTAAAAGCTTGCATACCTGGTTGTGAGTCTCTTGAACAGCTTGCGGATGACCACTATCGAGCTCAAGTTAAATTAACTATAGGTCCGGTTAGAGCAACCTTTCAAACCGAGCTAAGCATTAAAAATGCACAACCCCCCAAAAGCTATCGACTTGAGGGTGTAGGGAAAGGTGGTGCTGTTGGCTTTGGACAAGGTTATGCCGAAGTATCACTTGATGAAAATGAAAATGGTACTGTCTTACGTTACAAAAGCGCTTTTCAAGTTGGAGGACGCCTTGCTCAGGTTGGCTCAAGACTGGTTTTAGGAGCTACAAGAAAAATTGCGGACGATTTCTTTGATCAGCTCACACAACACATAGACTCAAACTCTCAAAGACTAGATGAAACGCCAAAAGCTAATAATAAGATTTCATTTCTCATTGGAGTTATTGTCTTAATAATTCTAGCCATAGCATGGTGGCTATCATCCGGATGAATATAAAAATGATAAGCCATTAAAAAAATATCGAATCAAAACCATATCCTGCAGAAAAGCTCATAAATAATTCGATATTGATTTTATAGCCAAAAAATCATGCAAGGTCTCTACCTCGTTCCGTAGCTGTACTCACCGCTTTCTTCATAAGAGTTACAAGATTCTCATCTTTCATTAAGACACCAAGTGCTGCCTCAGTCGTACCCCCCGGGCTTGTCACAAGTCGACGTAACTCAGCAGGGGGCATATCACTACTGGCCGCTAACGCGCCGGCACCAGCAACAGTCTTTAGCGCAAGCTCCTCAGCCAAATTTATACCCAATCCCATTTCAACACCCGCCTTACTGAGCGCCTCTATCATGAGAAAAACGTAAGCAGGCCCACTACCTGAAATGGCAGTTACGGCATTCATTAGCTCTTCATTATCTAGCCAGGTGACTCGCCCAACAGCTTCCATTAATGCTTCTGCTGAAGCTCTTTGAGTGGAGTCAACTCTCGTATTACCCACTAGCACTGTAATACCCTGTCTGATAGCAGCAGGCGTATTTGGCATTGCACGTACTATCGAAGCTTCTTTACCAAGGAAGTTCTCATAGAATTTAAGTGGTTTTCCAGCGGCAATAGTAAGAAAAACTCGGTCATGATTAACGAGTTTTTTATAGTCGGGCAATGTCTTAGCTAAAACTTGCGGCTTAAGTGCAAAAACAATGATATCAACCTGCTGCTTCTCACTTGGTTTCTCTGTAACTCCAACTCCCAAAGAATTCGCCACCGATCTTGCAGCTTCATTCGGATCAATCACTTTAATATCATCATTCGACCACCCGCTTTGCAACCAACCACGAATGAGCGCTGAACCCATACTTCCACACCCCACTAGGAGTATTTTAGGTTGTCTATTCATAGATTATCCCGTGATTTTTATCCAAAAGACCCTGAATTATCTCCAGCACTTTTCTTAACTTCCATTCCATTACAAGCCCTAAGATCTAGCGCTCCCTCGCTATGAGCAACCAAACAAGTAACGGCACTATCTCCTGCCACATTTACAGCTGTTCGTAACATATCCAACAATCTATCTACACCAATTATTAATGCTATGCCCTCTACTGGAAGGCCAACCTGGCCTAAGACCATCGCAAGCATAATGAGTCCAGCACTTGGAACGGCAGCCGTACCAATAGAAGCTAAGGTTGCGGTTAATACCACCATAAGGTAATCAGTAAACATTAAGTTTATGCCATAAACATTGGCAATAAACACGGTTGCAACACCCTGCATAATCGCAGTTCCATCCATATTAATCGTTGCACCTAGAGGAACAGTAAAAGACGCAACAGAGCTTTTTACCCCTAATCGGGTTTCTAATGTATTAAGGGTTATAGGTATTGTAGCCGCTGAAGAGGAAGTGCTAAAAGCAAATGACATCGGAGCTCTCATATACTTGAGAAATCTTAGTGGTTTTATTCCTACGGTTTTTAGAATCAACCCATAAGTAAAAACTAAATGCAAAACAAGCACAGATGCAACAAGAATAAAATACCCGACTAATGGCCCAAAAATCTCAATACCCTCTGTTGCAAAAGTTCTACTGATAAGTGCAAAAACTCCTATAGGAGCCAATAAAATAATCATCATGACCATTTTTAAAATAACTTCATTAAGATCACTAAACAGCTTCACTACTGGCTTCCCACGCTCTCCAGCAAGATTAGCCGCAAACCCAAACAACAGGGCAAAAACAATTATTTGAAGCATCTGGCCATCAGCCATAGCCTGAATAGGATTTTCAGGAAAAATATTTATAAGCACCTCAGCAAGAGAAGGAGCCTCCCGGGGAACATATTCAGAAAGCCCTGCGGTTAGTTCAAAACCACTACCTGGAGAAAAAAATCGAGCCAGCGTTAAAGCTAAAATGATAGCTATAGCGGTCGTCATGAAATAAAGCCCAAAAGTTTTTGCCCCTACACGGCCAATAGCTCTTAGATCACCCATGGCGTTAACACCACACACTAAAGAAACTAAAACCAAAGGAACCACCATTAACTTCAACATGGCAACAAAAACTGCGCCAACAACGTAGAACACCCCATTGACTAAAAACTCACTAGCCCAAGGTATTGCTGAGCCAGCCATATTCAAAGTTATACCGACAATAATGCCAGCCAACATTGACAATAAAATACGTTGAGTAAAACTCACAAATTTAGGACCTTATGAGGAATAATATTTCAGTCAAACTAGCGCTTCCGGGCGGTTGGCGCAACTTAGAAATAAAAACCTGTAAATACATAAAGGATAATCAATACATCAAACAGCAGCTTATCAAGAATAGATAACTAGATGATTGATACAAAATGTCTCAACCAGTCAGCTTACGCTGCCGATCCTCTGGCTCTACTAATACAACACTTGGTCGCGGCGCAGCACTCCCACCTTCAGGCCAACTACTAATTGACTCTTCAACAGTACCACCCTGGCCCGGATGTTGTATCCCTAATAAGATACCTCCCTCATCAGGTGTAATTTCGCAGCCAGTTATTTCACAACCTACTGGACCGCTCATGAACTGACGCACACCTCCTCTACTAATCCCTTCGGTAGGGCATACGAAACACCCATCATTATTACCCTTGGGTTGATCTCCATCTGTCGTAATCCATAAATTACCGTCAGCATCAAACGTCAAGTTATCGGGCGAACCAAATGAGCTAAGCTCACTTGAGTTTTCATGTCCAGCAAAATAAGTACTATCAGGATCTAATCCTTTTACGCTTGAATCTAATGACGTTAGAAACTGTCCTTTTGCAGGATCTCCTGCCAACAAGAAAATTTCCCAGTTAAACAATAAAGAACCTCCATCATCATGATCTTCTGCAAGTTCAATTATATGTCCCCAAGGATTAGGGCCACGTGGATTTGAACCAACAGAATCTGCTTGAGTTCTTCGCCCGGCTGACTCAACTTCCATCTCTCCCCTCAACCCTATCAGAATTTCGAGTACAAGCGAGATAGACTTTGCTGGTTCTCGGATTAACTGCGATATCTTCCGGTCGATCCATTGGGGTTGCCCCAATAAGGTCTGCTGCTGCTCTGCACCGAAGCACAACATCTGCTTGTGACTCAAAACCATTTCTAGAGGTCAACATTTCGGTCTGTTGCCAAACTAACGGCATCCATTCACCACTCCCATCTTCTTTAAAGCGAGCTACATATAGGGTCCCGGAATCTAATAGATCTTCATTATTCTCGGGCTCTACTGGATCAAACGGTTTACTAGTAATGAACTTATAGAAATATTCAAAAGCTTCATCATCACCCATATAAACCACTAACCGTCCATCCTGAGTTAAGGAAGTGGTAGCCCCTTCATGCTTGAATCGACCTAGGGCTGTTCTTTTTTTTATGGATTTTGATGGATTCAGAGGATCAATCTCTACTATCCAACCAAATTTAAATGCCTCATTAGGATTGATTTCAACATCAAACCGATTATCAGCAAATTCCCAACGAAAGCGACTTTCACCACCCCTAGGGCGAAAACGATTATGTGCTTGCTCAACATCAGCTGAAAATTTTGCCGCACGACGATTTCCAAAAAACTCATCTACGTTCTCTTCTGCTGTGAGATAAGTGCCCCAAGGAGTTCGTCCTGCTGCACAGTTCCATAGTGTTCCTCTAACTTGTGTTCCCACACTATCCAACGAGTTTTTAAAAAACCTATGGCCACGAGCTGGTCCTGACAATTCCATAGGAGTATCTGCTGTCACCCTTCTATTTAATGGTGAATTGAGCATTAGTTTCCAGGTTGCTCCTGTCTGAAAGTGTGCAACACTGACTCCAACAGTACCTTTCATATAATCAACACAGCTAGGATTTTGACGAATAAAATCACCAGCCATGCCTGCCCGTTGTGCCGTTCTATAACCAGGAAACAAAAGCTCTGGATTGGGATATTCGTGATTCACGCAAATAACCACTTCTTCATCACTGAGTTCAAATAAACTCATGCCATCACAGTTATAGCCAAACTGTCCAACCTGGTCTTGTGCTGCGGCAGGCAGCATAAGGTCTCCACGAGCTACAGTATTAGGATCAAGAGCCGGCGTTCCTGGAAAAAAGTGGGTCACCCCCAACTCAACAAAATATCAGTACGATATCCATCGGGCACAACTATTTTATCAGCACTTGATGGAGATACCGTTTCAAAATTAATCTGCACTTGAGAATCATTTTGCTGCGCAAGTAGATACCCAGAAGGTAAAGTAGAAATTAAAAACTAGCTTAGAACCACGGGAAATCATCTGCCGGCGGTTCAATCTCCGCTGCCATAAAGATAGTGGTGTCGTATCATTCAATGAAGACATTCAAACCTCAAACAATCTTTTTTTACAGAAAAAGAAAAATGATATGTTAGCCTATACAACCTAGAAACAGGCTCAATATTTTAAACATTTATTAAATCAAAATGGATCAGCTACATGGCAGAAGAACAACTTGACACAGAAATTCAGATGGAGTCTGAGAATCTCTACCGAGAAGAAACCTATACAGATCGCCGAGTAGGGAGCTTACAAATATTAACACCGGTTAATTCTGATGGCACTGATGACAGCACTCGTCAGCAGCTTTATGTAGGCCAAACGCAAATTTTGACGCCTGCAGGTGCACTACCACTCAGTTTTGAGTTGGAAGCAACTACAATGAAAGAGGCAATCGAAAAATTTGGAGAAGGTGCAAAGGTTGCTTTGTCAGAAGCTATGCAACGTCTCGAAGAGATGCGTCGGGAAGCTTCATCCTCAATCATTGTGCCGGGCAGTGACGGCTCTCCTAGCGGAACGGCCGGCCAGGGAATGCAATTCCCATAAAAAATAATGAAATCACTTCTTTTAAAAGACCCATTACTCCATTTTCTTGGGCTGGGTTTTTGCCTGTTAATTTTATTTCAGTTTACTGGCAATCAAGAATCAGATGAACGAAGTGTACTGGTGGATAGAGAAGCTCTTTTAACCTTTCTCCAATATCAGTCTGTCGCTTTTGATAGGGAACAGTTTGAGCTGTTCTTAGATGATATGTCTCAACGCGAAATAGAAGACCTTATACAGGAAGCAGCAAGAGAAGAGATTCTCTATAGAGAAGCCTTAGCATTAGGACTGGACAATGATGACTATATTATCCGTAGTCGACTTGTACAAAAACTTCGTTATCTTTCAGAAGGTTTTTCTAATGATAATCTCTCGATTAGCGAGGAAGATATTCTCGCTTACTTTGAGAACAATCAAAGAAACTATGATATTGATCCTTTCATAACTTTTACTCATGTTTTCTATAACTCTCAAAGACGTGGAGAAGAAGCGGCTTATAGGCTAGCAGAAGAAAAACTAGCAGAATTAAATAACGAACGCGTTCCTTTCGAGGGGGCAGCAAATCACGGAGATCGCTTCCCCTATTTTGTTAACTATGTTGAACGCCCACCACAACTAGTAGCAAGCCACCTCGGAGGTGATGTTGCCGGAGATTTATTCCAAATCACACCCAATTCTTCGTTATGGCATGGACCTTTTGAGTCAAGCTTTGGTTTTCACCTTGTAATGATAACCAATCAAGCGCCACAACGAGAACCACCTTTTCAAGAGGTACGAGATCGCGTAGAAAGTGATGCCAAAGCAGCTCAAGCAAGAGAAAACACAGCACTAGAAATTCAAGAAATTATGGATCAGTATGATATTGTTATTGATCAAGTTTTAATGCCTTCGAACTAGTAGTCTAGGCTATGAAAGTCACCCAAATACTCGTTACAGTCTTCTTTGTAACTGCCTCATCATTAACTCTTAGCCATGATCTACGTCCAATTTTTATTGATGCTGTGCAAAGCACACCACAATCACTAACATTGCGCTGGAAAATCCCATCGACAGTTCCTCGCAATCAAATCCCTATGGTCTCACTATCAGATGGGTGCCGGCCTGAAATAGACCCTCAAATTGCATTAAGAGGAGATAGCTATCAAGCCGAACAAACATATCAATGCCTAGCTGACATATCTGGAAAAATACTCTCGCTTGAGTTTCCAGGCCCAAACCCTTCATTGACGACAGTCATTAGGATAAAACCCTACGATGGACAGCTAATTTCAGGCCTTCTTCCACCAGGAGAACTGAATTGGGAAATACCTGAGGAACCAGAACGTTGGGAAGTTGCCATGAACTATACAAGGCTTGGTCTGGACCATATCTGGCTCGGATGGGATCACTTGATGTTTGTGGCACTGTTGGTATTGATTGCCCGCACTGGCAAACGAACACTAATAACAGTGACAGGCTTTACGTTCGCTCATTCCCTCACACTAGCCTTATCTACATTAAATATCATCTCGATACCAATACTCGCCGTGGAAGCCATCATTGCATTAAGCATTGTCTTTCTAGCAACAGAGATCGCACGAGGAAATAACACAACTCTCACCTACCGCCATCCAGTTTTAGTTTCTAGTTCGTTTGGACTCCTACATGGTTTTGGTTTCGCGAGCGTATTGCGAGAAGTCGGACTACCAACTAACGAGTTACCAACAGCGTTATTATTTTTCAACATAGGCGTTGAAATTGGACAAGTTATTTTTGTTATAGTTATTTTTGGAGCCACCATGTTGATGCATTCAGCACGTATGAAAATGGGCAATCAAATAGAAATTGGTCTTTCTAGAACTCGTATTGGAGTTGTAACAGCATACTTTTTAGGCTCTATCTCAACCTTCTGGACTATAGAGCGAGTACTAACCTTTTGGGCTTAGAACAAACCCTTATAGGTGCAAATACTGTAATTCTATAATTGAGAAAAAGCTTATTTGAAATAATTTCAAACCTAATCAAGAAATTGACTACTTACCCATTTTCTTCACAGCAAACAGAATACCGAGGATTATCATCGCAGAACCTATCACATGATAGAAGAACATTTTTTCATTAAGAAAAACTATTGCTAAACAAGCCCCAAAAACCGGAATTAAATTTAAAAATATAGCTGCACGATTTACACCAACAGACCTTATAGATATATTCCATAAAGAAACAGCGACCACTGTAGAACCTAGACCAAGATAAAGCACTGCTAAGAGCGTTATCGAATTTAACTGTATAGATCGTGAAAAAGTTTCCTCAATTAAATAAAGAGGTAATCCAAAAATAGCCCCAGCGCAGGCAGTAAGAAAAAGAAGAACACCATAACTAGGCAGGCACTTTGCCCTATGTAATTCAACAGCATAAAGCGACCAACAAGCCACTGCACCAAGCATTACGAAATCCCCAAAATTAGCATCCATCTGTAAGAGTCGGTTTATATTGGCTTGAAACCCAATAACAACAATACCAAGAAAGGCAGAAATAATTCCTACTAACTGGAGTGTTGTAAGCCGCTCACGCAAAACAATGTACGCTGCTAATGCTGTTACCGCAGGTTGCGTACCATTGATTACAGCGGCATTGATTGCCGTTGTATAGTTCACCGATACAAGAGACAAGGTGGTTCCAATTGACATGGTTATGCAAACCCAGTAAACCGAATACCGAGCCTCTTGCTTCAATGGGAGTTCCTTAGAGAGGTCCTTTACTACAAAAGGAAATAAAATGAGAGCGGTCACTACCCATCGCCAAAATGTTAATGCCATTGGGGGCGCTATTTCATGCACACCACGAGCAACAACCAGCGCGCCACCCCAAAGAGCCATATTGAAAACCAAAAAAATATAGGCCATGAAATGAGGGATCATGTCGCACAGTGTATATTTTCAAGATAACTGATGCTGAAACGGAATAACTAAGAGCTAAAAACACTACAAAATGAATAAAAAATCTGATTTTTGGGAGCTTTCACTAGATACCTATTCTCGCCCTGGTGTTGCTGAAGCGTGCTTATCTCTCCAGGATCGATACTCCTTAGATGTCAATCTAGTACTTTTTTGTTGTTGGTATGGGTCTACGCGAGGACTCCTAAATGAGGATTTATTTGAAAACGTTATAGCCTTTTCGGAATCATGGGCAACTCACGTAATACGCCCACTTCGTAATGTTAGGACATGGATGAAGCACCCTGATTCTGTGGAGGTACGGCAACACAGCACAGCACATCTCAACTTAAGAAATGCAATAAAAAAATCCGAACTATCTGCAGAACGAATACAGCAAGAAACTCTAGAAGAGATCGTGTTAATAAAATCTATTAATATGGAACCACAGGAACAGACAACCAATTCCATAAAAAACTTACGGCTTTACTTAGAATATTACAATATAAAACTGGATCCTCCATCATTAGAAAAGCTAGCGCATATTATTACTTCTTTTATAAGTAGCACCGACAATAAAAGCACATTCCAAACAATCAAAACTATTTTCAAAAAAATCTAAAATAGCAATCTATAACCATAGATAAATCTATCTTATAGAAATTATTAAGGAATATTTTGAACAACTCTCAGCCCTATAAAAATACACTGGATGTCGTAATAATTGGTGCAGGCGTAATCGGGCTAAGTATCGCTAGAAAACTAGCTTTAGCTGGACGTGAGGTTATCGTGCTAGAGAGAAATTCAAATATTGGCCAAGAAATATCGTCGCGTAACTCTGAAGTAATACATGCTGGAATCTACTATCCACAAAACACGCTGAAAGCACGGCTTTGCACGCAAGGTAAGGTAATGCTTTACGCATATTGCGATGAAAAATGTATTTCATATGATCGTTGTGGCAAGTTAATCGTCGCTTCAACTGAAAACCAGAAAAAAACGCTAAATAAACTTCAACACTGTGCTTTAGCAAACGGAGTCGAAGACATCCAAATACTTAACGACACAGAAGTTAGGAAACTAGAACCCGCTATTAGATGCTCCGCAGGCCTTTTTTCTCCTTCCACAGGAATTATTGATAGTCATCAATTAATGCTTTCATTACAGGCCGATTTGGAAAACGCGGGGGGAAAGGTTGTGCTATTAACCGAACTCATTGGAGCATGCGCAAATAAAAACCAACTTCTTCTCCAAATAAAATCAGATGGAGAACCAATATCCATCTCCTCTCAATGCATGATTAATTGTGCTGGACTTGAGGGATCTAATGTTGCAAAAAATATTAATGGACTTGATAAAAAATATATTCCAGAAACACGCTATGCCCGAGGTAACTATTTCACTTATCAGGGAAAACACCCATTCCAGCATCTTATTTATCCTATACCAGAACCTGGTGGGTTAGGAATTCATCTCACATTAGATTTAGATGGAAAAGCACGTTTTGGTCCAGATGTTGAATGGATTGAACAGCCCATTTACACAGTAGATGCACATCGAAGAGATCAGTTTTTTCAAGCTATATCGAATTACTGGCCAAACATAAAAAGAGAGTCGTTAAAGCCTGACTATGCAGGGATAAGACCTAAAATTGTAGGACCTAATGACTCTCCTGGAGATTTTATGATCCAAGGGCCTCGCACACATGGTGTTAGCGGCCTAGTAAACTTATTTGGAATTGAATCTCCAGGCCTGACCGCGTCCTTAGCTATTGCAGAGCATGTGATGGAACTTTTTTCTAAGGAAATCATGTGAATAATATTTTTGGCTTTTGAGTAGAGTTAGAACGATTGGATACTAAACAACATATTTGTAATTTTGAGCAGCTAGCACCTGGAATCCAGAGATTACTAGCCCCCAACCCAGGAATGATGACTGGACCAGGCACTAATACCTATCTATTAGGCGAGAAAGAAATAGCGGTAATAGATCCTGGGCCCGCTATAGACTCTCATATAGCTATGATTCAAGAAGTAGCCTCTGCTCCAATTAGGTGGATTATCGTTACACATACTCACCTGGATCATTCGCCAGCAGCCTATCCACTAGCTGAAGCAACTGGCGCTAAATTGGTAGGTAAAAGCCCGCCAAATGGCTCAAATCAAGATCAAACTTTCTCACCGCATCGCCTCTTAAATAACGGAGATAAAATTGAAACGGAAGAATTCATTCTTACAGCTATTCATACACCTGGACATGCCTCAAACCACCTTTGTTATTTGCACGAAAAACTTCAATGGATATTCACAGGAGACCATGTAATGAATGGATCCACAGTGGTCATTAACCCACCTGATGGAAACATGCAGGACTACCTGAACTCTCTTGAAAAACTAAAGACCTTCCAACCCAAAAAACTAGCTCCCGGTCATGGGGCTCTGCTACCAGCTCCTCAAACGACCCTAGATTGGATCATTACACATAGATTAAAACGTGAGAAAAAGGTTATGGATACTATTCGTACTATGTCTGGTAGCCCTCTCACCATATTAGTTAAGAAGGTTTATGATGATGTCGATGCGCAGTTGCACCCTATAGCAGAACGCTCTCTTCTAGCACACCTTATTAAACTTGATATAGAGGGTCTTATTCAAAAAAGAAATGGGCTTTGGCATCTAAAATAGAGATAGCAATGAAAAAAAATACATGTATACCTATAACAGCATTCTTAACATTATTATGTTTGAGCACTGAAAACTCAGCTCAAATAGCAGAATCACTTATAGCTGAATCTGAAAGTATCCATGCCGATGTCATAACAATCGATAGTCATGATGATATCCCTTTAAATTTTGCTACCGAGACCGTTGACCCATTAAATGCTGCTCGCCAGGTTAATTTAGAAAAGATGCGGGAGGGAGGCCTAGACGTTGCTTTCTTTATTGTCTACGTAGGACAAACCGAACGCACCCCAGAAAATTACTTACAAGCACAGATAGATGCTATGACTAAGTTTAATGCCATTCATCGTATGACTAGTGAAATGTACCCAGAATCTATTGAACTTGCTTACTCAGCAAATGATATCGAACGAATTCATACTTCTGGAAAGCTTGTTGCAGCAATTGGCATCGAAAATGGCTATGTGATTGGTACTGACTTGTCATTACTAGAAAAATATCATGAGCTTGGAGCACGCTATATGACACTAGCTCATAGTGGTCATAATGATATTTCAGACTCTGCTCAACCACGACCTCAATTTGGAGATAGCGAATCAGAACATGATGGAATAAGTCAGTTTGGAGAGAAAGTCATAGATGAGATGAATCGAATTGGAATGATGATAGATGTTTCGCATATCTCCAAACAAGCAGCTCTTGATGCTATACGGTTGTCAAAAGCACCTGTGATTGCATCACACTCTAATACACGTGCACTTACTGACCATTACCGCAACATGGATGATGAGACACTTCTTGCGCTCAAGAAGAATGGTGGTGTCATGCAGGCAACAGCTCTGGCATCATTCGTAAAAGAATCAAGTACAGAGGGAGTAGAAGCAACCCGACAAATTCTTTCTGATTATGGAATAGAAAGGATTAGTCAGTGGTGGGGTCTTACAAGCAGACAACGCGTTGAAATAAAAAATAAGTTATCGAGTATTGGCTATGCAAGTGTCAGTGATTTCATTGATCATGTCGACTACGCTGTGAATTTAATGGGCATCGACCATGTTGGACTAAGTTCTGACTTTGATGGTGGTGGAGGTGTCCTGGGGTGGTTTGATGCCGCAGAAACTTTCAATGTAACCTTAGAACTTGTCAATCGTGGGTATAGTAGGGAAGATATTCGCAAGCTTTGGGGTGGAAATCTGATCAGAGTATGGAGGGAAGTAGAACGGGTTTCTATAGAAACTCGCTAACCTACAAATCGGCAAACTTCCCATCAGTAGTGCCCAACTTTTCTAGTAATTTTGGTGCTTCCCAATACATTGCCCCAAAGCGATCACGTAATTCACACACTGCCTCATATACCCGTTGAACACCTATTTCATCGGCATAATGCATTGGTCCACCACGATATCGTGGAAAGCCATATCCATTGGTCCATACCACATCAATATCGGTAGAGCGGGGCGAAATACCCTCTTCTAGTATCCATGACCCTTCTACGATCAAAGCATATATACAACGTTCTATGATTTCCTGCGCACTAATTTCCCGCTGCTCCACACCAAGTAACTCCGCCTCGCGTCTAATCATTACTTGTACCTCTGAGTCGGGAACAGGCACACGCGAACCTGGTTCATATAAGTACATTCCCTTACCTGTCTTTTGCCCGAACCTTCCCATTTGAGCCAACATATCTGCGATACGATAAAAACAAGGGTCCTCAGGTTGATCACCACTTTCCTGGCGAATTTTGTAACCCACATCAAGCCCTGCTAGATCGCCAACAGCATGAGGTCCCATAGCCATTCCCCACTCATGAAGTGCACCATCTACTTGTTCTGGAGACGCCCCTTCCAACAAAAGAAGTTGTGCTTCCCGCCCATAACCATGCAACATTCTATTACCAACGAAACCAAAACAGTTGCCAACAACCACTCCAATCTTCTGCAACTGCTTTGAAAGAGCAAGAGCTGTAACTAAAACATCATCTGCTGTTTTAGCCCCACGTACTATTTCTAATAGTCGCATGATGTGGGCTGGACTAAAAAAATGTAGCCCAATCACATCTTCTGGTCTGTCCGTTGCAGTTGCTATTTCATCTACATCAAGTGTCGAGGTGTTGGTAGCTAATATTGCACCAGGACGACAAAATTTATCTAACGTTCGAAAAACTTCTTTTTTTATAGCCATGTTTTCGAAAACTGCTTCAATCAGAAGGTCTGAGTTAGCAACAGCATCAAAATCCTGGGTTGTCTGTAATCGTTCAAAACCCTTATTCATACCTGCGTCATCTATTCTTCTACGAGCAACGTCATGCTCAAAGAGGCCTTTGATTGATTCTGTACCCCGCTGAAGTCCTGATTTTTCGCTATCTATCAAAATTACTTTAAAACCAGCTCGCAGAGCACTATAGGCGATACCTACTCCCATCGTACCCGCACCAATAACTGAAACTTCGTCTATTTGACGCTGAGTAGCCTCAGCTGAAATTCCAGGAATCTTTGCAACTGCTCGTTCAGCAAAAAAGACATGTCTTAACGCCTTAGACTGTGAGGAGTTTTTGCATTCACTAAAAAAATCTCTTTCCTGAACTATCGCTTCATCAAAAGGCATTTCAATAGATGACTCAACACTACAAATGATTTTTTCTGGGGATATTAGTCCTCGTGTTTTAACGGCTACTTTTTGACGATAATCATCAAAAAAACCTACCGAAACAGGATCAACAGTAAGATTACGAACACGCCGAATAGGTTTGCCTTCAATCAACAACTTGTTCACAAACGCAATAGCACCTTCCAAAAGAGATTTATCCTCAATCAATTTATCTAAAATACCTAAACTGAGAGCAGTTTTAGCATTCACAGGTCTACCTGAAATCATCATATCTAGTGCATTTTCTACACCTACTAATCTAGGTAAGCGCTGAGTCCCCATCGCCCCAGGTAGCAGTCCTAAAGTTACCTCTGGAAGACCAACATAAGCTTTTGGACTAGCTATCCTGAAGTGGCAACCCATCGCAAGCTCAAGTCCTCCTCCGAGAGCTGTACCATGCATTGCTGCAATCACAGGTATTTCACTACTCTCAATACAGGTAATAACGTCTGAGAGATGAGGTGGAAGTGGAGATTTACTAAATTCGCGTATGTCCGCCCCAGCACAAAATGTTCGTCCGGCACAAATAAGCACAATTGCTTCCACATCATTATTGACCTTAATCGCCTCCATTGCGGAAACGATCCCTGACCGAACAGGTTGTGATAGAGCGTTAACTGGCGGACTATCAATAGTTATAACTGACAAGTTGTTATGATACTCAACGCCAACTTTGCTCATAAAAATTTCCTTCAAAATTAGCCAATGATGTAGACCAAGACTTATGCTTTACAGGTCTTTTAAATCAGCAATCAATAAAATAAAAAAGTTAGCTATATTTTTAATTATTATGCTCATAATAGAGCTTTAAATCCTAAATATTAGAGCACGCACACAAGGCTTTATTTTTCTTCAAGAAACTAACCTATAATCAATTAAAGTCCCATATTGATTCTAAAAGGTCTTGATCCCACATGTCTCGATAATGAGCGGTTGGGTCACATGGGGTAGTCCCTGCTACTAATTGAAATTGGATATCATCATCTCTAGCCGAGCCTCTTTCTCTAATAAGTGGCTCCGTATAATACGGATCATGAATAATCATTTTTCTATCCATAGTCAGTTGATCTTCGCTTAGAGTATAAACCTCAACAATCCTTGTACCCTCCTCAGACATAGGTAATCCCAAGCCATCAAGCCAACTTTGAGAAAGATGAGAAGTCTCAATTATAAAAACATTATTTTCCCATTTACCGGTAGAGAAACCCATTGGGCTTGCTAGTAATCCGTCTGGCGCCTCTCTTTCATCCAACCAGATTCTTCTCACTCCGCCATAGGCAACCATTAAGTAGTAGCCTCCAGCATCAACTATTTCTAAATTAAATGGTGCACCAAAAGCCCTTGCCAACCCCATCGGAGAACAGGTTTTAGCCGGATCCTCCCATTCTTTAGTTGCCTCATGAATTCTTCTTCCCTCTTCAGTAAAAGGTGTTGGCTTCGGTTCTAAGTCACCTGCTGTTATTTGAAACTTATATCTATTATTCCATGCTCCTGTTATGTCATATGGATGTTCTGTGGATGCAACACCATAAGACTTATTAGGATCAGCATTTATATCTACAATATCGTACGCGCTTGATGATGCCCCATCTAAAATATTGAGTTCCTCTCCGCTTGCCAATGTCACCCATTCCATAAAAATCTTTTTAGATGAGTTTCTACCTAAAGCGCCAGAGAGTTTTATATTATCTCCTACCTTAATAGTATCTTGATCCCAATTTATTCCGAGTAACACACCTACGTTATGTGTTTGAACTTGCCACTCCTCAGCTACTCCATTTTCTAATTGCGTTCTTACCCTATAAGTTACATGAGGATTAGAAAATCTCACCCAAGTTACTTCGCCTTCTAAAATCGCATTTTGATTTCGGTCAAATTCAAAAGCGAATGAATGGTGTGCAACAGAAAAATCCGTGCAAATTAACAATAATAAGCTCGAATAAAATATTGCTTTCAAGGTTTTCATGTCTCCGTCATGTTCTATTTAATATTTTGAAATATCGCTTCTATTCTTATAGCTTACTAAAGAGAGAAAGAGAAGAAAATTTAGCTGCAAAAATTACGGTAGAAGTTACAATACATATACTTACATTAAGTATTTAATTAAGAGAATTAGATCATGACCTATGTAGTCACAGATAGCTGTATAAAATGCAAACTTACTGACTGTGTGGAGGTATGCCCCGTTGACTGCTTCCATGAAGGACCTAATATGTTGGTCATAGACCCAGAGGAATGTATTGACTGCACTTTATGCGAACCCGAATGTCCAGTTGAAGCAATTTCATCAGAAGATGAGATACCGGAGGGTCAAGAAGGATTTCTAGAGCTTAATGCAGAGCTGTCCCCAGGACTGGCCTGTCATTACGCAAGCTAAAGATGCACCTGAAGACGCAGATGATTGGCGTGAGGTTAAAGATAAACTGCAGTATCTAGAAAAATAATAAACATAGAACCACCCATTTTTTAGAGTATTTTAATTCTTTTCAGTTCTTTTAGAGACTTTTAGAAGATTTTAGGCGCTTTTTAGGCCGATATACATACTAGTTAGGAGATCTGACTAATGCAGCAATGGTCTTATGACTCACAACTCTTTGTAGTCATAACAAAAATAAAAACATAGTTTTCGCTACCCCCCCCCCCCCCCCCCCCCCCCCCCTCTAAATCGCATATTAAGGAATATGAGAATGAAACCCGCTCGACTCTCTTCTGCGGTTATATTAGTACGCGAGGTTCAGCGTAAGATCGAGATTTTCATGGGCCAACGCCATGAACAAGCAACATTCGCTTCAGCATATGTCTTTCCCGGAGGCGTGGTTAGCAAAGACGATAGTTCAATATACTCATACTGTCGCGGCTTAAATGAAGACGATGCAAACCAAATTTTATCAGTCGGATCCGGCGGTCTAGACTATTACAGTGCAGCAATCCGAGAGCTTTTTGAAGAAACTGGGGTGCTCTTGGCAGTCACCCCTAATAACCAATGGATTAGCGATAAAATTAATCCTTATCCTCTATTAGAAAAAACCCGGGTAAATCTTAGAGCAGGAAAATTGCCCTGGTCCAAGGTCTTATCGAATGCAAATATAAGTTTAGCCACAGATGAATTGTATTATCTGGGACATTGGGAAACTCCTGTTACTCTTAACGCTCGGTTTTCTACACGTTTTTTTCTAGCAGAGTTACCTACAGGCCAAAATGCACATCATGATGGAGAAGAATTGGTGGCGAGCAAATGGTTAAAACCAAGCGAAGCATTAACGTTAAATAAAACAGGAAAAATAAAACTTCCCTTTCCACAAATGAAACAGTTAGAAATTCTTGCTGATTTTAGTACGCCAGAAAATTTACTGAGTTGGGCCCATAACAGATGGCGTGAGCCAATAAAGAAAGTGCGTCCCTGGATAAAGGAAGAAAAGGGCAAAAGCCAGGTTATTTTACCGTGGGAACCAAACTACCCTGACAACGCTTAATACTATTGTTGTAGAAGATAGGAAAATTTAACGAAAAACTGCTCGCCATCCCGGCGTAAATTACCGCTTGTTCGAACTAGCTCTGTACCATCCTCAGTATCTACCAAATTAAAATTACTAGAATTACTGTTATAACCCGCATAGAGAGCAGACCAAGGATTAATAACATATCGAACTAGTAAGTCATAGTTCATACTCTTTTTTCTCGTTAATGAACTTAATGCACCAGGATCTGTGTTTTCTTCTTGCAAGATAAAACGTAACGATGTTTCCTGTGTGAATTGATAGTTCCACTTAGCTCTTACTATAGAATCACTCAAAATATCCACAGCAGTTAATGGGTCCTCTA
>CAXYEE010000012.1:0-41127 GCA_964276105.1 uncultured Gammaproteobacteria bacterium | reverse complement strand
CTACCACAGGGACTCGAACTTGCGGACCAGTTAAAAGAGCCTATTTTTACTCCAAGTACTAAGGCGAAAGCAGGAGAGCATGATCAAAATATAACCTACAGTGAGGTTGTTTCATCAATCGGTACTGAGTTAGCTGAAAAGGTAAAAATGATCTCCTTGAGTCTATACGAACAGGCAAGTTACTACGCACGTGCACATGGAATAATTATTGCGGATACTAAGTTTGAGTTTGGACTTAACGAAGATGGAGAACTCATACTAATTGATGAAATATTTACCCCTGATTCGTCTAGATTCTGGCCAATCGAAAACTATAAGCCGGGGCGATCTCCCGATAGTTTTGATAAACAGTATGTCCGAGATTACCTTGAGACTCTTGACTGGGATAAAAAAATACCAGGACCAAATTTACCTGATGTAGTTATCTCAAGAACAAGCGAAAAGTACTATGAAGTCCTCAACAAATTAACCAACTAGGTTCACAATGATCTTACATGCCCGCGATTGTAAGTTCTTCTACTAGAACAGATCCACAACGAATTTTACTGCGCATATCCACGTCAGAGCCTATAGCAAGAACACCTTGAAATATGTCTTTAAGGTTGCCTGCTATTGTGACCTCATGCACGGGGTAACACACCTTGCCGTCTTTGACCCAAAAACCAGCGGCACCCCGAGAATAGTCTCCCGTCACAATATTGACTCCTTGTCCAAGTAACTCTCCAACAAGAAACAACTCAGATTGTTTCTCCAAGATTGACTGCAAGTCCCCCGCATTGGACTGCACAATCAGATTATGAATGCCACCTGCGTTACCAGTAGTTTGTAATCCCAAACGCCTAGCAGAATAGCTTGATAATACATAACCGCTCAGTACACCTTTATCTACTAGCTTTCGTTGTCGCGTTGCTACTCCTTCATTATCAAAAGATGCACTTCCCATTCCCTTTAGAACAAAAGGATCTTCCATAAGATCAACAAAATTTGGGAAAATCTGCTCACCTTTTGCATTTAATAGAAATGATGCTTTCCTGTATTGGCTTGTTCCGCTGATCGCGGCAATAAGGTGCGCAAATAATCCTCGGGCCAACTCAGCTGGAAATACAACAGGTACATTGCGTGTTGATATCTGCCTCGCTCCAAGTCTTCTCAGGGCTCTAGACGCTGCAATTTCTCCAATTATCTCGGGCCTGTTTAACTCATTAGGATCACGGGCAGCTGTATACCAGTAATCGCGTTCTAATGATCCATTTTGTTCTGCAACTGCCCCACAACTAACCGAGTGACTGCTAGTAGGATAACCATCGCAAAAACCATGGGAATTTGCATAGACATGAATGCCACTTCCTGTCGATACGCTAGCACCCTCAGAGTTTTTAATTCGTGCATCCGCGCCTTGTGCCGCCCGCTCAGCCTCACAAGCTATAGTCTCTGCCTGTTCTACGCCTATATCCCATGGGTGAAAAAGAGATAGATCAGGAAGTTTTGTTGCCATAAGTTCAGCATCTGCAAGTCCAGCATACTCATCCTCTACGGTAAAACTTGCGATACTAATAGCCTTACGAACTGCATCTTCAATGGCTGTTTTTGAACAATCGGAGGTGCTAGCAGTACCCTTACGGCCTTTTACATAGACAGTCACTGCAAAACCGTGATCACGTTGTCTTTCAACAGACTCGAGCTCGCCTAGCCGAACTGTTGTGGCAAGACCTTCATTATAGCTAACCCCTGCCTCAGCCTGTTCCACGCCCAACTTGCGCGCAAACTCAACAGCCTCTCTTGCTCTGAGCTTCAGAGACTGCTGTACCTGATCGATATCCATATTATTTATCGCCTATTAAGTGAGATGGGGATTCTACCTGCGGTACAATGTTCTCATGAAACCGTTAGTCGGGATCATTATGGGCTCCCAGTCCGATTGGGACACGATGCGGCATGCAGTGAGTACACTGGAAGCCCTAGATGTCCCCTGCGAGACTCAAGTGATTTCCGCGCATCGTACACCAGATCTTTTATATGAGTACGCCTCTAATGCTCGTGAACGAGAACTGAGGGTGATTATTGCTGGAGCAGGTGGTGCCGCTCATTTGCCTGGGATGACCGCAGCAAAAACCTCTCTACCCGTTCTTGGCGTACCTATTCAATCTAAGATGCTGACCGGAATAGATTCCCTACTGTCTATCGCTCAGATGCCAGCTGGGATACCGGTGGGAACTTTGGCAATAGGTAAAGCTGGCGCAATTAATTCAGGTCTTCTGGCCGCAGCAATTCTAGCGGGTAGTCACCCAAACATAAGGGAGGCGTTAGATAAATTTCGTAAGTCTCAAACAGAACGTGTACTCCAAAATCCTGATCCGCGCGACCCTTAGAGTATGAAAATAGGCATCATTGGTGCTGGCCAACTAGGCCGCATGCTTGCTTTAGCAGGGTACCCACTCGGCATAAACTGTACATTTTTAGATAGTGACCGCAACTCTCCAGCCGGTCTCATCAGCACGATGCATGTTGGTGAGCTAGACAACATAAACCATCTTAACTCTCTGGCTGCCGGTGTAGATATTGTTACTTACGAATTTGAAAATATCTCAGTAGAAGCCTTGAAGTCCATTAGTTCAAACGTGCAAATTTATCCACAGATAACAGCGCTCGCAACAGCCCAGGACCGCCTTAAAGAAAAGCAGCTTTTTGAAAGCATTGGAATCCCAACCGCCACCTACGTACAAGTCAATAAGTCTGAAGATTTAAAATCTGTTGAGAAAAAACTCGGATGGCCCGTTGTTCTAAAGGCCCGGCGTCTTGGTTATGACGGCCGTAGTCAGCACGTTGTGGATTCCAATAGTTCTCTAGAGTCTGCCTGGGACAATCTTAAGCATGTGCCAGCCATTGCAGAGAGCTGGGTTAATTTTCAACGGGAACTTTCCCTTATTGGGGTTAGAGGGATGAATGGGGAGGTTGTCTGTTACCCGCTCTCGGAAAACTTTCATAAGGATGGAATACTCAGAACAACTATCGCACCCTATGAAGATACCGAACTACAAGATACTGCACAGAACTGGCTTTTTTCAATTATGGAAAAATTTGACTATAGGGGAGTCTTAACTGTGGAATTTTTCCATACCGAGCAGGGGCTAGTGGCTAATGAAATGGCGCCCAGGGTCCATAACTCGGGGCACTGGACAATTGAGGGCGCCGAAACTAGTCAGTTTGAAAATCATTTGCGTGCCGTAATAGGGTTGCCTCTGGGTGATACAAAACCAAGGGGACACGCTGCTATGCTAAATTTTATAGGTACTATGCCGAACATCACCGATGCTCTAAAAATTCCAGGGGCTCATCTCCATGACTACTGTAAGAAACCTCGGCTAAACCGAAAAGTAGGGCACTTAACCCTACTTGCAAATAAACGAGAAGATCTTTTAAAGAAGATTACCTACGCCAAAGCCACACTAAATGAACTCTTAATCACTTAGCCCGCCTAAAGATGATTCTGACAACAAGGCAACTTAAAATCAGCCCTTAACCTTAAGATTCAGTTCCACCTACCGTCAAAGAATCAATTCTCAGTGTGGGCTGCCCTACTCCAACAGGAACAGACTGCCCATCCTTCCCGCATACACCAACACCTGGATCAAGTTCGAGATCAGACCCAACCATCGAAACTTTTGTTAACACATCTGGACCATTTCCAGTAAGCATAGCTCCCCTCACAGGGGTAGTTAGTTTTCCATTCTCAATTAGATATGCTTCACTTGCAGAGAAAACAAATCTTCCAGATGTGATATCTACCTGCCCTCCACCAAAGTTTGGAGCATAAACTCCCTTATCAACAGACTCAATAATCTCCTGTGGATCATGCTTGCCTGGGAGCATGTAAGTATTCGTCATCCTTGGCATAGGCGGATAGGCGAAAGATTCTCTACGCCCATTTCCAGTGGATTCTGTATTCATCAAGCGAGCGTTTAATTTGTCATGCATATAAGATCGCAATACACCTTCCTCTATTAATATATTGCAATTCGTCGGGGTCCCTTCATCATCAATTGCCAATGATCCACGACGCCCCACCAAGGTTCCATCATCCACCACAGTACACTCATCACATGCTACTTTCTCTCCAATTCGATCAGAAAAAGCAGATGTTTTTTTGCGATTAAAGTCACCTTCAAGTCCATGACCAATCGCCTCATGCAATAGAATTCCTGGCCACCCTGGCCCCAAAACTACAGGCATATTACCGGCAGGAGCGGGCATTGCCTCAAGATTCACTGAGGCCTGACGCACTGCTTCCTGAGCAATGTTTTGAATACGGTCTGTTTCCGTAAAAAGAGTGAAACTATCTCGCCCGCCGCCGCCCGCATACCCTTGCTCACGACGACCATCTTTACTCTGCATAATCACAGAAACGTTAAGTCGAACTAGTGGTCGTATATCAAAGCCGAGCGTACCGTCCGAGGTCTGTATAAGCACCGTTTCATAAACTCCAGCAAGGCTTCCTGTGACCTGAATAATTCGGTTATCCAAGGAACGCACTTGCCGATCTAAATCCGAGAGAAGCGCTACTTTTTCTGCGTCCTGTAGACTTACTAAAGGATTAATAACAGGGTAAAGATCTCGTCTTATGCCCCGTGTTGCGACTTTATAGCGGCCCTTTCCTTGATTCTTAGAAATTTCTCTAGCAGCCTTAACTGCATCTTCTAGGGACTTCCCATCTAACTCATCAGAATAAGCAAATCCAGTTTTCTCACCACAAATAGCTCTGACTCCTACACCCCGCTCGACGCTATGCATACCATCTTTAACAATACCGTCCTCTACGGTCCATGTTTCATAACGAGTGGACTGAAAATAGATATCAGCATAATCAAGGCGCCGATCCATTAACGCCCCAATATGATGGTCAATTTCATTAAGCTGAAGACCCGTGGGCTCTAGTAGTTCGGCATAGACCATATCAAGCTGATCTAATGAGGAAGAATCATGGTGTTCAGGCTGCATATAAATCTCTGATACTAAAGGAACTGAAATACTATAAAGCGCTATGTCCTATTAGGCTCATCATAGCTAGATCCACTATAAAGACGCTAGTCATAACGCTGAGCTACTATTGTAATACCCCAGTACCTTCTGGAAGATCTGCACATAGCTTATTTGCCTGCAACTCGGTGAGAGTCAGACGCTCAACAGCGGGGTTCTCCCAACTACCGGTTACGCAGTAGGAAGCACGCCCAATACCCTTCAAAGATTCTTGGAATATTTGTGTAAAAATCAAAACTGCGGTGCCTATTTGGGGACCAGCAAGAAATCCCATGGCCGGTAAAATTTTCCCTGGCTCCGCAGTCACCACAGCCTGTTGCTGGTAATCTTTATTATGTAGCCCAGTGCGGCCAACCACACCAATATCTGCAACTGGACCGGTTAAATACAAGTTATCGGTATAAGCATTCCCATCAATAATAAGAAAATCACCACTTACCTCATCGAAAACTAATCCACGGTCGAACTCACGAAAATCTAATGCAAGGCGACGGGGCAATGCTGTAATACTCATCATTCCCATTAATCGCCCAGCTCCCGGCTCTAAATCCAGTATGCTGCCACGCTCCATTTGAAGGCTTACATCTCCACTTATAGACTGTGTCCAGTCTGCAAACGGAGCATCTAACCAATTCACGCTTAACGCTGCATTACCTGAAAAAGCGTTAGCAACAGGATCAAGGGATAATTGTTGAAGTGTTAATGCCACATCCGTACTTGAAAGTGCTAGCGCAAGCTGTGTAGAAGGCCCTGCTCCACCCTGCAACCAGCTTCCACTACCTTTGATAGTAAAACTCTCTGCTTTTGTCTCAAATGACTCAAGATTCAAGCCTAGTGCATCAGTTTGAATATTAGCCATTAAACTACCAAACTGCCTCGTCCCAAAACTAAAATCGTTTACCTCCAAAACAAGCCCAGGTAAATCCCGCGGATCCGTCTTGGCATCAGAAACAAAGTCTTCTGTTGAGAGGCTCAATCGCTCAAGTTGAGCGATTATCTGTGGTCTACTCATAAACGCTATCGGAAGAGTAATAATACCCGCAACTGGCTCACTATCTATTTCAAGTCGCCATCGGACAGGATCCTGTCGGAGCAGCACATTAGAAAAACCAAGACGTTGACCAAAAACAGTAAGATCGGCTATCTCAAGATCTACGCCTAAGAGAAGAGCTGAGAGTGGACCTGCATGAGCTTCTCCATCGAGAAAACTCCACCATTCTTCCAGCCGCAAGTCATCTAATACTCCGTTAACAACCAAACCATCCCTCTGAGGCAAAAACGGATAGCCTCCACCAAAGTAAACAGTTCCACGTCGGAATGAAAAATTACCGCTCTGATTTCGAAAGCTAAGAGCAAAACGCCGCTCAGCTCCAAAATGTCCACTCACATCCAAACGATCAAATTCTGAAAAAATAAAATCTAACTGCAGACTAGTTGAATCATTAAAAGATTTATTTAAAGGTTTCGGCAGATCAAACTGTACACCTGATAACGTAGACCCAACGCTAACCCTAAGAGGCTCTCTTCTAACTTGCGTATAAGTTGACGAGGGCAAGAAAAGATTCCCCTGCCAATGTGTATTTCCCTCTAAGTATCCATCAAATGGAATATCAAACGCTTCATGCAGCATTTGAATATCTATCTGTCCATCAAAAGAAATATTAGCAAAATAACCTGGATCATCTGAAAGGCTCACTGATGCCATCAGAGGTCCATCCAAAAAAGTTGCTTCTATTTCTTCTCCACTCAATACCCTATCTCGCAAGACCAAGACACCATTTATATCTTCAGCAGTTGGCCTAAAACCCATTATTGAAATTTCACCATCAACGATATCTAACCTCGTATCCAGTATGTAATCCGAAGGGTTACGTAAAGGTAGGCTAAGATTAAATTCAACATTACCGACTCCATTCTGAGCCGATAGACGGGCAAGGTCAGGGCCTAACTGTTGTGCAACAAGAGGTGCTTCATTCAAGAAGCGTAGTACATCATCAAGTGGTCCCGTTGTCTGAGCTGCCACAGTTAAGATAGGGTTGCGAAAATCCTCAATACCAACGATAAGGTCTTCAGTTTCGTTACCAAGTACTCGTCCAGAACCTTGCGCAGACCATCCTGCATTTAGAAACTCAAGCGTCCCTGTTAACTCTTCTGCAGAAGGCCAGTCCGCCATATAGTTCATTGAGCCATCTTCAATCTGTAGCCGAACCTTAAATAACCCATCCCCATTATCGAAGGGAAATGCGCGTATTGGTCCGGAAAGATCAATATCTCCATGTCGAATCTGCCCTCCAGAGATTGACTCTCCTAAGTATTGGTATACGTTCGGGGACATAACGCCTTTAGGAAGGTAGGTCGCCATGGAATTCAGGTTGAAATTATCAATGCTGGATGCTAACTCAAGGATAGGTGAACTATGGTCCCACGGATAAATAAGGTCTATGGAAGTCTCACTGAGAGCATCATAAACATTAACAATAAAATCCTTACTAGCCACCCTTAAGGCATTTTCTCCCTGCCACCAATCTATTACGCCTGATAGCTCAGTAGCCTGAATAATGTCTGGGAAAAGAACAGGCGATTCTATTAGAGCATCCTCACCCGTAACACTAAGCCGTCCGCTGCGAGAATCTGCACGGACCGCTCCTGATAGGTTTGTTAGTCCAGGCCACTGTCCATTTGGAAAAATTCCAATATCATTGAATGCACTAGATATGGAATAGTCCCATTGAGCGTCTGGGCCAAGACCTAAAGAAAAATCAACTTCAACAAGCTGACCGTACGGCATGAACCCTTCCCAAACACTAACCCAATCAGATTCTGGAACTACAGCAAGTAGAGGAGAGATATCCTCTAACTGCAGAAATCCAGTATTAAGTTCAATATCTCTGAACCCGTCTTCATCGTTGATAACACGAGCATCAATACTGACATTAGCAGGCCATGAGCGCCCACTACGACTTAAATCTAGATTATTAATAGAAAGTGTCCAACCATTTTCTAGCCGAACCCACTCTGCGGTAAGACCAAAACTATCATAGTCTGCAATCTCATCATTTCTAAGACTAACGTCAGTAAGTGCCAACTGCATAGTGCCCTGATTTGCATGGGAACCTGTCATATCCAACCAAACATCAACATCACCTACACCGACTACTGATGAAAGTTTTGGCTCAGAAATCAGTGTAGGAAGTACAGCCAAATCAAGATCGCGTATTTCTCCAAATAATCTCCAATTCCGCTCACTTTGAGTCCGGCCGTCCAATAAACCAACCTCCACCGAAACCTCAACAAGCCCACCAAGCTCAGCTGGGGCCTCAGCTCTTGCTTCCAAAGCAATTCCATCTAAAGATTTAGAAAATTCGACTCGTACATTTTGAAATCCCCATGCGACATCAAGGATTTGATCCTCATACGTGACACTACTATCCATAATAATGATTTCTATAGGGGGTATATCTTCAGGCAAAAACGTAGTGTCGAAATCATTATCAGGGATATTCTGAAGCCGTAGATTTCCATCAAAAGCTCGTTCAACAGCCAGTGAAGTGCCATGTAGCGTGAGGCGACTAATTTCTAGCTGACGTTGCATTAACAAAGCGAATGCGCTCACATCCAATTGTACTTGACGAGCACTAAGTATTGAATCTTCCGCGCTACTTATTGCACTAACCCTAGCATCATGCAATATCAACTCTGGGCCTAGAATACCGAATCGCGCATTCAACCCCGTGAATTGAACAGAGATTCCTAACTCTTGCCTTGCCCAAGCCTCTATCTCAACCTGATAATCAGGCAAATTAGTGGCAATCAAACGATGAAGCACCAAACTAATCAGGGTTAAGATTGACACCGCCCCAGCAAGAACAAAGAAAGTTTTAGCTAATTTTTTCACTATTTCTCACGTTATCTAAAATCATCTATATCAAAACCACATCGAACTGATCTGGTGAGTGAAAACTTTCGCTCTGTAAGCGAATGGGGGCGCTTACGAATTCTTCGAGTTCAGTTACGCTTGCCGACTCTTCATTGAGCAACATTTCTATCACCTCTGGTCTCGCTAAAACCAGCAACTCCTGAAAACTAAACTGCATATGTTGTCGAAGTATTTCCCTGAAGACCTCATAGCACACAGTTTCTGGGGACTTAATGAATCCTCTACCTGTACAACTAGGACAAGTCTCACATAGAACGCGCTCTAAACTTGAACGAGTTCTCTTTCTAGTCATTTCCACTAAACCCAAAGATGAAAAATCCATTATCTGAGTCTTCGCGTGATCACTAGAGATGCCTTTTAAGAATGCTTGGAAGACCTGGTCACGATGTTTGCGCTCTAGCATATCGATGAAATCAATAATGATAATGCCTCCTATATTTCTCAGTCTCAACTGCCTAGCAATCACGTCTACTGCTTCCAGATTTGTTCGGAAACTCGTATCCTCAAGGTTATTGTGCCCGATAAATGCGCCCGTATTCACATCAATAGTTGTCATAGCCTCAGTCTGCTCGATAACCAAATATCCACCAGATTCTAAGGATACTTTTTTGTCTAAAATTTGCTCAATTTCATCCTCGATGCCATACAAATCGAAAATGGGACGGTCATCAGAATAATGCTCTATTACATGCGATATTTGCGGCATAAAGCAGTCTGCAAAATCCATCACTTTATCGAACATTATCTCCGAATCAACTCGAACCCTTTCTATGTCTGAACCAAGAAGATCGCGTAGCAACCGTAATGGGAGCAAAAGATCTTCATAAATAAGCTTTTCAGATTCAACATTCCCTGTGGTATCCACGATAGTTGTCCAGAGCTTTTGTAGAAACTGTATGTCATCCCTTAATGCTTCCGTAGTTGCTCCCTTTGCAGCAGTCCTCACTATGTAACCTGAATCATTTAAATTGGAGGCCGTCAGATCTTCTGTGATTTGGCGTAGCCGTTCACGCTCCTGATCATCTAAAATCTGAGAGGAAACACCAATTCCCTTACCATAAGGGCTCATGACAAGGTACGTGGATGGAATTGTGATCCGCGTTGTAAGCCTTGCGCCTTTTGTACCTAGAGGGTCCTTCAAGACTTGAACAACCAACTCGTCACCCTCTTTTAGTAGAGTATCTATATTAGCGTTGAGGTTATGATCTTGCGCTTCCTGATCTGAATTAAGAGTGATATCGGATACATGTAGAAATCCCGATCTCTGAAGACCTAACTCAATGAAAGCTGCCTGCATACCGGGAAGAACTCTAGACGCGCGACCCTTATATATATTACCAACCAATCCTCGCCGACTAGTTCGTTCGACTAGCACCTCCTGCAATATGCCATTCTCAAGCAGTGCTGCTCGCACTTCTTGGGGTGACGAATTTATTAGAACCTCTTCTCTCATAACACGTAGAACTCACACCTCACGCATAGAAACTGAAAAGGCAAGGCACATAAACCCCTTTTCTCTCAACAGACTATACGAGTTACTTATGCTCAATCAAAGGTGCATAGGGCCTTTCTAATTGATCCCTATCATCCACGATGATAGGGATGCCCCTGAGTCAAGCTCCATCCTCGATAAAGAGCCTCAGCTACTACTGGGCGAACCAGTCCATGCGGAAGAGTTAAGGGAGATAGTGACCAGAGTTCATCTGCACGCTTCAAAACATCTGTCTCGAAACCATCTACTCCACCAACAAGCAAACATATTACCGAGCCTTGTGTGGTCCACTGAGCTAGTTTTAATGCAAGCTTAGGAGTTGACCAAGCTTCTCCGTCTACAGCTAGAGCTACTACATGGGACTGAGTTGGTATAGCTCGTAAAATACGCTGTCCTTCCAGAGCTTTAGCCTTACTAGACGAGACACTCCGAGATCGTTGGCCTGGAGAAATTTCAGTAAGTTCGAGCCTACAGGGCCCCTTTAATCGTCTAGCATATTCTTGATAACCATCATTAACCCAGTCTGGCTGACGTTTTCCAACGGCTATTAGACGAATTAACAATTGCTCTATTTCTAAATTAGCATAACTCGAAGCTTAAAAAATCACGGTAATCTATCTGCATCATGGTGCAATATCCCAAAGCTTTTCGAGATCATAAAACTCTCTCACCTTCGGAAGCATCACATGAACCACAACATCCGAAAGATCCACTAAAACCCACTCACCAGTATCTTTTCCCTCTAGACCTAAAGGTCTTTGTCCTACAAGTTTGCAAGATTCAATGACAGAATCTGCTAACGCACGAACATGTCGACCCGAACGACCAGTGGCAAGTATCATTAAATCAGTCATAGAAGTTAGATGGCGAACATCCATACACTTAACTGATTGGGCTTTCAGCTCATTTAATGATTCTACAGCTATAGTACTAAGTTCAGTACTAGTGATCTGGGTTGTAGATAGGTCTTTATGCATAGCATTCCGTTTCTTTGATAATAGCTCTAACACTTTCAGGAACAAGGTACTTTGGGTCAAGTCCCAATCGAATGGACGACCTAAGTTTAGTCGCAGAAATTTCTAACTGTGTCACTGGTAAAACAAATAGACTTCCCTCACGTTTTGTCACTATATCCTGAGAGCTCTCCGCAAGGTGCTCTCGTACAAAAGCTCCCAGAGGGCCTTCAGTTGGTGCCTTCCACCCTGGACGATGAGCAATAACAATATGAGCAAGATCTATAAGCTCCTTCCAACGATGCCACCTAGGGAGGCTAAGGAAAGCATCCATTCCAAGGAAAAGACACATTGAACTCTCTTTATACTCATCCCTTAATCCAACAAGAGTATCGAAAGTATAAGAGGGCCCGCCTCTCTTCATCTCACGCGTATCCACAATAAAACGTTCTTCCTCTTCAACTGCAGCTTTTACCATCCTCAGCCGCATATCATTTGCTGCAGTAGGCTCGCTACGAAGTGGTGATTGACCACAGGGAATAAAATGGACGGCCGACAATGATAATTCTTCAAGTGCTTCTAGAGCAATCCTCAAATGTCCATTATGAATTGGATCAAAAGTCCCGCCAAAAATTCCGATTGAATTCATATTTTATTATGTAGCCCGCCAGGGTGCTTTGTTCTTTTGTTGAGGATTGGGTAATAACGCCTCCATTAGGAAATTTATTAATTCATTCCAAGGCTCTCCTTTCAACACGCCTTTTATGACTCTATCAACCTCAGAGGCACGGGTGATGAGGCGTGTCAATTCCTTAATCTCAAAACGCTTCAATGCCTTTCTAACAAGAGGCTGATGAGTGCGCCACACCTGGTTGCGCTGCATCGCCACCACTTCTTTTTCTCCGTTAAGGGATGCAACTTTTAGACGCGCCAAAAGACATAATTCACGGCTAATTGCCCATAGTACTAGGGCAGGCTGTATACCCTCTGTACGCAAGCCATATAAGACCTTCATGGTCCGTTTAGCATCGCCAGCTAGCATGGCATCTGTAAGTCTAAAAACATCGAACCGTGTATTTGAAGCAACTGACTCCAATACGATATCTTCACTGACTTTACCCTCGCCCAATAACATAAATAGTTTTTGTAATTCCTGGTCCGCTGCAAGCAGGTTACCTTCTACACGTCCTGCTAGAAGTTCTGATGCAGAAACACTCATATCAAGGCCTGATACCTTCGCCCGTTGGCGAATCCAACCTGGAAATCTTGCCCTATCAATAGGCCAAATTTGAATTACGACTCCATGTTTTTCAATACACTTAACCCATACACTATTGCTCGCAGCTTTATCTAGCTTAGTTGTTGCTATGAGCAACAAACTATCTGGATCCGACCGCTCCACAATCGCACGCATAGTACGTGATCCTTGGTCACCTGGGCGTGGCTTGTGCAATCTTAGCTCAACTATACGTTTGCTTGAGAATAACGAGAGATTCTGCATACCAGCTTCTAGGTCAACCCATCTAAAACTCTTATCAACAATATGTTGCTCACGATTCTCAAAACCAGCCTGGATGGCACGAGCATGAATTTCCCGTAATGCTTCAGAAACCAATAAAGGTTCATCTCCAGCAATCAGGTACACGGATGCCAACTCCCTAGATAGGTGGTTAGTCAGATCTTGTGCGTTAAGTTTCACACACTCTCGAGCTGCGAAAGCATAATTCCTTGGCCTTCTAAGAGAATTGGAATTCCATTCTCAATAGGGTAAGCAAGTTTTCCATCACAGGTAATAAGAGCTTCTCGCAGCTCTTCAATCAAGACGGTCCCATCACGACTAACAAGTTTAGAGTCTTGAATTAGCTTATTAAGCTTATGAAGTTTTTCTTCAGGCATAAGCTCCATAGGTAACCGTGTAACTGGACAACAAATTATATCAATTATATTTTTATCGATGCTCAACTCTCTGTCCTCATATTACAGCCTATCAAGAGGCGTCATCTATTTTCAGTCCAGGAACTGGATCGTAGCTAGAAGTGCTCCAAGGATTACACTTAGAAACACGCTTAACAGTAAGCCATCCGCCTTTTAAGGGCCCAAAACGTTTAATAGCCTCAATAGAGTAAGCTGAACAAGTTGGAGTATGGCGACATGATTTACCTATCAATGGAGACACAATCAGCTGATAAAGACGAACGACGCTTATTAATAGCATAGAGAAGATTTTTGACACTATAAATAACCCCTAGCGAGCCCGCCGCCAGCGAGTCCCTGTGGCGCTATCTTCAATGGTGACGCCATTACTTCCTAGTTCATCTCTAATGCGGTCTGCTTCACCAAAATCTCCAGTCTTGCGTGCAGACTCCCGATTCTTAATTAAAATATTGATCGCATCCTCATCCAGAACATCAGAAGACTGAGCCGTAATAAACCATGATTCAGGGTCTGCTTGGAGAAGCCCGAGTAACCATCCGCCAGATCTCATTGCTAGCGCAAGCTCTTTGCGTTTTTTTACATCCGTCTCACGGTTAATTTCTCTTGCTAGATTAAAAATCTCAGCCAAAGCCTTGGGCGAGTTTAAGTCATCTTCTAGCGCTTCAACAACCGCCTGTGGAGGAGGAATATTAGATTGACCTAGCTGGGTACCAGTTAAACCTGCCTCACGCAAAGCGCCGTACATTCGGTCAAGCTTTTGCTGAGCATCTTCCAGTACTGAAGAACTCCAATCTAGAGGCTGACGATAGTGCGCCGTCAAAAGCCCTAAACGCACTACTTCACCTGGTGCCTCCATTAAAAGGTCTTTAACCAAGAGTACATTACCAAGGGATTTAGACATCTTTTCGCTTTCAATATTTATGAGTCCGTTATGTACCCAATAGCGACAGTATGCTTCTCCTCCATGTACACAGGTGCTCTGGGCAGTCTCATTCTCATGATGAGGAAACACTAAGTCTAATCCGCCTCCATGGATATCAATTGTATTACCCAAGTGAGCCTCTACCATGGCAGAACACTCCACATGCCAACCAGGCCTGCCATATCCCCAGGAACTATCCCACCCTACACCATCTTTATGTGAAGGCTTCCAAAGCACGAAATCTGCTGGGTTTTTCTTATATGGAGCAATTTCAACTCGAGCGCCTGCGATTAATTCTTCCTGATCTCGGCCAGATAAAATGCCGTATGAGTCAAAACTCGTAACCGAAAACAACACATGGCCCTCAGCAACATATGCAAAACCAGATTTTATCAGTCTCTTTATGAGTGAAATAATCTCTGGTATATGTTCAGTAACCTTTGGTTCAATATCTGGCGGCAAGACGCCTAGCAAGGCCATATCATCATGATAGGCATCAAGATAACGATTTGTTAACTCATTGATTCCTATGCCTTCATCTTTAGCTGCAGCATTAATCTTGTCATCAACATCCGTTACATTACGAACGTAAATAAGCTGATATGTGCGACGTAGCAACCTAGCAAGAACGTCAAAAACCACTGGAGGTCTAGCATTGCCAATATGGGCAAAGTTGTACACCGTTGGGCCACAAACATACATTGTCACCCGTTCAGGATTCTCTGGTTTAAACCGTTCACGTCGTCGTGTCAGCGTATTGTGGAGGATCAAAGCCATTTAGATATAAATATTTTCTGATTTTTAACTACAGATGGCTATGATACCTCTACTAAAGGTTAGCTCATGCTCTATGTGGCCTATAATTGTTAATTAATGTTTTTGGGGACAGTATCTGATGACAAAGGTATTCAGCTCAAGATTGAGCGTCGAGCAAGTAGAAGAAGGTATTCAGCTTGCGCCTAAATTTGATAATGACGGGCTTATTCCAGCAGTAACAACTGATTATGACTCGGGCGAATTGCTTATGCAGGGATACATGGATGCTGAAGCACTTAAACTAACTATTGAAACTGGCGAGGCTCACTACTTTAGCAGGAGTCGCGGCGTGCTTTGGCATAAAGGAAGCACTAGTGGTCTTGTGCAAAAAGTGTGTGAACTCATGATAGATGATGATCAAGATTGCGTTTGGCTTAAGGTAAATGTGAACGGTGGTGCGAGCTGTCACGTTGGCTACCGATCCTGCTTCTACCGGCGCATTCCATTAGGGACACCAAAACAGCCAATACAACTTGAATTTACAGAAACCGAAAAAGTATTTGATCCAGACATCGTATATGGTGATTCGCCGAATCCCACTAAATTATAAAATTCAATCTAAGCAGAGTCTCGTAAGTGCCAAGTCGGCCTTTCTTTGGTATCAATGATGTTCATCATCAGAAGCCACTCCTGGGCGCTATGCCCATCTCCATTAAACCAGTTGTTCGTATTCCCTTCGCGAAATGTGTAACCCCACTCGTCCATATCATCAATAAGTTTTTGTCTTCCAAGCCCTGGCAGATAATCCGCTAGAATTATTTGTAGAAAACACACCGCATTCTCTTCCTCGGTGCTACCACCAGCATTTCTCCAAAGGTTTAAGCGTCTCTTTTCTGACATGCATACATAATGTGCGGTTTCATGAAGTAAAGAATGAGATGGGGTATCAGGTCGAACGAATATACATCTCCCAGCAAGGCCTGCTTCTGGCTCTCCCCAGTAGGACGCAGGGATGCTGGCTCCAGTATCAACTTCAATTAATTCTAAGCCGTAAGCGTTAAGAAGTTTATGCACGCTCAGCAAGTCCAACATTTGAAGTTCAGAGCAACTCATGGAATCATCGAAAAATCACTAGATCTAGCAATCAGCTTGGTGTCATTGACACAACTGGCCGCTTAACCTCTATCAAGCGCAAAACTTGGCGGGCCAAATCTTGCGCCAGTGATTCTCGTAAAATTTGTTCCTCTGTGCTCATACCTAAAACTTGCATTGCATCATATGTGTAGCTTCGGGTAACAATAAGAGTTTCATTTTCAATGAGACTTGAATCCTCTGATTCAAGTGAAAAAGTTATTAAATAGAAAACCTCATACTCACGCGGCGTATTTCTTGCGGAAACAGATAATATCCGTTGACCACTTGAATCCTCAAGAATTCGTAGTATAGCCCCTGCCTCCTGCCGTGACTCAACTACCTCAGCACCACGACCCCTAAGAGCGTCTCTTAAGCTATCGTAAAGCTCAGTGTAAGGTTTAGGTGTATCAATATAGGTTTTAGCAATAGAAATAGGTAGGGCACGGGAACCTTCTAACTGAAATCCACAACCACTCACAATCAAAGCTGTAAGACTAAGCACTAGCAAATGGGGCCATTTGACCCTGTTGGCATGCTTACGAAGTAAACTTAAGGCTTTCATACAGCTTGATTCTAACTGAGTTTGCAAAGATCATCCGACAGTATAGATATTGGTCCAACCAAACCAGCAACAAAAAAGACAGTTTAATTCCTCTGGAGAGGATTTTTAGCATGGCAGTGTATCCATTCAAAAAAATCGAGACTAAGTGGCAAAATTACTGGGAAGAGAATCAGACCTTCCATATACCAGATGATTTTGATCGAACACTTCCAAAATTCTATGTTCTCGACATGTTTCCGTATCCCAGTGGCGATGGCCTTCATGTGGGTCACCCCGAAGGCTATACGGCATCTGACATCATAGCGCGTTATAAACGCATGTGTGGATACAATGTGCTCCACCCTATTGGCTGGGATGCGTTTGGTTTGCCTGCAGAAGAGTATGCGCGTCGGACAGGCACACATCCAAGCATCACTACGCAACGTAATATCAATCGATTTCGTGAACAACTAAAAAGTTTAGGGTTCTCTTATGATTGGAGTCGAGAAATCAATACGACCGACCCTGCCTATTACAAATGGACTCAGTGGATATTTAAAAAACTTTTTGAGCGAGGTCTAGCCTACCAAGAAGAAAAACCTGTCTGGTGGTGCCCAGAACTTGGCACGACACTTGCGAATGAGGAAGTTATTGATGGGAAATCAGAAGTAGGTGGGCACCCCTGCGAACGGCGTCCCCTAAAACAGTGGGTACTGCGTATCACTGAGTATGCTGACGAACTTCTAGATGGCCTCAATAACCTTGATTGGCCACATAGCACTAAAGAAATGCAGCGCAACTGGATCGGTCGTAGCGAAGGCGCAGAAATTGAGTTTCAACTCATGACTACAAACAAAAAAATCCAAGTTTTCACTACTAGGCCTGACACACTGTTTGGTGCCACTTATGTGGTGCTTGCTCCAGAACATCCACTCGTAAAATTAATAACCACAAAGAACCAAAAAAAACAGGTGGATTCTTATCGTCTAAGTGCTGCTCGCAAAAGCGAGTTAGAACGTACAGATCTTCAAAAAGAAAAAACGGGTATTTTCACTGGGGCCTTTGCAATCAACCCTGCGAATAACCAAGAAATTCCAATCTGGGTGGCTGACTATGTACTCGCTGGTTATGGTACTGGCGCCATAATGGCTGTACCTGGTGAAGATCAGAGAGATTGGGAATTCGCTGAAACCCATTCTCTGCCAATCATTCGCACAGTAGAACCCCCATCTGACTTTGACGGAGAGGCATATACAGGCGACGGCCCTGCCATTAATAGTGGGTTCCTAAATGGCCTAGATATACAAATAGCAAAAGCCAAAATGATTGATTGGCTGGAAGAACAAGGGCACGGTATTCGTAAAATTAATTATAAGCTCCGAGACTGGCTATTCTCTCGACAACGCTATTGGGGGGAACCTTTCCCTATCCTTTTCGCTAATGGCAAAGCAAAAACGATAGCAGACGAAAATTTGCCGGTTCTTCTTCCTGCATTAGAAGACTTTGCGCCAAGCGGTAAAGCGGAAGGACCTCTCTCAACAGCCGTTGACTGGTTGGAGATAACCGATCCCGATACAGGCAAACCAGCACTGAGAGAAACTAATACCATGCCACAGTGGGCTGGTTCATGCTGGTACTACCTGAGGTTCCTCGATCCAAAAAATAATAATGAGCTTGTAGCTAAGGAATCTGAAAATTACTGGATGCCCGTAGATCTTTATGTGGGTGGAGCCGAGCATGCAGTTCTTCATCTTTTATATGCGCGTTTTTGGCATAAAGTTCTATTCGATGCAGGCATCATCACCACATCAGAACCTTTTAAGAAACTTGTTCACCAAGGAATGATCTTGGGAGAGCTTGAGTATGCAAAATTTGAAGATGGAAATAACCTTCCAATCTCCGCTGATTTCGTAAGCTCTAACCAAGATAGTCGCACCGGAGCTGAGGTTAAACGTGTAGTAATCGGCGCAGATGATGTGAAAAAAGACGGTGAGCGCTTTGTACTTATCGATGATGCAAGTATTAAGGTGGACGCTCGTGCCCATAAGATGAGCAAGAGCCGAGGTAATGTAGTAAACCCTGATGAGGTAGTTGAAGCATATGGAGCGGATGCTTTTCGGTTGTATGAAATGTTTATGGGTCCTCTGGAACAGGTAAAACCCTGGAGCACGCGTGGTGTCGAAGGCACCTATCGTTTCCTAAACCGAGTATGGAGATTATTGGTAGATGTTGAAAATAGTGCTCAGCTAAGTAAAACCGTTTGTGATACCACGCCAACCACAGAACAATTGAAAGTTTTACATCAAACCATTATGAAAGTGACAAATGATATTCAAGAACTAAGATTTAATACCGCAATTTCTGCGCTAATGGAATTCGTTAATACTGCTAACAAATGGAATGCGTTACCACGAGAAATTGCGAATAACTTTGTGTTATTGCTCTCCCCTCTTGCACCACATATAGCAGAAGAGCTATGGGAAAAACTTGGTAATACTGAATCAGTTGCCTATATGAAATGGCCAGAATTTAATGAGAAATATTTAAAAAGCGATACTGTTGAAGTAAGCGTGCAAGTCAATGGAAAGATGCGTAGTCGTATATCAATTCCTAGTGATGCCACCGAAGAAGAAGCGTTAACTATTGCTAAAAATGATGGGAATGTAGCAAGACATCTTGCTAATCAAAAACTAAATCGATCAATTTATGTGTCAGGTCGAATTATAAATTTCGTAACTAGAAATTGAGCAAATAGCACCATCAACGCACCAATAACAACAAGATAATTTCCCCATATTACATAGGGTGTTTTCCCCGTATATCCCTGTATTGCGGTTTTTAATACATTTGGTTCAAACTGAGGTAAATTTGCCACCACTTGTCCTCGGGGATCAATAACACCTGATATGCCTGTATTCGCAGCCCGCAAGGTATAGCGAGAAACCTCAGCAGATCTCATCCGAGCTATTTGCAAGTGCTGATGAGGCGCTATCGTATTTCCAAACCATGCGTCATTACTTACGTTAACTATCAATGATGCTTCAGGAAAATAGTGGAGCTGCTCTGCACCAAACAAATCTTCATAACATATGGTAACAGCAGCTTTTTCTCCTGCAATCTCAAGCGGCAGCTGGTTTGGTTCGCCAGCTACTATGTCTGTATAAGGTAAATTCATTAGACGTAACCATCGTCTCATAAAGCTCGGAACTGGGAATACTTCACCATAGGGAACAAGATGACGTTTGATATAAAAACGAGGGTCCTCACCAAGGACCACTAAAGAATTTTGGAGAGATCCGCCCTCTGGACTATCCCTCAGAATTCCAAGTGCTACTGTACCACCAAGTTCTGCAGCCCTATCATGCACTCCCTCAAGAAAGCCTTCGACTGTATTGTAGAGCGCGGGAATTGCGGCTTCTGGCCAAAGTATCAAACGACTTCCGGCGCTGTCTTCGGTCAACCGCTGGTAAAGTTCTAGGGTTGGATCGAGCTGCTCTGGCTGCCACTTTAAATGCTGTGGCACTGCACCCTGTACAAGAGATACCGTAAGAAGTCTGCCCGTAGGGTCTCCCCATGAAAACTTGCTTAAAAGAAGACCAATAGCCCAAAGTATAGCCAGACAAGATGCTACAACTATTCTCTTTCTAGAAGCACAAGTGGCTACACACAAAATGGATCCAGCAGTCAACAAAACCATCCATGATATGAGATAGACTCCACCGATCGGGGCAAATCCGATAAGCCAAGAATCCGTCTGGCTATATCCTGCAGATAGCCATCCAAACCCACTCAAAAACCAGCCACGCAACCATTCCACCAATACCCAAGCAGCTGGAAAAACGACTAACCATGCGCAAGGACCATCATTAGGAAACCAGTAAGCTGAAATCCATCCTGTTAGAGCGATGTAACAAGCAAGAATGATAACTAATGCTAAAGTCAGTCCAGCAGCAGCAAAAGGGTGTAACTGACCAAAATCATGGATGCTTACATATACCCAGTGGATGCCTGAAAAAAAACTAGCACAACCAAAAGAGAATCCACACCAAAAAGTCCGTGATGGTGACAGCGCACTCCAACTATAGAAGAGGACGGCATAACACAGCGGAGCAATCCAAAAAAAATCAAACGGTGAATAAGCTAGCGGCAGGAATGATCCAGCCAAAAATGATGCTAGGAGTTTATATTTGTATCTAAGGCGCACGCCGAATGAGAGTTTTATACCTAATCAGTATCGACACTGGAAACTCTGCTAACTTCAAGGGAGTGAATCCGACGGCGGTCAGCTCGCAAGACACAAAATCGGAAGCCGGAAAAATCTAATGCCTCCCCGCGTCTAGGTAATCGACCTAATTCATGCATGATAAGCCCTCCCAAAGTGTCATACTCATCATCTAAAAAACCGACATTAAAATACTCATTAAATTCATCAATTCTTGTTAGAGTAAGCACAATAAATCGGCCATCCCCCTGATCATTGATGTATTCAGCCTCCTCTGCGTCATGCTCGTCGTCAATATCCCCAACTATCTGCTCAAGTACATCTTCAATCGTAGCAAGGCCTGCTACTCCCGCATACTCATCTACCACAATTGCCATGTGATTATGGCTTTCTCTAAACTGTGTAAGTAATGCATTAAGACGTTTGCTCTCTGGTATAAACACTGCAGGTCGAAGCAATTCTTTTACGTCAAATGTCTTGCTTGAGTTGCTTTCAACCAAATGTCGTAGAAGATCTTTGGCTAAAAGAATACCCACCACTTCGTCACGGCCATCTCCGATTACGGGAAACCTTGAATGACCCGACTCAATAATTATGTCCCGTAACTTTGCAGGAGGATCGTCTAAGTCCAGTACCACCATATGTGAACGTGGAACCATAATGTCACGAACCTGGGTCTCAGATACATTCAAGACACCATGGAGCATGGCATGCTCCTCCGCGGCTAGTAGATTGCTGCGGCGAGCCTCTGTTAAGTACGTAACAACATCTGCTCGCACATGAGCTTCTTCACTTCCTCTATGAAATAGACGCGACCACCAACCGGACTTGCCGGAATTGTCGCTACTGGGAGGTAAATCTTCGGACATCGGTAAGGACTATCTTGCAATCCTGTAACACGCCTTGCAAGGTATTATTCTGAAAAATCATAGGGATCTTCGAAACCCAAGGAACCTAGCAGGTCCCTTTCCCTGTCTTCCATAGCCTGTGCATCCTCAATATTTTGGTGATCATACCCAATGAGATGTAAAGATCCATGAATCAAAATATGCGCCCAATGAGCTGATAAAGCCTTGCCCTGTGCAACAGCCTCGCGCTCAAGAACTGGCGCGCAAACAACCAGATCACCAATTAAATCTGTCTCTTTAGACCCTTCATAAGGACTTTTATCATAGGGAAAAGCTAGAACGTTTGTGGCTCCCATAACATTACGAAACCGCTCATTAAGTGCAGCACTCTCAGTCTCACCAACAATACGCACAGTGAGTTCGCCAGATCGTTCCTTGCCCAACACACATTGAACCCAGTCTTTGATTTTTTCACTAAGCGGGATCTTTGTAGATTGATCAGCGTTTTGAATAATAATTTCCAGAGAGACCCCTTATTCTGAAGCCTTCATTATCTTATGCGAACCATTCTAACCTTGGTCTCTGCTATAGGCTTCAACAATCTTCTGCACCAACCGATGTCGAACTACATCCTGAGGATCAAAATGAACAAACTTTATGCCTACAACATCCTGCAAAATACGATTAGCATGTTTCAAACCAGATTCCAGGCCCTTAGGCAAATCAGTCTGGGTCACATCTCCAGTGACAACCGCTCTCGAGCCAAATCCAATTCTGGTGAGAAACATTTTCATCTGCTGGACCGTTGTGTTCTGCGCTTCATCTAAAATGATGAAAGACTCATTAAGGCTACGACCGCGCATAAAGGCAAGTGGTGCTATCTCAATAACATTACGCTCGATGAGGCGCCCAACCCGCTCATATCCCATCATCTCATAAAGAGCGTCATACATTGGTCTTAGGTAAGGATCAACCTTTTGAGACATGTCACCTGGAAGAAAACCAAGTCTCTCTCCTGCTTCGACAGCGGGTCGAACTAAAACAATCCTACGTACCGCATCTGTATCTAAAGCCTCTACACTAGCTGCTACAGCAAGATAAGTTTTTCCAGTGCCCGCTGGACCAATACCAAATGTTAGATCTTTAGATCTCATAGCCATTGCATAGGCGCTCTGATGAGAACCCCTTGCACGAACATCTCGCCTTCTCGTACGAAAAACCATACTCTCTTGGCGAGTTTCACGGTCCGCTCTAGCATTTTCCTGCAAACAGAGATGGATACGCTCTGGATCAATCTCCTCAACTTCAGTTAAGGAAAACAGCTCTTCTAACACATCTCGTCCTACTTCAGTCGATTTCAATGTCCCATCAAGCCTGAAATGATTCCCTCGATTTTTTATGCGTATATTTAGTCCTCGTTCAATCTGACGCAAATGTTCATCAAATTGTCCGCATAAATTAGCCATACGATGATGGTCCTCAGGTGCGAGAACTACGTCCAGAGAATCACTCTCCTGAGATACTTCAGGCAACGAACTGCTCATCCTGATCACTTAAAAGACGTCCTCTCAATGAGTTAGGCAACGCCTCTGAAATTTGCACATCTACAAACTGCCCAATCAGTGAAGAGCTGCCGGCAAAATTAACCCAACGGTTGTTTTCCGTTCGCCCTGCGAGCTCGCGCGAAGATTTTTTTGATAGCCTCTCAACAAGAACTGTCTCGACTTTTCCAATCATATTTCTACTGATGATACCTGCTTGTTCCTTAACTAAATTCTGTAGCTGCTGCAAGCGCTGCTGTTTAACGTCTCGAGAAATATGATCTTCCACAGTTGCCGCAGGTGTTCCTGGACGCGGACTATAGATAAAACTAAATGACTGATCAAAGCCCACTTTATTTATTAGATTCAGAGTAGCATCAAAGTCTTCCGCAGTTTCACCCGGAAACCCAACAATAAAGTCAGAGGAGATAGAAATTCCCGGACGACTTTCTTTAAGCGCCTCTATTTTTGCAATGTAATCAGATGCCTTATAACCGCGTTTCATAAGCTGCAAGATATGATCTGATCCACTTTGTACTGGCAAATGCAGATAACTTGCTAATTCTTTGACCTCAGCATAAGCACGAATCAATGGTTCGGTAAATTCACTAGGATGAGATGTTGTGAAGCGTATCCGTTCAATTCCATCAATTGCTGCCACATAGTAAATCAGCGTGGCGAGGTCAGCTGTGCCGCCTGCATGTACCGGACCACAGTAGGCATTCACATTCTGACCTAAAAGATTTATTTCTTTTACGCCTAACTCAGCAAGACCCACAATTTCAGCAATTACATCATCAATTGGACGACTAATTTCTTCCCCACGAGTGTAAGGAACTACGCAAAACGTACAATATTTACTACAACCCTCCATTACAGAAACAAAAGCTGTCACCGGAGAGAATTTAGGTATTGGAAGCACATCAAATTTTTCAATCTCTGGAAAACTAATATCCACTACACTGGGCTGTCCTGCACGGACTTGGCCAATCATTGTAGGTAGTCGATGAAGCGTCTGTGGTCCAAAAACTAAATCCACAAAAGGAGCTCGGGCTAGAATTGCCTTCCCCTCCTGACTAGCAACACAACCACCCACTCCGATAATTTTATGTGGCTGCTGCTCTTTATATTCCCGCCATCTTCCGAGTAATGAAAAGACCTTCTCCTGAGCCTTCTCACGGACTGAACAGGTATTCAATAATAGAATGTCCGCATCCTCGGCATGACTTGTTTCCTTTATATCTAGGCTGTCCGCCAAAACATCCTTCATTTTGGATGAGTCATACTCATTCATCTGACAACCGAAAGTCTTAATAAAAAGTCGATCTGGCATAAATCATTCAGTTATTGTTATATAGAAAATTTATGGCTCGAGATTTGAATAGCACAGGCTCGCTTTCCAATTCCATCAAATAAAATACGTTATGAGTTTCTTAAAAAGGGATATCGTCATCAAATGGTGTTGAAGTGTCCTGTGGAGCATCCCCAGAACTCTGAGGAGGAGCAGCAGTTGGAGCTGCCCCTTGTGCTGGCGAGCCCGCTCCGGCTCGCCCACCCAGCATTTGCAGCTCATTCGCCACAACCTCTGTAGTCCAACGGTCGTTTCCTTCGCGATCTTGCCACTTTCGCGTGCGAAGCTTACCTTCAACGTATACCTGAGATCCTTTATTTAAATATTCTCCGGCAATCTCCGCTAGTCGACCAAAAAAAGCGATACTATGCCATTCGGTCCTCTCTTGCTGATCGCCTGTATTTTTGTCTTTCCATGATTCGGTAGTCGCAATACGGATATTAGTCACAGTACTACCACTTGGCATAGCCCGTGTTTCAGGATCCGCTCCAAGATTACCAACCAATATCACTTTGTTAATCCCTCTTGCCATGGAAGCTCCTAGTTTTTACATACTGTCTGCACTTGTAATTTAATACATTGTACGCTTGAGACTGTTTAATTCCACTACGTCAGCGCCTACATTCTGATCAAATATTACTCTCAACGACGCTGGTGCACCATGACAGTCCTACCGCCTACTTCGCCACCAAAAATAACGCCTTGAGAATTAGCCGAAACTCCATGGGCACCCGTCGCACTGGCATTATTTAGATCAAATGAGGCATCGGGAATAAACGTAGCGACAGATCCGTCAAGTGCGTTACCTATTCGCACACCTCTCACCCAACCAGGGTTACGTTGTGCATTAGATGTATTATCCGATACATAGATAGTGTCATCTGAGGCTATAAATAAACCAGAAGGCCGGCCAAAATTTGTCCACTCATCAAGAAAATTACCATTCTGATCAAAGATCTGAATCCGATTATTATTACGATCGCCAACAAATAATCTTCCTGTAGAGTCCATAGCTAAAGCATGAGGAATGAGAAACTCACCAGGACCAGATCCAGTCATACCCCAACTATTAATGAATATGCCTTCTGCCGAAAACTGGACAACACGATTATTGCCATCTGGTGAATGTCCATCAGATACAAAAATATCTCCATTTTTTGAGACAACTACGTCCGTCGGTTCACTAAAATATTCTGGGCCAATCCCTGAAACACCTGGTTGGCCTAGAGTCATCAAAACCTCTCCGTCAGAGTTAAACTTGAAAACCTGATTTCCTCGTTCGCCTTGCTCGCCAGCATCGGTAACCCAAATATTTCCATCAGAATCAACATAAATTCCATGTGGAAAAACAAACATACCCTCACCAAAACTCTTCACCCAACGTCCGTTTGCATCATACATATGGATAGGAGCTAAACTCTGGGCTCCCACACAGCTATTCTGGCCGCATCTCTCCGCAAGCCAAATATTTCCCTCAGCATCAGGGTGAGTCCAACTAACAGAACCCATATCTCTACCAGGAGGATCCGCCCAACTAAGGTCCTGAATATAAAGATCGTCTTGGGCTTTTACTAATGTCGAAATTAAAGCAAAAAGAAGAAAAAATTTTGAACTATTCAAGATAAAAAAGCGAAGCATAGCTACTCCTGTTCTAATGACGGTCAAATCTATCTGGATTAGGATACCATTCGACTAGTATTAGCCCGCACTATTACAGTATTGCAGAAGCTAGGGAGACGCTTTATGAAGCATATGAATACGATCGCCATGATGCTCGTTTTAACTACAACAGTCTCTGCTCATCATAGCGATGCCGGTCTAGATGTTGATTCTATTCTTGCATTTGAAGGGACAGTGACTGAATTTGGGTTCAGAAATCCCCATGTTTACGTTGATATGGAAACAATGCAAAGTGGCGAACCCGTAATTTGGTCCTTACAGATGGGAACAGCTAACGGGCTAAGACGACGCGGTTGGACCAATGAGTCGTTAACCCCAGGTGATAGGGTTTTTGTACGAGTTCATCCAGCTTTGGATGGTCGACCCTATGCAGTGGTTGAATCAATTCAAAAGCAGGGTGGATTAATGCTAGCTGGCGGCGTAACACTGCAGGATGCCTCTAATGATCCAGCAGTATCTCCTAAAACTGATAGCGTAGCTGGCGTATGGCGTGTAGACGCTACAAAGCTTATTGCGTATCCAGGCGGTTTTGATGGTTTTTTCCATGCCAACCTCAAACTAACGGAACAAGGTGCAGCAGCTCAAGCTAGTTATGACCCCCTTTCCGCAGAAAACCCTGAGTCAACATGCCTTGGTCGACCTACTCCCGGTGCGATTGTTTCAACCACCTTTTACCTGCTGGAAATTCAAATCGAAGGAGATACGGATAGTCCAATTATAATTCGAAGCGAATATTTTGATGAAGAACGCATAATTCATATGGATGGCCGAGCACATCCACCTGCTACTGAACGATTATCGACTGGACATTCAATAGGGCGCTGGGAAGAAAACATCCTCATAGTAGATACAACTAATTTTATGGATCACCGCTCTCCTTACCAAATTGGCGTGCCGTCAGGCATACGCAAGCATGTGATAGAGCGTTATCAACTCATATCTAATGGCACCCGAATGCTAGTTGAATTTACTCTTGATGACCCTGATTACATCGCAGAACCGATGATCCACCAAAGAGAATTAATCTACTCACCACAAGAACAGTTCTTTTCATTCAATTGTGATGTAAACGCATCGAGACGATTTGTTCGACCATAAACCTTATCTGGGTAACGATAAAATAGCCTTTAAAACCCATCTTATTGTTCCAATACCTATCCTTATAACTATTATCCAAAACATAACCCACATAGAAAAAACACCAGCGAAAAATGGGTCACTGGGTGTGACACCTTAAATGGCATAAAACTCGTATACGCCCCACGCAACACCTAACCCAGCAAGCCAACACAAAAGTTTTCTAAACATATCACTACTTTCATCAGGAGCTATTAAATCTTTATAGGCCATCTGGCAACATAATTTAGTTAAGTCGGATTGATATCTTTGCTTGGTGGTTTTATGACGTCGTATAGTAGGCGATTACCTTTGTTAAGGTCCCCTTTGTCCATGTCTACAACCCATATACAAATACGCGGCGCAAGAACACATAACTTAAAGGGCATAGACCTTGATCTACCAAGAAATCAGCTTATAGTAATTACAGGTCTCTCCGGATCAGGAAAATCGTCACTAGCGTTCGATACAATCTATGCTGAAGGACAGCGCCGCTATGTTGAGTCTTTATCAACATACGCAAGACAGTTTCTCTCTGTCATGCAAAAACCCGAAGTTGACTATATCGATGGTCTTTCCCCCGCTATCTCAATAGAGCAAAGGCTAGCCTCGCATAATCCGCGTTCTACTGTGGGGACTATTACCGAGATCTATGATCACCTGCGACTACTCTTTGCGCGCTCGGGGATACCTCATTGCCCAAAACATAAAACAGCTCTAAACGCGCAAAGCATTTCTCAGATGGTTGATCAGGTGATGGTCTTTGAGGAGGGCACCAGAATTATGCTGCTCGCGCCTATCATTAGCTCTAAAAAGGGAAAACACACCGAAATCATTAAAGACTTGAGAATGCGAGGCTTTATCAGAGCGCGTATTGATGGAACTGTTTATGAATTGGAGGATATGCCAAGTATTGAGCGAAATGAACAACATACTATCGAAGTGGTAATAGACCGCCTCAAAGTACGTTCAGAACTGCGTCTTCGCCTAGCAGAATCATTCGAAACAGCACTAACATTATCAGGAGGCGTGGCTCGATTAGCCTTAATGGATGGCTCCATAGAGGAAAAGGTCTTCTCTGATAAGTTTGCTTGCCCTACCTGTGGTTATGGGATCTCAGAACTAGAACCTCGGCTTTTTTCATTTAATAACCCAGCCGGAGCATGCCGAGACTGCGATGGACTTGGCCTACACCAATTTTTTGATCCACAACTAGTCGTTCGATACCCGCACTTGTCGTTGGCAGGTGGTGCTGTTCGGGGCTGGGATCGTCACAATACACATTACTTCCAACTCATTAAGTCCCTTGCAACCCACTATTGCTTCGATATTGACACACCATTTGAAGCACTTACAGATACTATTCGTAAGGTTATTCTTTATGGCAGTGGGGAAGAACAAATTAAGTTTGATTACCTGAGTGCACAGGGAAACGAGAGCGAATGGTGCCATGCTTTTGAAGGCATCATTCCAAACATGCAACGTCGATACAAAGAAACCGAGTCTAATGCAGTCCGTGAAGAACTTAGAAAATATCAAGGCGTCCAGACATGCGGAAGGTGCCAAGGATCCCGATTAAATGATGCAGCACGAAATGTATTAGTTAATAACCATGCAATACATACCATTACAGCACAAACAGTAGGCGCTTCATTTAAATTTTTTTCTAAACTAAAACTTTCTGGTTGGCGCGGTGAAATTGCAGATAAGATCGTACAAGAAATCCGAAGTCGCCTAAGCTTCCTTGTAGATGTTGGGCTTGATTACCTTACTCTTGATCGCAGTGCGGATACCCTTTCTGGCGGTGAATCACAACGTATCCGTCTAGCTAGCCAGATCGGATCAGGTCTCATGGGCGTTATTTACATACTTGATGAACCATCGGTTGGTCTACACCAAAGAGATCATCAAAGATTATTAGAGACTCTCCAACAATTACGTGACCTAGGGAATACAGTAATAGTTGTGGAACATGATGCAGAAACCATACTTGCAGCAGACCATGTGGTTGACCTAGGCCCTGGTGCTGGAATCCATGGAGGTAGCATAATCGCTGAAGGTACCCCGGAGGATATTAAGGCAACTACCTCCTCACTAACCGGCCAGTACTTAAGCAGAAAACTAGAAATCCCTTTTCCAAAAGAACGTCGACAATATGATTCCCACGCCGTATTGAGCATCCGCGGTGCCTGCGGAAATAATTTAAAAAATATTAATGTTGATATACCTCTTGGTCTAATGACCTGTGTTACTGGGGTATCAGGGTCTGGCAAGAGTACGCTTATAAACGACACTCTTTATCGCCTCACTGCTGAAAAAATCAACAAGAGAAGCTACGATTCCGCACCCTTTGAAAAGGCCTATGGCCTAGAACTTGTTGATCGCGTAATAGATATAAATCAAAACCCTATCGGACGGACGCCCCGTTCTAACCCTGCAACTTATACCGGTCTTTTTACACCTCTTCGAGAATTATTTTCTGCAACCCAGGAATCAAGGTCTCGAGGCTATAAGCCTGGTCGTTTCAGTTTCAACGTAAAAGGGGGGCGCTGCGAAACATGTCAGGGAGATGGAGTCATCAAGGTAGAAATGCATTTTTTACCAGACATATATGTTTCCTGTGATCTTTGTAATGGTAGGCGCTATAACAGAGAAACCCTTGAAATTCGTTATAAAGGAAAAAATATTCATGAAGCATTAGAAATGACGGTTGAATCGGCGCTTGAATTCTTCCGTAACGTACCAAAAATAAAGATAAAACTAGAAACATTAATGGCCGTTGGTCTTTCTTATGTTCAACTTGGACAGAACGCAACAACGCTATCTGGAGGGGAAGCACAAAGAATAAAACTTGCTAAAGAACTTTCCAAACGTAGTACTGGTTCAACCCTTTATATTCTTGATGAACCAACTACTGGACTTCATTTCCACGATATTGCCCAATTGCTTGAAGTGCTATATGCGCTTAGGGATCAAGGCAATACTATTGTAATAATTGAGCATAACCTGGAAGTCATAAAAACTGCTGATTGGATTATTGATCTGGGCCCAGAGGGTGGGCTAAAAGGTGGAAATGTTCTCGCCACAGGCTCACCAAAAGTAGTTTCAAAAAACCAACAATCTCATACCGGACAATGCCTAGCAGAGATGCTTTAGCATTGAAAAGCTAATCTACCGATAAAAACGAGATCTCATCCTCAGTCTAACCCAAGGGATCGCAGTCCTACAGCCGCACGAATCTCTCCTATAAAAGGTTGGCTAACCTCTCTAGCTTTAGTAGCGCCCTGCTGGAGAAGACTCTCAACATAATCGGGCTCCAACATTAACCGCTTATATTCTTTTCTCGGTTCTTTTAACTGCTCGTTTAAATACTCAAAAAGAGTTTTTTTCATTTCTCCCCAACCTATGCCTTCCAAATATCGCTGACGTATTAGAAGTGACTCCTCTTCTGATGAAAAAGCACGATAAATAGAGAAAAGAGAGCTTATATCCGGATCCTTGGGATCACCTGGTTCTTGCGAGTTAGTTTTGATTTTCATTATCATTTTACGTAATGCTTTTTCCTCAGAGAAAAGCGGTATCGTATTACCATAGCTTTTTGACATCTTGCGTCCATCAAGACCTGGAAGTACTGCTGCATTCTGACTCACTACCGCCTCAGGAAGAATAAATGTCTCGCCATAGTGGTGATTAAAACGCCCCGCAATATCCCGAGCCATCTCCACATGCTGCATCTGATCCTTACCCACGGGTACCTTATTAGCCTTAAACATTAAAATGTCAGCAGCCATAAGAACGGGATAACAAAAAAGACCCATATTAATTCCCTTATCAGGATCGTTATTCCCACTAGCCTCATTATCAGCTATGGCCGCTTTATAAGCATGTGCTCTGTTCATTAATCCTTTGGCAGTCATGCATGTGAGTATCCATGTTAATTCCATGATCTCAGGCACATCAGACTGCCTATAGAGAATCGCCTCGGGACTTAGTCCAGAAGCTAGCCAGCTAGCTGCAATCTCAAGTGTTGAGGTTGCCACCTTCGCTGGATCTCCACTTTTTACTAATGAGTGATAATCAGCTAGAAAATAAAAAGAAGTAGCGCTCGTGTTGAGGCTCGCAATAACAGCTGGACGAATTGCTCCAACATAGTTCCCAATATGAGGTGTGCCAGTTGTCGTAATACCAGTGAGTACTGTGTCCACGCTAGTACCCCGCTGCATGCCCATCTTTTCTGGACTCCGAGGCTCCTAGGTAGACTCCATTTTTGCTATCACGTTGGATTGCCTGATAGCCTCCATATCCTCCTGTATCTCTTGCTACGTTATGCCCAATGGCACTAAGTTTTCCTAAGATTTCATCTCCATAACCTGTTTCTAGATAAACCGTTCCACCATTGTTCATTCTTTCTCCCATTGGGTCACTGGAACCATCATGACGAACACGAGGGGCATCGCCTGCTGCTTGTATGTCCATCCCAAAGTCGATGACATTATTAAGCACCTGTACCTGCCCTTGTGGCTGCATAGCTGCGCCCATAACCCCAAAGCTCATGAAAGGTTGCCCATCCTTAGTTACAAAGGCAGGAATAATAGTGTGAAACGGACGTTTTCCCGGAGCATAAATATTCGCGTGATCCTTGGTAAGGCTAAACATCTCACCCCTATTCTGGAGCACAAAACCGAGATCCCCAGGTGTCATCCCAGATCCCATCCCTCTATAATTACTCTGAATCAGGGAAAGCATGTTTCCCTCCCCATCTGCCACGGTTAAATAAACTGTATCCCCTTTATTCAGTGCCTCTGGCTCCCCGTATGGGAGTATCTTGGAAGCCTTAGAAGTATCAATTAATGCTACTCGGCTCTCGGCATAAGACTTGGAAATGAGCTGAGACACTGGCGCGGTTGAGAAGTCAGGATCTGCATAAAAATGTGCCCTATCCTCAAAAGCAAGTTTCTTGGCCTCAATTAGCAGATGAAGATATTCCGGACTCCCCCATCCAGTTGATCTTAGATCAAAGCTTTCTAAGATATTTAGCATTTGTAGGACAGCAATGCCCTGACCATTAGGAGGTAACTCCCAAACATCATAACCCCTATAGTTAGTCGTGACAGGATCTACCCATTCGGATTTATGTTCTGCGAGATCTATAGCGTTTATAAATCCCCCGTTGGATGCCATGTAATCAGCTATCGAGTGAGCAACATCACCAGAATAAAAACCATCACGTCCATACTTAGAAATATGACGATATGTTTTTGCTAGTCTAGGATTAGTAAAAATCTCGCCTGGGCAGGGAGCTTTACCTGCAGGCATAAACACATCAGAAAATCCAGGATATTGATTAAGTATATCTGCATCATTGGCCCAAGTTTCTGCAATTATTTCGGTTACAGGAAACCCTTTTTCTGCATAGGAAATGGAAGGGGCCAACAACTGAGTCATTGGAATTTTTCCGTACCTCTCATGCAGTTTAAACCACCCGTCTACCGCACCTGGCGTGCTAACACTAAGAGGTCCGTAAGCTGGGACTTTCCCATCCGGACATGCACGTTTCATATCCTCATAACTTAATGTCTTAGGAGACCGACCACTAGCATTAAGTCCAATTAGCGATTTTTCTTTTTCTTGCCAATAAATTGCAAATAAATCGCCTCCTATTCCACTGCCAGTGGGTTCCATTAGCCCCAATGCAGCATTTGCCGCAATCGCCCCATCAACAGCTGTACCACCTTTTTTAAGGATATCAATCGCGATTTGAGTAGCAAGAGGATGGCTTGTAGCAGCCATACCATTTGTAGTCATCACAACCGAGCGTGTCGAGTAAAGGTTTCCAGCAGGTCTGTCCATCGTAATTAGTAGCTCTTAAACTTCTAGGTATTGGTAATTATGGGTTAATCTTTTAACTACTCCTAATTATTCACGAGTTTTTCTCAGCTGAACACATGCATAATGCAAACAATGGAAATAACCAGTGCTTGAACAACAATCTCCAGATATATTAAATAATCTCTACTCAGATCATCTTACGGAATGGTCTAAACGATTTTCTGAAGCCTGCAATGCTCAAAAACTGGATGGGATTGTCGTTTTTTCAGGAGTCAAAAAATCACGATTTAGAGATGATAATGAGTATCCTTTTTATATCGAACCCTACTTTAGAGTTTGGGTTCCTCAGGTTTTTCCTAACTCAGCAATAAAAATAGTACCCGGATGTACGCCCATATTGGTGTATGTACAACAAACGGATTTTTGGCATGAAAGTCCCAAAGACCCTACTGGATTCTGGACGAATCACTTCGATATCATCTCTACTCCAAACACAACGAAAATGCTCGAAGAGCTAAGAATAGCTTCATCTAAGCTAGCCGCTATTGGAGAAAATTCTGATTTATCAATGGGATTTTCGAGCATTAATAATCAAAAGTTGCTAGACCATTTAGACTTTTACCGCGCATTCAAAACAGACTATGAGGTCACTTGTATCACCGAAGCAAATAGAATTGCCGCTATCGGCCATGCAGCAACACAAAAGGAGCTAACAAAAAAATCAAAAAAGAAATCTGAGTTTCAACTAAACCAAGTCTATTGCATGACCACTGGACAACGCGAATTTGAACTCCCTTATCAAAATATCGTCGCTCTAAACGAACATGCTAGCACTCTCCACTACCAGAATTTAGATCGCAACCCTCCGGATAACTTTCTTTCTTTTCTTTTAGATGCAGGAGCAACTTTTAATGGTTACGCCTCAGATATTACAAGAACTATTTCGGGAGATAATAACCACTTTGACGCATTAATAAAGGCAATGGACGAGCTGCAGAAAAAACTATGTTCTAAAACCAAAAGCGATGTTAGTTTTATTTTTCTCAATGAACTAGCTCACCAACTATTAGCAAATGTATTAGAAGAGCATGAACTCATTACCTCCAAAGCAGAAGAAAGTTACGAGCGTGGAATAACCAGGTTTTTTCTGCCACATGGACTTGGACACCTACTCGGACTGCAAGTGCATGATAAGGGCGGATACCTTAATTCTCCAAGGGGATCGAATGAGATGCCACCCATAGATCATCCATTTCTGCGTCTGACGAGAACCCTGCAGCCTGGATTTGTTGTGACTATAGAACCTGGGCTCTATTTTATACCATCATTACTAGATCGCCTTAGGAACTGCTCTCTTTCCAACATGATTAATTGGGCTAAAGTAGAAACACTGATACCCTATGGAGGCATAAGAATAGAAGACAATATTCTTGTGACTTGCTCCGAAAGCCTCAACCTATCACGCCCAGCTCTTACAAAGTCAGGAGCGTCCTAAAACAAATTATGTGACAAGCTTAGTTTAAGTATCCGCTTCTGGACGATCTGTGCCTTTTCGGATAGATGGGTCATCGGTGAGTCTATTGAATGCACTGTTGATTCGCCTGCAATTAAATTTTCCGGAAACTGAATTACCCCTCCAACCACTGCGATTGAGATGATCACAGTGCCAATCAGAAAGGCTATGCCCAGAACAAAAAGTGTACGCTTGATACGTTGGATTAAAGCTCGATTCATTTCGCCTACTATGGATACGCGGCAGGCAGTATGTGTTTAGACACCATCTGCATGAGTATCACTATTTTATTGAAAATATTAGTGTAGCTTATTGATTTCATGGGTGGGCCTTGTAGCGTATTAGAACCTATGGCCTTGGGATTAAAAGTCTTTACGCCTCGTCTTATGAAGGTACCCAATTAATTATTATTAGATTTTAAAAAAAACCATACAATTATGCATAAAATTTATGCGGTTAATCTTTGTCTGGCTGATCCATAAGTTGGACTAAAGCCATTGGGGCTGAGTCTCCTGCACGTAACCCCATCTTAAGAATCCTAAGATAACCACCTGGCCTATCTTTGAATCGTGGACCTAGCTCGTTAAATAATTTCCCTACTGCAATATCATCTCTTAAACGAGAAAATGCCAATCTCCTATGCGCAACATCATCTTTTTTTGCAAGAGTTATGAGCGGTTCTGCCACTCGACGTAATTCCTTAGCCTTCGGTAACGTTGTCCTAATAGTTTCATGACGAAATAAGGATGCCGCCATATTACGAAACATCGCTTTTCGGTGAGAAGAGTTTCTCCCTAGTTTTCTGCCAGATTTACGGTGACGCATTGCAGAGTTCCTTAACTATCAATATGCTGCAGGTGCAGGTGCAGGTTCATCCTCGGCTACCAATGAAGGCGGCGGCCAGTTTTCCAAGCGTTCTCCTAACGTAAGACCATGTGCCGCTAACACATCCTTAATCTCGGTTAATGATTTTTTACCAAGATTAGGGGTTCTTAATAATTCTACTTCCGTCCTTATGACTAGGTCGCCAATATAGTTTATATTTTCTGCTTTCAAGCAGTTCGCCGACCGTACGGTAAGCTCAAGTTCATCGACAGGCCGAAAAAGAACAGGGTCTATTTGAGCTTCTTCTGCAGCACCCAAATCATCCTCGCCTTGCAAGTCGATAAACACTTCAAGTTGATTCTGTAGAATTTGTCCGGCCCGACGAACTGCTTCTTCAGCATCAATCGTGCCATTAGTTTCAATTTCAATAATTAGTTTATCGAGATCCGTCCGCTGTTCTACTCGTGCACTTTCTACGGCATAGGTTACACGTCGCACAGGACTAAACGAAGCATCAAGCTGAAGCCTGCCAATTGGACGTGTTTGCTCTTCAAACGCATCCTGCTTTGGTGCAGGCCTATAGCCTCGTCCACGAATTACTTTTAAAAACGCTTTAAGCTCACCTGACTGTGTCAGATTGGCAATAACAAAATCTGGATTAACAACCTCAATGTCATGTTCACATTGAATATCACCTGCAGTAACGGGACCAGGCCCCTTCTTTGACAAGGTGAGCTCAGCCTCATCCCGAGAATGCATGGTGATAGCTACTTCTTTTAAATTAAGTAAAACATCGACTACATCCTCCTGAACGCCTTCGATACTCGTATACTCATGAAGCACACCCTCAATCTCGGCTTCGACGATTGCTGCTCCTGGCATAGAGGACAAGAGTATGCGCCTTAGCGCATTACCAAGTGTATGCCCGAAGCCTCTCTCGAAGGGCTCTATGGTAATCTTTGCCTGGTTTGCCTGAAGCGGCTGTACTTTGACGGCTCGTGGCCTCAAGAAGTCAGTTACTGATTCCTGCATCTGGGTTTCCTTTATTACTTGGAGTACAACTCGACTACAAGGTTCTCATTAATATCCGGAAGAATTTCTTCTCTCTCTGGCAGTGTCTTTAACACTCCCTCCATCTTTTTTTCATCAACGTCGACCCAGTCAGGCATTCCAACTTGAGTCGCAATATCTAGAGCAGACTTAATACGGGTCTGCTCTTTAGCACGCTCTCTAACTGCCACCTTATCTCCTGCTTTCATCTGAAAGGAGGGGATATTCACAATCTGCTCATTAACAACAATTCCCTTGTGACTAACAAGCTGTCTAGCTTCCGCACGTGTTGAAGCAAATCCCATGCGGTACACAATATTATCCAAACGAGACTCGAGCATTCGCAACAAGTTTTCACCCGTAGAACCTTTGCCTCGAGCAGCACTTTTATAGTAGTTCCGGAATTGACGCTCAAGTACGCCATACATCCGTCTCAATTTTTGTTTCTCGCGAAGCTGCATGCCATAGTCCGATAGACGTGGCCGACGTTGGCCAGGTCCACCTGGTGGCACCTCTAGCTTACATTTAGAGTCGAGAGGTCTAACCCCGCTCTTCAAGAACAGATCCGTCCCTTCTCGACGGGCCAACTTACAGGTAGGTCCTATATATCTAGCCATTATTACTTCCGCTTACACTCGACGCCGTTTTGGCGGTCGACAACCGTTATGAGGAATAGGTGTAACATCCTCGATTTGAGTGATCTTATAACCAACTGCATTTAGCGCTCGGACTGCTGACTCGCGGCCGGGGCCGGGGCCTTTTACCCGAACTTCCAAATTCTTAAGTCCATAATCTTTTGCTGCTGTGCCTGCCTTCTCAGCTGCCACCTGAGCAGCAAATGGCGTGCTCTTTCTAGATCCCCTAAAACCACAACCGCCAGACGTTGCCCAAGACAGTGCGTTACCCTGGCGATCAGTGATGGTAATGATCGTATTATTGAAAGATGCATGAATATGTGCCACACCATCTAGCACAGTGCGTCTATCTTTTTTCTTTTTCTGAGTAGGTTGAGCCATTATATTTTATCCAAGCTAGATCAAAAATTATCTATTTTCTGATGGGCCTACGAGGCCCTTTCCTTGTTCGTGCATTTGTCTTTGTTCTCTGTCCATTTGTCGGTAATCCTCGTCGATGCCTGATGCCACGATAAGACCCTAGATCCATCAGTCGTTTAATATTCATTGCGGTTTCTCTACGCAAATCCCCTTCAACAACAAATTTTGCAATTACATCCCTAAGGTTTGCCACTTCTGGTTCAGTAAGGTCTTTAACAAGGGTAGTAGGGTCAATTTCTGCAGCCTTACATGCCATATTGGCACTACTACGTCCAACGCCATATATATGCGTTAGCGCAATACTAACGTGTTTAGTTACCGGTATATTAATGCCAGCAATACGAGCCATAATGTGTTCCTTAGCCTTGCCTTTGCTTATGTCTTGGGTCAGAACAAATCACTCGCACTACCCGTTTACGACGAACTATTTTGCAGTTACGACAGATTTTTTTTACTGATGCTCTAACTTTCATTTGCTATCTCCGACATACCTAGCTTCTGCCGGCCCCACGTAAATTAGCCTTGTTTAATAATCCCTGGTATTGGTGGCTCATCATGTGTGCCTGCAGCTGCGACATGAAATCCATAGTTACCACAACAATAATAAGGAGAGAAGTTCCACCAAAGTAGAAAGGCACATTAAACCTTAGAATCATAAATTCTGGCATGAGGCAAACGGCCGTAATATATATTGCGCCCCAGAATGTTAGCCTAGTCAGCACCCTATCAATATACTCTGCTGTCTGTTGACCAGGACGAATACCAGGAATAAATGCTCCTGAGCGTTTAAGGTTATCGGCTGTCTCTTTAGAGTTAAATACTAGTGCAGTATAAAAAAAGCAGAAGAAAATTATCAGTGCTGCATAAAAAAGAATGTATAAAGGCTGCCCTGGTGAAAGACTTGCTGCTACTCTCTGAAGCCAGGACACAGCCTGACTTGTACCAAACCAACTAGCAATTGTTGCGGGAAACAGAATTAAACTTGAAGCAAATATAGGCGGTATGACTCCTGCCATATTAATCTTGAATGGTAAGTGGGATGTCTGTCCGGCGTAGAGCTTCCTACCCTGTTGTCTTTTAGCGTAGTTAACTGTGATTCTACGTTGAGCGCGTTCCATAAACACAACGAATCCTGTCACGCCCAGTATCAAAATCCCCATAATAAATGGCATGGCGGGATTCATTCCGCCGGTATTCACTAGCTCCAGTGTTCCACCTATAGCGGACGGCAGGCCTGAAACAATGCTAGCTAGAATAATCATTGAAATACCATTGCCTAATCCACGCTCTGTAATCTGCTCACCTAACCACATTAAGAACATGGTTCCACAAACAAGCGTGACAGAAGCAGTAAAAACAAAAGATGGCCCTGGATTTATAACTACACCCTGGTTTTGTAACGCTGTTGTAGCGGCTGTTGATTGGAATGCACATAAAAGTACTGTGCCGTAACGCGTGTACTGTGTAATTTTACGCCTGCCGGCTTCACCTTCTTTTCGAAGTTGGCCAAGTTGTGGGACGACGTGAGTCGACATCTGCATGATGATAGAGGCTGAAATATACGGCATGATCCCAAGAGCAAAAATTGAGAGTCTCTCAAGCGCCCCACCAGAGAACATGTTAAACATGCTCAAAATCGTTCCCGACTGTGCCTCGAAAAACTGCTCAAGTGCAAATGGATCAATGCCAGGTACAGGTATAAATGTGCCAATCCGATAGACCACTAGTGCCCCTATCAAAAAGAACAGGCGCTGGCGAACTTCAGAGAAACGAGTAGCTTCCCCAAGAATTGACGCCGACACTGCAGGTCCGTCTTTTGCCATTATTACTGTTCCACACTTCCACCCGCTGACTCAATTGCCGCACGAGCGCCTGGGGTTACTGCAAGTCCAACTACTTTGACAGCTTTTTTTATCTTGCCAGATGCAATTACTTTTGCATGTTGCGTTATTCTCGGGATCAGGCGATGCTTTTTTAAAGCCGCCAGATCAACTAAATCGTCCTTCACAAGTTCCAGCTCATGCAACCTAACCTCAGCACGTAGCTTACTTTGGGCTGAGTAAAAGCCAATTTTCGGCAGCCGCCTTTGCAAAGGCATCTGGCCGCCCTCAAATCCCACTTTATGATAACCACCAGAACGGGACTTTTGTCCCTTGACGCCCCTACCACCGGTCTTTCCCTGTCCAGCGGATATACCACGTCCTCGACGCTTACCAGACTTATGAGAACCACGTGCAGGTTTTAAAGAATTTAAACGCACTTAAGCTTCCTCAACCTTTAATAGGTAAGATACTTTATTAATCATCCCACGGTTTTCCGGCGTATCAATAACCTCTACTGTATGGCGGATACGGCGTAAACCAAGCCCTCTAACACACTCAGCATGCCTTGGCTTTCTTCCTGCAGCTCTTTTAAGAAGAGTGACTCTCAATTTTGATTTAGCTTTTGCCATCTATATTTCAACCAAGAATCTCTTCAACAGATTTTCCACGCTTAGCGGCAATATCCTGAGGAGAAGACATATTTAACAACGCATCCATCGTGGCTCGTACCACATTAATTGGATTTCTGGATCCATAACTTTTAGCTAATACATTTCGCACGCCTGCACATTCAAATACTGCACGCATGGCGCCACCAGCAATTATTCCTGTACCCTCTGAAGCGGGCTGCATGAAGACACGTGTTGCCCCATGGTGGCCGTTTAGCACGTATTGCAAGGTCTGGTCTTTGAGACTAATAGGGTTTAAATTTTTCCGTGCTGCTTGCATCGATTTCTGTATAGCTAGAGGTAGCTCCCTTGCTTTTCCGTATCCATACCCAACACGTCCATCACCATCACCAACAACGGTAAGAGCCGTAAAACCAAATTGCCGTCCGCCTTTTACAACTTTCGATACTCGGTTAACAGATACTAGTTTTTCCTGGAGTTCTTCTGTATTTGCCATTCATCTATTCCAAGTTATAAGTTCAATCCCGCTTCTCGAGCTGCATCTGCGAGAGCCTTAATTCGCCCATGATAATTAAAGCCAGATCGGTCGAAAGCTACTCTTTCAATTCCTTCAGCTTTGGCGCGCTCAGCAATAAGTTTGCCAATAACTGCCGCAGCATCTTTGTTCCCGGTACTCTTTAAATCTTTCTGCACGTCCTTCAATAAAGTCGATGCGCTAGCAATGACTCTGCCTCCCTCAGGAGCAATAATCTGAGCATATATATGCCGAGGAGTACGATGCACACAAAGCCTATTAATTGCGAGCTCATGTATCTTCGCTCGAGTACGCCGTGCACGCCGCTGCCGTCTTTGTTTTTTCTCCATATGTCGTTTACTTCTTTGATGTACTACTTTTTCTTCGCTTCTTTCAGAACAATCCTCTCATCAGAGTACCGCACACC
>CAXYEE010000011.1:0-52366 GCA_964276105.1 uncultured Gammaproteobacteria bacterium | reverse complement strand
TTTAGCGCTGGAGTGGCTCTATAAGGCTATCAATGAGGTAAAGGTCGGTGCGACCACTAAAGATATTGCTTCAGTTTGGCCCTCTGCAAAAGAGACCTGGGGCTATGAAGAAGAGGATCAAGCAGCAGCGAATCTTTGGGGACATGGCCTAGGGCTTGCCCAGTATGACCCACCAGTCATTTCACGTATTTGGTCAATAGACCATCCGATTGATATAAAGGAAGGGATGACTTTCGCGCTTGAGACACAACATGGAATCCCATTTGAGTATGGTGTTCGCATAGAAGAAATGTTGATTGTGCATAGTGATCATACCGAGATTGTTTCAAACTTCCCGGTAGAGCAGATTACAGTTGTTGATCCAATACCAGGCTATGCTGCAGCGGACTCTAGAGACCGTAAACTAGTCTAGCTCTGGGAACGGACGTTCAAAGGGAAAGTTTAGTGGAAAAATTTGTCGTCCCTCTCACGGATGCTGACGCAACCGAAGCCGATCGCTTTGGCCCCAAAGCTGCTAATTTAGCCGCCTTGGGGCTAGCAGGGCTTCCAATTGCTAATGGCTTTGCTCTAGATGCTGATGCATATCGCCTACAACTAAAAGCTTTAGGGCTTGAAGACACCGCACATAAAGTCTTCAGTACTGAGGGCATGGAGGCACGTCGTAGCGCGCTAGCCATTAAACTTGGCCTGTTGGACCAACCCATCACCGACAAACTTATTGAACCCCTAATGGGTGCTTGGGAATCCATAATGTCGGTTCCGAATAACCTTGGTGTTGTGAGATCTTCAGCATTGGTTGAGGATAGGTTTGGTTCTAGCTTTGCCGGACAATTTGAAAGTTTTCTTGGCCTCGAAGACAAAACAGAATACCTAACCGCGATTAGATCGTGCTGGTGTGCATTATGGGCAACCCGGGCACTTCGCTATATGGCAACACATGACATAGACCCAGCTGAAACAGGTATGGGACTCATTATCCAACCATTAGTAAATGCCAAGATCTCTGGAGGTGGGCTTAGTCAAACTTCAGAAGGTGACATGCTGATTAATGCAACCTTAGGACTCGGGTCTGCTATTGCTCAAGGAGAAGTGGTACCTGATCGTTATCGACTAACACGAGATGGCAAAGTTCTGGAAATAGCTGCTGGCAGAAAATTTCAGGCTGTAGGATGTACACACCATGGTACACAGACTGTCAGCAAAGAAATGGCTATTGAACCATGTCTATCTGAAGAACAGGTAAAAGAGCTTGGGCAGTATCTTTGTGCCGCCGAGTCAGTAGTTGACGGTCCAGCTGAAATTGAATGGTCATTAGATGATGATGGTTTCAAGCTACTTCAAGCTCGCCCACTGCATTTAGAAGTAGAACATGCGCCGGATCAAATCTGGGATCAACACCCACGGCTAAGGGGTCACCCTGCTGGAGTGGGGTGGGGAACCGGAAAGGCTTGTGTGGTGAGCTGTGAATGCGAACTTAGCCGAGTCGGCCCGGGAGATGTTCTAATAACTAAGGTACCGGGACCCGCTCTCGCTGGAATTTTACCGCAGGTTTCCGCGGTAATAGCAGAGCTTGGTGGAAGTACGTCACACCTTGCTTCTCTAGCACGTGAACGTGGCATACCCATGGTTCTGGGCGTACTCGATGCCACCACTAGTATTCCAGATGGTTCGACGGTTGCAGTTGATGGAGTAGCTGGCATCGTACGTTGGAAAGAGTAGTCATTAATTTAAATCAAACTCTGGTAATTGCGATAGGTATTTAAATGTCAAAAGCAAAAGTCGTTCTCACTGATTATGTATGGGAATCACTAGACGTCGAAGAAGAAATCCTTGGGAATCTAGCTGATCTTGTACCTTTGCAAGTTACTAATCCAGAAGCTTTTTTCCCAGAAGCTGAAAACTGCGAAGCATTACTGAACACCTATGGTGGACCAATTACCGCAGATATCATGGCACGGATGCCCAATTGCAAAATTATTGCTCGCTATGGGATAGGCGTCGATACGATAGATCTAGCAGCTGCAACTAAAGCCGGAATTATTGTCACCAACAACCCAACATACTGCATTGAAGAAGTGGCCGAACACACCCTCGCAATGCTACTTACTTTTGCACGTAAGATTGCATTTTATGATCGTCTAGTACGTAAAGGTGAATGGGCCGTCCCCCCTGGCAAACCAATGTTCCGATTAGCTGGCTCAACAGTAGGGCTTATCGGTTTTGGAAACATTGCACGACGGGTTGCAAGAGGTGCAGCAAGCTTAGATATGCGTGTCCTTTACTCTGACCCATTTGTTGAAGCAGGACAATTCGACGTTCCAGGGGAAAAGGTAGAATTCGAAGACTTACTTAAAGAATCAGATTACCTTTGTGTTCATGCCCCCCTTACACCGCAGACCCGTGGGATGGTGGGCGCGGATGCATTTTCAAAAATGAAAAGTACCGCATTAATCATAAACTGTTCGCGCGGCCCCATTATTGATACGCAAGCACTAGTACAGGCACTGGATAGCGAACAAATAGCAGGTTGTGCTCTGGACACTACCGATCCAGAACCGCTACCAACAGACCACTCACTTCGGTCCCGAGAAAACGTCATTATAAATCCACATGCGGCCTGGTATAGCGAACAAGCAATGGAAGGATTACAACGCGGCGCACCTAGTGAAGTCCGCCGCGTTCTTGAAGGAAAATGGCCGATCAACGTGGTTAACCAAGCCGTAAAAGAGAAAAATCGTGCTGATATCTAGCTGCAAAGACTTTTCCGCGTTTTACCTCTCTAATTAATCACTACTGAGGCGCTGTGAGCTTAAACAAGTAACCGTCACCACGACGTCCGTCCTCAAGCACCCATATTGCACCTTCAGGGCCTTGCTCTACATCTCTGATGCGACGACCATCTACCTCTAGCCTCTGTGCCTCTTGCGCGGTTTCGCCGTCAAGTTCTACCCTAATAATTGCCTGTGAAGACAAACCACCAACAAATGCGTCGCCATTCCAATCTGGGAACTCATTTCCACTGTAAAACATCAAACTTGATGGAGATATAGCAGGAACCCAGTATGCTGAAGGCATATCAAACTCAGGATGCATATCATGATCAGGAATTTCTAATCCATGATCCCTTATTGCCGCAGCAGTCCGATATGAAAGCGGATGTTCAGGAATAGACTGAGTATCATAATGATCGCCGTTCGATACGATTGGGTAACCATAATTTGCAGCGCGCTCAACCCGATTAAGTTCATCGCCATGCTTAGGTCCCATTTCAATATTCCATAACTGGCCCTCTGCATCGAACGCGAGTCCCAAAGGGTTACGATGTCCAAACGACCAAATCTCAGCTGCAACACCACCACGAACATTGAAAGGATTATCGTCTGGAACAGAACCGTCCATATTTAATCTTACGACCTTACCTATATTAGTACCTAGGTCCTGGGCTGGATCAAACTTTTGACGATCCCCAGAACTAATCCACAAATAACCATCTGGGCCAAACGCAATACGATGACCATAATGTCCTTGGCCACTGACCTTAGGTACCTGACGCCATAAGACATCTAGATTCGTTAACTCTCCGCCGTCCCCACTTAAATTCAATTCGGCTCTGGCTACAGCTGCTCCACTGGTATCACCTTCACCAGGTTCCACATAACTTATATATACAAGGCTGTTTTCCTGAAAATCTGGGTGAATCACAACATCACCCAATCCGCCTTGACCGCCATAGCTAACCTCTGGCAAGCCTGTAATTTCACCAATAGTTCCACTATCGGTATCCATTAATCTTATTACTCCCTTGCCCTCGCTTATCATCAAGTGGCCATTTGGGAGAAATTCCAGCGCCCATGGCACATCGAATTGCTCAAGCCTAGTTGTTATAAAATCTGCATCTTGGGCATGCAACGGCCCATTAGTTCCGCTACATGCGGCTAATGCAGAGCTCAGGCAGACTAATGTTCTTAATGTTCTAGACATTTTTCACCCTCCAAACGGGAAAGTTGTCATTCAAGACGAATAGTTTACAACCAATAATCGTGTTGTCTAATATTCTATCCACAACGTAATGTGTAATAACTGCCACTATTGGACAATCAAGGACTCAGCAAGTTCTCGATAATCACTAGATTGTTGGATTCGGACAGCCTCATAGGCAACGCCATCAAGATACTCAGTATTCTCACCAAGCTGGGCCATCATCCGCTGATATCCCTGCTCTTGCTGCATTCTAGAAAAGGCTTCTCTGAGAATTATCACTCTATCTTCTGAAATACCTACAGGCGCCATAACCACGCGATGCATAAATCCGGTTGTAGGAGGTAGTCCGATCTCAACAAACGAAGGTACATCTGGAATAAGTCTTTCTCTACCCGCAGTTGCTAGAATTCTTATACGCCCAGCCTCAACATCCGCTGCGACAGTTGCTGGAAAAGCCATCGACATATCGACATCTCCTGCCAATAATGCAGCTTTTGCAGGGCCACCACCACGATACGGTACCATTCTCAGTTGCAAATCAAGGTCTTTCATTACCTGGATAGCCGGCACAAAAAGTGCAACCCATAGACCGCTGTGAGACATTGTTACAGCACCAAATTTTGATTTAGCAGCAGCTTCAAGCTGCGCCCATGTTTTATAGACACCATCACTTCTAACAATTATCCCAATTGCTCCATAATTGACTCTTGCAATAGTTATTAAATCCGTATTTGTGTCATATGCATTATTGCGAAAGGTATAACGATGTAGTTGATCTCTGTAATTATCGGTAAATAACAAAGTGTGGCCATCGGGTTCGGCTCTAACAGCTTCTAGAGTACCTTTCTGTCCTGCCTGCCCAGGCACTAGTTTTATTAATACTGGTTGACCAAGATAATCATCAAGAAAACTAGTAAAAATACGAGCATTTAGATCATTAGATCCTCCAGCGGCATAAGGCACTATTAGTGTTATTGGTTTCTCAGGATACTGTTCTTGTGCCAGTAAATTGTCAGAAAAAAATACTGGCAACAGGAAGGTACCTATAAAAAAACTGATGCCCCAATAAGCTTTCATTTGTTTTCCCTCGCTATGGCTCTCTGGCGAAAGCGCTTCATTCTGGCACCCAAAATAATACCTATAATTGGAGTTGCTAATACCACCGCTGTCATTCCTATACGCTCCACAAAAACAAAATGTAACCAATCATCTCCTGCTAAAGCTAATGTTTGTCCAAAACTATATTCTAATTCTCTACCCAGAATGAATCCCATCACCATTGGTGCAACATCAAATTTAGCTGTGCGAGCCGCAATACCCACCAAACCAAATCCAATTAGTGTCACTATATCAAAGGGGTTGCTACGTGCTAGGTAAGTTCCTGCAAACGCTAACATTATTGTTACTGGAATTAACAGCGAGCGTTTTATTGTTACAACCTTTGTGAACAATGGGATGGTTAAATAACCAATAATTAAAAATAAAATATTTGCAAAAACCATAGCTATAAGAATAGCGAAGACTATCTCACCGTTGGTTTCCAGAAGCGTAGGACCTGGCCTTAGTCCTTGCATCATGAAGGCTCCAAGCAATAATGCTGTGACCGCATCTCCTGGTATACCCAACGTTAAAAGTGGAACCATGGTCGGGCCATTGACAGCATTATTGGCGGCCTCAGCACCGGCTACACCATCCAGTTCACCCTTACCAAATTTTTCTGGTGTCTTTGAAGAGTTTTTTGCAGCAATATACCCCATCATTGCAGCAATAGGCTGACCGAGGCCTGGAACTAACCCAATTAGGGTTCCTATCGCAGTCGAACGAAATATAGTACGTAAACTTCTTTTAAGTTCATTAAATCTCAAATGCTCACCAACGAACTTAGCAAGAGGGGAGTTGGTCTGATCTCCCTCCTTAACAGCATTAAATATCTCTGGAAGTGCAAAAAGACCAATAAGCATAGGAATCAAATGAAATCCGTCATAGAGTTGGTTGGTACCAAAGGTATATCTAGCAGCCCCAGAAAATGGGTCAGCGCCGATCAAACCAAACCAGACTCCCAAGCAAAGCATGAGGAGTCCCTTAATCACGGGACCAGTAGAAGTAACAGCGATAATAACAAGACTCAAAAACATTATGGATGCGATTTCTGGGGGGCCAAAACCTAAAACAATTGCTGCAACCGGAACAATCATCACAAGTGTGAATATGTCACTAAAAAAATCTGAGATTGCAGAAGCATACAATCCCATTTCCAGCGCCTTCCTTGCCTTACCTTTCTTGGTTAACTCATGCCCATCAAAAACCGTGGCAATTGAAGCACCAGTACCAGGCATGGAAATCAATATTGCAGGCACACTTCCGCCGTATATCCCCCCCTTATAGACTCCAATTAGAAATGGAATACCAATTAATGGATCGCCAACCAAGAAAGAGATGGGCACAAGAACAGACATGCCCATGGTCGTAGTAAAACCAGGCAAAGAACCCATAAGCATGCCTAGTAGTAACCCCCCGCTTATCCATACGAAGGTATCTACGCGAAGCGCTTCCTCTAGACCGGCTAATAGAACTTCCATAATTTGCCTAAAACGCCGGCAGCAAGCGAATTAATGGCCCTAAAAACCTCTGCACAATGTCAGTTTCAGGCAATGCAGTTCTAAGCACATGAGTCACAACAATATAAAAACACAAAGGTATTAGTGTGCTGATACCAAGAATTTGGAAAATATTGCGATTCCCAACCAAAACCGAAGTACTCATCATTAATAGAAACATGGTTGCAATAAATCCAAGCGTAGTGAGAAGTAACGCACACGTAATAGTAATAATTAAAAACAATCCCTGTTGCCAATAGCCATTAGGCACCTCGGCACTTGTACCTGAGTCTTTTCTAGAAATATATAAGTTAGTTGCCCTAGTTACATTAACAAGCAAAATAAAAGAAACAACAACTGTGCTAATTAATATTAGAAATGGAAATGCTCGTGAGTTCATAGCAAGCAGATTGCTATCAAGAGAAATTGGAGGATCAATAATTAGCTGGCCACTAAAGATCAATGCAATAATCGATAGCATGAAAACTACTAACGCAAACTGGACCTCCGACTGACGTGGGAACACGTCGCCTCCCCGTTATTTTTTTAGAAGGATCTTAGGCAAAGGCAACGGCAGAAAGAGGAGTCCCAACTAGCGGCAATTTTACAGCCTCATTAAGCTCCGCAGAAACATCCGCTGCCATATAAATTTCCATTACTCTTCTGGCTTTTTCGGCCGAACACATTTCAGGCCGATCAAATGCTACTGCCTCAATCCAGTGAAGAGTCTCATTATGCATTGGGCCTGCAAAAACATGTCCTACTGATTCTCCTGGCATTGTTGACATTGGCAATCTGATTCCATTTTCCATTGTGTTAAAAATAACATCACGATGCGTATCATCTATAACTAGCATTCCGTCTGTACCAGTAAGCTCAATCCATGTAGCGGAATAATTAGGATGGCCAGGAGGCATAGTCCATCCTGCGCCAATATTTAGTATCACACCATTGTCCATAGTAACCATAATCCACTGAGCATCTGCTGAACCAGTTACACTCTTCATTGCGCCATCGACAGCCTGAGAATAAACCTGGACTGGCTTGGCAGGCTCCATAAGCCACAGAACAAAATCAAGGTCATGTGTAGCTTCCATCGCGGCAGGAGAAAGCTTAATCCGCCCGCTAATTTTTGTACCTAATCCCCGTGTTAAATGTCTACTCACAAGGACACAAACTGGCTCCCCGATTGTCTTTTCCATTAAGCTTTTTTTTGCATAAGCAAACTTATGATTAAAACGTTGAGAATAACCAATCGCAAACTTAAGATTTTTTTCTTTTTGAATCTGTATTAACTCATCTGCTTCCTCTAAAGTTAAAGCAAGAGGTTTTTCTAAGAACACATGTTTTCCAGCAAGCAGTGCTTCTTTTGCCATTGGATAATGCGTAGTTTCAGGGGTGGCAGAAATAATGATCGTATCGAGCGAGTCATTCTCGATAATTTCCATATAGTCGGTAGTAGATGAATTTGGTTTTGTTTCTGCAACTATTTCCTTCAGGCGGTCTTCATTAATCTCAGCAATATGCAGCTCTTTCACGAGCGGACTTCCTGCGCATGTATTTGCACGAATACCCCCACACCATCCGGTGCCAATTATTCCAACGTTTATTTGTTGCATTTTTGACTCCACTCTTATCGTTATATCAAGTAAACAGTAGACGCTATGAATTTACCAATTCCTTAGCAGCATATTGTATGTATTAAAACATCAGTCCAGGCAACCAGGTTGCAAGAGAAGGGAAAAAAAGGACTAATAAAGCCACTAGTAACATAAGAATCCAAAATGGAATTGATCCTCTAAATATCTCTCCAAGAGTTACTGAACGGTCTGGAACCGAAGATTTCACAGTAAATATTAACAAGCCCATAGGCGGGGTAAGAAGGCCAGCCTCTATTATAATTATTCCATATATTGCAAATGCGATCGGATCAAAGCCTGCGACTTCGGCAATTGGAACAAATATAGGAACGGTTAATAAGATATCCGATATTGAGTCAATTAGCGCCCCTAGAAGCAACCAGATAATAGTCATTATCATGATCAAACCTAAAGGCGTTAGTCCGGTCCCTACAACAAGCTCCTGAATAAGGTTTATGCCACCACTAACTGCTAGAAGCCGTGCATACATAGATCCGGCAATCAGCAAAAACATGATGGGTGCTGTGTACCGTCCCGCATTGTAGATTGCCTCAAGAAAACCTTGGCTACGCATTCCTTTCACATACCCGAGCACAATACTTCCAAGAGCTCCAAACCCCGCTGCCTCTGTCGGTGTAAAAATCCCCGCCCATATACCGCCAAGCACACATAGGATTAACATAATAATTCCAAGGCCACTTATAAGTTCGGACTGTTTTTCACCTTTGCTCTGTTTCTCATCAATACTATCTACTGCTGGGGCAATGGATGGATTAATAATTGCTCTGATACTGCAATACAAAATAAACGCACAACCAAGTAATAAACCAGGTATGACCCCAGCTATAAAAAGTGCTCCGACCGAACCTTCCGTCAAAATTGCCCAGACTATTAACAACACACTCGGTGGAATTAACATACCTAATGATCCACTACCAGCGATCACCCCCAGAGCATAGGACTTTTTATAGCCAAGTCTGCGCATCTCCGGATAGGCGATACGACTGAATGTTGCAGCCGACGCAATCGCTACACCAGATACAGCAGCAAAAGCTGCATTGCCGACAACGGTAGCTGCAGCAAGACGCCCGGGCAACCTATGTAAAAACCGATTGCAAAGCGTATAAAGATCTTTGGCTGCACCTGATCGACTAATAACTTCTCCCATCAACATAAAGAGAGGAATAACGGCAAGGGTATGACTTCGAATTGAATCGTAGGCGGTTGATCCCAATATGGATAACGCAATATTTATATCTCCGTAGGCTAAATAAACACCAATAACGCTAGCAATACCTAGAGAGATCCCAATTGGAACACTTATAAAAACCAGCACAAGCAGGACGGCTAAAGAATAAAATATAACCTCAGGGCCTAGCATCCAGATTAAGTCCTTTTTTAGAACGCACAAAAAATAGTGCTAACTTACGCGCTGTCAGTCGTCTCTACCATGGAGTTTATTTGACCAGTCCAATCGAGAAATATCATATGCAGGTAAACATAAGCAGCATAAAGAGATGTAGAAACCACCAAGAATCTAACCGGATAGGTAGGCACCCTTAATGCTCCTTCACCTTCATACTCGCTGACATTAAATGCTTCAACGGCGGGTCCCCATGAGCTAAGCGCTGTACCTAGGAAAAAAAGCAGCCCTAGAACACTGGAGAATGTTCTTAGAACTCGCTTAGCCTCTTGTCCTAAAACATCATAAACAATAGTGCTTCGAATCATTCCATCACGGTAGATAGCAAGCGGTAACTGCAAGAAAGTTATAGAGACGACCGAGTTTTTAATAATCTCGGTCGCGCCTAAAAGAGGCTGACTAAAAAAATAGCGCCCCAAAACATCTATAAAAATAATTATGGCGAGAACAAGGACCCAGCATGCAGAAACAATATGAGTCGTTTGCGCAATGCGTCCAGTCATATTCTATACATCAACCCAATTACCAGTGCTTACTGATTTTGCAATTGCTTCCAGCACTGCTACATTACCAACACGCTGCACATCAGTAAAACGATAGTCGCCACGACCTTCAACTGCATCAACCCACTCTTCAAGATTAGCTCTAACAGGGTCTTTTTTCTCGAATGTCTGGCTATGCTGAACCCCGTCTTTACCACACGTGATTAAATGAGTCCGTCCTCCCTCTTGAGGATGAGCATCATCGCGAGCCTCAGCCCACATTTCATTGCCGAATACGGTGAAACGCCCATAGTAAGGGGTTGCAGAAATCGCTCCAACAAATCCAGTAGCCCCACTCTTAAAACGGATTTTTACAGTCACAATATCGCCCGTTGGCAAGGCTAGAACACGCTTCGCCGACTGTGCAACGACAGCCTCTACTGGACCAAACATTGAAATAAACAGGTCGGTTAAATGCACACCCATACCGGTCATGCCAGCTGCAGGTGCCTCCGCCTGTGACCCTCGCCAATTGTCGGCCTCAACCGTTGTAAAAATACTATGTGAAAAGTTAGCCTCAACATGCATCTGGGTACCTAGTTGACCTGCTAAAACCATTTTTGCAATTGCTTCAAACGTAGACTCATAACGACGCTCATGACCAACACCCATAATCAGCCCAGCTGCATTTGTTACAGCTAACATTTTTTCAATGCTCTCTTTTGTAAGAGATAATGGTTTCTCACAGAAGATTTGTTTCCCATGCTCAACAGCTGCAAGCACCTGCGCCTCATGCTGGGAATGAGGAGTACATAGAATTACAGCATCAACTTCTGGGTCTTGAAGCAGAGCATTGTAATCATCAACTATAGGGATCCCTTTCTCTTTAGAGAAATCCATGTGCCGATCAGGTCGGCGCGCAGTTAGTTTAACGATTTTGATTTTCTCGCTATTTTCAACCGAGTTCACCATATGGCGACCCCACCAGCCAAGCCCTACCATTGCAGCCTTGATCACAATTAGCCTCCCTAGCTATTACCCGTATTGGGCATCTTAATTAATAACGTACTCAACCGGCCAATCATAACCACTTTGAGTAACCGTCTCGATATATGCGCGTACAATCTCAGAACCAGGCATGCCTCTTGAATCAGCTTCCTTGGCCATTTCATTTGGAAAATTACTCAATGAACGAGCCCACTGAGCACGAACCTCATTAGGTAATTCCCGAACCGTCGCACCAGAGTTTCGAAGGTTTTCCAATCCTGATATCTGCCGCTTATCCAGAATTTTTGCCGCCTCATTTTCATAACTACGCCCAACCTCTAGCACAATATCACGGACCTCTGAGGGCAAACGTTCGAGGGAACGCGTATTCATAGTAATGATGATCGCACCTCCCATCGCTCCAAATCCTATCAATGTGTAATAGGGCGCAGGCTCATGTAGTTTGTATGCAAAGTAGGCAGAAGGAAACATTAACCAGCCCGAATAAACTCCTGTTTGCATGGCCATATAAGCATCCGGCAATATTGACTGCACAGGTATAACCCCGGCAAGTTCTAACCATGGCAAGTTCGGACCAGCCCCTGCAATCTTCACCCCTTGCAGATCTACAACAGCCTCCCATGGCACACTTGAACCAAGGTGGTAGTTATCCCAACCATTTATAGCGATCAATGACTGACCATAGTTTGTTTCCAGATGCTCATTCAACCATGGGTGAGCGTCATAAACCCTGCGTGCCGCCTTAATCCCTTCCTCAGCCCCCTCTGGACCAAACGGAACAAAATACTGAAAGTTATGCAGAAACATTTTAGCTGGCTCAAAACATGTACAGAACCCACCAATATCTAAAATTCCAATCTGTACCGCTTCAAGCGTTTCTGATACTGAAGCGATGGAGCCCCCGTAACCTTCAATAATCCTTAATTCATGCTCGGTTTCTACAGAAACTCGCCTTTTTAACTCAGGCACCAAATAATCACGCAAGACTCCCGCATAAACAGTTGGGCCGGCAGGATGGCCAGAACCAACACGCAAAGTGTAAAGATCAGCTACCGCGTTAGGCGGCAAAGACAGTTGCAATACCACAACCAGAAAAATCACAGCCCACGGTAAACGTTGCAACATAAAAACTAGCACCTCGACCAATGTTTCACATAAACACCACTATCAAATGCCCTACAGGAAAATCCAAAACTTAAAGGCCAACAAGTGTTCTTGCTTCGCCTTGAAGTTCCACAATATGCAGCCCCGTATTAGAGCGGTCTACGGCATAGATATAACCCCTATCGTCAATGTTCACATTGTTTGTCTGAATCGCTGAATCACAACGCTCTACCCCATTGACTTGAGCACACATCTCAATAGTGTTTTCCGTTGTCTCAGGAATAAAGTAAGCAACTTCTACAGGCTCAAAAGGATTCCTAATATCAACTGCACGTATTCCGGCATTAAAATAAGAAAATACAGCTAATGTTCGATCAAAATCAGGATGATATGCATCATGTACTGAGTGAGGCCCGAAACGACCCCCATCATTACAAAAATCATGGGGCTCATTGGGCACTTGGTATGAAGAAACAGGAAAAGGCTTCTCCTCTTCCGTAATGTCCAAAAAGAAGACAATATCTCGTACTCCTCTACAGTAAATTGCACTACCACCTGCCTCTGAAGGTACGATCAGAAAGTCCCTAACGCTGCTACCCATATCGTTTTCATTGTCTGAGATTTCAAAACCAAGGAGCGGCTTTGCGGTGTGTACCCCCCAATAACTAGGCATATCAAGCCGAGAGATTTGTGGATAGAGAAGATTTTCAGGCGTGGGCGCAAAAGGATCCACTACTTCAGGGTCACCATTCAAAAACTTATCTTTATCAAGAATCTGCAGGGTGCCAGCATTCCCACTTCCGTACCCAACATATATGCGATCACCATATGCGAATGTTTGGTGTAGCCCTGAAACAACATAATCAGGGAATGCTCCAACGGCCGTCGGTTGCCAACCTACTAGTCCAAAATCTCTAATGTGCTCGGGCTGCTCAGGATTACTTAAGTCATAGGTTTGCAGAGCCCTAGTAACACGCCAACCCTCTGGTGTGCCATTAAAATATCCAATTCCTGTCTCGCATTCCCATTGAAGTTTATGTGTCTCCCTATTGCCCCGACTAGACTCAGGACGAGATGAAAAACCTGTGGCACCGATGGTTGACATAAACTCTGGCTCCGCCGGATTAGTAACATCAAACATTTCATAGGAAATTAGCCCATTCGTTCTAACCATATAAACCCGGTTGGGATCACCCTGAGGCAAAACGCTTCCATCACAAATTTGGACATGCTGGCTGCCACTTGCTTCAAGGCCTGTGGGGGGTAAATGTTTCAACAATATTGGTAATGTTGGATCAGTCACATCAAGTATTGTCAGCCCATTAACTTCCACAAGGTCTGTTTGAGGATTGTAGGACTGGCCGGCATGTTGCCCAACAAATAATATTCTACGGTCACCGTAGGCATGTACCTCAGGCTGATAAGCCGGGCGAGCCTGCAAATCATGATGACCTACCAACTGCATATTCCAAGCAGTAGGATTTTCTTGTTGAGAAGCTGGACCGGATGACTGAGAGGTTTCATCCTGTTGAGGGCTACAAGCAGATAGCAGCACAATAGGAAATACAACAAAAAACCCCAATACAGGCCTAAAAAGCTGCGCAAAATGGCACATTATTTTTCCTCCAATTCTTCTCATAACCAAGATCATTTAGCCCACCATCATCGGACCTTAGGCTCCCTGAGTCCAGAGTCTAGACCTACTTCATGCTTTAGATAAAACTCCAAATAAAGACGATACTTCCGGCAAGCGTTACAATTAAGAGTGAGAGAAAATCGCCTTCATCCTCGAATATCGAGTTTTTGTTAATAAAACCACTTACTTAGTGGCTGGATACGGAATCTAATTTTTGATGACTCAACAACTTTTTTCTCTAGCTGGAAAGGTGGCTCTCGTTACTGGAGCATCCAGCGGGATTGGTAGGCATACTGCTAACGTTCTAGCTAATGCAGGCGCTCAAGTGATCGCTTGTGCAAGACGTCTTGATAAACTTGAAACGCTTGTCTCAGAGATTAGGTCTACAGACGGTACTGCAGTAGCGGTTCAACTCGATGTGACAGACAAAGCAAGCATCGACTCTATGTTTAAAATGACTAATAAAACAGTGGGTCTAGTCGATATCTTGGTCAACTGCGCAGGAATTGCTAAAACAGGAGGATTCCTAGAACTTGATGATTCAACCTGGAACCAGGTTTTTGCAGTCAACCTTGATGGTTTGCGAAAACTCTCTCAGCAAGTGACTTCTCAACTGATTAAAGCAAAGCGCCCAGGGGTCATCATAAATGTTGCTTCTGTAGCAGGCATGAGTGCAGCACCAGGCTGGACAGTTTATGCAACCTCTAAAGCCGCAGTAATTCATCTAACAAAAAACATGGCCACTGAGCTCTGGCGCCATAACATTCGGGTAAATGCATTATGTCCGGGTTATTTCCCTACTGAAATGAACCAGGAATTCTTTGCAAGCAATGAAGGCAGAGAATACTTAAAGCGACTTCCTCCACGGCGTATCGGCAACCTAGAAGAACTAACGGGACCTTTATTGCTTCTTGCAAGTGATGCATCAAGTTATATGACAGGTGTTGCACTTCCAGTAGATGGGGGGCATGCCATACGTTTAGTGTAAAAATCTAATGATTGATATTCTAATAGATTCAATATCTCAGTTTTTAGAAGCCTTCAAACCCAATTTTGCTAGAGGTTCAACCATAGCCCCAAGCTCCAATCCATGCTCACTAGATGCATTACCTTCAAGCGCCCTTTTTAATACGCCTTGGCATATTGCTGCAAGCCGGAAAAAAGAGCATGCAAGATAGAAGGACCATGGACCAACCTCTTTAAGTCCTGTTCTATGACAATATGTAGAAAGAAAATCTTCTTCATATGGAATTCCTAGCTCCGCAATATCTAAGTCGCCGAGGCCAGGGATAAAAAGGTCTCTTTTCATTCTCCGTTGCATACATAAATAGGCTAAATCAGCAATTGGATGACCTAATGTCGATAGTTCCCAATCAAGAACAGCAATCGCCTCTAAATCATCTCTATCAAAAATAATATTATCTAATCTAAAGTCACCATGAATTAAAGAGGTTCGACCATCATCCACAGGAATATGCTTTGATAACCAATCCATAAGTTGCTCCATTGGTTCTAAAGCATAGGTTTCTGAAGATCGGTACTGTTTCGTCCAACGGCTAACCTGTCGCTCATAGTAGTTTCCAGTGCTACCAAAATCACTAAGATCATTAATTTCAATATCAACATTATGAATAGCTGCTAATACTCGATTTGCTTCATCGTAAACACGCTTTCTTTGCATGGAAGTCAAACCGGGTAACGCTGGATCTGAAAATACTGTGCCATCCACATATTCCATGAGATAAAACCAGCTTCCAATAACCTTGTCGTCGGTACAGAGATGGAAGACCCGAGGGACTGGAACCCCCGTGTTCTCAAGGGCCAACATTACGCGATACTCACGATCAATTGCATGGGCCGATTTAAGAAGCACACCCTCAGGTTTTCGGCGTAAGACTATTGGATTTGATAGACCATCAATACGAAAGGTTGGATTAGACTGGCCTCGTGGAAACTTATATATGCTTATGGGGCCATGAAACTTTTCAAGATGTTCCTCTAAATAACCTGATAGTCTAGACACATCAAACTGCTGCATCTTAATCACCGTTATTCAGCACCCCATGCCCAAAAGTCAGTATTTTCTTTCGCTAGATTTCTCGCTAAGACCATTTTATGCACTTCACTTGAACCATCAACAAGACGTGCACAACGAGCATAGCGATAAATCCTCTCAAGCACAGTATCTTTTGAATACCCACGTGCGCCGTTCAGTTGAATTGCTGTATCAACAACCTTATGCAATGTATCAGCCACTACTACCTTAGCCATAGAAACTTCTTTGCGAGAGTAGTCGCCCTGATCCAGTTTCCATGCGGCATGCATAGTAAGTAAGCGTCCTACATGAATTTCTAAAGCAGCTTCACCCAGCATCCACTGCACACCTTCATGATCATTAAGTTTTTTGCCGAACGCCTGACGCTCAGTAACATAGTCCTGAGTAATCTCTAAACACCTTTTTGAAAGGCCCAGCCAACGCATACAATGAGTCAGACGTGCTGTACCTAAACGTATCTGAGTCACTTTCAGCCCGTCCCCTACGCCCATAAGTCGATTCTCGTCATCTATTGTAAGGCCATCGAAAGTTAGCTCGCAGTGACCACCATGCTCTTCTGGTCCCATAGTTGGAATGCGCCGCTCAAGCTGCCAGCCAGGTTGGTCTCGATGGAATAAAAATGCTGTCAGACCTTTTCTTGGATCATCGGAAGTTCTAGCAACTAAAATAAAATGTTCTGCAATGCCTGCACCACTTATAAACCACTTGTGACCATATATTTTCCACTGATTCCCGGTTTTTTCTGCTCGTGTTTGCATCATGCCACCGGGATCGGACCCGCTACCGGGTGCCGGTTCAGTCATAGCAAACGCTGACCAGGACTTTCCATCAATTAAAGGTTGTAACCACCGGTCCTTCTGTAAGTTTGTTGCAACCTTCTCCAGCAACATCATATTGCCATCATCTGGAGCATGAGAGTTAAAAACGGCAGGGGCATAAAGTGAACGGCCCATTTCTTCATAACAGGCAGCCATTCCCACCACAGGCAAACCTCCTCCACCCCGTTCCTTTGACACCTGTAGTGCCCAAATACCCTCAGCACGAGCCCTCTCCCTCAGTTCCGTAAGCAACGGAAGCAGCATACTTTCATGTTCATCGAAGTTCGATGCATTATTCTCGAGAGGTAAAATATGCTCGTCGACAAAACTTCTTATCTGTTTGCGATAAGCATCAATTTCTTTCGGTAAATTAAAGTCCATAACTGTTATGTCCTCTGGTAATCCATGATTCAACCTCTAGACTTATAGGATGTAGCAACTGATTTGAATACAAAATTATCATGATGATTTTTATTTTCTAAAGCCTTTCAATCAGTTTTAAACCATACATTGGTTTAAAACACATATTTACATCTTCCATCGCTCAAACTGACATCGTGGCCGTGATAGACTGAGACTCTTATATATTCTCAATATTTTCTGTGTCGACCGACAATGGGAAGCGTAACACCCGTCTATCACCGGGCCAATGCACGATCCGAGGATTTGCTATGAGACGTCAGTCAATTGCATATGTACTGTTCATTACGGTATCCGTTTTTTCTTTTCATGTTCCTGGAAATACACAAGAAACCGAATGTCTTTCAAGGGACCTAGCCTTAGTAAACGGCCGTATTTATACGATGGATCAGCAAAACTCACTTGTACAATCTCTGCTCATTAAGGATAAAAAAGTTACTGCTATAGACCCCGAAGAAGAATCATTTAATGCATGCACAGATATCATTGACCTGGAACAAAGAACCGTTATCCCTGGCTTAATTGACAACCATGTGCACTATATTCGAATAGCAAATCGTCCGGGCTATGATAATAGAACGCTTGAAAGAACCTTCACGATACAAGAAGCATTGGAAGCAGTCCGACGGAAAGTAGAAACCGTTCCTAAAGGAGAATTTATTACTACTATTGGTGGTATTCGCCGAAATCAATGGTATGAAAAGCGGTTTCCAACAAGATTAGAACTTGATTATGTATCACCGATGAACCCAGTCTATCTTTCAGAACGTGGTTCTGGACCAGGGCGTACTAATACAGAAGGCCGCAATCTATTGAGAGAATTAGGTGTCGTTGTTACAAATGATGGCTCTGTCGCAGAAGGGGTCGATACAGCTAGAGCGTATGAGGTGCTTGCCTCAAATATCACTGATGAAGACCGTAAACGACAACTACTAGATGTTGCTGAATACGCTTTATCACTTGGACTAACTACCGTAATGGATATGTCAGGTACAGTACCGGGAGTTGGCTTCATTGATCAAACTGATGGCTATAGTTTCTTCCTTGATCTAGTAAAAGAAAACAAGCATAAGGTTCGAACACGGCTTTTCTTTCCTGGTCTTGATGACAATATTGAGTTAAGACAACTCAGAGGGTATCTCGATAATAAATGGCCAAACTATGGACCTGATATGGCAAAAGTTATTGGTATTGGTGAGTGGTCTGTTAGTCGTAACCTTTTTAATCAACAACCACTAGGTGAAGTCGCCCGCCTCGCGCAAAGACTTATCGCCGAACGTGGTTGGAGCTATCACCAGCACTTACATACCGCAGAAGAAATTGATGCCCATTTTGACATCTGGGAGGAACTAAACCAGGAGTTTGACTTAGCCGAATTACGATGGACACCGGGCCACCTAAGCCAAATAACCCCTGAACTAGTCCAACGTGCTAAAACTATGAGCCTCGGATTAGGGTTGCATGGACAACGCTTCCATAGTGGTGCTCCAGGCGGTCCTCCATGGCGAATGGTGCTCGACAGTGAACTTGTTGCCGTTGGAGCTGGTTCTGATGGCGCACGGATAAATACTCTAAACCCATGGAACATGGTCTACTACATGGTTACTGGACAGGATATTTCTGGCAAATTAATTAATGACAATCAACAAATCAGTCGCTATGAAGCAGTGTGGCTTTTTAGCTCTTATCAACAAGGTTGGTTTACCAAAGAGGACGGCCTACTGGGAGGAATTGGTATAGGCCGTTTTGCAGATATTGCTGTATTGAACGCAGACGTATTCGACCCAATCGCCGTCTCAGATGAGGCCATTAGAAGTGTGAGTTCGGTTCTAACAATCGTAAACGGTGAAATTGTATACGACGCTGGTGTGCTCACCCACTAACCACATTAACCTTACCCTCTACTTCAACTATACCTTCTATAAATAACAATGATTTGGGACTTGTATTCGAAACAGAGGAGTGTAGTAGTGTAGGCGTCACTTTTTTTGAGTCCGCTTCCACCAAACTATAGCTCCAGTTATAAAAAGAACTGCTGGTATTAAACCTAAAATGACCCAAAGTGTTCGAATGGCAAGCCCACCAAAACGACCAAAATGTAAATCGATCAGCAATAGAAGTATCCCTTCCCCAGGTCTCTGAAAATCTGATGGATCTTGATCGAATCTATTAAAAAACAACTCAAATGGCTCAGGAAAGGCAAAATATATGCCTGTCACACACCATCCAAACAGAAAAATAAGGCTCCAGAATCCAATTGCACTATGAAGGTGCCAACTAAAACGTCGAATCTGACTCCGTTGAATCATTAAACTTTGCTTCCATCGTTGCCGACCTGGCCACCATATGAAAATACCAGTCAAAACGATCACAGCAACAAAAATGGCCCCTACCCCATTTAAATCGCGACCAATGGACCCGGATAGAAGATTATCATGAAGATCAACAGTCCATTCTAAAATGACTAAAGCCCAGGGGTACCCAGTGTTGGGGATATTTCCATCTGGAAGCAACCACCGAGTTAACTCCCGCCGAAAAACAACCGCGCTACCTGAAACACTAATAATTACTACGTATAACCCAAGCGTTATACCAAGCCATAGGTGCACCTGATACAGGACTCGTCGGAGAGGAAGTGCCTGGGGCTGATAAACCCATCGACGCCAACCCTTAGTAGACATATATTACCTATACTTTTAGAACAGACCTGATTGGTAAATCTTACTTATTTAAACCATAAACAGGTTTAATTAGTTGACAGCCAATAGACCCCTGGTAGATCTTAAACACTCAGATCAACACTTCTCTCAAGGATACTCCATGTCGAGACGACAGTTTCTAAAGACTTCTGCCCTGCTCGGTGCCACTGGAATAGCACTTCGCTTCACCCCAGCTGCGGGCCAAGCTTCTCCACCCTCAAGTACAACTGGACAGACAATTCATATTCGGATGGGTGGATATGGACCACCAACCACGAGTTTTAGTCTCGGTTTGAAAATGATAGGTGACAGGCTAGAGGATCAGTTTGGAGAAGAAATAAGCATGCACTATGTCTATAACGTTTTGGACCTAGGCTATGCTGGATCAGATCTCCGATGGCTAGTAGATTCTGGTGTGCTGACGGTTGGCTATATGAGCATCTCAGATACACCTGAACTAGAGCTTGCTTCCCTACCATTCTTGTTTCCCGATACCGCTACCGCACGAGCTGCTATGGATGGTCCTCTTGGAAGAGCGGCTACCGAAAGTCTTGAAGCAATTACCAACTATCGCGTCATAGGTTTTTTTGAGAACGGCTTTAGGCATATCTCAAATAACGTTAGGGCTGTAAGAACACTAGAAGATCTAAGGGGACTAAAAATCCGCGTTCGGAGCGCAGAACAAATCTCAACTTTTGAACGACTTGGTGTTGACCCACAAGTAGTCGAATTGTCTGCAGCCGTGCGAGAAATAGAGCAAGGCACGCTAGATGGCCAAGAAAACCCTTTTGCTAATACTATTACCTACAACATCTACCCACATCAGCGTTTTTATACCGCGACTTTTCATTCGTACTTATCACGTCCGATTTTTGTACATGCTCCCTCTTTCGATTCTTGGCCTTCACATATCCAGACTAGTGTGAGGGATGCGGCAAGAGAAGCCGTAGAGTTTCAACGAGCGTTTCATGACCAAGAAGAAGAGGATGCTCAAGCAATCATTCGAGAAGCTGGTGGTGAAATACTGGAACTCTCCCCCGCAGCTAGAGAAGAATTTGTAGCTGCAGTCGCACCACTGTATGTGGAAGCTCAAACTCGTTATCCACAGGAACTACTAGACATGGTAGGTTTATAGATCGAGTCTATTCATTAACTTTTCATCTGCCCAAACGGAAAAACGCTGCCAATATCCTAGTGCCCCGCCGCATGGACGTGTGACTTGCACAACCAGTCCAGCCTGACCCCTCTGCGGTAAAAAATCTGTCTTGGAACGCGTAATCAGGCCTGTCTGAGTCCGGTAAACATAGAAAACGCTTTCTGTATCGATGTTGTTGTAAGTCGATGACCCATAGGTTGTATCAACTAAGAAATTAAAAAACCCCAGTGCTTTTGAAAGCTCGCCCATATCAAGCACCGTGTCCTTCTTAAGATCATATGCATTGGATGGTTCCGAATTTTGTTCGCTAGTTAAGCGGTAACGGCCCTCAAATCTATCCAAACGGTACTGTGAGTCTAGTCCCAATGCGAGCGCCCAGTACTTCCATTTAACAAACTCAGCATCAAGGCGCCACTGATCCCCCGTTACTTGAAACTGGTTTTCTTCACAAAAATCACCAGTTCGAAGCCTTGCAAGATACTCTCGCTCCCCTATCAAATTAAAACGTAGCTCAGCCACTAATGACTCTGAAGTCAAAGAGGAATAGGTATAAACCGAAGCTGACAAAAGTACTAGGCATAAAATACCTAATAGAACTAACGTTAGAACGGATGTTTTAATAAGCCGTCTCATAGGAAGTCTAGGCTGTCACTTTGCTTGGCTCGTGTCCAGCTTGAAACGAAATGCCATGCTTTGTAACAATGGAAGTTCCCATAAACGAAGTTTAGAATGGAGGATGCAAGAACTACTAAAGTCTCTGGTCTGTCTGTTAAAAAGTCCCCTAAAGTGGATTCGTATTTCTAACTAACTTCAATGCAATTATAAAAAATAAGTGATCAGATGAAGATCTGAATAATTTTATTAAGGAGTCTCTGAATGTTGTGCCCACGAATATTTTTTCTCAGTATGGTCTGCATATCACTTCTGAGCGTTGGCTGCAGCACTGGGAGCCAACCCCCTCTGACAATCAGTGAAGCTAGTTTGATAGCAAACCCTAATCCTGCGGTACCTCTTGCTGCCATCATGAGAGTAACTACTGATGTGCCAACCAAGCTAACCCTGAATATTAGCGATGCAGAACAAAACTGGAGCGTGACTCCCAACCAATTGATGACCCTCAATCACGAGGTTCCAGTCTTAGGGCTTAAATCTGAGAGAACTTATAATGTGACTGCTTTACTCGAGGATATGGATGGACGCAGCGTTGAAACAACTGCCCAAGAATTTGAAACGCCACCACTTCCAGACACATTCCCTACACCCACTATTAATGTCCGTGATCCTTCTCGTATGGAACCAGGGGTTACGCTTTTTAATGTTAATGGGCGTTGGGAAGCCGATGGAAGCCCCACCCTTGAAAACCTTCCCGCTGTAATTGTAGATGATCAAGGGGAATTCATCTGGTACTACATCCCTGATGGCCATCGAGTACATGATGTACGACGACTTAAGAATGGAAACATGGCGTACACAGTCTTGCCAGGGCATAACCAACTAATTGAAATCGATATGCTGGGTAATGTTCAGCGAAAATTTCATATGACCGGGATGGCAGAAGAGCCAATAGGAGGAAGCATTTCAGTTGAAACAGATTCGTTACATCATGACTATGTTGAGCTGCCCAATGGCAATCTACTATTACTGAGTTCAGAGTCCCGCGTGATTGAAGACTGGTATACCAGCGAAACTGATCCGAATGCACCACGATCTCCAGCCAATGTTATTGGAGACGTTATTGTTGAAGTGACACAAAACGGTGAAATTATTAACGAGTGGAAGCTTCTTGATATTTTAGACCCCTATCGTATTGCCTATAACTCAACTGCTGAAAATTTTTGGAGAAACCACTACGGTGAGGCTTCAAAAAGTAAAGACTGGACGCATGGGAACGCAATTATTTATGAAGAAAGTGATCATTCATTTGTAATGTCTGTTCCATACCAGGATGCAGTCATCAAGGTGAGTATGAACACAGGTAAGTTAGTTTGGATACTAGGCAATCATGACAACTGGAATGAACCCTGGAGCGATAAACTACTCTCCCCTGTTGGAGAAGTTGAGTGGTCCTACAAACACCATGCAATTACGCATACAGAAAATGGAACTTACCTCCTTTTCGATAATGGAGTAGCCCGATCAAGCCCATATGATGAAAAGATGACCCTGACTGATAGTTATAGCCGAGCTGTCGAATATGCGGTTAATGAACAAACAATGGAAGTGAGTCAACCTTGGGTCTATGGACCGAATCAGGAGCAGTTCTATGCGCGTTATTTAGGGGATATTGACTGGCATGAACAGAGCGATACGATTCTGATTAATGTGGGTGGGGCTGAAACAAACTCCGAAGGAGTAAATGTCCCCCCCGCAGAAGCCAAACGTTGGGCAAAAATAATGGAAGTGACTCATACAGATGAACCAGAAAAAGTATGGGAACTAGATTTACGGCAGCCGGATACAAGCTGGTCAATTTATCGTGCTGAGCGAATTGCAAGCCTCTACCCATAACATTTAAAAGCAAACCTGATAACGAGAGAGGTAAAAATAATGCAGGCCAATAAGCTCCTTGGAATTCTGTTATTAATCATGTCTCCTCTTTCAGGATTATCTCACCACAGTGTTGCGGCCAATTTCGACCCGAGCGTAACGATGGAAGTCGAAGGAACAATCACTGGTATTTTCTGGCGAAACCCACATGTTGTATTCACTCTAGCCCCCACAGGGGAGAATGCCGGGACAGAGTGGACCTTAGAAACTCATTCGTTAAGCATTATGAAACGAATGGATGTTTCTGAACCTTTTGTGCAAGTGGGTGACCAGGTTAAGGCCGCAGGCTGGCCTGCAAGGCGTGGTCAAGGTTTGTTTGTAAACAATATGCTACTTCCCACAGGCGAAGAGTTTGTTTTTGTATTTGGTTCAGAACCAGCAGAGTTGCGTTGGTCTGATCAATTATGGGGAACAAACCAACGTTGGTTTGCAGAATCTGGTGATCCCTCTGCTGAAGAACGTGGAATTTTTCGTATTTGGAGTACTACTTTGGCTGGAGGAAAAGGTTTTTTTTGGTTGCCAGAATACCCTCTGACAGAAGAAGCAATAGCGATAAAAGCGGACTTTAACGCATTCACAGATAACCCATTGCTTGATTGTGCGCTAAAAGGCATGCCCACAATTATGAGCGCTCCCTACCCGATTGAGTTTGTTGATGAAGGGAACACCATTGCACTCAGAATAGAGGAATATGATCTGGTTAGAACAATACACATGGATGGACAAATTAACGCTAACCCAGAACCCTCCCTGCTTGGGTATTCGGTGGGCAGGTGGGAAGACCAAACACTGGTTGTTGAAACCAATACCTCGAATTGGGGGTATTTCAGAGGTACAGGCGAATACCCGATAAGTGCAGATAGCGAGTTTCTAGAACGATTTTTAGCAACGGAAAATGGCAGTAGACTCCAATACGAATTAACAGTAATTGACCCCACGGTCTTTACAGAACCAGTCATATTGCAAAAAAGTTGGATCTGGCTGCCAGATGTAACGCTAGACCCTTATGAATGCGCCTCACCATAACTTATAAAGTTATAGCTGATTTTTCCAAATAACATGCAGAAAAAACTAAGCGCGCTAGCGTGCTGTCCAACCTCCGTCGATCTTTAGACTAGCCCCGGTCATTAAGGAAGAATCTGATGAGGCCAAGAACATTACTGCAGAAACCACTTCGCTAAGCTGACCAATTCTCCCCATAGGAATACAGTCCAGTGCCCATTGCTTGAACTCCTTGTCCTCAAACATTGGCTCCGTCATTGGTGTATCAATAAAGGTAGGGGCAACGCTGTTCACTCGAATCCCCTGAGGGGCTAGCTCTACTCCAAGCGCTTTGGTCAGACCTTCTACGGCATGCTTTGTCATACAGTAAGCAGTTCGATTCTGTGCCCCTATATGGCCCATTTGAGAGGACATATTAATAATCGAGCCACCATTACCTGCACTCAGCATGACCCTCACCGCACTTTGCGCTGAAAGAAATAATGCGCGCACATTTAACTCAATCATTTTATCTAGCGCATCTTCTGAAAGATTAACAAATGGCTGCGGCGAGTTAGTACCTGCATTATTAAAAAGTATATCAAGGCGTTCGAGCTTTTCTACTCTCTTCCTAAAAGAACTATTACCAATATCTTCTACCCAAATCTCGACTACACCATCTGTTCGTTCAGACAAAGATTCCAGATCACTTTGACTTCTTGCTACCGCTATTACGTGAGCACCAGCATGAGCCATTGACTCCGCGCACGCCGCACCAATTCCACGACTTGCACCAGTTATGAGCGCAACCTGCCCTGTTAGGTCCCACGTCGTAGTTGTATTTTTACCCATTAGCTACCTCCATCTATCTACACAGACCACAAGATTGCAGTACAAGTCAACATTACCTAGCATGTGTTCGCCGCAGAACCCGGAGAACAAACATGGCGCGCTACCTTAAACAGGGCAAGTCCCTAAATGAAATTGCCTTAGAAGACGCAAAAATTCGTCAAACCGTAGAGAATATTCTGCATGAAATTAGCTCTCATGGAGACAAAGCATTGAGAGATTATTCTCAACAATTTGATCAATGGTCTCCGGAATCCTTCCGTCTAAGTTCTGATGATATTGCAGCCTGTCAAAAAGCGCTGCCTAAACAAGTCATTGATGATATTAAATTTGCGCAGACTCAAATAAGAAACTTCGCTCAAGCCCAAAAGGATGCACTTAATGATGTTGCAGTAGAAACACTACCAGGTGTTGTTCTTGGTCATAAGAATATCCCTGTCAATAGTGTTGGATGCTATGTTCCAGGGGGCAAATATCCTATGGTGGCATCAGCCCATATGAGCGTAGTCACGGCTAAGGTCGCAGGCGTTAAAAGAATTATTGCAGCAGCACCACCTCAAAAAGGCGCACCTAGTGCCGCCATTGTTACGGCTATGGCTCTAGGTGGAGCTGATGAAATTTATTGTCTTGGAGGAGTTCAGGCGGTTGCCGCTATGGCACTTGGCACCGAAACCATTAATTCAGTTGACATGATTGTTGGCCCAGGCAATGCATATGTAGCCGAAGCGAAAAGACAGCTTTTTGGAAGAGTCGGGATTGATCTCTTAGCTGGACCAACGGAAACGCTAGTTATTGCTGATGATAGCGTTGACGGGGAACTATGCGCTACCGATCTGCTAGGACAAGCTGAGCACGGCCCAACATCTGCTGCCATTCTACTGACAGACTCTGAACAACTCGCTAAAGATACTTTAATGGAAATCGATAGACAGCTCGGTGTTCTTCCAACAGCAGATATTGCTGGGGTAGCCTGGCGTGACTACGGTCAAGCTATAGTTTGTGATAGCACTGAAGAGATGGTGAAAGTTGCTGATGAAATTGCCTCCGAACATGTACAAGTAATGACAAAAAATCCTGATTTCTTTTTGGATAATATGACTAACTATGGTGCTCTCTTCCTAGGCCCAGAAACCAACGTTTCTTATGGAGATAAGGTAATCGGCACTAACCATACGCTTCCAACAAAAAAAGCAGCTCGTTATACCGGTGGTTTATGGGTTGGCAAGTTTATCAAGACATGCACATATCAAAAAATCACCGAGGAAGCTTCGCTGCATATTGGTCAATATTGTTCACGATTATGCGATCTAGAGGGGTTTATGGGCCACAAGGAACAAGCGGACATTAGAGTCCGGCGTTATGGAAGCTGAGCATCCTTATTTTCGACTTAATCAATATTAATATTTAAGCTTCTAAAATTGACACCACTTTTGACTCTAGAAGGTTAGAATTAATGGTCAATGTTTTTCCGTTAAGAATTCAAAAAGGGGATTATACGATGGGACTCTCACCTCGGTTAGTTATCACTGCTACCGCTCTAATACTCGGTTTTAGCCAGTTCTCTAGTGCTCAAGACGATGGTACAGCCTATATGGTCACGTATATTGAAGTTGCGCCCTCCTCTACTGAAGAGGTAGCTCAACTTCTAGCAAACTATGCTCAAGAAGGCGCTTCTGCAGACGGAAACATGCATTTTCAGGCTCTGCAACGTATTGGACGCACGAGCCATTTCGCCCTAATTGAGACTTGGAGTGATGAAGCGGCAAGAGACGCGCATGGCAATTCCACAATCGCAACAAATTTCAATGAATCCCTAGAACCTCTTCTCTACAGCCCAACCGACGCCCGGCCACATGGTGATCTTGCCACAGCAGCAGGTAGCAATACGGGACCAAATGGTGTTTTTGCAGTAACCCATGTAGACGTGACCCCAAGCAATACAGAGATTGCCGTCGGCCTACTCAATACACTCGCTACGGCAAGCCGGGGAGATAATGGTAATGCCCGGTTCGATGTCCTTGTTCAGTTAAATCGTCGTAACCATATGACAGTAGTGGAAGCTTGGCAGTCATCTGACGATCAAGAAACACACTATGGAGCAGAGCACACCAAGGCATTTCGAACAAGTCTCTTTCCTTTGAGTGGCGCTTTGTACGACGAACGCTTCTATCGATCACTCTAACCAAATGAGAACCCACCAATCAACACGCTTAAATGGGTTTATCTGTCTTTTAGGGCGATAATAAGAATAATTATCATTATCATTTAGGCTTTAGCTGAGAAGAGATTCTTACGTGACACTAGCAGAACTTAACAGAGGTGATAGCGCTCAGATTATTGCTATTGATAGTAAAAAAAATAGCGTACAGAGACTCATGGTCATGGGGTTGGTGGAGGGGACAGAGATTGAGTTCCTTGGTCGTTCTCTAGGTGGAGATCCTATAGAGCTTCTCATTCATGGAAGCGCTTTATCACTGCGCCAAACAGATGCAAGACACTTCACTGTAACTCTTGCGGCCAAAAAAAATAGAGGCTAATTTTTATCGCTGAATCAACAATTAGCTCAGTACCAATAGAAAACCTAACTATTTCCCGGGGCATGACTATAGCCCTAGTAGGAAATCCTAATGCTGGTAAAAGCACCATTTTTAATCGACTGACCGGACTACGCCAGAAAACCGCAAACTACCCAGGTGTAACAGTTGAGAAAAAAGTAGGTAAGCTAAATTTGAGCGGATCACTTTATGACCTGATTGACCTTCCTGGTATTTATTCTTTGAATCCACAATCGGCAGATGAAAGCATTGCAGTTGATGTGCTATTAGGACGTGTTAAAGGCACGCCTCAGCCAGATCTGATCATCGCAGTCATCGATGCTACTAGGCTTTATCAGGGGTTGTACCTTCTTCAACAACTGGTAGAACTGGGACGCCCCATAGTCATCGCGTTGACGATGACTGATGATGCGATTATCAAAAATATAAGTATTAATACACATCAGTTACAAGACAAGTTTCAAGGTGTCCCTGTATGCGAACTTGTGGCAACTACAGGTAAAGGCATGAAGTCTCTGGACACCGTCATACGCAACACTATCGGAAAAAATTACCCACAAAAAAATTCTTATTGGAAGGAATTGCGTAATGCTTCAAATGAACTCCAACAAAAAATAGGCGAATCTTCACTAAAACTTGTAGATATTGAACGTGCGATCATAAATGCAGATCCCATTGCAATTGAATCTATTCAAAATTTTCTGGGCCCAGAAACCAATTCGGAACTTCTGAGATACCGCACTGAATTATGTGGTAGTGAACCACCCATCGCTGTGGAGGCAAGAGTTCGATATAGCTGGATCAAAGAAGCGTTACCTGTTTTAGAAAGCAAGGCCACAGCACCCATTAGGTGGGCAACAAAAATCACTAACTGGATAAATCGACCACTTCCAGCCACAGCATTATTTTTTGGATTAATGGCAACAATTTTCCAAGCCGTCTTTGCATGGGCTACTCCGTTGATGGATTTTATTGATAATACAACGATAGGACTTGGTATCTGGGTGCAGGAGGTTATACCACCAGGGATAATGAGTAGCTTTATAGCGGATGGAATAATCGCAGGGGTTGGCAGCGTAGTAATATTTTTACCGCAAATACTAATCCTTTTTTTATTCATCATCGTCTTGGAAGATACCGGCTACCTTGCACGAACAGCTTTTCTTATGGATCGTGCTATGCGTGCAGCCGGGCTCTCTGGACAGTCAGTGATTCCTCTGATCTCAGGCTTTGCCTGTGCTGTACCAGGCATTATGGCTACTCGCGTAATTCCTGATAGGCGTGATCGTATTGCCACAATTCTAGCTGCACCATTTATGACATGTTCTGCACGATTACCTGTCTATGCCCTATTGATCGCTGCATTTGTTCCTAACATGAATGTTGGCTTCGCTAACCTTCAGGGTCTGGTTCTCTTTGGACTCTACCTGTTAGGAATACTCGGTGGCATAGGAACAGCCTTGCTACTTAAACGTTCGGCTCTGCGAGGACCTAATCCCACTTTTATTCTTGCGCTGCCAGAATTTCACATACCAAGTTTCCGTACAGTTTTACTAAAACTGCTTGATAGAGCTCGTATTTTCTTAAGACGGGCAGGTACAGTCATTTTTACAGTAGCGGTATTAGTGTGGGCACTGGCTTACTTTCCTCGTTCAACTAATATCGAAACCGAGCGGGTTGAAGCTCAGGCTCAAGCAAGTACGGTACTCACTGGCAGCATCCTCGAAACTGAGTTAAACACAATTGACAATGAAGCTGCAGCAGCGCAATTAGCACAAAGCTATCTAGGAAGAATGGGTGATTGGATCGAGCCAGTTTTTACACCACTTGGTTGGGATTGGAGAATCTCAGCTGCAGTAATTGCCGCTTTCCCTGCCCGGGAAGTAGTAGTTGCAGTCCTAGGAACAATTTATGCCGTTGGTGCTGAAGCAGATGAGACTAGCCTTGTCGAAAGATTAAGGTCTGCAACTTGGCCAGATGGGCGAACTGTTTTCACGCTACCTACAGTACTTGGGCTACTTGTATTTTTTGCTTGGTGCCTACAGTGCGCAGCCACACTAGCGGTTATTAAACGTGAAACCAACACTTGGCGATGGCCAGTATTTGCATGGAGCTATATGACGGCTTTAGGCTATATTGGAGCTTTACTTATTTATCAAATCGGAAGCGTCTGAACCTAAGAGAGTTCTAAATATAAGAACTCTGATAAGTGCCTAGGCCAGATAATCGCTTGTAAGACTCTCAGATACATCCCAGAGTCGGGAAGCCATTTGCTCGTCTTGCATTTTTTCATCTGAGGTAATTGGGTTGCTATCTGCAAAATAACAGCCATTCACATCTGTAAGATTCTTATGAGTAGCCACATAACTAGTCGTTGCAGCACCCTCCTCAAGGTCCTTTAAAAATAAATAGCCATATAGGCGAAAAGCTAATTGCTGCCATTGAGGAAGATCCCTGGCTATGTTTGTTTGAACAACGCCTGGGTGTATTACGTTTGAAGTTGCTCGGGTGTCCTTGAGCCGTCGGGACAGTTCTAAGGAATGTAGGCCGTTAGCAAGTTTTGAATGACCATAAGCAGTCTGGCGATCAAACCATGTGGTTCCAGACAGATCATTAAATTGAATTCCATCCGAGGGCGCAGATTGATGTGCTCGGCTTCCGACAATAACAATACGTCCTTGAGGTGCTGCAATTACACGGTCCAACAGTCGATTAACAAGAATAAAGTGACCCAAGTAATTGACTACAAAATGTGCCTCAATGCCATTTATCTGTCTCAGCTCAGAAAAGATTGCTCCTGCATTGCAGATCAGCATATCAATCGGCATACCCATCTGACTCACTCTATCTGCGCATTCCACCACCGAACTAAAGTCAGAAAGCTCTAAAACCAGTGGGGTCGTCATGCCTTCGACGCTATCACACGCCACACGACCTTTCTCCTGTGTACGAGCAGTACCGATAACATGAGCCCCACGCAAGGCCAGCACACGCATCGTTTCATAACCAATTCCAGAGTTAACGCCTGTAACTAAGGCCGTTTTTCCTCTTAGATCTATACCTGATGTAACTTCCTCTGCAGTTGACGCACTCCTAAATTGGCTTAACCCATCATCACACGCAGCATGACCAATTAATGGACTAAGAACACAGGATGAACCTACCTGAAAAAATCGGCGTCGACTAAGCATGTGTCTAGTCTGGTCGACTTACATTGTGGGATCAAGATATCAGGCACTACTGGCAATGATTCCCATGTGTCCTTAGACTACCGGATGAAATTTCCAAGGAGACACCAGTGGAAGCGAATAGTATTAAAAAACAGTACTGGCATGCCAATCTCAAACTTGTTGCTGGTTGTCTCGTGGTTTGGTTCACGGTTTCTTTTGGATTTGGCATCGTCCTATTAGAACCATTGAACCAGATCAAGTTCTTTGGGTTCGAGCTCGGCTTCTGGTTTGCGCAGCAAGGTTCAATTATTTGCTTTGTAGGTCTGATTTTTTTCTACGCATGGCGCATGAACCATCTCGATAAAAAATATGGCCTAGAAGAGGACTGAAAAGCCACATGGAACTTAAAACCCTAACTTATCTTGTAGTCGGAGCCAGCTTCATCCTTTACATAGGCATTGCTATTTGGTCTAAAGCCGCTAATACCAAAGACTTTTATGTAGCCGGAGGGGGGGTGCATCCAGTAGCAAATGGAATGGCAACCGCTGCCGATTGGATGTCCGCTGCATCATTTATCTCGATGGCCGGTCTTATCGCATTTCTTGGATACGATGGCTCTGTTTATCTAATGGGTTGGACTGGCGGGTATGTGCTACTTGCTCTTTTACTCGCCCCTTATCTTAGAAAATTCGGAAAATTCACCGTCCCAGAATTCATTGGTGAACGTTACTATTCACGTACAGCACGTATAGTCGCTGTGATCTGTCTAATCGTGATTTCATTTACCTATGTTGCAGGGCAAATGCGCGGGGTTGGTATTGTTTTTTCAAGGTTCCTTGAGGTACCTATTGGGCTTGGACTTGTCTTTGGTATGGGTATTGTCTTTGTCTATGCTGTGCTTGGCGGGATGAAAGGAATCACTTATACACAGATCGCTCAGTACTGCGTACTCATCTTTGCTTATACCGTGCCAGCTATTTTCATCGCGTTGCAGATCACTGGATCAGCTGTACCACAGTTTGCCTTTGGTAGCACCGTCCAGGGTGACTCACTATATCTTTTGGAAAAGCTTGATCAGGTAGTAACTGCATTAGGGTTTGCTGCTTATACGGACGGAACCAAAAGCACGATTGACATATTTTGTATTGCAGCAGCATTGATGATCGGTACAGCTGGTCTACCACATGTTCTTGTCCGGTTTTTTACTGTCCCTAAAGTTCGGGATGCACGATATTCAGCAGGCTGGGCATTATTTTTTATTGGTCTTCTCTATCTCACTGCACCAGCTGTTGGGTCGATGGCACGACTAAACCTTACCCAGACAATTCAAACTGGAACGGTAGGAACAGAAACCGGGAATCTTGCATATGAACAAAGACCGGAATGGTTTAGAACTTGGGAAGCGACTGGACTACTCCAATTTAATGACAGAAACGGTGATGGCCGAATCCAATATTACAATGACCAGAACCCTGATTTTACAAGCCAGGCAGAATCATTTGGCTGGAATGGCAATGAGTTGACGGTAGACCCAGATATTATTGTTCTTGCTAACCCAGAGATAGCGCTATTGCCAAATTGGGTCATCGCATTAGTAGCTGCAGGTGGTATTGCTGCGGCGTTATCGACAGCAGCTGGATTGCTGCTTGTGATCTCCGCAGCAATCTCTCATGACCTGCTTAAAGGGGTCTTAATGCCTCATATCTCAGAGCGTAAAGAATTGCTTGCGGGGCGTATTTCTGCTGCCATAGCGATTGTTATTGCGGGATTTCTTGGTTACTACCCACCAGCTTTCGTTGCCCAGGTCGTAGCTTTTGCGTTTGGGCTTGCTGGTGCCTCCCTATTTCCTCCAATTTTACTTGGCATTTTTTCTAAAAGGGTTAATAAAGAGGGTGCAATCGCTGGAATGATCACAGGATTAGTATTCACCTATGGGTACATAGAATACTTCAAGGGTTTGTTCCTGCCCTGGGCTGGTGCCCCTTGGGCTGAGAATGTGGCAGAGAATTGGTTATTTGGTATCTCACCAGAAGGTATAGGAGTAGTAGGGGCGCTTTTAAACTTCGGAGTAACTATCATAGTTAGTCAGATGACAGCCAAACCACCAATTGCAGTAGGCGAGCTTGTAGACCATATCCGGTCTCCTCGATAAAGTTTAATTGTGATTTTTTTGATCATTTCTACAAGCGCAATATTCATCCACAGAAACTGTGGATAAGTCTGTGGAAAACACATGGAGTAAGACAGGTGTTATCTGATATACGCTAGGGTTGCTTTAAATTGATCAAAAAAACATCAAAAATACTTTTTTCTTTTAAAACAATATGTTACAAGACTTTTTCACAGCAAAACAGTAGAAGGTAGTCACAAGTATCGGCTTTTATGGCGAGAGATGGGCGATTTTACATAGATGTGGACAGCTTCCGTCGTTAGAGAATTAGATAAAGCTTCTATTTGAGTGAATTAACTAAAAAATTCTCATTCTTAGCTATCATTACAGATTGGTCTTTACTGAATAGAAAGCTGCCCTGAACACGGCTGTCGTGTATTCTAGGAGACACGGCATCATTAGCTTAATTAAAAAAACATCGGGGAGCTGAAAATGAACCGCATATCAACCGCATTAACCTGTCTATTAGGCCTATCACTAATTGCATGTCAGCCGGAACAAGACATGTCTACTGAAAGTTCTGAAGAAATGGTTAGCAGTGAAGTTGCGGCTACACCAACCCCCCAGGTAGCTCAAACGACTACTCAAGCCTCATTATTAAGCGAAACTAATTGGGCGATATTATTTGCTGGTCATGATCTAAATAGCTTCAATATAGTTGGTGATGCAGAGTGGAACATAGTTGATGACTACGTAGAAGCCTCTGGTGATTTTAGGTCTTATCTAGTCACAAAAGGCTATTACACAGATTTTCTACTCCAAGCTGAATTTTGGCCGAGCACCGGCACTAATAGTGGAATATTTATTCGCAATGAAAGCGCGGATGAAATTAATGCCACAGGCGGATACGAGATTAATATCCGAGATATAAACGAGAATAATCCTGAAAATCAAACAGGCTCAATCGTAAACCATGTGCCCCCTTTAACTAATATCTTAACCGAGGAACAGTGGAACAACTATGAGATAAGGGCTCAGGGCAATAGAATTTCGGCACAGGTAAATGGCATCGTTACGGCTGATGCTGAGCTCGATGCACACCAGAGCGGACCTATTGCATTTCAACTCAATGGTGGCCATATCCGATTCCGGAATATACGAATCAGACCGCTTTGATCTTTACAGAGGCAACCTTCACTAATACTCAAATATTTAATAATGGATCAACTACAACCACTTAGAAAATTTGTAGTTGAAATGACGAAGGCGGTCTCCTGCCAGTTGACTGAGACAGAACTTCTTTTAATTTGTGGAAATCTGCTAAAGAATTTAATTGCAAAACCTGATTGGCTCCCTACCGAATGCGCCATCCATCACCCAGATCATTATTGTCAGTACTTACTGCACTGCGACCCTTTAGAACGATTCTCAGTAGTTAGTTTTGTGTGGGACAAAGGTCAATCCACTCCAATACATAATCATCAAACCTGGGGAGTTGTGGGAGTATTGTCCGGCATTGAAAAATCCACTCTTTTCAAGCGTGACAATAAAACTGGCAAACTTTTCCAAGGAGATACCATCACACTTGAAACTGGCGAGATTGATGAGTTTTCTCCAGAGACGGGAGATATACATGAAGTGAAAAATGCCCTAACAAATGGAACGTCTATTTCTATTCATATTTATGGAGCGAATATTGGAAAGGTGAAACGGCAAGTTTTTGATAGGAAAACAGGCAAATCGAGCGATTTTATAAGCGGGTATAGCTCAGAAAAAATCCCAAACTTATGGAACTATTGAACGCTGGCATATCAATAGCTCATAAAAAACCATCAGCTCAAAATAGGAAATCACGCTAGTACCGAAAAGAGCGCTTAAAAACTATCCTATTTCTCTCCACCCCATTTTTTTAGGTGTTCCTGATTTGCCGATTGGCGAATTTTTGAATGTCGTTTAGACAAAAGAAGACTATCTGGAGAACAAACTCTCGCCCTTATTAAACCAAGATCACGTGCAGCATCAAATACATTAGGGTACCAAGTTCTCCAACTTGGAAGCAGTTGTTCTATTTGGTCACGAAGACTAACTTGCGTGGTCTTCATATGCTTAATTAGCTTGTTCGTTCTGGAGCACTTAATAGTGCTGCTATTAAAGCTGTTTTCTCGCTAGACTCCAGAGCAATTTTCGCGGTCATGGTAAGCGGCACTGACAATATCATTCCTACTGGTCCAAAAATCCACCCCCAAAATACAAGAGAAAGAAAAACAATCAATGTAGAAAGACCTAAACCTCTACCCATAACCCGAGGCTCAATTACTCCACCAATAGAAATATTAATCACAAAATAACCTAGCCCTATCATTAATGCCTGCAACAGACTGAGTTGTATCAATGCTATGAAAACGGCAGGAATTGCTGCTATAAGTGAACCAATACTGGGGACATAATTTAGAAGGAACGCAAGAAGCCCCCAGAGAACGGGGAAATCAAGCCCAAATATCCCAGTAAGAACTCCAACCGCAAGCCCTGTTGCAAGACTTGTTAGCGTTTTTATCCCTAAGTATCTCTGCAAACTCTCTGTGAACTTTCTAAAATATTCAGTATCACTTCGAGAATTGCGCGTCATAAGCTGCATTTTAGCTGGCAAAGTGGAGGACTCAAGAAGGATAAAAATCACAGTGAACATAATAAGAAAAAAATTAGCTAGTAGTCCCTGTAAAGAGTTAAGAAGATTAGCTGCAAACCCCATAGCTGATCCTGGCTGAACACTGTCAATTAGCCGGCCTACAGTAATCTGTTGACCAAACAAAGCAGCGATATCTGTGAGTCTTTCGTTAAGTCTCTCCTGATAAAAAGGCAGTCGTTCATTGAAAGCACCAATGGAACCTCCAACAAAACTACCTGCTAAAACCATGATGCCCACAATAAGAACAACAACCATTGCTACAGCAAGACCTGTTGGAACACGTTGGCGCTCCAAGTATTTCATTGCAGGTGCACATAATATCGCGACAAAAACTGCGACTAGTAAGGGCACTAAAATTACTCTCGCAGCCTGCATACCATAGATCACTACGACGAATGCGATTACTGAGACTGCGATTGTCATTGCGGAACGAGATTTCTCTTTAGATTCGATAAGTACACCCCATATAAAATCTTGTGCTAACTGTACGCCTAAGTAGGCCTAGACCCAAACCCTGATTACTATGATGATTAAAGATTTAAAAAATTTATCAGTAAACCATAAAAAACTAAAGCGCATGGAAGCATTATTAGGATTGGTAGTGATCCATCAGGATGCTAGCAACCTCTGGCCTGGAAAACTCTGGCGGAAGATTGACCCCTTCACTCAAAAGTTCTCGGACTCGCGTTCCGGATAAAATCACATAGTCATCTGGCTCATGATCCGTTACTTCACGCATCATAACAACGCGGTTAAGTTTTTTAGAATACGCAGCATGATCAGCCGCAAAAATTTCAATTTCTAGTGCATCCGATGGAATCTCATCAAAAATTGTTTGTGCATCGAATGCACCATAGTAATTGCCTACACCAGCATGATCGCGTCCCACTATTAGGTGCGTGGCACCCATATTCTGACGAAAAAGTGCATGAAGGAGGGCTTCCCTAGGGCCGGCATACAGCATGTCAAAGCCATAACCATTAACAATTACCGTGTTAATCGGAAAATAAATATCAACCATTTTTCGAATGCACGAATCTCTAACTGACGCAGGAATGTCTCCCTCCTTTAACTTGCCAAGCAACATGTGAATCACAATGCCATCAGCATCAAGCCGCTCCATAGCTATGCGGCAAAGTTCTTCATGGGCCCGGTGCATAGGATTACGTGTCTGAAAAGCGACTACTTTTCTCCAGCCAAGATCATCAATGTCCTTTCGAATTTCAACAGCGGTTTTAAATGTCCCTCTAAAATCCTGTTCGAAATAACTAAAATTCAAGACCTGTATTGGCCCGGAAACGCAGTAATTACCTAACTCTTTGAATACAGATATGCCCGGATGTTTAGAATCAAGCGTGCCATAAACCCTGTCTGCAATCGCATCTCTTTTTTGCTCAGAAACAACCTCTATACTATGGACATCCATTATGGCAAGAACAGGGTTTCCAGTAATATTAGGGTCGCGTAATGCAATTCTACCAATGCCTTTAATTTCGTCGATTTGATTGGTCAAGTTCAGTATGGGTGCCGGCCAAAAGATGCCATCTTCTGTCCTCATTGATTCTGCAACACTAACTGCATCACCCATGGTCATAAAACCGTTAAGAGGTGTGAAATAGCCACCTCCTAACATCACAGCATTAGCAGCAGCTGCAGAATTAATAATCATAGAAGGTAAGCTATTCGCTTCTTTGTATAACTCCTGCCTGGTGTTTTCATCAGCAACGTACAACGGTTTCAATATCTCAGACCCATGAGGTTTGATCATGCCCTAGCTCCTGACCTTATCAGCCTGAGCATTCAGACTGTTACTCAGATTTAGGTATTCAGTGTCTATGACTTCTTTAGACTTCAAATAGTTTAGTAACATGGCAATCTCTTCTTCTAAAGTAAGCTGATCCGTTCTTAGAATTAAATCCGCACTAACCGGCGCTTCATAGGGGTCATCAATGCCTGTAAAGCTCTTGATTTCTCCCTTTCTGGCCTTTCTATATAATCCTTTTGGATCACGTCTTTCCGCCTCCACGAGCGGACAATCCACAAAAATCTCAAAAAACTTAAGATTTGCCTCTTCGTGCAAACGCCTTAGATTATCTCGATCAACCTTATATGGACTAATAAAACTCGAAAGTACTATAAATCCTACCTCAACAAACAACTTAGCAATCTCACCTATTCGTCTAATATTTTCTTTACGGTCTTTTTCTGAAAAACCAAGGTCCTGATTGACCCCAAGACGAACGTTGTCGCTATCTAATAAATAGGAAAAAATGCCTTGTTCAAGAAGGACTTTCTCTAAAGTCATTGCTATCGTGCTTTTTCCACTACCAGACAAGCCCGTGAACCAGATTGTGGCTCCCTTTTGATTAAGAAGTTTACATCGATCTTCTATAGACACTAAACCCGCATATGGTTTGATATTAGTTGCTTTTTGTATAACCATTTTTTAGAAGATTGTTCTACTCAAACTTAGGTTTAATCACACTAAAAATAAATATAGAGGTATTGCTTCGCCACTTTAATAGGACTGTATACCAGGTATATTTCTCATATAAAGCTAAAGAATATTATCGGCAAGCGATTGAATAGACTTAACGCTTATCGCACCAAAGTATTCGGCATTGTGCTGGCGCAGCTTTAACGCTTTTTTTACCATGCCTTCGAGATTAGGGCGCCTTTCTTCTGGTAGAACCCCTTCTTTTCCAAGACCTCCTCCAAACTCAATAATCGCATCTATACCCAAGCTAATCGCCTCATCCATGCATGCCATCCACTGAACAGGACTAAACAATTGGAAAAAAAGTCTTGATTGAATTGCGTTCACATCTGATTCATGTGGTTCACCGGTATAGTTGGAAAGGACATCAAGATCAAGGGGGCTAAACGAGACGTCCTCCAGAACTTCTCTAAAACGTCTGGCTGCTTCTACCATTAGATAGGTATGAAATGCTCCTTCTGTCTTTAATGGTATAGCCCTCTTACGCGGGTAGGTATCTTTAAGTGCTTTGGCAAGCAAAGCAAGATCAGCATCATTTCCTGCAATGACGGTTTGCTCAGGAAGGTTACATCCACCAATTCCACAAAAATATTTATCAGCTAGTATTTTTGCGGCAGCATAATCTAGGGTTGTTGCCAACATGCTGCCCTCACCGAAATCACTCATTAACTCTGCTCTCTTGGTCACGAGTTTCAATGCGTCTTCAAAACTCAGGGCACCCGCTGTTACTAGTGCAGCATATTCTCCTAAGCTATGACCAGCCGCTATTAAAGGAAGAACTTCACTGCTCCTATCAAGACTTTTAAAAGCCCGAAGACAGGCGATCTCATGCGTTAGAAGTGCAGGCTGAGTAAAGCGCGTTAGATGGATCTGGCCTTGTGTGTCATTGAAACATAACTCTCCCATGTCATAACCAACGACTTCACTTGCCAAATCAAAACATTCTCTAGCACACTCAAACTCTTTCACAAGATCTGAGCCCATGCCACGATACTGTGAACCTTGCCCAGGGAAAACAAACAAAACTTTTCTAAACTGAGGCATCAATCCTCCAGGATCATAAAAATTATTTAATAAAACCAGACCAACATAATACTTTGCAGCAAACAAATATTCTTAACCCACTACAGGATCTCTCAAGAACTTCTCCGCAAGACATGCCCAGTAACTTGACCCAAGTGTGAGCACATTGTCATTAAAATCATAATGTGGATTATGAATCGAACAACCGCCCTCGCCCAAACCATTTCCAATAAACATGAAACATCCAGGTTTCTCTTCCAACATGTATGAAAAATCTTCTGAAACCATTACTGGAGTTATATCGGCATCTATATTGTTTTTTCCCACTAGTTCAGACGCAACACTACAGGCCAGTGCGGTACTCTCAGGCGCATTGATTACTGCAGGCGCTTGCGTAAGAAACTTTATCTCTACCGAAGCCCCATGGGCACTACAGATACCTTCCACTACCTCAGTAATTCTACGACACAAAAAACTACGGGTATCTGGGTTGAAACACCTGACACCTCCAGCTAAATAAGCCTGTGGTGGAATTACATTATAGGCATCACCAGCATGCATCTTAGTGACACTAATCACAGCTGACTGATTTGGGTCAATATTTCGACTCACAACAGTCTGCAAGGCTCCGATAATCTGTGCCGAAACCACAATAGGATCAACCCCTCGCTGCGGTGTGGCTCCATGAGTACCTTGACCAGTAATACAAATATCAAAGCAATCAAGAGAAGCCATCAAAGAGCCTGGTCGCGTCGCAAAAGAACCTGCTTCCAGGCCTGGCCAGTTGTGCATTCCAAAGACGGCATCTACTGGGAAACGACTAAATAAGCCCTCATCAAGCATCCGCTTTGCACCTCCTGCGGCTTCTTCTGCGGGCTGAAATACAAAATGGACCGTACCAGTAAAACTCCCATGTTCGGCTAGATATCGTGCGGCACCCAAAAGCATTGTTGTATGTCCATCATGACCACACGCATGCATGCGGCCCACATGACAGGATTTATAGTCAAAGGTATTAGCCTCTTCCATTGGCAAAGCATCCATATCTGCCCGAAGGGCGATGCTTGGGCCAATGCCAGTAGACAACGTACCTACAACACCCGTTTTTCCCAAGCCTCGATGAACCTTAATACCCCAATCTTCCAACAACTCAGATACCAACCTAGATGTCCTTTCTTCCTCATAAGCAAGCTCTGGATGAGCATGAATATCTCTACGCCAACGAATCAAGTCATCTTTATAAGATTCTATTTCAGCAATGATTGGCACTATTGTCCCCTTCCATTAAGTAACTCACTCTAACTCAGCACTCGTCCTACCCTTGCCATACCCTTTTGTTCATCTAAAGGAAGCATTATCAACATACCCAGAAAAAGCATCACCAAAACAACCGATAAACCCCAGCGTTGAGAACCAGTCCATTGAGTAAGAACTCCAAATACTAGCGGCCCAAGAAATGCAGTGAATTTTCCTGAGAATGCATAAAACCCAAAAAATTGAGCTTGCGAATCCGGGGGCACGAGACGAGCCATAAGAGATCGACTTGCTGATTGATTCGGACCACTAAAAATACCGATGACCATGCCAGAGACCCACAACATTAATTTACTACTAGTCAGTACAGCTAAAGCTACAGCCAACATCAAGCCAATCAAGGAAATTATAATAGTTTTTTTTCCACCAAATAAATCATCTAAATAGCCCATTGAAAAAGCGCCAAAACCAGCAGCAACATTTAAAGCAATTCCAAAAACTAGCACCTCTTGCAATGTAAATCCAAATGATTCAGCTGCATAAATTCCACCAAATAAAAATATTGTTACAAGGCCATTATTGAAAATAAATCGTGCTACAAGGAATCGACATACTTCTTTAAATTTTAGAATCTCTCTAAAATTTATCTGTAACTGACTTAGCGAACTTATAAAATGAATCTTTCTATCAGAAATTGAGGACTTGGCCTCTGGAACCCAAAACACAAAAGGAAGAGAAAAAACAACTAGCCATACTGCAACTACAATATTTGTTACTCGAATATTTTGTCCGTCAATTTTAGTCACTCCAAACCATGGAATATCAGGTTGAATGAACGCAATCAAGACAAAAATTAATGCGAGTAGTCCACCTAGATAACCTAAGCCCCATCCATACCCAGAAATTCGGCCAATGCGTTCCACAGGAGTTATATCTGGAAGGAAAGCATTGTAAAGCACCATGGCTAACTCATAGGCAGTATTAGCAATAACAATTAATATTAACGCAGTAGCAACCTGCCCAGGCAAAACGCCATAGAGTCCAACTGTGGCTGCAGCACACATGGCTGTAAAAAAAATCAGCCAGTTCTTTCTATAGCCTAAACGATCTGCAAAAAAACCCAGTATTGGCGAACATACCCCTGCTATTAAGGCGCTAAGCGCTATAGCTCTAGACCATAAAACGGTGCCAGTTATTGGATCGGTTGCAATAGCTTGCGTGAAATAGGTTGCATAAACAAAGGTTAAAACTAACGTTGTAAACGGCGAGTTGGCAAAGTCATAACAAGCCCATGAACCGATTATTAATCGGCCACGTATCGATTTCATGGAATGCGTGATATCAGAGGCTGATCACCAAACCGTTCAAGCCACCTAGGAATGGCATCAACGTTATAAACATGCTCAGGAACTTCCCCTCTTAGAGCTGCTAGCACTGCTTGCGTAGCTAAGGGAATAGCAGGTTGCAGCGTCCCTGGAATATTTGCACTCACCATATGCGGACATAGGATAACGTTACTTCCCATGGCAAGAATTCTGGAATCTTGCGGAGGTGGTTCTTCTGGAAGAACATCTAAAGCAGCTCCGGCTAATTCGCCACTATCAAGGGCATCACATAATGCTTCTAAATCCACTACCCGTCCCCGACAAGCATTGATAAGTATTGCTGTTGATTTCATACGATTTAACTCAGCATGACCGATAAGACCATGAGTCTCTTCGGTAAGAGTCACGTGCAGCGATACCACATCTGACTGCTCTAGCAGGGAATCCAACGATACACGCTGAGCACCATAAGATGTAAATTTGTCATCTTCTATATATGGGTCGCATGCCAACACACGCACTCGCCAAGGAGCAAGTAACTCAGCCACCCGGGAACCACACCGCCCTAAGCCTACAATTCCAACTGTTATACCAGCATAACCATCTTGACGTCTGCCCAAGTAGGTGCTCATAAGCGTCGAGTCACGCCAACCACCACTTTTAACGTGGTAATCACGTTCAGAAATACGCTTAAGTAGTGCGAGCATGAAGGCAAGGGTGCCCTCTGCAACCCCACCCCAGTTTGCTTCCGTAGGACTATGAGTTACTAGAATGCCTAAATCTGTTGCAGCATCTAAATCTATATCTTCAACGCCTATCGTGTATTTCGCAATAACACGCAACTTTGAAAACTGCTCAAAAAATGCCCGGCCAATCGGTTTAGGCTTAATCGTGGCGCCCAATAAGGCGTCTGCACCCCTGGATATACCTAGCAAGGTATCTCGATCTATGCCAGTACGCCATGATGTTTTTCCAAGAACTACCTCACAGCCAGCCTGTTGCATCTGACTATGCGAATCACCGGAAGAATCTATAGGCACATAGACACAAACTCTTGGCTTACTCATCAGACAAAAGGTTATCTACTTAAATACGCCAAAAAGCGACTAACAAATTATTGGCCACCAACTTCCACATATACCCCTCGAAGAAACCTTTCAGGGTCTCCCCATTTATCCTCATACTCAGCGGTAGTGGTAGCAGCTAAAACATCTTGAAACGTAGCGCCTGAAAGCACTAAATTCTCAACACGCTCTGCAACTGTAAGGGCCATATCACGAAACTCTATAACATCACTCCGTTCAGAGACCTCGCCATGTCCTGGGATGATAAGCGTACTTGGGCCTGCCATCCCGATTGCAATAGCTAAAGCATCTAATGTGCCCTGTAATGTTCCACCATTGGAAATATCTATGTATGGAAAATTGTTAGTTCTAAACACATCGCCCAAATGGAGCACATCTGAACTTCGAAAATGGACGAAGCTATCACCATCAGTATGTGCTGGTGGCACGGTGAACACATGAACTTCTTCGCCATTAAGATGGACAGTAGCAGTGTCACTGTATGTAAGTATTGGAAGGGCCCCCTTAGGTAACATATCCGCCACTAATCGCACACGCACTCGGTCATTAGCCAAAATCGTTACGCCCATACCAGCTAGATTTTCATTGCCACCCATATGATCACCGTGTCGGTGAGTATTAATGAGAAAACGGATTTCGCCATCATCAAGCTCTGCAATCCTTGCAACAATTCGATCGGTCAGTGGAGCAAACTGATCGTCAATCATCACAATTCCATCTTCTCCAACCGACAAACCAATATTTCCACCTGCCCCTTCTAGGTAATACACCCCGCCAGCTACATGATTTATGGTCAGCTCAACCGCATCCCAATCCCTTTCCTGCTGGGCCAGAGCATTACCACACGTAAAAAGCGTAATCAGCAGACTTGCAAAAATCGCATTTCTCACGGAGATTCCCCTTGCTTTTTTGTTTATTTCACCATAATGGTTTAGGTCCACTATGATACCTCTGAAGAGAGACTTTTGCGCATGAAAAAGTTTATCTAGCTAAAGTTAAAAATTAGTTATGCCCGTTGATATGATTAGGTCATAACGTTTAATACCTGCTTCCCACCCTCATAAATCATGCTTAAGGCAACATAGAAAATAACTGCCAGACCAACATAACCAATCCAATGATGGCGAGCTAGTAGTTTTGCAATATACATAGCAGCTAAACCCATGAATGCAATTGATAAACCTAAGCCAACTACGAGCACCCAAGTATGGTCTCTGGCTACGCCAGCTACAGCCAGAACGTTGTCCAGCGACATTGATACATCCGCTATGATAATTTGGATTACCGCCTGCCGGACTGTTTTCTTAGGTGAAGTCGAACCTTCTGAGAGTTGTGAGTCAGCGGACCCATCCGGGTTCTTGGCAATAAGTCCTGCCTGTGCCTGTTCTTTTAACTCATTCCAAAGTTTCCAACATACCCAAAGCAGAAGAAGCCCGCCTAACAGCATTAACCCAACAATTTGAAGCAAATAAACCGTAAGCAACGCAAAAATGATACGTAAGATGGTTGCTGCAGCTATACCCAGAATCATTATCCGCGCACGCTGTTCGCGCGGAAGGCCAGCCACAGCCATGGCTACAACGATTGCATTATCGCCCGCCAGAACTAGGTCCACGATAAATACTTGAACGAGAGCCGATAATTCCGAGAGAGAAATAAAATCCATAGTTATACCTATTTAAGGCTATCCCTGCCGATATTCAATAGTTTGCACAGGTATACCCTAAGTTTCACGCTGGCTCAATCTGACAGGATTCTCTATCCTTTCAAACTGCGCTAGAGGAAATATCAGATGAAGCATCAAATTCAAATATATTTAGTCCTGTTTTTTCTATTAATTACAGCCTTTTCTGTGTCATCACAAGAGACAGATGAATCCATAGATGTGCCAGAAACCATCGCTGAACTTACAGAAAATAGCGATCGTATATCAGGGTTATTCACGCTTTATAGAGACAAAAAAACTGGCACTACTCACATGGAAATCACTCCTGCTCAACTGAATCAAGAATATATCTATGTGGCAGTAAGCACAGATGGTGTAGTAGAGGGAGGACATTTCAGAGGCCGATATCGTGACAATCGAATACTTTCCCTAACGCGACATTTTGACAAGATAGAAATTCGATCACAAAACACAGCCTTCTATTTTGATCCAGCAAGCCCATTAAGCCGTGCAGCTCATGCGAATATTAGTCCGGGGTTGCTCGCCTCAGAATCTATAGTCGCTGAGGACGAAGAAACCGGTAATGTGCTAATTAATATTGATGAGATCTTTGCAACCGAAGCTCTCCTGCAAGTAAAGGCAAGTCCTGACCCCGATGAAGGGTCAGAAGAAAGTTTCAAACTCGGCGATCTCAGTGAAGAAAAAAGCAAAATCACCCATATCCGTAACTACCCGCTCAACACAGATGTGCATGTAGAGTATGTTTATCAGAATGATGCTCCAATTGTTCGTGGTAATGATGAAATTACTGATAGCCGTTATGTGAGTATTTACATGCAACATTCTTTTGTTGCTATGCCAGAAAATAACTATTCGCCACGTTTAACAGATCATCGTATGGGGTTCTTTGCGCAAAAACTTACTGACCTGACAGACGATAGCGTAACGCCTTATAGAGATCTTGTAGAACGATGGCATTTAGTTAAGAAAAATCCGTCACTACCAATATCAGAACCTATAAGCCCTATAGTCTGGTGGATAGAAAACACAACACCTATTGAGTTCCGTGATTCTATTCAAGACGGAATCCTTGCTTGGAACCAAGCATTTGAGAAAATCGGATTCGAAAATGCCATTGTCGTCCAAGTACAACCTGATGACGCCGAATGGGACGCTGGCGATATAAGATATAACGTCGTTAGATGGACATCCTCCCCAACACCTCCATTCTCCGGTTATGGTCCATCATTCACTAACCCAAGAACCGGACAAATTATTGGCGCAGATATCATGCTTGAATTTGCAGGGGTTACAAGACGGGTCCAGTACCAACGTATCTTAGAAAACCTAGAGAACGGGGATATTTTTGAATCCTTTGAGTCTAGCTATTGCACTATTGGGTATGAAATGCATATCAGCCAAGCATTTGGTCGATTTGCTATCAATTCATTGCAGTTAGGGTCAGCACAGGAAGAACAATTAGTTCATGAATTTCTTGTTGACCTAACAATGCATGAGATTGGGCATACACTCGGTTTTGCACATAACTTTGCTGCATCCAACATGCTCTCATTCGAAGAAATCTACGATCCAACTATTGTTAATGAGCGTTCTCTTCAAGCTTCCGTCATGGACTATACAGATATACATATAGCGACGGGGGGACGTGAACAGACCGCCTACTTTGGTACAAAGCCCGGGCCTTATGATGATTGGATTGTTGAATATAGCTATTCTTCTGGACTTGAAAACCCACAATTAGAAAACGAACGCTTAGCACTAATTGCATCTCGCTCTACAGAGCCCCAGTTACTTTTTGGCACAGATGACCATGTAATGCGGGCACCTGGGGTCGCAATGGATCCAAGGGTACACTGGTATGATATGACCAATGAGCCTATACGCTATGCTGAAGAGCGTTTGGATTTAATTGGAACCCTTCTCAGTACAGCAAAAGAAAAAAATATAAGTGAGGGTGAGTCATACCAAGAACTCCGAGATGCTTATGTGATCATGCTATCGCAATTCTCTCGCTCCATCGGGGTCATAGCGCATCAAATAGGCGCCATCTATATTAATCGCTCGGTGGTTGGGCAAGATGATGCGCAAACCCCATTTGTACCAGTGGATCTAGAAACTCAGCAGTATGCGATGAGCGTTCTAACCGAGTATCTATTCGCACCAAACATTCTTTCAGCTTCTGAGGATCTATATGCTCATCTCCAAGAACAGCGCAGACTATGGAATTTTTTTGGGCAAACTGAAGATCCAAAAATCCATCAATGGATACTTAGCCTCCAAAGCAACATTTTGGCCCACCTTCTTCACCCAAGGGTTATGACACGGATAACTGATTCTCGTCTATACGGCAATCAATATGAACTCTCAGACATGATGAGTGATCTCACAGATGGGATATTTGATGAGGACTTACGTGGAAACGTAAATACTTTCAGACAAAACCTACAAACTGAATATATCTCAAAGCTCATCGATATTATCGAAAGCTCTGAACACGACTACCCTTCTAAATCTATGGCCTTATACCAAATACGAAATATTGAACGGATGCTAAACAACAAGCGTCGAGGTAATATAGAAACACGCGCCCATACTGGGAACATTCTCTACCTGATTCAAAAGGCATTAGACCAGGAAGTATAAGCCTTATCCTCTATGCGCAAAACAAATAAAGCCAAAAGCTTTTCTCAAAAGACAATAGAACCCTTGTCTCATGCCATCAAATCAGAAATTTTAGAAAGTCTCATTATTCAATTTAAAATGACACATCAAAAAATTCATTATCGCTACATGAGAAGATTGCGGCATAGGCTAGGTATTTGTCATTATAGTCCCTTATTTTATGAGGCTAATAGATTGAGAGAACCACTTTACCGCATAGGCTTTAGTCTTCCTTTGATCATCACTGGATTAGTTCTGCCATTTATGGCTAATGCTCAGAATCAGCAACAACCATCCACGTCTGAAATGGAAACAATTGTGGTTGAAGCAACCCGCATGAGTAGGCCGCTTGCACAAGTCCCAACTGCCGTCACTGTCGTAAACCAAAATGACATTCAGCTTGGTCGGCAACAACTTGCTCTCGATGAAGCACTCAATCGAGTTCCTGGCGTATTCATGCAAAACCGCTACAACTATGCTCAGGATTTAAGAATTTCAATTCGTGGGTTTGGCGCTAGGGCTGCCTTTGGCATCCGAGGCATCAAAATCCTAGTAGATGGTATTCCAGAAACACTGCCTGATGGAACTGGTCAAGTCGACAGTATTGATCTAGGCGCTACCCGCAGCATTGAAGTAATTCGAGGACCGAGCTCATCCCTCTATGGAAACGCTTCTGGCGGAGTTATAAATATTACTTCTGAAGAAGGGCCTGAAATACCATATATCAGCACACGAATTAGTGCAGGTGACTATGACTTCCAAAAGGTACAACTAAAAGCGGGCGGTCAAACCGACTTATTAAATTATTTTCTAAGCTTTTCTGACATGGAAGTTGGAGGTTATCGGGAACATAGTCAAGCAGAGAGCTCACAATTTACCGGCCGTTTTAATTTCGACCTAGGCGAAGATCGAGACTTCCGTGTTGTATTTAATGCAACAGATCAGCCAATATCTAATGACCCTGGTGGTGTCAAAGCAGCTGATGCTGCTGCAAATCCACGTGCTGCTCGTGGCAGAAATGTCTCTTACGACACTGGAGAAGCCTTAAACCAAGAACGAATAGGTTTTGTTTTCTCTACTCCTATAGGTGAAAACGGTGAGCTAGCTGCACGAAACTATTTTGTTTGGCGTGATTTCAGCAATAAGCTACCACAGTTTCCAAAAGCAGACGCTGTGGAATTAAAACGATTTTTTGCTGGTGGTGGAGTCACATATACGCACTCAAATACCATGGCTGGCATGCCAAATCGTTTTATCGTGGGTTTTGATATAGACGATCAGAATGACGAAAGAAAACGCTTCTTGAATAACAAAGGCACCTTGGGGGAACTACAATTCAATCAAAATGAAGATTTCTCTGCTCGTGGAATATTTCTTCAGAATGAACTCACCGTAAATGAAAAATTACAACTTAGTTTTGGTCTTCGTTACGATGAGGTTGAGTATTCAGTCACAGACAGTTTTCTTAGCGATGGAAATGATTCGGGAAATCGAAAACTAAATGATGCAAGCCCAATGTTTGGAGCCATCTATGATTTATCGCCAACCGTTAATTTATTTGGGTCAATTGCAACCTCATTTGAAACGCCAAGTACCAGTGATTTTGCAAATCCTAGTGGTGGTGGTGGATTCAATCCATCACTAGATCCACAAAATGCCACTAATCATGAGATAGGCCTACGCGGAACAATTGGTGAACGCCAATACTTCGAGATTGCGTTATTCAACATCGACATTAAAAAGGAGATAGTCCCATTTGATGATGATGGCAGAACCTATTATCAAAATGCAGGCACCTCCGGTCGCTCAGGAATAGAACTTAGCTGGATTTCAGATCTAAGTGATCGAATTCGAACATCCTTATCCTATAGTTATGGCGATTTTGAATTTGAGAGTTTTCAAACAATTGCTATTGATAGCAACGGTGTTCAAACGATTGATAAAGATTACTCAGGAAACAATACGCCCGGAACTGTCGAACATCTTTTATTTGGTGAAATTACTTATACCCACCCAGATGGCTGGTTTGGTGCATTCGATTTTATGCATGTTGGAGAACAGTTCGCCAATAATGCGAATACCGTTAAAGTGGATGCACATACCATTGCTAATCTTCGGCTTGGATTTGAGAAGGAAGTTGGATCAATAACCGTCGCACCTTTTCTTGGCATTAATAATCTGTTTGATGAGAATTATTACTCAAACATACGGCTTAATGCATACGGCTCCCGTTACTTTGAAACAGCACCAACTCGAAATATATATGCTGGCTTTACGGCAGACTTTGGCTTCCGCTAGTAACCCATGGATTTATACCTTGGACTCGGCTCTAATCTTGGTGACCGGCACACAAACCTTTCTACAGCCCTGGATCGACTTCAAGAATTCGAACTGACGGTAAAACGTATTTCGCCAATTATAGAGTCCCCCGCTCTACTACCTGAGAATTCCCCAGCCGAGTGGGATACCCCATTCCTAAATCTTGCCGCCGAATGCGAAACACATGCCTCACCAGAAACAATCAAAAATTGGATAGATGAGATAGAGCATGCATTAGGGCGAACATCTGGTTCTCGCTGGGCGCCCCGCCCTGTTGATATAGATATTCTTCTATGGGGAAACTCAAAACTAGAGACAGAGAGGCTCACAATACCTCATAGAGACATCAAAAAGCGTAATTTTGTGCTTACCCCACTGGTTGCGCTTAAACCCCGTCTAGTTCTTCCAGGTTCTGTTAAAGAAAGTCTCCTAGACTGCTCAATAAAATTACCAGATCACATTCCATTATGGATGGGGGTCCTGAACGTGACGCCTGATTCATTCTCCGATGGAGGTAGTTTTCTTGAATGGAGCTCTATAGAACCTCATATCCAAAAAATGATCGACTCAGGTGTACATATTATTGATGTAGGTGGAGAATCTACCCGCCCTCAAGGTAGTCGAATAACAACCGAAACAGAATGGAAACGGGTTGCTCCAGTACTAGAGCGGCTTATAGAAATCCGGGACCAATTAACTTTTGGACCATTGATAAGTATTGACACCTACCATGTCACTATAGCTAAAAGAGCTCTATGTCTTGGGGTTGATATGGTCAATGATGTCAGCGGACTCAGATCACCAGAAATGATCAACTTAGCTGTAGAAAGTACCGCTGATTTTATTGCCATGCACCAACTATCACTGCCCGCAGATCCAACAATCACAATACCCCAAGACTCAGAGCCCTATGATGTTGTTGAGTGTTGGCTTGATGAGAGCATTGAGCTCTGGGATAAATGTGGTATTGACCTTAACCGTGTACTGTTCGACCCGGGAATAGGTTTTGGTAAGACCTCGAATCAATCTAGAAAACTACTAGCCAGAGCCGGTGAGTTTAGGTCCCATGGCTTAAGGGTAGTTGTTGGGCACTCACGCAAGTCATTCCTTACGCCTACTGTTGAAAATAATATCACCGAAAGGGACCTTGCTACCTCAGGCCTTTCGATGAACCTCTGCACCCAAGGTGTTGATATTATTAGAGTACATAATGTCCCCATGAATACGGCTGTCTATCAAGGGTGGGCGATAACAGCTAATAGCTAATTATCATGTATAGCAAGGCCCGTAAAGCTATCCAACAACAATTATCAAAGGCTTTACTGCAGAGCTTAGTTTGGAGCAGAATAAGGGTACGGATAGAAGGCCTCTAACACTAAAAACGTCTGCTACCCATGCGCTACTAAAAATTAGAAACAAAAGGAGGGCGACATGTTTCAATATGCACTCAAATTTAGCACTAATCTGACCCTTATTGCAGCAATTGCTGCGTTAGCCAGCAGCTTAGCCTATGGACAAGCCTCAACAAGCTATGCAGCTGTCCAGGGCACTAAAGGCGGACAAGATATGTTTGGTGCTTATGAGGTTGAGGAAGATTGGCCTAAAGACATATCAACTCTGCCAGGAGCTGCTGAATGGACATTTGGTGCGGGACAAAGCGTCTTCGCCGAACACTCAAATAGAATATTCTATTTACAACGGGGACTTTTGCCAAAGATCAATGCGCCACGTCCTCAACGACTACCTGAAATCGCTCCTAGTGTCACATTCCCTTATAGCGGCATATGGCGAAATGCTACTCGAGCTAGTTTGCCCGGAAGTGGTGGCACAGGCGGATTAGCTGAAGAAGGCGTCACTGGTTGGATAGAAGCCGGAGGAAGGCTTGGCATTGATGCGAAGTGGGAACACTGCATCTTGGTATTTGATGGTGAAGGTAACGTTATTGAATCTTGGAGTCAGTGGGACTCGATGCTACAACGACCTCACTATGTTGCAATCAATCCCTATGATCCAGAAAAACATGTCTGGATAATTGATGACCATAAGCATGTAATCCATAAGTTTACTAATGATGGGTCTACGCTAGTCCAAACAATAGGAACATACGGTGAACTAGGGGCAGATGAAACACATTTTAATAGACCTGCATTTATGGCTTGGTTTCCTGATAGCAGTTTTATTGTTGCTGATGGCTACAACGGAACTCGTGTTGTTAAGTTCGATTCAGATGGTAACTATCTGACTTCATGGGGTGAGAAAGGCACCAATGAAAATGAGACTCGCCCTGCCTATTGGAATAATGTACATGGTGTTGCTGTAGACCCTGCAACTAACCGAGTATTCGTAAATGATCGTGGTAATCGTCGGATACAGGTATTCGATGAGAATGGCGAATACCTGTATGAATGGAGTGTTGGAGACCGTGGGAACGTACATCTATTTATCATCACAGAAGATGGGCATCTATGGGCTGCTGACCGAGCTTCACATAAAATTCTAAAGTACGATTTAGAAGGAAACTTTCTCTACTCTTGGGGTACTTTTGGGGACTTTCCCGGTGGTATAGCGGGTGTACATGGCATGAGTGTTGATGAGGA
>CAXYEE010000010.1:0-49453 GCA_964276105.1 uncultured Gammaproteobacteria bacterium | reverse complement strand
CTGCTCCGATTGCAGCCGCTGCAAGAATAGGCATCAGTAGCGCTGTCGTAGCTGTGTTACTAGTTATCTCTGTAAGGAAAGTCACACTTACACACAGCGCTGCAATTAATAGCAAAGGATGTAGCCCGCTTAAACCAGCAAGAGCCTCACCGATAATAAGGCTAATTCCAGAACTAACAAAAGCTGAGGCTATACAAATTCCTCCTGCGAACAGTATTAAAATACCCCAAGGAATCTTGACTGCAGTTTCCCAATCCAGCAGGCGACCACCATTGCCGCTTGGAATAAAAAACATAAAAATCACAGCAATCAAGGCAACACTGGCGTCATTTGCCTGAGGTAAATCTAACCAAGCGCTCCAACCACCAAAAGGATCCTTGCGAGACATCCAAGCAAGTGCGGTAAACCCAAATACTACTAGGGTACGTTTCTCCTCAGGTCGCCACATCCCTACTTCCGGTAATTCAATTCTGGGAATTCCAGAAAATCCTCGAGTAATCCATAACCCTATAATGGGAAGAAACAGTATCAATACCGGAAATCCCCATCCCATCCAATCAAGAAAACTCAATTCAATACCTGTATTCTCTGTATAGACCTGCATGAATATAAGATTGGGCGGCGTTCCAATCGGTGTACCGATTCCTCCTACATTACAGCCATAACAGATTCCCAAAAGTAGCCCGATTTTAAGTCGCATCTCTTTCACATTTTCCAGAGTTGCGAGTGCAATAGGTAAAAGCATTAGGCTTGTAGCTGTGTTCGAGATCCACATACTAAGCAAAGCAGGCAGCGCTCATGAATCCGAAGACAACTCCACGACCACCGCCACCACCAAAAAGATTAACCATGCCAAGGGCGAGACGTCTGTGAGCACCACTCTTTTCCATGGCTGTTTGAAAGCATGAAGCCGCCAAGATAAAGAAGAATTAATGGGCTTCCATAAGCTTGGCCAACCTGAGCAGGGGGTAAGTACTCCGACTAGCGGAAATATTGCAAATGGCACCAAGGGCCGTCACTGACATCGGCAAGGCCTCGGTTATCCACCAAATAGCGCATAAAAGAGTGACGCTGGCAGTCCAGGTAACCTCAGAAGGTTGACCAGATGCATTCAAAACTAACCCCAAGCGTTAAAGCCGCTACAAGACCAATTAGTGATTGAGTAAGCCGCATGAATTCTTTTCTTTGAAAATAGATAATGAGAGTTGTGTGAGGCTTACCCGGCTGATGAGTAGTCGGCAATCCAAAATCCAATATTGATACTAATAAGGAATAGACTTCAAAAAAGCTACAATAGTTCGAACGTTCGTTTTAATATTTTTTGAGACTTTTTATATAAACCATATCTATTTAAGGGTGTCTAGGCACAATTTCACAAAAGGACCGAACGTTCGTATAATAGTCACTATGACTAAAGGCGCTGAGACTAAAGCTACTATTCTTGAACAGGCTATCTCGATGGCGAGTGTATATGGGACTAGAAGGTCTCACTATAGGACAACTAGCCAAAGAAACTAGGATGTCTAAGAGTGGACTTTTTGGGCATTTTGGTTCTAAAAATGCTCTACAATTTTCAGTTTTAGATGCTGTTATTAAAAATTTTTCTCTTCAGGTAATGCACCCGGCCCGTAAAGAACTTACTGGGAATACTCAGCTTGAAATACTTTTTGCTAACTGGACTCAATGGATTAGCATTGATCAACAAGCTGGAGGTTGTCCCTTAATTGCTGCTTCAACAGAACTAGATGACCGTCCCGGAGAGCTCCGAGACTATTTAGCTGAACAACAGATTGAATGGCTAGACTGCATAAGACGTATGGCACAAAAGGCGGTATCAGAAGACAGTCTACAAATCGGCCTAGACACTCGCCAATTTGCATTTGAATTTCACAGTATAGGGCTAAGCTTAAATTTTTCTCTGCGATTGTTTAAAGATCACAAAGCTCCCGAAAGGGCTCACACCGCTTTTACTAGATTAATGCAGGACGCTGCATCCCCACCTACAACCAGAATAAAACGCAATAACTAGATTAGTATCTATAGTGACCTGGCTTGTAGGGACCCTCAGTAGCAACACCTAGATAACTTGCTTGCCGCTCAGAAAGCTGTTCAAGCTTTACTCCCAATTTATCTAAATGCAAACGGGCAACCTTTTCATCTAATTCCTTTGGCAAGGTATAAACTCCCAAAGGATAATTATCGGGACTCTTATACATTTCAATCTGTGCAAGAACCTGATTTGTAAAGCTATTAGACATCACAAAACTAGGATGACCCGTTGCACAACCTAAATTCACCAAGCGTCCCTCAGCCAATAAAATTATGCTATTCCCACCGGGAAAAGTAATCCTATGTACCTGAGGCTTTATCTCCTCCCAATGGTACTGTCGGGTTGGATCTACCTGGATTTCGTTATCAAAATGGCCAATGTTGCAAACGATGGCATTATCCTTCATCTGCTTCATGTGCTCTTCAGTTAAGACATCAACGCAACCCGTAGCGGTCACGATTATATCTGCAATCTTACAAGCCTCATCCATAGTCATAACTTCATGACCTTCCATCGCCGCTTGTAAAGCACAAATCGGGTCTATCTCAGTCACAATAACCCGGGCGGATTGAGACCTTAGCGATTGGCAAGAACCCTTTCCTACATCCCCATAGCCTGCTACAACTGCTACTTTCCCAGCAAGCATCACATCAGTTGCCCTCATAATTCCATCAACTAGGGAATGCCGGCATCCATATAAGTTGTCAAATTTAGATTTGGTAACAGAATCATTGACATTAATCGCTGGAAACAACAATTCTTCTCGCTCTAGCATTTGGTATAACCGATGTACCCCTGTTGTAGTCTCCTCGGTAACACCTGCTATATCTTTTGCCATTCGATGAAACCGCTGCGGATCGCGATCTACTGATCGACGCACCGCTGCAAATAAGACTTTTTCTTCCTCACTCTCTGGTTCTTTATCTAAAACACTATAGTTCTCTTCAGCTTGGTATCCTAAATGGACAAATAAGGTTGCATCACCACCATCATCAAGAATCATATTTGGACCAAGACCATTATCCCAATCAAAAATTCGATCTACATAGTCCCAATATTCTTCAAGGGTCTCACCCTTCACTGCAAACACTGGCGTCCCATTTGCAGCAATTGCAGCTGCGGCATGATCCTGAGTTGAAAATATATTGCAAGTTGCCCAGCGGATACTTGCACCTAGTGCCTCCAACGTTTCAATTAATACAGCTGTCTGTATCGTCATATGCAATGAGCCGGTAATTCGAGCGCCCTTTAGAGGCTGAGAAGGACCATATTCCTCGCGTAGCGCCATCAAGCCTGGCATCTCCTGTTCTGCCAAAGAGATTTCACGCCTACCGAAATCAGATAATGAAATGTCGCTGACAACATAATCCTTATCCGCCGAACTAATGACTGCTACTTGATTATTCATAATTTATTTTTCCGAAAGATTTCCCTATCTAATCGACTTACCAAAACTAACCTCAAAACGCTTTTCAAAGTTTTCCATTGAAAAACTATGATTTTGAGTGCCGTGGCATTCTATCTTAATGGCACCCATCAAACTTGCTATACGGCCAATAGTTAACCAATCTTTAGTATTAATAAGGCCAAACAACAAACCAGCTCTATAAGCATCACCGCATCCAGTTGGATCATTTACTACATTGGGTTTAACAGGGGGAATTTCAATATCCTCCTGATTCGTATAAATCACTGATCCCGCAGCACCTCGTGTGACAATTAGAGCTTCAACCCGACTCCTAATCTCGGTTAACCCCCAACCTGTGACACTTTTTAATAGCTCCCATTCATAATCATTAACAGTGACCCAGGTAGATTGGTCAATAAACTGCTTAAGTTCCTCGCCACCAAACATTGGTAAACCCTGGCCTGGGTCAAATATAAATGGAATTTTTTCCTCATAACACTGTGAAGCATGTTCCAGCATTCCAGTTCTGCCATCTGGAGAAATTATTCCTATGGATACGCCAGAAAGATTACTAATTTTATTAAGATGAGAAAAATTCATAGCACCCGGATGAAACATGATTATCTGATTATCATCAACATCAGTTGTTATATATGCCTGGGCCGTATATTCATCATCAAGCACACTAATATAATCTTGCCGAATCCCATGCTTATCTAACCATGCGGCATACACATCGAAATCACATCCCGCAGTTCCCATGGGTATGGGATCCTCACCAAGTAATCTTAAATTAAAAGCTATATTTAACGCACAACCTCCAAAGTTTCTACGTAACTCAGGCACCAAAAAAGAGACATTTAGAATATCAATCTGATCGGGCAGAATATGATTCTTAAAAGAATCCTCAAAGACCATAATATTGTCATAAGCAATCGAACCACAGATCAAAGCTGACATTATAAATTCTCCCTAATAGAATTCGGCCGACCTAGGTCTAAACCTCATCCTTCAGGGCATCTACCTTATGAGAACCTTCCCAAATAAAATCGGGATCATTGCGACCAAAATGTCCATAAGCTGCGGTTTTTCTATAAATGGGTCGTAATAAATCGAGCATGCTAAGAATACCGTAAGGTCTTAGATCAAAGTGTTCTGATATGAGGGTCGTTATTTTAGTTTCTGATATTTTATTAGTCCCAAAAGTTTCAACGGATACTGATGTTGGCTCAGCTAAACCGATAGCATAGGAAACTTGTATTTCACAGCGATCTGCAAGACCAGCAGCAACAATATTTTTAGCCACATAACGAGCTGCATAGGCCGCAGAACGGTCTACTTTCGATGGGTCTTTACCAGAGAATGCACCACCGCCATGTCTAGCCATACCACCATAGCTGTCAACAATGATTTTTCTTCCGGTTAACCCACAGTCACCAACCGGGCCACCAATAACAAATCGTCCGGTGGGGTTTATATGATACTTGGTTTCATTACTTAGCCATTTTGGAGGAAGAACAGGCTTAATTATGGTTTCCATAACCCCTTCTTCCAAATCTGATTCTGAAACATCAGGATCATGCTGCGTTGAGATAACCACTGCATCCACTGCTACTGGCTTGTCATCTTCATAACGAAAAGTTACTTGGCTTTTAGCATCTGGTCTCAACCATGTCAGTCCACCAGATTTTCGAATCTCTGACTGACGCTGCATCAGTTGGTGAGCATACATAATGGGTGCTGGCATTAGCACATCCGTTTCATTACTAGCGTACCCAAACATTAATCCCTGATCTCCGGCACCCTGACTTTCCGGCGCTTCTCGATCTACACCTTGAGCAATGTCGCCAGATTGCTCGCCCAACTCGTTTATTACAGCGCAGGTTTTACCATCAAAACCCACATCAGAATTATCGTATCCAATATCTATCACAGTCTTACGAATAATTGCTTCAATATCCGCATGAGCATTAGTACTAATCTCACCAGCAACCATCACAAGTCCAGTCTTCGTCAATGTCTCACATGCTACCCGTGATTGCGGATCATGCTTTATTAATTCATCTAAAATAGCATCAGATATCTGGTCACACATCTTGTCTGGATGACCTTCAGATACAGATTCAGAGGTAAATAAATAGCTCGACATTAGTTTGGCTCCTATAACTGATTTTTTGATCAGATATTGTCCGTGATCAAATAGGTGGGCAAGCTTGCCTAAAATGATTAAGACAAGCAAATGAAACCTGACTTGATGCGCCCACTGAACTACCATATGCAAGCAAGGAGAAACTACTGCAATGGAACATCACCAATTAATAATTTTAGGGTCTGGCCCCGCAGGTTACACGGCAGCTGTATACGCAGCGCGGGCAGCGCTAAAACCAGTCATCATTACTGGTATCGAAGTAGGTGGTCAAATGACTACCACTACTGATGTTGATAACTGGCCAGGCGATAATAATGGGGTTCAAGGACCCGATCTCATGGATCGGATGAAACTACATGCTGAAAAGTTTGGAACCCAGCTGATTTATGACCATATAAATGAAGTCAAATTAGAGAAAGGGCCATTTCAACTAACCGGCGATGGCGGCGAATACTCATGTGATGCGCTTATCATTGCTACGGGGGCTTCTGCAAAATACCTAGGGTTGCCTTCAGAAGAAGCATACAAAGGCAAGGGTGTTTCTGCTTGTGCTACTTGTGACGGCTTTTTTTTTAAAAACCAGCCTGTTGCTGTCATTGGGGGTGGCAATACAGCTGTTGAGGAAGCACTCTATCTTTCCAACATCGCTTCACAAGTCAACGTAGTACATCGTCGAGATGAATTCCGATCAGAAAAAATATTGAGTAATCGTCTCATTGAGAAAGCAGATAATGCCAATGTAAATATCCACTGGAATCATGTACTAGAAGAAGTGCTTGGCGATGAAAATGGAGTCACCGGGATGCGGTTAAAACACGCCGGATCAGAAATTAAAAAAGAAGTGGTTGTTCAAGGCGTATTTATCGCCATTGGTCATCAACCGAATACAGATATTTTTAAAGGACAATTAGAAATGGATGGTGGGTACATATTACTTCATCCCCAGCAAGCTGGTATGGCAACAGCTACGAGCATTAAAGGTGTATTTGCTGCAGGAGACGTTGCCGATTCTACCTATCGTCAAGCAATCACTTCTGCTGGATCTGGCTGCATGGCAGCACTGGACGCAGAAAAGTATTTAGCTGAAAGCTAACTGATTTCTTAAATAAACCTATTGTTTGAGTCGTCTCCTGATTTCCCCTGCAACGTGCTGTCGATCAACTCCAGAGTTTGTGCTAATGAACCACTATTTTCGCTAACAAGCCTTCGAGCAGCCTCCCCTGCCTCTTTGCGAATTGATGGCCTTTCAATATAAGTTGCCACTGCTTCTACAAGGGTTTGCGTACCATCTACCTGATAACCTGCTTTTCTTTCTATAACCATGGTGCTCAGTTCATTCAAATGAAACATATGTGGTCCAAAAATTACTGGCACACCCACTGCACATGCCTCCAGTAAGTTATGCCCGCCAATCGGCACTAGACTTCCGCCAATAATGGCTACATCTGAGGCTACATAGAGTTTTTGTAACTCTCCCATAGTATCTCCTACCAACACATCAATATTAGATGTTAGCTCACCTTTATGAGTACTACGGCACACCACGTTATACCCAGTTTTCCTACAAAGTTTAGCAACCGAAGTAAAGCGCTCTGGATGTCTTGGAACAATCACCAATAGAATTTCTGGATATTCTTTTTTTAGTCTATAAAATGCATCCAATACACGTCTCTCTTCCCCACGGTGTGTACTTGCAGCAATCAACACGAAGCGATCTTGTCCCCAGCTTTCCCGAATACCAAGCCCCTCTTGTACTAAAAGTTCTGGCACTGGCATATCGAACTTAAGATTTCCTGTAACATGGATTAATCGCTTAGAAACTCCAAGTTTCTCAAGTTCTAGAGCATCATTTTTCGTTTGCACGCAAAGAATATCTGCATTTTTAAGCATTGCATTACTAGTTATCGGAACCCTCCTATACCCTCGAATTGAGGCAGGAGAAACCCGAACATTCACCAAGAGAAGCGGAATTTTCCTACGACTACATTCGCCAAAAAGGTTTGGCCAAAATTCAGTCTCAGCAACTACAACAAAATCTGGGTTCACTCTATCCATAAAACGCCGCACTGCTATTGGAAGATCATAAGGCACATATGAATGACTGACCTGGTCCCCAAATAGTTCTTGGACCTGAGAAGAACCAGTTGGAGTAGCCGTAGTAATCAATATCCTATGGCTAGGATATTTTTTTACTAACGACTTCACTAGTTCATAAATACCCCGAACCTCACCGACTGAAACAGCATGCACCCACGCAGTCTTCTCATATCGCATTGGGGCTATATATCCAAACCGTTCTGGCCATCGATACCAGTAAGCTGGATAACGCATCCCTCGCCAAACTAGTGCAAGCAATGCATAGGGTAGGAGAAAGTAAACGACTATTGACCATATCGTAAACTGAGCCGGATCTGACCTTATACGCATTTTCTTAAGCAGAGGAGCAAGTAACTGATAGTTACGGTCGGTAACCCCCTTGTTTTTTAAGATTACATCCCGAGCACGTTGGCCAATTCGTTGCCTGCTCTGGTCGTCAACCAATAACTTATCTATCGCCTTACTTAACTGCATCTGGTCAGAAACCTGGATTGCAGCTTCTGCTGCGAGCAACTCCTGAACCGTATCTTGAAAACTAAAGTTGTAGGGTCCAAAAAGGACTGGAACACCAAGAGCTGCCGGCTCTATTATATTATGCCCTCCTTTTTTTTGACCTCGATAAAACAAACTACCGCCCACAAAGGCGATATTGGCTATCGTATAAAGAGCACTTAATTCACCAATAGTGTCTACGATAAGAATGTCTTGCTGACCCAAAACCATAGATTTAGTTGTATCTAAATCAGTCTTTCGAACTGAACATAACTCTTTGCTTTTAAGATACTCCTCAATATGCGCTGCATCCGTCGGATAACGGGGCACAACAATCAACGATATATTGTTGTGTTTATTTGACAGACTTTGGTAGGTTTCGATGAGAATATCATTTTCTTTATCATGCAGACTCCCACCAATAATGATTCGATCCTCCTTTGAATACCCCAGGCTTTCCCGAAGATTATTCGAAAACTCAGTGTCATTAACCGACTCGGTTAGGTCGTATTTCATATTACCTGTCACATGAACTTTCTCGGGTGTGATACCAAGTTTCAAAAAACGAGACGCAAACTGTTGGTTTTGTACAGCAATTAAAGAAACATGCTGCAACAGGAAAGGAATAAGGCGAGTGATAGAGTGAAACCTATATGATCTCTCAGATAATTTCCCATTAAGAACTACAACTGGAATATTTCTAGTTTTTACAGCTAAAAGAAAATTTGGCCATAAATCTGACTCAACAATTATCACTAATAGAGGGTCAAATCTAATCAAAAATCTGCGAACTATAAAACTAAGATCTAACGGAAAAAATAAAACTCTATGCTCTGGATAAGTCTTCTTGGCTGCTGCATAACCAGTTGCAGAATAAGCACTAATAACTAAGGGAATATCAGGAAAATCTCTTTCAAGATGATTTACTAACAACCGAAGCTGAGAAACCTCGCCAACCGAAGAACCATGTAACCAGATAGCTCCTATCGAGGGTGGTGGAAGGCTGAATCCTAGGCGGTTCAATATGCTACGCCAATCCCCCCTAATTATAATTCTATGGATAATCCAAGGCAGCATCACCAGGAAAGATAAAAAATATCCAAAATTCAGCAATAAACTCATCTTAGGATATGTCCCAATAGAGGATCGTCAAATTGACTGTATCTTAAGAGCATTAAAATCTACTTATGACTAAGAAAAATGCATTGTTAACCATTCTGCGACAAGCGCAGGTTTAGATTTGCCCTCTACTTCTATAGTGATTTTTGCCTTCACTAAAATCTGCCCTGAACGCTCCTTCGCATCTTTAAGCATGACTACAGCACGAACCCGACCATCTGATTTGACTGGAGTAGCAAAACGCACACGATCAAAACCATAGTTGATTACCATCCGCACTCCCTCAATAGCTGGAACAAAATTTTCACAGAGATGGACAATTAGCGAAAGTGTTAGCATTCCATGCACAATAGTTCCACCAAATGGAGAGTCTGCAGCTCTTACCGGATCCACATGAATAAATTGTCGGTCTTCGGTTACATCAGCAAACTTATTAATCCGATCTTGATCAAACTGAAACCAGTCAGATGTTCCTAACTCTTGACCAACTAAACCAAAAAGCTCTTCTCGTGTCAGATTTTCAGACATTTGAAACCTCCATTTATTCCTGGCTATAACTTAAACCCCTATATTCCAAACCATAATTGCTTTTATACTAATACCTTAGCGCAGTCTTTCAATAAACTATCTCTCAATCCAGAAAAAACCACCTAAATTATGCTCTGTGATCTACCATTAATTAAAATAAAACCATATCCAATGAATCAACTAAGCGCGAGATAAGCATCTATATATGACTCAAAATACTCGTATCGGCTTCATAAGCCTAGGTTGTCCAAAAGCATTAGTCGACTCAGAACAAATTTTGACTCGTCTTCAGTCAGAGGGATATACAACCACTGCAAAATATTCTGAAGCAGACTTGGTTGTTGTAAATACTTGTGGATTTTTGGATTCTGCCAGAAAAGAATCACTAGAGGCGATTGGTGAAGCAATGACAAAAAACGGTCAAGTCATTGTAACAGGATGCTTAGGAGCAGAAGCTGATTTGATTAGACATGCGCACCCAGATGTTATAGCGATTACAGGACCAAACCAACATGAAAATGTAGTAGCTGCAATCCATGAGGTATTACCACCAAAGCATGACCCATTTTTAGATTTAGTTCCTGCACAAGGCATAAAGCTAACCCCGCGGCACTATGCATATCTTAAGATTTCCGAGGGATGCAACCATCGTTGTAGCTTTTGTATTATCCCTCAACTAAGAGGGTCGCTTGTTAGCAGACCAGTAAGTGACGTTTTAATTGAAGCAGAAACTCTGGTGAATGCTGGCGTACAGGAACTACTAATAATTTCTCAGGACACCAGCGCTTATGGAGTTGATATCCGTTACGCTCATTCACATTGGAAAGAACGGGAAATACCAGCACGTCTTGAGGATCTTTGCTTGGCTTTAGGTGAGCTTGGTGTTTGGGTCCGGCTTCACTATGTCTACCCTTACCCTCATGTAGACAATCTGATCCCACTAATCCAGGAAGAAAAAATACTTCCCTACCTAGATGTACCTTTTCAACATGCAAGCCAAAAAATATTAAAATCCATGAAACGACCTGCTGCTGAGGCAAAAACTCTCGATAGAATATTCAACTGGCGCAAACAAATACCTGATTTAACTATTCGCTCAACATTTATAGTTGGATTTCCTGGGGAAACCGAAGAGGATTTTAACTACCTATTAGAATGGTTAAAGGAAGCTCAGCTTGATCGGATCGGTTGTTTTAAATATGAAGCAGTCAGTGGCGCAGCTGCAAACCAACTCCCTGGGGCTGTCCCGGAAGAAATAAAAACTGAACGCTGGCATCAACTTATGGCTCTTCAAAAAGAGATAAGCGCAAAACGACTACAAAAAAAAGTGGGCCAAAAAATCCAAGTGATTGTAGATGAAGTGAATCAGGATCATGTAATTGGACGTTCCAAAGGGGATGCCCCTGAAATAGATGGAAACGTATTTCTACCTAACACTAAACTTAACATCGGAGATATCGTTAATGCCCAAGTGATGTCTTCTGACTCCTATGATCTTTGGGCAGAGTGAGAACTATAATTAGAGCATGAATACTTTAGTTAAACCTTTTTCAGCCCTCCGCCCCAAAACAGAACATGCCTCCACCTTAATAGCTCCACCATATGATGTGGTTAATGAGGAAGAGGTGCGAGCTCTTATTAGCGAAAATCCAAATAGTTTTCTGTGTGTATCACGTCCAGAAACAGGGTTCCCCCTAGGCACTAATCCTAACTCAGATGCGATCCATGCAAAGGCCAAGGAAAATCTTGAAAGCCTTAAAAATCATGGACTACTAGTTAGAGACGATACCCCAACATACTACGTGTATAAAATGAAAATGGGATCCCATGAACAAACTGGCATTGCTCTTACTGCGTCGGTAGATGCATATAACGCTAATCTCGTCAAAAAACATGAACTGACCCGTCCTACTAAAGAAGATGACCGTACCCACAATATGCTGAGTCTTAATGCTCAAACTGGCCCAGTACTAAGCGTCTACCGCAGTAATAAAGCTTTAAAAAAGCTACTAGTAGATATAAAAAAAAATACCCCGCTATTTGAGGTTAAAGGTCAACATGAAGTAATCCATACGATTTGGCGTATTGAAGACGCAATAACAATTAATATGATCACCTCAATTTTTGAAGAGATGCAAAATATCTATATTGCAGATGGGCATCATCGCTCCGCTGCTGCTGCTCGGGTTTCAAGCGAACTGCGTACTCCAAACGCCTCATCAAGAGAAAGTTTTGACTACTTTTTAACAGTTGTTTTTCCTCAGGATGAGATGCAGATTTTTGACTATAACCGCGTCGTACGTGATCTGAATGGATTATCATCAACTCAAGTTCTAAATCTACTCTCTAAAGATTTCAATATAGAGGCTACTGACAAGCCAATTAAACCAAATGAACCAGGAATGTTTGGCATGTTCCTTGCTAATCAATGGTATCGGCTAGTTCTATGCACTCATCTACTTCCAACGGATAATCCTGTTGCACTTCTTGATGTAAGCCTTCTTCAAGACCGAATTCTTTCCCCTGTGCTTAGTGTTGGTGACCCTAGAACTGACCCGCGTCTTGATTTTGTTGGTGGAGTTAGGGGTCTTAAAGAGCTTGAAAAGCTTGTCAGAAGCGGAAAATATTCGGCAGCCTTTTCTTTATATCCCTACTACAATGGAGCAACTTATGGCAGTTGCAGACGCGGGAGAAATTATGCCGCCAAAATCCACATGGTTTGAGCCAAAACTAGGGGATGGACTACTAAGCCATGTTCTAGACTAAAATCTAGTTCGACCTAGTCTTTTAAAATTAAATGGCTAGAGTGCGAGAGTCCATAAAGGATCTAAGTGCCTTTGCTGTATGAGAATTTCGACTCCGACGCATGATGCTTTCTGGTGACCCTTCAGCTACTATTTTCCCACCAGAGTCACCTCCTTCGGGCCCCATATCTATCACCCAATCAGCCTCTAAAATTATATCTAGGTTATGTTCTATAACTACTAGAGTATTTCCACTATCTACTAATCTTTGCATCACTTTAATCAGCTTTTCAACATCTGCCATATGTAATCCGATAGTGGGCTCATCAAGTACGTATAGCGTGTGTCGGTTAACCATACCCAACCGCTCTAAACGGGGTCGAGTCTTCGCCAAGTTCTGCTACTAATTTTATTCTCTGTGCCTCTCCACCAGATAGGGTTGGACTTTGCTGACCAAGAGTGAGGTACCCAAGACCTACATCCTGTAGTAACTGCAAAGCATAGGCCAACTTAGGCTGTGCGTTAAAAAACTTAACTGCTTCATCGATACTCATAGCTAATACTTCGCCAATACTAGCCCCACTATATTTAACCTCAAGGGTCTCAAGTCCGAACCGATCACCATTACATCGATCACAACATAACCGGACATCAGGCAGAAAGCTCATCGCAATTTTTTTAATGCCTTGGCCATCACAATAATCACAACGGCCGCCGGCCACATTGAAAGAAAAGCGTCCTGGACCATACCCCCTTATACGGGCCTCTGAGGTGCTTGCAAACAGCTTTCTCACCTCATCCCATAACCCAATATAGGTTGCAGGACAAGATCTAGGGGTTTTCCCTATAGGCGTCTGATCTACCTCCATAATTGAATCTACTGATTCCCAACCCTGCAGAGCGGCACAAGCAGTAAGGGTCTTCACACCTTTTTTCTTTGCTAAGGTCCTTTTGAGATTCTCAAATAATACATCACGAATAAGCGTGCTTTTTCCACTACCACTCACACCAGTAATACAGCTCAGAGCTCCTAATGGAAGTGCTAGGTCTATTCCACGTAGATTATGCTTATTAACATCATGCAAACGAAGATATTCGGTTTTATTTTTAAGTATTTTCCTTCGTCCTCCCTTAAGAGGATGTGCCATAGGGCATGCTATGAACTGACCAGTAATTGAACGCGGTGATTTTAAAAGATCTGCTAAAGTTCCGGTTGCTACAACCTCACCACCTCTAACACCTGCTTCAGGACCAAGATCTATAACATGATCAGCGCTTTTTATGGTTTCTTCATCATGCTCAACAACTACCACTGTATTACCACTAGTGGTTAGTTTTTTAATGGTATCTAGCAATAAAGCATTATCTCTAGGATGCAACCCTATTGTTGGCTCATCTAAGATATAACACACACCTCGTAAGCTTGAACCAAGCTGTGCTGCAAGACGAATTCGCTGTGCTTCACCACCACTAAGTGTGGGGGCTGCTCGACTAAGAGAGAGATACCCAAGACCGACTCTCTGCAAAAAAATTAATCGGCTCTTAAGCTCATCAAATATATCACTAGCAATCTGATTTTCTCGTTTATTGAGTTTTAGCTTTGCAAAATATTTAAGTGAACCAGAAACTGATAGGGCAGTATATTCAGCTATACCCTTACCTTTAAAACGAACTGATAAAGACTCTGGTTTTAACCGATGTCCAGCGCACATTCGACATATATCAAGATTAGATGGACCAATTGTAGTCGAATCCAGACTAACTTCAGTCTTTCCATCATCAGCCTCTAGCTCTACTCCCGTGCCATAGCAATGATTACACCACCCATGCTTTGAATTATAAGAAAAGAAGCGAGGGTCTAAGGAAGAAAAACTACGCTGGCAACTTGGACAAGCTTTCTTAACAGAGAAAAGTTCGGTTTTTTTCTTATGCCCATTAACTGGCAAAACTTGGACCACACCAGCCCCATATTCAATCGCACGATTTAAAAGTGATCGTATAGCGGTTTCATTTTTAGGTGTAATCTTGATATCCCCTATGGGAAGTTCTATGTCATGTTCTCGAAACCGATCTAGCTTTGGCCATGCGCTAGTAGAAATAAAATCACCATCAACGCGTAATTTTTCATAGCCTTTTTTTCTTGCCCATACTGCAAGTTCTGTGTAGTAACCTTTCCTCCCAATCACAAGTGGACTAAGAAATATAATTCTGGAATTTTTGTATTGAGATAATAATTTTTCCAGTATTACCTCTAGGGTCTGAGGATTTATTGAAACGTCACAATCGGGACAAAACTGTGTTCCAAGTTTGACAAATATCAAACGCAAAAAATGATAAATCTCGGTTAAGGTCGCTACAGTACTCTTTTGCCCACCTCGGCTCATCCTTTGTTCGATAGCTACGGTTGGTGGAATACCAAAAACCGCATCGACATCTGCTCTACTTGAAGGTTGAACAAACTGTCTTGCATATGCATTTAATGACTCCAGGTAGCGTCGCTGACCTTCAGCAAAAAGAATATCAAAAGCCACTGTACTCTTTCCGCTACCACTAACGCCCGTTATAACCGTAAACTGGTCTCGCGGTATTGAAACAGTAATATTTTTTAGATTGTTTTCACGCGCCTGAATAATCTTTATAGCGCCATTTGACTCATTATCAAGAAAAGGTGTTACAAAAGAATTAGCTGGTATGTCTATCTTGTTTTGAAATTTTTCCAAAAGAGCTCGCCCCGTATGGCTAGCTGTAATATGAGCAATCTCCTGGGGTGTACCCACTCCAACAACACATCCACCACCATTACCTCCTTCAGGTCCTAAATCAATAATCCAATCCGAATTGCTAATGACATCTAAGTTATGCTCAATAACAATCACTGAATGACCCTCAGCCATGAGAGAAGAAAAAGCTTTCAGAAGTTTCTCAACATCAGCAAAATGTAGTCCTGTCGTCGGTTCATCAAAGATAAATAAACTTGGTCCATGAGATTTTTTTCCAGCTTTCGCTAAATGACCAGCTAATTTAAGTCTTTGAGCCTCTCCTCCGGAGAGTGTTGGAACAGGCTGTCCTAACTTTAGGTAATCCAGCCCCACAGCATCAAGAAAACTTAGCGCTCTACAAACAGAACGCTGTTCAGAAAAAAAACTCATGGCTTCTGCTACAGTCATATGTAGTACATCAGCAATTGATTTTGGATCTTGAGCCTGATCTGTTTGTAACTTTACTTCTAGAATTTCTGGCCTGAAACGCTCACCATCACAGTCTACGCAGCGAATATATACATCGCTTAAAAACTGCATTTCAATATGTTCAAAACCATTGCCTAAACAGGTAGGACAACGCCCATCACCAGAATTAAAACTAAATGTTCCTGGCGTATATCCTCGCTCATGCGAAAGCGGCTCCACAGAAAATAATTTACGTATACCATCTAACGCTCCCACAAAAGTTGCCGGATTAGACCTTGTAGTCCGTCCAATGGGCGCTTGATCTACAAGAACAACTACGTCAATGTTCTCATGCCCTAAGATTTCCAGATAAGCTCCAGGGAGATCTTTAGGTGTCCCTTTTATCTTGGCTAAGGCATTAAATAAAACTTGCTGAATGAGAGTTGATTTCCCAGAACCACTCACGCCAGTAACACAAACTAATCTTTCTAATGGAATCCGAATATCTATATTCTGCAGATTGTTCTGGCTAGCCCCTCTTAACTCTAACCAATGACATTGTTTCCCTACTTTTCTAAGTAAATGTTGTTTGGTTTTCCAATTTTTTCGTAAAAATTTTGCGGTTAATGAACTCTTATCCTTAAGAAGTGCTTGCGGAGTTCCATAAAAAACTATTTTTCCACCATCCATGCCTGGTCCAGGCCCAAGATCGATAATTTTGTCTGCAGCCCGCATTACCTGAGAATCATGTTCAACGACTACTAACGTGTTACCTGAATTTCGCAATCGGTGAAGAACATTAATCACACGATCCATGTCTCTTGGGTGTAGCCCGATACTAGGCTCATCCAAAACAAAGAGAGTGTTAACCAAAGAAGTGCCAAGTGCGGTTGTTAAATTGATTCTTTGTATCTCACCTCCAGAAAGCGTTCTCGATTGCCTGTCCAAAGTGAGATACCCCACACCCACATCATTCAAAAAACTTAAACGCCCACGAATTTCCTGTAATAAAAGAGTTGTAGCCTCATCCATTACACCTGAAAAACTTAGGGTAGAAAAAAAATCATGCACTGAACTTATGGGTAGCAACATGATGTCATGTAAAGTCAGACCAGGAATACAAGAAAACTTATGCTCGTTACACTTAATAACCGGATGCCTAAACCTATCTTTAAGAAAAATTACCTTATTTGCATCTGACAAGGTTCCCAAACGCCAAAGCAATGAGTCAGCTTTCAGTCTGGACCCGCAACAATCGATGCATAAATCGTAGGAACGATATTTAGAAAGAAGCATACGAATATGCATTCGATAACTCTTTTTTTCTAGCCAAGAAAAAAAACGATCTAGGCCATACCACACTCCTTTTTTTTCTGAGCCCTCTCCATTCCATATCCACTTATGATGCTCAGGCTCCATTTGATTCCAAGGAGTATCGACAGGAATTCCCTTTTCTTCAGCTAATCTAATAAATTTTTTGTGGCGCTTCTGATAGCTCTTGCTTTGTAATGGTTTAATTGCCCCGTCAAGGAGAGTTTTATTTTCATCAGGAATAACAAGTTGGTGATCAATACCCATAGTTCGTCCAAATCCACGACATTTTTCACATGCACCAAGCGCAGAATTAAATGAAAAACTATTAGGAATAGGTTGATCATAAGAAACATCACAAGTAGCACAATGCAAATGCGATGAGAATTTAAAAATTTGATTGCTATCATCAAGAAAACGTACGGTGACATATCCTCGACCATGCTGAATAGCAGTCTCCAAGGCTTCGAGGATACGTGCACGATTCGAATCATTGAATCGTAACCTATCTTGAATAACCTCTATTTTCTGAGAACTTTTAGAATAGATTTGTGTATAACCCTGGACACTTAGGTACCCTTCAATTTCATTTTGAGAGAAATTGTTAGGAATAATCACTGTGAAAGTGATTGCAACCCGAGGGTTTTGATCCTGTTTGTTAATAAATCCTTTATTGAGAGCCTGATATATGTCTTCAGGGGCATCCTTAGAAACATCATCCCCACAGTTTTGACAATACAAAGTTGAAATTCGTGCAAACAGAAGTTTTAAATGATCATTAATCTCGGTCATTGTTCCGACCGTTGACCTAGATGTTCTTACTGGATTGGTCTGGTCTATAGCAATCGAAGGGGGAATTCCCTCAATACTATCTGCTTGAGGCTTATCCATTCGATCAAGAAATTGACGAGCATAAGGAGAAAAAGTTTCTACGTATCGACGTTGCCCCTCAGCATAAATCGTATCAAATGCTAATGAAGATTTACCTGAACCACTAACCCCAGTAATAACAATAAACTCATTAAGCGACAGATCTAGATCTAAGTTTTTAAGGTTATTCTGGCGAGCTCCGCGAATGCGAATACAGTCTCTAGTCATTTATGAATCTCATACGTACCGGTGTCCCTCGCCATAGTGCTAGTCATCTAAACCGGTAGTTCCTTAATCAATCAATCTCTTTGTCAGATCTTCATAAGCATCTATGCGACGATCACGAAGAAAAGGCCAACTTAGTCGAATTTTTTCAATTTCTGCCATATCTAAATCTACGGTAAGAATATTGGTATCGGCAGATGAGGCTCGTGCCAGTACACGACCATCAGGTGCTGCAACAAAACTCTGACCCCAAAACTCAATGCCACTTTGCTTTCTTGGATGTTTTTCAAATCCAACACGATTAACTGCTATCACAAAACAACCATTCGTAATTGCATGACTCCTTTGAACAAGTTCCCATGCCTCATGCTGAGTCTGCCCTAGTATATTTTTTTCCTCAGGATGCCACCCGATAGCTGTTGGATAAATCAAAATCTGAGCGCCATTTAGTGCAGTCAAACGAGCCGCTTCAGGATACCACTGATCCCAGCAAACCATTACCCCGCAATTACCAACAGAAGTTTTAAATGACTTAAAGCCAAGGTCTCCAGGAGTAAAATAAAATTTTTCCTGATAACCGGGCTCATCAGGGATATGCATTTTTCGATATTTGCCTAAATAACCGTACTTCCCATCAATCACAACCGCAGTATTATGATAAACACCCTGGGTACGACGTTCGAAAATACTTGCTACTAAGGTAATATTGAGTTCTTCTGCCAAAAGTTCTAATGCATGTGTGGTTGGACCAGGTACAGGTTCAGACATCGAGAAATTTTCTGGCTCCTCCGTTTGGCAAAAATATTGCAATGAGAAAAGTTCTGGCAGGCAAATGAGGTCTGCCTTTTCTTCTTGAGCTGCTTTCTTTATCAACCGTAATGAGTTTGATAGGTTCTTCTCAGGATCTTTAGCCATTTTCATCTGAATAGCACTAATTCTAATAAGCTTTTTTGATAAATTTTCCTTCATTTCAGAACGCTCTAGTTGCATGTTTTTGGATCAATGTATGTGCTTTTTTGCAAGCAACTCATATACTTTTCAAGAATTTCCTGGCCGACTACCTTACTCACTTCCCTAGATTTATATTTTTTTCTAATAAGCCCTCTCATTCGGTTTTCAAGTTGACCTGAAACGTACTGCACTTGACCAAGAATTTCTTGCACGCTAGTTTCTGGAATAATTTTTTCAATTGAAAAATAACTCTCTACATCTAAATCCAAACGAATATGAGCCTCACCAACCTTACCAAAAAGATTATGTGCATCACCCATGCTGTCTTGGTAGGCGCCCAAAAGGAAAAGACCTATATGATTTTCCTTCCCTGGCCTAAAAGAATGTGTAGGGAGAACCGATTTGTTCGGAGAAGAAGATACGTAGTGAGTTACCCGTCCATCTGAATCACAAGTAAGATCCGCTAATATTGCCTGATGTAATGGTTTTTCATTTAATCGATCAACCGGCATTATAGGAAAGGTTTGTCCTATTCCCCAATGATCCAACATAGACCTAAAAACTGAAAAATTACACATATATTGCTGAGCAAGAATATTTTCTAACTCCATAAACTCTGGTGGATGAGAATCAAATGACTCACCGCAGAGTGATCCATAGAGAGATCTACATACGGTCCAAAATGCACGATCCATAGTTGCATGTTCTTCTAATGATATAGAACCTAAAGCGAACGAAGCCCTTACTTGGCTATGCGCCTCTTTTGCATGATGAAATAAAGCTAACGCTTCTTCTATCTTTATCCTCTCTGCACTTCGCTCCACTAGTCTAAATAAAGTTTGGGAAGCCTGACATGCATTATCAGGTAATACATCCCCTGTTACCCACTCATCCCTACTCCTTGATTCCAGAACAGGAACAATCAAAACAGAATGATATGCGGTAATAGCTCGGCCACTCTCTGTGATCAATACTGGTTCAAGAACATCTTGCTCATCACAGACATCCTTAACAGTATTTACGATCAGGTTCGCATACTCCTGAAGATCATAGTTCAGAGCAAACTCGGAGTTAGTTCCAGTCTCATCATATTTCACCCCTAGTCCACCACCAAAATCTAGATATCTTATGCCAAAATTTCTTTTTATCAGTGATACATAAACCTGAGTTAACCCACGAACGACCTGTTTTAATTTGCGAATATCTTTAATCTGACTGCCCAAATGACAATGTAAAAGCTGGAAATGATTCTTCAGCCCTAACGACGAAATTTCTTCACTCAGGGATATTAATTCCGATACGGATAAACCAAACTTTGACATCTCACCGGAGCAACTCGACCAATTCCCCAACCCCTCAGGCCCCAAACAAATACGTGCTCCTAGTATGGGAGAATGCCCTGTCTCCCACATGATAGATTTAAGTTCCGAAAATTCGTTTAATCTGTCTAAAACTGGGATAACATTTTTACCAATCCTTTGAATTGAGATCATTAGACTAAGCATGGTCCTATCTTTTATGCCATTACATACAAGTAAAGTTTTATCATTTTCCAGATAGGGTAAAGCGGCCAGAAATTCAGCCTTTGATCCGCACTCCAAACCAATGCCATACTTTTTTCCTGTATTTAGAATTTCCTCAACAACAGCCTGTGATTGGTTGACTTTTATAGGATAAACACCCTGGTATAAACCACCATAACCAGCCGTCTCAATTGCAGATTGAAATGCATTATTTATCCGTTCTATTTGAGTGCCTAGCAGGTCCTGAAAGCGAAGCAAAATGGGTAGTTGAATACCCTGGCTTTGTATTTCCTCAACTACAGATACAACATCAATGGATACAGATGATTTACCCTTGGCACGGATAGCCATATGCCCATCATCATTAACAAAAAAATAAGGTGCTCCCCAAGAAGAAACCTGGTAGAGATTATCTGAATCCAAAACAGTCCAATCAGATGTGGGAATAGACTTTTTTATAACTTGAGACATCTCACTCTTCCAAAACAAAAGTGAATATGAGTGGTGCCACAATCGTTGCATCTGATTCAATGATAAAGCTTGGTGTTTCTGCTGATAATTTACCCCAACTAATCTTCTCTGAAGGCGTAGCCCCAGAGTAAGATCCATAGCTAGTAGTTGAATCGCTTATTTGACAAAAATATCCCCACTTTCTCACATTCTTTCTGTGTAGGTCCTGCTCTAACATTGGAACAACACAAATGGGGAAATCTCCCGCGATACCTCCACCAATCTGAAAAAATCCTATCGATTTTTGCACACTATTTTTTTCATACCACTCCGCTAGCTGAATCATGTATTCAATTCCAGACCGAACCGTGCCCACATGCTTAATATCTCCACTAATGCAGTGAGCGGCATACATATTTCCTAGCGTTGAATCTTCCCAACCAGGCACAAAAATAGGAAGATCCTGTTCACTTGCTGCAACTAGCCAACTATCAGCAGGATCTTTTTCGTAGGCATCTTGAAAAGCGCCTTTTTTTAAAGCCTGATATAAAAATTCATGCGGAAATAGTCTTTCTCCAGTACGATCAGCAGCAAGCCACTCCCCTAGGACAACCGATTCAACTTTACGTATTGCCTTATCCTCAGGAATACAGGTATCAGTAACACGATTGAGCTTTTGACTAAGAAGTGTCTCTTCCTGCTCTAGACTAAGATGACGGTAATCTGGAATACGCACATAGTGATCATGGGCTACGAGATGGAATAAGTCTTCTTCGAGGTTTGCCCCAGTACAACAAATAGCATGAACTTTTCGTCTTCGTATCATTTCTGCAAGTGACAGCCCAAGTTCTGCTGTACTCATAGCTCCTGCAAGGGTTATTAACATGGATCCCCCACTACCCAGGAAAGATACATAGCTCTCAGCTGCATCTAGTAATACCGCACTATTGAAATGTCGATAGTGATGTTTAATAAATTTACTGATAGTTGTCATTAACCTTTTCCTTAATCTCAGCGCATACCTGCATTTAGCCTATCCATGGCACCTGCTGAGTTAAACAATGAACCGCCCCTAAACCGACCAAGATTGATCGGCAATCCACAGAAATGACATTACGACCCACAAAACATTCACTAAGAATCTCTCTAGCGACGGTATCTTGAGGGCATCCAAAAGCAGGTACAAGCACTAACCCATTAGCAATATAAAAATTAGCATAGCTCGCTGGTAAACGCCTATTCTGGTAGTAAATTGGATCTGGCATTGGAAGCTCTACTATCTCTATAGCACCCCCATCTGCTAGTTTTGCATTAACTAAGATTTCTCGACTCTTAATTAAGGGCAAATAATTGTAATCTTTAGTGTTTTTCTCAGAAGAAATCACGACTCTATTTTGGGAAATAAATCTTGCCAGTTGGTCAATATGACCATCTGTATCGTCACCTTCTAACCCTTTTCCAAGCCAAATAACCTGTTTTACCCCAAATGTATTTTTTAGTTCTTGTTCTATCTGCATATGGCTCATTTCTGGGTTTCGCTTTAACAAACATTCCAACGTCGTAATTAAACTTCCAGCACCATTAACATCAACTGCCCCACCCTCTAGATACATCTCAGATAAAAATTCAGGTGCCAAAAGGGTTTTTGCCATAAAACTCAGCAACGCCCTGGTCTAGGTTGTAAGGAGGATACTTCCCACCCCAAGCGTTATATTGAAAGTTCAATGATAAAAGAGGATGTTCCTGGTCACTACTCGCAAGAAAAATTGCTCCACAATCACGACACCAAGAATCATTAGTAGGTAATTGATGAAAAATAATTGTTCCAGGTGCTACCCCGATTATGTAACAAATTGGAAACATGGTCTTCATGATCTTTATTTAATACATTTACTCGGACGACCTCAGTCTCCGATAAAGCCATGACAATTGATATCATTTTCTTTTTCAACAGAGGAAAGCATATCTGGCCATGTCTCTACATTATGTGGCCATGTTAACCACGTTGAGGCATGCCTCTCCCATTCTGCGGGCATCCGATAACCAAGACTCATAGGATAGGGTTTCAAATTACTTCTCAAATACAGCTCACACATTAAATTCCATAATATCGCTGAGTTCTGTCTATCATCCAGCTATAAAAGGCAGAATTCATCCTAACGGAGTATTATTCAATAATGATGTTGCTACGCTTACTGTTACTTATGGTCCTGAGCTCTACTTCTGCATTCTCACAGATGCCGTCTAAAGGAATGCTTCTAGTAGCGACTGACGAAATGCGCGACCCTCGATTTTCAGAAACCATAATACTTCTACTACACCATGAACCTGAGGGTGTGCTCGGCGTAGCAATTAATCGTCCTACATGGGTAATTCCATCAACCGTTTTTCCAGATATGAGCTTTATGGAAAATTACAGTGAGAATATCTTTGTTGGCGGGCCAATGGCACGTACGAATGTACTAGCCCTGATCGATGATTCTGAAATTGATCTACCTGAGGCAGAGCCCCTGTTTGATAGCGTCTACTTAAGCACTAACCCTGAGTTTCTTCAAGAAATTATTGAAATAGCAGACCCTAATGTAAAACTACGGCTGTATGCAGGCCATGCAAGCTGGGAGCTAACACAACTAGAGCGAGAAATTACTGCGGGTCAGTGGAAAGTTATCCCAGCAATAGCTGATCTTGTTTTCTCACAGGATCCACTAAAACTTTGGAATCAGTTGCAACTTACTAATATAAATGATTCAGTCATTAAGGTTGGTTTGCCCGTCGACGAAAGTGCATTAGCTTTATTACGTTCTCCCTAGTTCTAGTTAATTGGGATGCCATATGCCTATTATCAAAAACTCAACGCCAAGCAGAAGGTGATATACCGCCGCAGCGATTCCATCACAACAGTGTCTCTTACAAACAGCACAAATCTTCTAACCACTCTCGAACAACTCAAAATAGCCCTCATAGCTGAAGATCGTCGCGAGACGGAATCTATTTTAAGAATACTGGCAGAGGGTATCCTCAATAATTTAAAGGTAACGCCTATAACCATCAAATTACTTGCTGCTCGCCCAAGCCATGATTGGGGAGAACTACATGGTCTCTATGAGGTTTCTGAAGGAAAATGTAGAGCTCAGGTTACCCTCTGGATGCGAACCGCACAACAAAAAAAAGTCGTGGCCTTTAGAACATTTCTGCGAACTTTTCTACATGAACTGTGTCATCATCTAGACTATCAACTGCTAGGACTAGAAGATTCTTTTCACACGCAAGGTTTTTTTAAAAGAGAATCTAGCCTCTTCAAACAACTCGTACCCCAAAAAGCGAAGTAGATTTAACTTACATCGATAGAAACGTGTTTTCCGATGCACATCATTATTTTGTTATTAGGTCTGTTAGTTCTAACAATCGGCCCAGGATTATGGGTAAAAGCTGTTATCGCTCGCTATAGTCGCCCTGCGAATCGCTACGCTCATAGTGGTGGTGAATTTGCTCGTCAATTACTAAATACCCTCGACCTCAGACATGTAAAAACAGAATTAACTGATATAGGAGATCACTATGATCCTTTGGATAAAGCAGTCCGTCTTTCTGAAAAAAATTTTAATGGCTATTCACTAGCTGCAATTACAATAGCGGCTCATGAAGTTGGCCATGCAATACAAGATGCTAGGGGGTTTAAGCCTCTAAAATGGAGAACTAGATTAGTACAATGGGTCAGACCTATAGAAAAAATTGGCGCGGGAATCTTGATGGTAGCACCATTCACTGCGGCTCTAACACGAGTGCCTGCTATTGGAATAATAATGCTGCTTGGAGGGTTTCTTACTCTAGGGTCAGGAATAGCTGTTCATTGTCTCACTCTACCTACCGAATTTGATGCAAGTTTTAGGCGCGCGTTACCATTACTTTCATCTAAAAAATTACTGCATCCAGGCGATGAAACTGGTGCACGTACCCTGCTAACTGCAGCAGCGCTAACCTACGTTGCAGGGTCATTATCAAGTTTGCTTAATGTTGCTCGATGGTGGGCAATTCTAAGGCGCTAAACCAGATAATGTTATTGTTCTAAGGCAACCACGTACTGATGTGTTCTTGCTTGTATTTTTACAAAAAAATTAGCGTATAAAGAATTGCATCATTATTGGTATATATGAGACCTACAAATGACCAGAAAACGTAAAAATAAGCTAAAAAATTCAAGCTCCCCAAAAGACTTAGCGTTATCACCTAAAAACCAAAAGGATACGCTTACACTCTTAGCTGTTATTGCCTGTTTTGTTTTGTCAGGATTTGCAGCTCTTCTTTACCAAACGGCTTGGTTAAGGCAATTTTCACTGACGTTTGGTACTAGTGATATTGCCATAGCAACGGTACTAGCGGCTTACATGGGAGGTCTGGCTCTTGGCGCGATGATCGCAGGACGATATGCATCACGAGTAAAAAACCCAGTTTTAGTCTATGGACTGCTAGAAATGGGTATTGCTTTATCTGCGCTAACCGTGCCACTCCTTCTATTAGTGGCAAGAAACCTCTATATCTATGTACTTGGCGACCAGCCTACACCCCCTGATGGAAACACAATTGGACAGCCAATTTTCTATCTCTTGACTGGTTTTGTAGTGCTCGCGCTGCCAACAGGCTTCATGGGAGCTACGCTGCCATTACTAGCACGCCATGCGGTACAGAATGACAGGGAATTAGGGCCAAGAATTGCTTTGCTCTATGCAACCAATACAGGTGGAGCTGTAATTGGAACACTTGTAGCAGCATTTGTTCTTTTACCAAGACTAGGTCTCAATGGAACAGTGTGGGTTGGTGTAGCTGTAAATGCTGCTGTCTTTCTGATCGCCACACTATTAGCAACCCGTTCACCTGCATGTGTCTATACATTATCAGAAAAAAATTCGAGGCCTACAGTCAGCTTTATTGATAAATGCATCATTCCATTTTTTGATTCTAACCTGACTCCAAAACACAAACTAAAAAAACTATTCCAGTCTAATGAAGGCTGGATTCTGCCATTGATACTCGTATCTGGTGCTATCTCTTTCATCTATGAAGTTTTGTGGACGCGCATGCTTTCTCATGTGATGGGCGGAAGTATCTATGCATTTGCCACAATGCTTGCTGCTTTTTTAACTGGTATTGCAATAGGCGGGGGTCTAGCTGGGAAAATAGCTGGCACGCGGGAACGTGCAATAATAGCCTTTGCGTTTGCTCAAGTTTTAATAGCAGTATTCTCTATAGCGGTGTATAGGTGGATGGTCCCACTTATACCATCCAGCTTAAGCACCTATGAGGTAGCAATATATGCTGCCCTAGTCATGCTGCCCGCCACATTTTTTGTCGGCGCTACCTTACCTCTAGCCATTCGTGTTTTAGCTAAAGACGAAAAACAGGCAGCGACTAGCACGGCATATGTTTACTCATGGAATACAGTGGGCGCAATTATAGGCTCGATCCTTGCTGGCTTTTATTTGATTCCAACACTTGGATTCGAAGGAACTATCCACATTGCCATCGCTCTCAACATCGGGCTTGCGCTATGGACTCTGGCCACAATAACAACACCTAAACCAGTCTATTTAGGGCTCACAGTCATTTTATTAGTGGCAGTCATACTAGTTTATAAACCGTCAAGACCTATCGAAGTAATATCGAGTACCGGTTTTATCCCTAATTATCTTAGTAATCCTCGTGAAATTTACTATGGTGTGGGGCGATCATCGACCGTTTTAATGGTTGAAGAGGATGGCTATTATTACTTGCGCACAAACGGCTTACCCGAAGCCTCTATTGCATCAAAAGGTTCTCCCCCATTTCGAGACCCAGAGAAATGGCTTACTGCGCTTGCAGTCGCTGCAAGGCCCAGCACGGAAAATATGCTTGTTATCGGTTTTGGTGGTGGTGTTGCGTTAGAAGGTGTTCCTACTTCGGTTAGTCAAGTCGACGTCATTGAAATTGAACCTGAAGTCATTGAAGCAAATAGCTATCTGCAAGGTCTGCGCAATATTGACCCTCTTGAGGATCCACGATTTAATATTGTCATAAATGATGCCCGTAACGCTCTTCGTCTGACTAGTAAAACTTATGACACCATCGTTTCTCAGCCCTCTCACCCCTGGACAGCAGGGGCATCTCACCTGTTCACAAAAGAGTTCATTGCTGAAGCAAAATCCCATCTCAATGATAATGGAGTATTTGTACAGTGGATAAATTCAGAATTCATTGAAGAACAACTATTGCGAACTCTAGCCGCAACTTTAGTAGATGAATTCGCCAATGTCCGACTTTATCATCCTGCAGCACAAGTACTAATGTTTTTAGCTTCAGATGAATCACTTGATCTCGAAGATCAACTGATCGGTAGTGGGCAACCCTTTAACTCAGACATCATGCACTACAGTCGAATAGGCATGAACAGTGTTGAAGACCTGTTTGCAGCTCTAGCAATGGATGAGACTGGCACTCGCTCCTTTGCATATGATTCACCATTAAGCACAGATAACAACAATCTAATGGCGACCCATAGCAATAGCAAAGCTGATGGACTACTTCTACCAGCATTACTTGAACTATTCGAGCCCTATGATCCACTTCTTCAAGACAATAGCTGGATACACACACGTTTTGGCAACACAATAAACTATGGGTATCTAGCTCGTCGAATAATTCAGCTTGGACAATACAAAAGACTCGAACAACTTGCAGAAAAAATTACCAACGAGTCTAAACAACTCGAACTATACGGGATCCTGTATGAATCTAAATTCGAAACAGAGAGTGCAAGGCAGGCATTTTTGGAAGCAATAAATGTAAATCCTAGAAATATGCAGGCTCGCTATAACCTCATTAAAGACTGGCTTGGCGTGGTAGGCACTGAAAATGCTCCAGAGAATATTCAAACCATTGCGGCAGAAATAACGGGGCCAGCTAGAGTTGTAATAGACGGCTGGCTTTATGGTCAAAACCAAGATTGGGAGTCTTTAGCTGAACTTGACTATGAGCTTGGACTCAGCAGGGTCACCGATGCTTGGTATCCGGCAGCGGCACAACTTAGGGCAGGATGGCGCACTAGTATTTTAGCGGATCAGGAAAGATATGCTTTTGATGCTCTGCGTCTAGTAGACAGGGCCCTCATACTCGAACCTGATCAGAGCCTTCACTGGCTTCGTATGGTTAGTGCTACAAGACTTGGGTATGACGATCAAGTGCTGGAATCTTCAAGATATGTTGCAGCATATCTTGAAAATGGTCTCGCAGTCTCTGCTGAAGAAGGGTACGCTGTCCCAGTTCAGGATCTAGCCATGATCAGGCAAAATCTTGTCATGATCCTGAATCAATTACGGAGCGGACTAGAAGTTCTAGATGAGGAACGTATAAGTCTATTGATCAATGATGTTAACAAAACAATAGACACTATAGATGGATACCCCCTTGAAAATTGATGAATTAGGCTTGCCCACAGATTTCTCCTTAGAATCACTTATATCCATAAAAGCTCATGTACCAGAAGACGCTATGACTGCCGGTCTTCTGGGAACTGAGCGAACTGGTCATGGCATCCGCCTTCGCGAGGATGGGTTAATTGTTACCGTTGGATATTTGATTAATGAGGCTCGTGACATATGGCTTTCTTCTCAGGATGGTCGCGCTGTACCAGGCTATGTAGTAGGAAATGATTTCCGCAGTGGTCTTGCACTGATAAAACCCATGATGCCTCTACCCGGCCCTGCAATGCATTTGGGAGACTCAAGCTGTCTAGGAATAGGTGATACTGCCTTTATTGTGGGTAGCGATGAAATCGATTCACAAATTATTAAAGGATATGTAGTAGCAAAAGAAGAATTTGCTGGTCGTTGGGAATATGTCCTAGATGAAGCTATTTTTACTACTCCGCCTTGTGAAAATTGGTCTGGAACAGCCTTAGTAGATTCGAATGGAAAACTCTGTGGCGTTGGCTCTTTGGTTATCCAAGGTTTTGAAGTAGGCGAATCTCGGAAAACTGTAAATATGTTTGTCCCGATCGATTTGCTGACACCCATCATTGATGAGCTGTGTGAAAAGGGGCGTCGATCAGCTCCACCTCGCCCTTGGTTAGGAATGCTACTAAACGATGAAAATGATGAGCTTACCGTTGTAGGGGTATACCGTGACTGTCCTGCAGATAAAGCAGGACTTCGACCAGGTGACATAGTGGTCAGGGTAGATGATCAGCCCGTTTATAACCTTGCCCATATGTTTCGTACGGTTTGGAGCCTTGGCAATGCCGGTGTAGATATTCCACTACTAGTGTTGAGGAAATCCAGTCTTAAGGAAACAACAATTAAATCTGCAGAACGTGCAGAATTCCTAAGAAAAGGCACCTTACAGTAGGCAATTAATCCTTAAAGTTCTGGTTCTGAGCCTTCTGGGAGAGACACTCTGAAAGCATTAATGGTCAATGAGATTAGAGAGTAATAACCCAATATCCCAACCAAATCAATCGTGGACTCTTGACCAAGCTCCTCAATAGCGCGTTTATATAACTCATCGTCAACTTCTCTCTGCTCCAGTAATGTGCGGCTAAACTCATAGACAATAGCCTGATCTTGTTCTTCCAATAACGGTGTCTTACCAGACCTGATTGCCTCAACTGCTTCAAAACCCACTCCCGCTTCTAAAGCAATCTTTTTATGAACACACCATTCAAATTCTGATCCCCAAAATCTCGCTACCACAAGAATTGCTAACTCGGAAAGTCTAGGTGGCAATTTTGTGTCATAACGCGCATATTCTCCAAGACGCTGCGCTCGATCTGCCAGTTCTGGCCGCCACAACCAGACACCCAAGGGACCGACCACTTCCCCCCTAGGACCTGAGGTAATAGCCTCATGAACACGCTTCTGTGATTCATCTAGCTCTGCAGCTGAAGGTGGGTAAATTCGTGGTTCTATTGTTTTTTTCATAATTATATTTAATACCAACTAAATGGTTAATTATTCATTTAAGTGAATCGCTTCATTTGCCACTTAAGGCATAAAGACTAGGGGTTGTACGAACCTAATTCAGGCAAAAATTGTATAACTCAAACCACAGGCTATAGCCTAAATGAAAAAAGTTAAAACTATAGTTCTATGAAAACCTTACTATCGACTTAGGCTTTGATAAAGAAGGCGATTATAATTTTCTGGGTTCATAAAGCCACCACCATGAGATTCATCAAACTGTGCCGTTGGACGGGCAGCAAAAGCCTCGTCTTCCGATAAACCTTGATCAATAAGATCTTGCATACTTTCCCGAGTAATCCGTAGCATTTTAAGCCACTCTTGCAAATCATCTGCAGTAGCTATTGGCCCATGCCCAGGAATAATCTGAGAGCCGGGGGTTGCCATCGAAAGAACTCGATATCCCGCAGCGATGATTCCATCAATATCACCGTTGCTATCAACATCAATAAATGGATAGAAAGTATTAAAGAAAGTATCTCCCATGTGGAAAACATCAGCATTCTCAAAATGAAGGATAACGTCTCCATCAGTGTGTGCAGGATCAACATGGAAAGCTCGAATAGTTTCACCATTCCAATGGAATGTCATTTCATCGTCGAAGGTGACTATGGGCAAAGCGTCTTCAGGTCTAGGTGGGTAGCTAGTATCAAAAATTTGCCTAAGCTGCTCTTCTGTCATCCGAACCCGGGTATTGTCATGGGCTACTATAATGGCTCCTGCATTACCAAATGCCTCGTTCCCACCCGTATGATCACCATGCCAATGGGTATTTACTAAAAATTCTACTTCAGAGTCTGTTAGTTCGCTAATGGCAGCCATGATTTTCCCACTTAGTGGTGCAAATTGATCATCGACCAGAAAAGCGCCATCTTCGCCAACTGACACGGCTAGATTGCCGCCGGCCCCCTCCATCATATAAAGGCCGTTTGCAAGTTGAGTCGTTCTAATCTCAACACCAGAAAAATCCTGAGTCCAGCTAGTCTGGGCTGTAATTACAAATAATGTTGCTAAAAATAAACGTGTCATTACTGTCTTTTCCTTATTGATAGCTTACTTAAAAAATTAATTAAAACGAGTGTACCTTAGAAAAACACATCAAGCTCTTTATATTGAATATTCATTATGATCTAAAGCAAAAAATCAGGCTCTTAAGTTAATTGATTCTTAGGGTTTTTAGTTTATTAAAACTTATACGTCTTTAATTTTAAACTTCTAAAGTTGTCCCTTTTTCTTTTAGCCACTTTCGATAGATAAGATAGTCTGGAAATACTTGTTTCACGGACTCCCAGTACGCAGGAGAATGGTTCATATGCCTAAGATGACAGAGCTCGTGCACAACAACGTAATTCACAATCTGGGGCGGCGCAAGAATGATACGCCAGTTGTAAGATATATCGCCTTTTGAGGAACAAGACCCCCATCGGGACTTGTAATTCTTCACAGAAATTGAATTGGGGAAAATACCTATAATCCCTGCATATTTCTTGGTTTTCTCTATCAGCTTTTTAAGTGCATGGCACTCATACCAATCAGATAAAGCATTACGAATATCAGACTCCTTCGAGCCTTTAGAAACGCTTACCTCCAGATTTCCATGAAGAAGTCTGACCTTATCATTATCTCCAAATAAAACCTTAAGGCGATAATGTCTTCCCAAATAGGGGAAAGCCTCGCCACTAATATATTTCTTAGGTAAAAAAACGCTAACCTGTGATTCCTTGCTTAGCTTCCTGAGTATCCAAGGTGTACTTTTTTGAATTAGTTCCGTGACCCTGATATCTGAAAGTTGCTCAGGAACAACCGCCTGTACTAAACCATTAAATACCCTGATTGATACAGTCTTTTTTCTCTTAGTACGAATTACCTCAACCGATAACCCATCATCAAATATAAGATTTGCCAAATTTTTATCTCTGTAATTCTCATAAAAATTATTAGTTTGAGATATAACTGAAATCTTTAATTTTTCATCCGTTTTTTACGGCGTACTCAATTATCTTATTTCATATTACTGATAGTTTTTGCTAGAGGGATTTTTTATCCTTTATGCTATTTCTAGAAGTCAAAAGCCTCGTCAATAATAAAAAGATCAGTCAGTAAAGCTCTTAGGTGAATAGAAGCATTGGCGTTATCAATAAGCATAGAACTCACATCTGACTGAGCCATAATCAACCGGATAAGTCCAAGTGCTTTTTTTGCGTCCTCCTCAACAGCATCTAGGAAATCATTCGATGGACCAAGATTGTATTTTTTGGAGTCTATTGAAGATTTGATTAGAGAACCTAATCCATCAAGAGCTTTTTCCATTTTTTGTAGAAACTCTCTTAATTCGAAGCCTGCACCCGAACCACTCGAATCTCTATCCGTATCCCGACCCTGAGCTGCATAGGCAAGCATAAACTCATAACCAGACTCAATCGCATCAATGCGTTCGCTCAAAATCAATTTCTATTCTCCCTAATCAAAATCTCAAATCGTAATGATCCAGCTTTAACTACCATCAACTCGCCATTGAGTTGGATCATGGTGCTTCTTATATTCTGCCCGTGTAATCCACCCTAAAATCATAGATCGGGTGAAATGAAGCTTTTCTGGGCGAAGGGCAAAATAAATATGAGCCATGATCATTGTAACTAGCATAAGCGCGGAGAGATCATGCAAAACGTAAACTACTCCCCAAGTCCCTTCTTCAATCCAGTAAGGATTGCGTTCCCACCAAGGCGTATCTATTTTTGCAAGCATCATGCAGCCAGTAACTATCGTGGCGCCAACCACGAAAGCAAAAAGAAAATGTATCAGCTTCTGGGCTAGCGAATACTTTCCAGATGGGCTAGGAGGTGTTTCAGAAATCCTTAGATTCCATCGCGCAAGTTGAACCCCCTTGCAAATATCATCTAAGCTAATCCACATAGAACGCAAGTTCTGCCAGAACATGGCTCGTACTGTATGAAAAACTATTAGTAGAGTGAGCACTACCCCTGTAACCCAATGAGTAGCCACCCATGCAAAATTCCAACCAAGAATTGGGAGAAATGCTGTGCCAAGGAGAATCAGGACTGCAAGTGCTGTGCCCCAATGAAAAAGCCGATCGATAAACGCATGTCTAACTAGTTTTTGTATGGCACCTTGTTCAGTGCTCTCTTTTCCCTCAATACCCATTGTTTTATTTCTGCTTAGGGGTCAAAAACCAGCAGTAAAGCAAATGCAAAACTATAAATAGCACGCCAAAACCAAAAAAAACTGGCAAAAAATCCCAGGATATGCCCTGAAGGATCTCCTGACCCCAGACATTTCGACTAACCCGAAATAATTCCATTTAGCTCTTACCTAAAATCAAAAAATACCTAAAAAACACAAATCATGAATCTCTAATAGCACGTTTAACAAGATTTTCTAGCAGAGGAATCTTAAAGTGATTGTAGTTCAACGGAGTGGCACCTCGCACCGCTGCCTGACCAGCTAGTGATGCAGTAGCCTCATCCGGTGCACTCCCTGTCACCACTTCCTCCACTACGTTCAATCGCCGAGGGACACACTCAACTGCCCCTGCCGCCATACGAATCCGAGAAATGGCATCTCCTTCCACCACCATTGCACTAGCTATATTAACTAATGCAAAGTCCCAGCTATTACGATCCGCCACTTTCTCAAAATAAAACCGGGCCCCTGCCCAATCATTTGGAATGCGGATCGCCGTTAACAGATCACCAGGCTCTAGTACCGTCATCCGCTCGATATCTATATCAGGACCAATGAAAAACTCCTCCGCCAATACCTCACGCTCACCCTCAGCATTCTGTATTACCATCCGTGCATCCAGCACCACTAGTGCCGGCGCTGTATCGGAAGGACTTACGGCTACACACCGATCTGCTCCCCATAAACAATGCTCGCGATTCTGCCCCTCTGGGGTATCCGCATAACATGTCGTGCCACCGGCTCGATAACAATCCACCCCATAACGGTAGTACCAACACCGAGCATCCTGGCAAAGATTTCCGCCAATGGTCCCTGTATTCCTAATCTGAGGACTCGCCACTCGCCGCGCTGAGTCCGAAAGCACTGAGTACCGCTCCTGAATTAAAGCGCTGGTCTCTATCTCAGTCAGCGTCGTCAGAGCGCCTATCTCTATACCTTCAGCTGTTTCCCGTATGCCTCGCAACTCTTCTATGCTCGACAAATCCACCACTGAGGGAGAAAACTTGGCGCGATCCTTAAACCAGTCTAGCGTGTCATTACCACCCGCCAGTGCCCAGCTCTCCGAACCAAACCGACCTAATAACTCCACCGCATTATCAACACTATCCGGCTGATAAAGCTCAAATGCTCGCATCATGTCTTTGGACATGGCTCTGCTCCTCTAAGCTGTGTGTATCTGCAGGACACCGTTAGACGGCTCACGCCCTGCTGTGTGATTGACAATCATATCTGGAACAATCTCAGACATTTCCTGCGGCACGCATGACCGAGTTTAGGTAGTGATCATAGGCCCCGCAGCGACATAAATTCCCCGATAGTGCATGCCTAACTTCATCCCGTGTTGGATTCGAGTTCGACTCCAGTAACGCCACCGCTGACATGACCTGACCAGGCGTACAAAACCCACACTGTGGTCCTAACTCATCAATCATAGCTTGCTGAACCGGATGCAGCTCACCGCTCGGGCTTTCTAAACCCTCAATTGTTCGAATCGCCTTCGCCCTCACTGTATGCGTCAAGGTTGAGCATGCATATGTGGATACCCCATCTATCAGTACCGTACAGGCCCCACACTCCGCTCTATCGCAACCTAACTTCGTCCCCGTGAGCCCCAGTTTATACCTCAGCGTCATCGCCAAAGTCTCAAAAGGCAATGCATCCACTCGCCTCGTCTCACCGTTTATATTCAAACTAATGAGTCGCTCCACACCGCCAGCAGCAACACCACCTCCGGGCTGTTCCGTCGAGCAACCTCCAAGACCCCCAAATACATATCCTGCAGAACTTACCACCGCTCCAGAGGCAATGACTCCCTTGATGAACTGTCGCCGTGAGGCAGCCTTACGCCCTATCGCGCCCAATACCCCTCCATCATCTAGCCGCGACTCCACACCAGGTAGCTCAACGTCTGAGGCTAGGGTCTTCTCATCTGTCATCGGTGACTCCCGTTTACCTTTATTTAATCTGCTGAACCAGATCTCTCTATACCCAACTATAGATCCGATACCCAAGAACAAACAACTAAAGTAGCTAAAAATATATATTCAAGCTATTTCTAATGGTGGTTCTTCTAGAATCGCTGCTTGTTCTTTTAACGCGAGAATATGTTCCTCCCAATACTTATTCTCAGAAAACCACGGAAACGCCCTAGGAAAAGCAGGATCAATCCATCGTCTTGCAATCCACGCCGTGTAATTGATCATACGTAACGTACGCAGTGCTTCAATCAAGTACAGCTCCCGATAGTCAAAATTGTAGAATTGACTATAGCCTTCAAGCAGGTCTTGGAGCTGTCTAGAACGCGACTCCCTATCACCAGAAAGAAAAAGCCATAGATCTTGAACGGCAGGTCCGGTCACGCAGTCATCTAAATCCACAAAATGCGGCCCGTTATCAGTCCACAAAACGTTTCCAGGATGACAATCTCCATGAATGCGAATCTGTCTGAACTCCCCAGCTTGAACAAAAGCATCAGTAATTCTATCTATCAAATGACTTGTAATAGCCTCATAACTGACAAACAAATGATCGGGCATCCAGTCACTATAAAGAACATAGCTTGAAGCTTTCTCGCCCATTCTCTCTATTGAAATATTCTGGCGATGTTTAAATTTACCTATTGCACCAACAGCATGGATTCGTGCTAGAAACCGCCCCATTAATATAAGCTCTTCCTGTGTGCCTAACTCTGGCCATCGGCCGCCACGCCTTGGAAATACAGCAAAACGGAATCCAGAATCTTCATGTAAGGTAGTACCTTGAACCTCTAAGGGTGCCACTATCGGAAGGTCGCGCTCTACCAACTCATCAGTAAATTGGTGTTCCTCAATTATTCCCTCATCAGACCAACGCTGAGGACGATAAAACTTTACAACCACAAAGGCTCCATCATCCATGCCAAGTTGATAGACCCGATTCTCATAACTATTCAGAGCAAGAATTCTTCCGTCGCAATGAAAACCAACTCCTTCCACGGCTTTAAGGACTATGTTGGGGGTTAAGTCGGCATATGGCGCCTCGGAAGTCATCGGTTACTCTCTTATATTAGACGTACAAATCACAGTAATACCAATTCCTTAAACCTAACCCATAATACTGGTCTATGAGGCAGCAAACACAAAATTTATTACAATATCCAGATTGCTGCCTGATGCTCATATAGAAACAAGATGTTAGAGTCATCTACCATGACAAACACCACTATAGATCTTCTTCTTACACGCCGCTCGGTGCTAGCGAAACAACTTGTAGAACCACGACCAAACCATGACGAATTACAAAGCATTCTGCGTGCTGCTCTTCGCGTTCCTGATCATGGGAAAGCAGAACCATGGAATATTCAAATCCTAGAAAAAAAAGCTCAAAGAGCACTGGGCGATTTCTGCGCTGACATATTTCATATGGATCAGCCTGACTCAAATTCAATGCATGTAGAATTAGAGCGTGAACGACCACAACGTTCGCCCCTGCTCCTCATCGTTACAATGCGCCCGAATGAAAAAAAACTCGCAAAGGTACCTAAAGATGAACAACTCCTATCAACAGGAGCTATGTGCCAAAACATTCTTATTGCTACTCAATCCCTTGGCTATAATGCTCAGTGGGTAACAGGCTGGCCTGCCTATCATTCTAAGGTTCTAGGTTTTCTTGGTCATGATAATAAAACGCTAATTGCAGGGTTTATTCATATTGGCACTGCAATAGCAGCACCAAATGAGAGACCAAGGCCAAATTCAGATGAAATAATCAGTGAATTTCACCCAGAATCATGATCTCCTGTCTACAAATTGACAAAAAACCTCTATAGCCTCGTCCAAAGACCGACTACGATTAAGCGTTGCACGAGTTTCTGCACTTAATGGTGTTTGAGAAAGCTCTTCAAATAACCAAGCTGCACCCTCATGAAACTTTCCAGTGATATCGACAGATTCATAGGTTGAGGCTATTTCCATCATTTCCCCAGCAAACCGCTCTGCAGTAGCAGCAAGGTGAGGAACTTCTTGCTTCATTCTAGCCACCGCATGATGCTGACTTTCCTCAAGTTCATGCATAAGGACCTGACGCACTCCTAACCTTTCAGCGGCTAGCAATACAATTGCATGTAAAGCTTGGGTTCCTTTATTTAACCCCGCATAGGTTGCCTTGAGAGCCGAAGCTCTTCCAATGTCAGGACCCATATCAACTATGCGAATCTCATCATTACCTAACTCTTCTAACCTTCCAACACTAGGTCCTGATGCATAAAACCGGGTAGGCAAATTATTGTGCCTTGGTGCTGGCCCAACAATTCCAATATCCAAAAATGTTGCACCAGATGAAGAGATAAGTTGTTCAATACCCGATGCTGTATTTGGCGATACTGCGTTGCAGTCAGCAAAAAGCAGTTTTGTTCTAGTTAGATGAACAGCATTAGCAACTTTTTGAGCAAAAGTAACCGCTTGTGCAGGAGGCAAAATAGATAAAAATAACTCTGCCTGAACCACCACTTCTTCAAGGCTGTCTATGCTCTCAAAGCCAACCTCATAGGCTAACCGAGTAGAGTTCTCACTACGGCCTTTCAAGCATGTAATCACACGTCGTCCACTTTCTACTAAAACTCGCCCGACAGCGCTACCCATATCGCCAGTTCCAATCACAGCGATTGTTTTTATTTTCATGGGCTCCGTCTAGATATCAATCTGCACGAACGTAGGTAATACGATTTATTACACTGTGTGGATCTTTTGTAGTAATGATTAAAGTATCACCGTTTCTTTGATACTCAGACTCAACTGTAGATCCGATATCTCTAGGATTTTCAGCAAATACCAATTGTCTAATCAATGTGCCACGAGAAACATTATAAACTCCAGAATTGGCGTTAAAACTTTGATACGAGTCAATCTTTTGTTGATCAGTAACTCGGGCTTCATTATTTGAAAAATCAGGACGCTCACCAATATTAGTGAACATGCTGAAATGTTCTTCAGAAAAAATAATAATTGACTCAAGGTCTGTGTATACCCCCGCTTTATCACCTCCTGTTACTATCAGTTCCGTTGCAAGCCATGCACCATTTAATGAGTTTTGTGCATTCGCAGACGTACCTACGAAAAAAATCGCTGTCACAATGATCATCAACTTATTCATTCAACTGCTCTCATTCTTTTTTTTAAAATCTAAAAACTTACAGGCTCTCTAACATTTGCACCAAATCATCAATATCTGGTTCGGAAAACCGGGGACCAAGACTAATACAGTCCCATGATTGAACTCGTTCTTCCTGAGACCAAATAAATTCTCTAGTAAGAGTTACTGGCTCTGTATAGTTAGCAAAATCCCTAACTATTAACTCCACCTGAAGGTTATTAGACTCAGGATTACGCCAATAACGCTCTGACAACTGGGCATCTTGACTCATCGGATGACCGCTATTTGTTATAACTCCAGCCAGAAGTTGGGTGGTTTCAATTCTTAATTCATTCCCTTCCCACCGACCTTTAGAAAATCCAGTAGGCGTGTGTTCTTGTAATAATAATGGCAAATTTTCATCTAGATAAATACGCCGCATTGTATCTCCACTCTCAAAACGCATATAAACAATGTCATCTTGCTGAACAATCGCCATAGGGTTCCCCCCCCAAATAACTAAGGGCACGCTTTCTCCTGCACAATCATCGCGCTGCTGAGGATCTGCAAGAATAGGGTCAAAGTTAGCATGTGCACGGGCGCCCATTCGCGTAAACGGATACGGATCAGGTTCGGTATATGTAGGAGTATCAACCAGAGTTCCCGATATATAGGTTCCGGAGAAGTCCGGCACTACAGGCATCTCTATGTCGTCTGTTAAATCATGCGTTATCGGTAACTGTGCGGCTGCAAGCAACCATCCGATAATACCAGCAAGCCCTATGAAGAGTTGATGCGCTTTCATGTCAATCTCCCCCCTTATTATTATGGATCATTTTCTAAGCGATCTAGAAAGCTATTCTACCTATTTTCAGTCAAAAACTAGCGTCTTAACATTACGCCTTAAATAGCAGAAGCAGCAACTTTTGATTAACAACTGTCAATACCAGGATTGGGAGACGGGACAAAAGAAATAACCCCCAAAACATCAGCGCCTCCATTAAGGGGGCGCATAATGATGGCAGCTCCTTCGGGAAACCCAGCACGGCTAACCTGCCCATTCAAGGTAATTAAAGCGGGTGTACGGTGCCCAACAAGAATACGATTTAAGCCAGGGGAAGGGGGCGTAGAAAATAAACGTTGGTGCTCTCTAATAACCCAACTAACACCATATGAACCAGCATAGTCATCTGCTAATAGGCTTTCTGTGATTTCGACACGGTCCACGCCAAAAGCTAGTTCTGCAGTGTCTCGAGCACGAAAAACAGGCCCTGCCAGAACCGGTTTTTGAATTGGAATATTTAATACCGAAAGAGTTTCTCCTATCCGCTGGGACTGCTGTTCACCTTCCGTGGAAAGATTTCTCTGCCCTTCACGCTGCCCAATGCGGTAAAGGCTATCGCAAGGCATTCCCACCGTATCTGCATGACGGAAAAAGACAACTAAACCACCTTCCCGCAAAGACTCCACTAAAGCTTGGCCTTCAAGCTCATCTAGCGATACCTGCGCATTTAGCACTCTAGGACCGATACCTATAAACAACCCTAAAATTGCAACTATAGAGGCTATTAGTCTGATCACACCTATTGGATGGTTTTTCATTATCATCTCTCCATTGAGCAGAAATAGACCCAGGATTTTCATCCTCTGAAGTGCTCCACAAAGGCGTTATTACCCCCCCAATACTGCCTGGATCTGAGTGTAAATTTCTAGCATGAAAATCACTTACAAATACACTTGCTGTTCATCAAGATAGGTCGCCAGAAAATATTGCGGTATTTGCCGAGCGATAACGCTACCCCTCTATCCAATCAACTACGGAAGATTTTCGCTTATATAGGACGCCGAATCTGCGGCACTCATCAGTGGAACAACCTTATCGGGATCAACACGAACCATAAGGTAGCTAATATGGCCATTGATTTTTGTAAACTGATGCCCTGTTCCGGCTGGGATTACCAAGACGTCACCAGCCTCTAACTCAATCTCCTGAGGATTACGAATATCAATAGAATTACTGCCTGGACCATTCAAAAACTGAACTGCTCTGTTGTCGTCTGGGCGCTGTTGTCTATCGACCAAATCTGGGCCAAGTCGATTGGTTCCTGAACCACTTATGACGTAATACACCTCTGTAACAAGCGAATGTTCAGCTACGGAACGTGGATTAGGAGCATCTAAGTTTCCTCTGCGAGCAAAAGCTACTTGCACATTAGCATTACCAAGATCTATTGACCTCACCTGCTGATCAGTCAAAGTCTGAGCCACAGAAATAGCCTCATATGACTCTAGTTCCTCTTTTGGAACAAAGTCTGCAGGACACATAGTGCAACTAGGCTCTGGACCTGTTGCCGAATCCTGTGCAGACAAACGACCCAAAACGAAAGCTGCAAGCACTAAAAAAACGCCTGCACCAAATGTAATTTTACGCATAATAATTTCCCTCTATTTGTTAGGCATTTGCCACAAAGTGACATTTTTGCTGATTTTATTGTTTTCCTGGCGTACGAATTTCCATCAACGTACGCGCTGCATTTTTATCTTCCAATTTTTCTATTGTGCGGATACCGCAAGTATCCCTGCGCCCACCTACACCACGGTAAGAAACTGTAGCCTGACTATTAGAGCATACGCGATCCCTATGATTTTCAATCGCAATCTCCTGAGCATTCCTAAGACCAAGACACCTTCTGTCCATAGTAAGAATATAATGTGAGTTACCACGCCCCTCAACGTATAAATATTGATCATGAAGGGAGGAAAAATTGTGAACCCCTCTGATACTAAAACACCCAGCCTCTGTTAACGGCGGTGCATTTGCATCGATCACTATCTCTTCCACCTTCTCTGAAATAACGTTCTCATTTTTATTTACCTGTTGTGAAAAAACAGGTCCAGCAATAATCATAGTTATAAAAAATAAGGCGTGTTTCATAAGTATCACTTTAACGCTCGGTACAGAAACGGCAAGCTACGATCCATGCGATAATCTATGCCAGAGTGATTATCGGGAAATTCCTCATAGCGATGTTTAATCCCAGCTTGCGATAGTCGTTTCGACAATATTCTAGTTCCATAATGAATTCGGTACTGATCGCGCCAACCACAATCGATAAAAATTCCGTTTAACGTTCCCAGGTTTTTTTTATAACGTGTCACAAGATTGATAAGATCATGTTTCAACCACATTTTCCATCGAGATGGAATAATCTCTCCGGTCTCTAAATTAAAAGGAAGTCGAAAACCATTTGGTGAATCTGGATCAGGATCATAGCTAGCTGCCATAGCCAAACTCATCAAAGTCAAAACCTCTGAATTAGATAACCTTTCAGTCCGCCATATATAATCAAGGAAACGCCGAACACGGCCATCATCATAACCCTCTTTACAGTCTTTCTGTTCTCTTAATACATCGAGAATACCTTCCTTGCGCTTCCGTCGTCGATGCATCGCAAGACAATCCAAGGTATTAGGCCAATCGCAACGATAAACAAAATCAAAATAAGCATCTCCTGAGTGATTGGCAATGGCTCCCCAGTGTTTCGCATACCTCATCCCATGAAGCATGGCACCATAACCACCAGAAGATTTACCAAAACAACCCCTGTGGTCTCGAGATGCCAGTGTGCGCAATTCTTTATCAACAAATGGAATTAGTTCCTTGATTAAGTAATCAGCATAAGGACCTATTGCAGAAGAATTAATGTACTGATTACCACCAAGTGCTGTGAAACAGTCAGGAAAAACAATAATGCATCCGCCCATTTTTTTTTTATGTATTAGGCGGGCAGCACGTTCAGGAAGATTTTCCTCAAAATTTTTCCAATTAGTATGGGACTTACCAGAGCCTGTATACCCCACCAGGTCAAATAAAACTGGAAACCTCTTACCACGACCTCTGCTAAACCCCTGGTCATACTGTGGTGGCAACCAAATATCTAACTGACGCACATAGGGATCGCCTAAAGGGTTACTTTTTAGGAGCCTTGAAGAGTGCTCCAGCGTTATCACCCGGCCACCTAAAGATTTTGATCTCTTCTTTGCCATTACCTATTAGCTACCCCAGTTCCATTTTTTAAAATATAAATTCACCTGATTCTATTTATTCCAATTAACTGCCGCCTGGTCTGGAGAAGACCATAACCCAGCTGCTTTAATGCCTCCAATAGCGGCAAATTCATCTCGTGATGAAGTATCCCCAGTCACGCCTACTGCACCAATGATGAGTCCGGCATCGTTGCAGATCAAAACACCTCCAGGAACAGTAGCAAACCTTCCACCGGAAATCATACTGAGCGAGTTCCCAAAAAGTGGGCGGTCTGCTACATGATCGCCTAGATCCCGACTAGACTTTCCCATCCCTAAAGCCCCATAAGCTTTAGCGCAAGCAACCTCTACACGAATAATTCCACTACCATCTTCTCGTTTCATAGCAATTTGATGCCCTCCGGCATCTAGTACCATTACAGTCATAGGCTGCATATCATGTTCCCTTGCAAGACTTAGGGCTTCGTCAACAATAATGTTTGCTTCCTTGAGACCGAGCAGCACTTTAATTGGGATAGGTTTTGCCATCGTTTTATCTCCTAATTTAACTCAATGATATTATCCTCTGGTAATTACACAGAAAACACAAAAATCATAAGGTAGAGCAATGCTGGAAGTCATGTTTGAAGCCCTATTAACCGGGCTTGGTTTAATCTTTCAATGGCATGTTTTGGCTTATTTCTTCCTTGGCTGCCTAGTTGGGATCCTTATGGGCGCCATACCAGGACTAGGTGGGGCAATAGGCCTGGTACTGCTCCTGCCTTTTACCTTTAGCATGGAACCTGTCTCCGCTTTTGCCCTTCTTCTTGCCTCCTGGGCCTCAACTTCCACAAGCGGGGCAATAACCTCCGTACTTCTAGGCATTCCAGCCACTGCAGCCTCTCAGGCTACTGTGTTAGATGGATACCCCATGGCAAAACAAGGCGAGTCGGCGCGAGCGCTTGGAGCAGCTTTTACATCTTCGGCAATTGGTGGGGTTTGTGGAGCTGCAGCATTAGGTATTTCACTACCACTGATACTACCAGTCATCTTGGCAATCGAGTCTCCCGAAACATTCATGCTTGGGATGTTAGGTCTAACTATGGTGGGTTCCCTCTCTGGGCGCTCCATTGGAAAAGGCGTTGCTGCAGCAATGCTTGGACTCCTGCTTGCTATGGTTGGGTTCCCGGAGTCCCAGGCCATTCCTAGATATACCTTTGGCACGCTCTATCTTTTAGATCAATTGCCACTAATCCCTGTGCTTCTAGGCCTGTTCGCTATTCCGGAAATTGCTGAACTCTCCATAAAAAATATTTCTATTTCTAGAACTGGACAACCTGTCGATACACGTAATGGTCTTTTGGCAGGCGTGCGCGATGCACTTAAACACTGGTGGCTTGTTGTTCGCTGTAGTGTGATTGGCGCCTATATTGGAATGTTACCTGGCCTTGGTGCTTCGATTGTTGGATGGGTGACTTACGGTCACGCAATGCAAGGAGCAAAAGACCAGTCAAAGTTTGGACAAGGGGATGTTAGAGGGGTTTTGGCACCTGAAGCTGCTAATAACGCATTACGCGGCGGCGCTTTGATACCGACAGTGACAATGGGAATTCCAGGCAGTGTGGGTACCGCTGTTCTAATGGGCGCTCTTATTATGCTTGGGCTGCGCCCCGGACCAAGTATGCTTGATGCTCAGCTCCCAATGACGTTCAGCTTTGTTTGGATGATTGCCTTTGCAAGCGTCATTGCAACTATTGTGCTTTTGATGACGGTTGAGCAAGTTTCAAAGATCGCCCTCCTTCCAGGACATATGGTAGTACCAGGAGTACTACTATTTGTTTTTATGGGTGCATGGCTAGGCGGATCATCATTTGGCGACTGGGTAAGCTGTATATTCTTTGGAGCGCTTGGTTTTCTCATGAAACGAGGAGGCTGGCCAAGACCTCCAGTCGTTCTAGCCCTTGTGCTTGGAGGTATTTTAGAAGGATCGTTCCAAATCAGTATGCGCGTCCATCAAGGCGCTGACTGGCTAGGACGGCCTATTGTCATTTTTCTGATACTGATAATTGTGTTGACACTTATCCTCGCTGGGCGAGGAATCACAAAGCAAAAACTTTCCAACAAAAAACCTGCAGACGAAACCATAGAAAAAAACCCGGCTCTATCGCTGCTATTTTCATTTGGTCTCTGTGTTCTCTTTGTCTGGGCCGGCTATAACTCACTTGAGTGGCCGACGGCAGTAAGACAATTCCCGCTCGTTATTTGTATTCCGGGTTTCATCCTGGCATTTATGGTGTCTATGCGGGACTTAATAAACCTGCTACAGAGCAAGAAAAAACTGGGGACATGGAAAGAATATATTAAAAAAACCTGCCAAGATGGGTGGCTAATAGAAGCTGGACCTTTCTTTGGCTACCTGCTTGGAATACTTTTTCTAACGGCACTAGTTGGACAGAAAATTGCCTTCCCATTATTTATTTGTGTTTATCTTTTACGATGGGGGCAATATACAAAACGCTTTGCTATAACCTATGCCTTAGGTGGTTGGGCAGTTCTAGTCTTCCTATATGGGCAAGTAATGGATCTGCTGTTTCACCCATCTTATTTGACGGTATGGCTCCAATCAGTATTACCTAATGGTGCCCCAGACTGGCTTATCATCTAAATAAAAAAGTTATCTTTCAATAAAATCATTACCCTAACCAACTAAATGCCTTGATCTTAAAGAATTGTAGAGAGACACTCAGTCACACACTCCTTAAGGTGATTTACTAATGCGAATACTCCTATTAGCCATTGTGTACGTAGCAGGAACAAACGCGACCTTTGCGCAAATACAAAATACGATTAGCGCCGATGAGGGCGAAATTATTATTACTCCAATTATTCACTCGAGTGCGCAGGTGGAGTATGCAGGAAAGGTGATTCACATTGATCCTTGGAGCGCCGTAAACTTATCGATCGCTAAACCTGCTGATCTCATATTAATCACTGATGATCCTAGTCATCACCTAGATCCAGAAGCAATATCACAACTACGAAAACCTGGGGCGCCCGTAGTATTAACCGAAACTGCATATGCCAAATTCAACGATGGCATTGTTCTTTCAAATGGCGAAAGTGGCACCTTTGCAGACATTCGAATTGAGGCAGTAGGTGCCTACGATATGACTCCTGGGGCTCCTTACCATCCAAAGGGGCGAGGCCAATGGGTATGTGATAAACCTTGGAGGGAAACGGCTCTTTTTTTCTGGGGTAGGAGAGTGTGTTCCAGAAATTCAAGCTCTACAGAATATCGACGTTGCAGTAATGCCAATGAATTTACCAGTAGATAGGATGCGACCAACTCCAGTAGCAGAGTGCTTAAAAAACATTTAAACCTGAGATCGTTTACCTAAACCATTATGACCGCATATATGCAGGATGGCTGAGCAACCCTCAAGGCAATCCTCCGCCTGATACTCAAGACACTCCTGCAACAATACAAGCATTTCAAGATGCAATTGCGGGAGAGGGAATCGAATTTCGAGACGCTGGGTGGTACCCACAAAGATGAAAGTAGAAATTTCGGTCTTAGCGTAGGCCTAAAAAACCTCAGTGATCAAAGGTTAAACTGATTTATATCCACTAGTGACTATCTAGAAACTTTTTAATATCGGCCATTGATTCATCGTAGCACTGAGTCATAAAAAAGTGACTTGCGCCCTCATAGATTTTAAGTTCGCATCCCGAAACCCGTTCGGCAATCTGCTTGGCAGGACCCACTGCACAAAGCACGTCCTCTCCACCAGTAAGAACGAGCGTGGGACACTTAACCTGATGAAGCCGATCAAGTGAGTCATGCATAAGGCACGCATGGGTTGAATTTGTATATCCATGCACAGGTCTATCCGTAATACCTACCCCTTTCTCAAAGCTGTCCATCTGCTCTTGGTGTTCATTGAAATAGAGCGGCGGGAAAAAAAAGAGGGCCTGCCACTGTGCAGCGGCCATATAACCTTGTGTCTTTACAACCTCATTAATGTTATGAAGTATGCGGTGTCCATAGCGATCAAGCTTGCCGAATGAAGCGGTAATAAGCATGCTTCGCACACGGTCTGGATAGTTGATCGCCATTTCTTGGGCAATAGCTCCCCCCATGGATCTACCGATAATATGAGCTGGCTCAGTTATTCCAATAGCATCCATAAGCCCAATTGTGTCATCAGCGAATAGGCGTGTAGTGTAAGGATAGTCTGGTGCAGAACTTCGTCCTGCTCCACGATTGTCTAACGGAACAAGCTTATAGTCTTCCTTCAAGACGTTAATTTGAGGGTTCCAGGCACTGCAATCCCCCGCAAGCCCATGGAGAAGGACTACGGGCACACCATCTCCATGTTCTTCGTAATAGATCTCTACGTCGCCTACTTGCTTTTTCGGCACCTGGTTACTCCTCTAACTAATTACAGCTGAAAGCACTAATTATGTCTGCCACATTTCAGCTTCTTATCGCCTAAACTAGAGGCTTTGCAAACAAATTTATTCCGATGAATTAAAATTAACCGGTCTTTGTTGCTTTGCTTCCAACAGCTAACTTTTCTTTAAACTCATCATTATTAGCTACCCAACCTAAGCATCTACAAATATTTTGCAAGCCTAGTTGATGGAGGTCCTCTCCATACATGCTGGCAACACAGTCGGACATGACTACCACTCGATAATCTTTGTTAAAAGCTGTAAATGCAGTATTCAAAACACACGTATTAGTATTAATACCCATCAAGCAAACGTTTTCTATACCCAGATTACGCAAAAGAATATCCAGATCCGTTCCCATGAAGCAGTCGAGACGTTTTTTGTTATCTATAACATAGTCACTTTCTTCAACAAGGCTAGGGATCATTTCTGTTTGCACAGAACCCATAATATTATGATCATCTACAGTGCTAGGGCGGCCGGGGCTCAAACGGTTAGCCTCATCTGATATATCGTGGAGTGCTTTCCAAAATTTAACGGGCATCCCTTCGCTACCTAAACCCGGGATTTTCCGAAAAACCAGTTTCACATGAATAATTGGAACACCATGATTTCGAGCAAAACCTAAAACATCTTCAGCGTTTTTGATAACCCGTTCTGAATCTTCAGCTGAAGCAGGCATAGTTGCCACCTCAGGGTCCAAATGTCCCTTATGCATATCGATTGTAACGATGGCGGTTTGGATGGGGTTCAATTCAAGCATTCCCATCAACTTACTAGTCATATCAGAACGATCAACGATTTCTACGTTAGCCATGCTTTATTTCTCCTTAAAATTTGGGATAGAGGTTATTTTTTTATTTGCTAGCCCTACCCATAAATTCTCAAACCATTAGAATGAGACAAAGATCACGCTCAAACATAACTGGCAAACCAAACTCTGAACGCTTATTTGACCTTAATCATAGCTTAATAAAATATAATTGGTAGCTATGGGTGGGTTCGCTGTTTTTTCAGTAAGTTACTTTTGCCTTAGTAATTGCTATTACGCGTAATCTGAGCTTCTATAAAACCTTGAGTTTCAGAACTAACCAGCGCTGTGGCACTAAGAACCTCAGTAGCCCTTGCAGCATCTACAGCATCCGGCACATAACTTAAAATACGGTTGGCCTCATCAGCAAAACCTACTGTTGCCATAGCTGGGGCTATCGCAGCTTGAAAAGTTTCCACGGCCTCCTGATCCATACCAGGGGGTCCCAGAAAAACATGCTGCATCGTCTGATCGATCTGAATCATAGTGAGAATGGAGTCCCAGTTAAGGCCAGAAGGTGGCTCTCCATATATCTCCTCATAGAGCTCATTCACAGTGGGAATATCTGGTACCAAAGGGCTTTTTATAAGTTCACCTTGTGCATTTAGCAGTGGCAAACTGAACAATGGGGCATTCAAATTCTGCTGCTCAAGCGTAGGCACCACCTCGTTGAGATAAGCATGGGCTGCATCGGTTGCCATATTAACTTCGCCACTAAGAACTGCAGCGCGAATTTTTCCACTACCAGGATAGCCCCCAACAAAATGATAATCAGCGCCAATCAGATCCAATCCCATTGTGCTAGCAATCATTCGACCATGCTCTGCTGAAATTCCACCAAAAACCAGCCCATCAGCCTTAAGAATATCTGCAGGTGACTGAATACCCCCCTCCAACATGTCTTTGCGGGCATAAGTCACCAAAGGGGCTAGTTGAACACCTCCTAAAATGGTGAACTGGGAGTATTTAAACGAGTGGCCAGGAAATTCTAGAAGTTCTCCCAACGACGAGCGTGGGCCATAATAGACAGTAGTACCATCCTTTGGGGCTTTTAGGAGGACAAAAAGATGAGCATTCATCATAGATGCGCCAGGCATGTTTTTAACAATAACGTTGGGATTACCATCGAGAGTAGATTCGAGATGTTTTGCAAGAAGTCGTCCAACCGTTGTGCCACCAGCAGAAGCATCAAGTCCCATTATTAACGTTACCGTCTCACCCTCATAGTATCCCGAAGATACTGCAGGATTTTGGTCTGATGAAGTGGACTCCGAACTGCAACCTGCTATCGAAAATACCAAAGCAGTTGCTCCTAGCATCACTAGAAGTTTAAGTAGTAGATAACAGTCTTTAATCACGATGGTTTTTCCCTCATACCCAAAACGGCCAACAAATTTAATTAGACCCACTTTATACTAGTTTAGTCCAACGCTAAAACAATCATTCAAGCAACCGAAGAGGTTCTGTATTCAAAGAGATTGAAAGTCTATTCAAATTTTCATATAAGGCATCAGGTATTGGTATACCAGATTGTTCACGTTGACGTCGAATGTTTAAGCTTCGCTCACCCGGCACTCTTATCTCATCAAAACCAGGTAACTTAGAAGAGGCTCGCATACTACGAATCACTTCATCCACATTTTTTTTAAACAAACTTACATCGCCAAAACATTCGATAGATAACGCAACAATGAACTGACCTGTATTAGTAAAAGATTTTGAATCAGCATTAAAATCAATCACGTTTTTACCAAAGGCAGCACCATTCAAAGTTCCAGCA
>CAXYEE010000009.1:0-63721 GCA_964276105.1 uncultured Gammaproteobacteria bacterium | reverse complement strand
TCGGAGAAACTCTCATGAATAAAGTGAATAGTCTTAGGTTTTTTTGCTCAATATTGCTGATTAGCGTTTCACTTTTTGGTCAGGCACAAGCTCAACAGGAATATGGTTATACAGATTTTGAGGCCTCGGGTTCAAGGGAAGCTCATCAGATATTTCTAAGAGGTTTATTGCAGTTGCACAATTTTGAATACGGGGATGCCCGAGCTTCCTTTCAAGAAGCTCAGTCTATTGATTCAAGTTTTGTGATGGCTTACTGGGGTGAAGCATTAACTTATGAACATTCGTTCTGGGGGCGTTTTGATATAGAAGCATCCAAGGCAACAATGGCAAGGTTAGGTCGAACGCCAGAGGAGCGTGCTAGTAAGGCAGAGACACAGCGAGAAAAAGATTATCTCAATACACTTGAGGTTCTATTTAGTGAAGGTACACAAGAGGAACGTGAAATTCGCTATTCATACTCTCTCCAGGAACTTCATGAGAAATATCCAAATGATCTTGATGCAGCTGCGTTTTATGCGCTTTCTATTCTTTTTACCACCTATGGTGGACGCGATTTCACGCGTTATATGAAGGCGGCGTCGATAACAGAGGAAATACTTGATAATAACCCGCTTCATCCAGGTGCTCTTCATTACAATATCCATAGCTATGACGACCCGATTCATGCATCTCTTGGGCTTCGAGCGGCACGGGATTATTTTAAGGTTGCACCTTCAGCTATTCATGCCTTGCATATGGGATCTCACATATATTTTGCTCTTGGAATGTGGGAGGAGGGTACAGACAGGAATACTCGTTCTTTTGGGGAGGCTGTTGCCAGACAAAAAAATTCGACTGACCTATACAGTGGTCAGGCCTATCATGCGCTGACTTGGCTGATTTATAGCCTATCGCAACAGGGTAAGTATGATGCAGCTGAGGACCAATTAGCCTTAATTGAGACTCAGGTTGATCAATATGGTGACACTAATATTGGGCCGCGTAGAGCGTATGTTGGAGCACGGGCTGCTTATATTATTGATACACAGCAGTGGCAGAACCATCATGCGAGCGTAGCGATTGAGCATGACGGATTAAATGATTTCTCCATTGCTACCGACTACTACCTTCAAGGTATGGTTGCACTGAATCATGATGATACTGCTGAAGCGGAGAACGTTTTAGAAAAAATGGGAGGACAAGATGACATTTTAAGTACTGATCGAGAAATCATGGCTCCTCGTCTTTTGCGTTTGGCGCTTCAAGGTCAAATTGAACTAGCAGCAGGCCGTCAGGAGGAAGCGCTTGAGTTAATTGGTTTAGCCGCGGAGCTTGAAGGTCAGTTGCCCGCCGAGTATGGCCCAGTGGTGCCCGTGCAACCGATGGCGGAGTTGCTTGCTGATACATATCGATCATTAGGGGATGTAGATAAAGCCAGGTCTTACTATGAGATTTCTCTCAGAAGCGCTGTGGGTCGAGAGAGATCGCTGAAAGGATTGGGCCAAATCTCTAACTAAAGGTTGAGTGAACGGTATTATCTGTTTGACGCTTGAGAGGCATCAGTTTGATGTCGTTGCCAGTATAGGACTTTGATTGGTTTGGATCATATATAGAAATGTTTAAAATTATTGTTATATCAATTTTGATGGTAGTGCTTTCAGCATGTGGGGGTGCTACCAATGACGCATCTCAAGTCGATGAACCAATCATCATAAAATTTCCACATGTTGTAGCACCCGGCACGCCTAAGGGACAAACAGCCTCTCGGTTTGAGCAGCTTGTAGAGGAGCGTTTTCCGGGGCGTGTTGATGTGGAAGTATACCCATCAGGACAGTTAATGACGGATGATGATTCCCTTGAGGCATTAGCTTTTGGCGAAATCCAAATGATTGCGATATCGCTGTCAAAATTTGATCGACTTACTCAGGCATTCCAAGTATTTGATTTACCATTTTTATTTCCAGATATTAGAGCTGTCGAGAATTTTCAGGCTAGTATCGAAGGGAAAGCTTTATTAGAGGCTCTAGTTGATAGTGGGTTCCTTGGACTGGCCTTCTGGCATAACGGAATGAAGCATTTTGGTGCCCATAGGCCACTTCGATTGCCGGATGACGCTCAAGGCCTCCGGTTTCGTATTATGGAGTCAGATGTTCTGCAAGCCCAGATGGAGGCTATTGGTGGAAATCCTCAGAAAATGTCGTATGGGGAGGTATATCAAGCGCTACAGACTGGAGCGATAGATGCTCAGGAAAACACTTGGTCGAATATTTATTCATCAAAGTTTCATGAAGTGCAGCCTTACTTCATGTTAAGTAATCATGGATATGTTGGTTATTTTGTTGCAGTAAACGAACAGTTTTGGGAAACCTTGCCTAAGGATATACGTGATGGTCTCAAGGAGATCATGGCAGAAGTCACCGAATGGGGAAACGCAAGATCAATTGCTATCAATGATGAAAGTAGGGAAAAAATACTTGCAACAGGACGAGCCGAGATTATTGCTCTGACTGATCAAGAGCTAAGGGAATGGCGGACGGCTGTGCAGCTAGTTTGGGAGCAATTTTCTGATGAGATTGGAGCAGATCTAATTGAGGCAGCACAAAGATCAAGCAATTGACTTAATCTAGGATTATTAGAGAACACAATCGTACGGTTCTATAGCTACTTCGGGATACCACACCCAGTATTTTTCCAAATTTACAGATTCAGTAAAATTTTCAGAATCGGTTACAGTCATACGGTAGTTTAATTGGCTTCCGTCCTCAGTTACATCAAAATATTCGATGATTTTTGCATCAGTGCTTAAAGGAATGCCATCTCTATTAAAGTGTGGCCAATTAGCATTAAAAGTTTCCACGACAAGCGTTTCTCCCACCCAGTTGCCCACTGAATACCCTAGTCGCGGAGTTTCTGGTATTTGAGGTGTGCTATCCGAAGTCATATGTATTATGCGAACAGTGTCATACTCTTCCATCTCGAAAACTATGGTGTCCTTGTCTTCTCGTAATAGCATTGGGTAAGGTTGTTCCATGATAGTAGGCATTCCCTTTGGGGCACAGTTAAGGGTGGGACTATCCACTGCAGGGTCAAAGTCTGAAAGACTTTCTGCTGCTACCGCAGTCAGAGGATAGCTACTAGCCCATATAGATCCTGAGCCGAGAGGAGTGCTCCACACTCTATACATCCCTAGTTCTGGTGCTGACGAGTTACCTGGGCGATTTTGTTGTGTGTTACCAAGAATTTCTCCAGACCAGCGCCGGTTGCCACCACCACTTAAGACTACTTCTTCCCCCATTGGTAGCATAATATTGAGGGCATAAATGCCTAGTTCTTCATCCTTAGCCGGATTGCCAGCAATTCTAATTTGATCTCCTGGTTTAATAAAATCAGCCGTTAGTTTCCGTCTGCGGAGGTTCACCATAGAGGTAGTTTCAATTTCATAAAGGTCAATGCTGCCTGCTTCATTTGCGATGTTTACAGTGAAGCGAACATGTGGATTTCGCCAGTAAACATCCACAACCTCTCCTTCTCTCTCAATGACAGAGTCTGTGTCAAAAAATCCTGAGACGCTGTGATGACCAAATAATGGCAAAGGGGCAAGAGACAGAAAGAAAAAAATACCAGCTATTCGTGTCATGTTGTTCAATTCCCCCATCTTAGGTCTTTGTATACTCAGTTGCTCGCCCTGTTTTTTCTTATGGCTGAGCGAATATTCTCAGTACAGGCTTATACGATCTGTTATTTAAGCCACTATACTAAATGAAAAATACCAGTATCTATTGCTTTGCCTACTGATGGGGCCGGATATATCAAGTTTCTTTCATATTTGTAATTGTAGTGTAACGAACTAGAGCCTATATTTACCTTTATATAAAAGAACATTTTAAAATCATGAGGGGCAACTAAATGACAACAGATAAAAAAATCGATCAACGTGTATTTGATTTGTATGATGAATATTGCCATGGACGAATGAATCGCCGGGAATTTCTCGATAAATCAGCAGCTATCATGATTGGAGGTGTTTCTGCGCTCTGGATGGCTCAGGCACTTTTACCTCGTTACGCTGAAGCTCAGACCATTTCATTTACTGATTCCCGTATGAAAGGCACCTATGTGGAGTATTCTTCTCCAGGAGGCACGTCCGGGATGATGCGTGGTTATTTGGCACAACCGGCAGGAGATGGACCGTTCCCAGCCGCACTTATAATTCATGAAAACCGTGGTTTGAATCCTCATATTGAGGATGTAGCCAGACGTGCTGCAGTTGCAGGGTTTCTTGCCTTAGCACCGGATGGTCTGTCACCTGTTGGTGGATATCCTGGAAATGACGATGATGGCCGGGTATTGCAGAGAGATCTTGTCCCCGAGGAGTTAGACCAAGATATGATTAATAGTGCCCGTTATTTAAAAGGGCATACATCGTCTAATGGTCAATTGGGTGCTACCGGCTTCTGTTGGGGAGGTGGAATGACTAATCGCTTGGCTGTTGTTCTTGGTGACGATTTACAGGCGGGCGTGCCGTTTTATGGAGCTGCGGTTCCTGCATCAGCTGTAACTAGCATTAGTGCAGCAATGATGGTCAATATGGCGGATACGGATCCACGGATTAATGCAATGTGGCCAGACTATGAAGCAGCTCTTGCAGAGAACGGAGTGGATTACCGTGGTCATATTTATGAAGGCACACTTCACGGGTTCCATAATAATTCAACTCCTCGTTACAACAAGCCGGCCGCAGATCTCGCATGGAATCGGACTGTTGGCTTTTTCCGAGAGCATCTCTCATAGGTAAGCCAGCTTTCTAAATCTGTCTGAGATAGCCGAGCCCTCTTAAGTTTTTACTAGGGCTCGGCTATTTTTTTGCTAAGCACGGTTATCAAACAAAGAACTATGTTTTGGTTTCATTAAGACGTTGCTGGCGAGCCACAATATAAAACCCTGATCCTAATAGGATCAGTAACATTGTAAATAAAAAAGAATCTCTACTTACCTGAAGCATCAACCAAGTACTTGTGCAGATCCCTAATATAGGGATCAGGTTTCCTGCAGGTAATACAAAACCACCATTTTCTGCATGTCTTGCCCTTAGTCTTGGTACTGCTGCACAGGTCAACATATAAACAAGGACTCGGGAGAAAACGGAGGTTGCAGCTAACCATACGAAAGAACCAAAGATTGCCAATAAGAATGAAACTAAACCAAAAAATATAATCGAATTTGCAGGAGTTCTTAGTTTCTCATGTACCACGCCAAACCATCGGGGTAGGGCTCCATCTAGAGCCAAGGTGTATGTGATACGGGGAGTAGTAAACATTCCAGCGGCAAGATTTCCGCCTACCGAGGCAACAATTCCCAGAATAAGAAACACCAACCCTGTTGGCCCCATAAGGACATTGGCAGCATCCAGTAGCGGGGTGGACGATGATGCTATATTTGGCACTGCTGCCATGCTGACTATCTGAATCAATAAATAAAGTACTGCTACGCCTCCTATAGCGAGCAATAAAGCAAGAGGCATATGGCGAGCTGGGTTGCGTGACTCTCCGGCTGGAATAGATGCATACTCGAATCCACCATAAGCATAAGTTAAAAGCAGTGCTGCAAGCCCAATATCATTAGCGCTTGGAATGGGCCCTTCAAAACGCGGGATCACTTCTCCGCCAAGCTGACTGGCCCCTACGATTATCAATAAAAAAAGCGCTGCTATTTTAATAATCGTTAGTGTAGCCAGTGATCGAATAGCATGAACCGAGCCGATTACATTAATGAATGTTAGGCCGCCACATATGAACACCAGCGATATTATTCTTCCAACACCGTCGGTCACACCGTTCCAGAAGTAACCTATGCTATCTAAAAGAAGAGCGCTATTTGCTGCAAACGCAACAACACGGGATACGTAGTACAACCAACCAACTTCAAATCCGATTAAAGATCCAAAAGCCTCTTTGCTATAGCGAACTGGACCACCGGTACTGCGAAAATAGCTTGCTAGTTCGGCGAAGCATAAAACAATCGGAAAAATTAGCAGCGAACAAAGCAGATATATCAGAGGGCTATATGCGCCAGCTAGTTTGGCAGCACTACTAGGTAAGCCAAAGATTCCAGCACCAACTAGTCCGTTCACGGCTAGTAGCCATAGGCCCCAAATACCAAGTTTGCGTGGTAGAACTTCCTTTAAATCTCTAGGCATATTCTGGTCCGTTAGCCAATCCCCCAAAACTTAAGCTCATGAGCTAACGATCAGAGCCAAAATAGTTAAGTTCGATAGTAATCCCGTTAGGGTCTTCCAAGAATATCTGGTAAAGATCCATATTTGGTAGTTGCCGTTCACGGTAGGACACATTATTTTTCTCTAATCGTTGAATTAACTCTGTTGCCCCTGTTGCGCGGAATGCAATGTGGTCTAAAGAACCACTACCGTCTAATGCATCTGGGTCAATTTCTCCGCCTAAATAGCCTACCAGGCCACTTGGGTCCTCGGGGTCAACTCCGACTAGATGAATGACTGTCTGTACACCGAGGTACAGCCAGTGACCAGGGAAAGGCAGATCTGGTCGTTCGCCTTCTTGCATACTGAGGGTATCGACATAGAAAGTTCTGCTCTCTTTAAGATCTAGAGTGCGAATAGAACAATGGTCTAAGGTGTTAATGGGCATGATCAGCCGTCTCCATGCGTATGTTTCTTGTTATGACGATGATAGCAGTCGGCATGGTAATTTTGTTAAACGCAATGATGGCTGCTATTTGTTAGTATCTATGACGTAAATCGTGTCTTCATTTAGAAGAGGGGTTGGCTTAATGTTCAGGAACGTATCAGTCTCTATGTTTGTTATCGTCTTATTCGTTTCTGCATCGGAGCTCAGGGCTCAGCGTATTTTGCCCTTTCCTACCCATGAATCTTTTGCCGCCTCAGCTGATGCACAGCAGTATGTTGCAGCTGCAATGGAGCTCGCTCAGTCCGACCTAGTAGAGGAAGCTAAAGCATATTGTTCTGCTACGGGTCCAAGAAGACCTGCCCTAAATAGAGAGGCAGATGGAGGGGTCCCTCTTGAGGACTACCAACTTGGGCCAATTAAAGTTTTTGAGAATCTGTATTACATTGGTTTTAACGATGTAGGGGCATGGGTGATACCGACTAGTGATGGCATTATCTTGATGGACACCCTTAATTCGACTGCTGAAGCAAGAGATGTGTTGGTCCCGGGAATTGAAAAAATTGGTCTTGATCCTGCACAGATAAAACACATCATTATTGGTCACGGGCACAATGACCATGTAGGTGGAGCAGCCTATCTTCAGGAAACATATGGTGCACAGGTTCACATTACGGAAGCTGACTGGGACCTTGCTTTTTCCAGTGAGACTGCAGACCGACCAAGACCAACCAAAGACAGGGTTGTAACAGATGGTCAGGAACTTACCTTGGGTGATACAACACTTACCTTAGTGCTTACACCAGGGCATACGGATGGTACCTTGGCTGTATTGGCGCCGGTTAGTCATCTGGAGCGCACTCACACGATATTTATATTTAGTGGCACATGGATGACAAGTCAGGAGTCACGGCTTGTTTTTGAACATGTTTTTAATGATTTTGGTAGGCCAATGGGTGCAGAAAGTGCTATAAGCGGTCATCCTGGGATTCTAGTTAACAAAATTGAGTATTGGGATCAGTTAGGTCGCGAATATCCAACTGGGCCTCACCCATTGCTTCTAGGTGTGGAGCGTTTTGATCGTTATATGTCGATCATGCTTGAGTGTGGGAGTGCGAGACTTGCCGCAATGGAGGAGAGTCCAGATAGAATGACTCGTCCTTAGCTATGCAGCCATACTAAGATTTAGGTTGCCAGAAACTTTTGTTCTTTTTATAAATTACCCATATTTATTATTGAAAGGGTTTAAGTTGTGGTGAGCACAGATATCAGTGTCGCTATACCAAGGACCCATGCGTACCAGGCAAAAAGATAAAAACGTTGTGTATGAAGAAGCCATACGAACAACCAAAGTGCGACTAATCCACTCAACAGAGATGCCACGGCCCCCAAGGCAAGAGTTTGAAATAGAGCGCTAGAAATCGTAGTGAGTTCTGGCAGAAGTAAAATTCCAGCCCCAGTTATGGCGATGACTCCAAGTAAGAAAGAAAATTGTGCTGCAGCTAGGGGTGAAAGTCCTAGTGCAAGGGCTGCTGCAACTGTGGAGCCGCTGCGTGAGATACCTGGTAGGATTGCAATAGCCTGGGCACATCCAATTAAGATAGCTCCATACCAGGAGGGCTCATAGTGATTCCCCTTGTCATTTGTATACCTTGTGCTCCAGACGATCGTACCCGTTATCAATAAGCCTAAACCCGCAATTTCGGGTAATTCAAATTGTTGTTCTATCCAGTTTTTCGCTAGTAACGCTACTCCAATAGCAGGAAGCGTTCCGACCATAAGTTTTCCTATATAGCGCAGAGAGGCAGGATTTGCAGAAATTGTACCGATGGCTAATTCGATAACTTTTTTTCTGTAGAAAAGTAGTATTGCAACCATAGTGGCAACATGAAGAGTTACTTCAAAGAGGAGTCCTCCCCCAAATTCTGAGTTCAGTATCCACTGAGCAATAACCAAGTGACCTGAGCTTGAGACGGGCAGAAATTCTGTAAGGCCCTGTAGAATACCGAGCAAAAGAGTCTGTAGAATTTCCATTAGCCAGATCATACAGAAACAAACTCAATACGTGCGATCAGGCTTTAATGCCTCACCGCGGTAGAATGGTGCGGACCGCTTGCCTTTAGAGGTAATAACACTTCTTTATAAACGCATTATGGTGTTCTAATCAATATAGGATTTTGTTGAATATAGGGTAATTATTTTGGATAAACTGTTAAGAATTCGAACAGAAAAACATAGGGTATTCTGATGAATGCCCAGATCCGTACTGCTGTTGAGACAGACTTGCCTGCGATTACAGAAATATATAATCAGGCTATAGAGTCACGCATTGCTACCGCTGATCTGACGGCCGTCTCTATTGAGAATCGGCGTGCATGGTTAGCTGCTCACAATGCAGATTATCCAGTATTTGTTGCTGAAGATAAGGGCTTTATCAAGGGTTGGTGCAGTCTTAGCCCTTACAGGTCTGGGCGCATGGCTTTAAGGCAAACCGCCGAGATAAGCTACTACATACATAGAGAATTTCATGGCATTGGAATTGGTTCTAGTCTTATTGCTGACGTTATCAACCGTTGTCCTGCACTGGGAATCAAGGTGCTATTCGCAATACTGTTAGACACTAATTTTTTAAGTATTGGAATTCTTGAAAAGTTTAATTTTGAAAAATGGGGTCATTTGCCAGGTGTTGCTGATTTTGAAGGTGATCTATGTGGACATTTTTACTATGGTCGTCGTGTCAATATTTCATGATACGGTTTAGTAGCTCACCGGGCTCGAAGTAACTGAGGGTGTATGATTGCGAGCATAGAACCCATGATTATGAGAGGTCTTAGCATGGACAGGCGTAATTTTTTAAAAGTAGCTGGAACAGCCCCTGCTGTTATGGCTGGCGCTTCTTCCCCGGCATTTGCTGAAGGGACAAGCCCATTTATCGATACTCAACAGCTCTATAGACGCAATGGTAATAGGTCTACCGTTGCATGTAGCAATGGAATTGTCTGTGCTAGTCAACCTCTTGCCACCATGGTGGGTATCGATATTCTTAAGGCTGGGGGTAACTGCATAGATGCGGCGATTGCCACCAATGCGATGCTAGGTCTGACAGAGCCAGGTAGCGATGGTATAGGGGGAGATCTGTTCGCCATTGTTTGGTCAGAGCGTGATAAGCGTCTGTTTGGTTTAAACGCAAGTGGCCGTGCTCCTTATGAGTGGAATTTGGATAAGGCTAATGCAAAAGGACTTGATCGAATCCCTCGTCAGAGCCCATTGTCATGGACGGTACCAGGCTGTGTTAGTGGTTGGAGTTTGTTGAACGAACGGTTTGGAAACCTAAGCCTTTCACAGTGTTTAGAGGCGGCTATCAGTTATGGTGAGGAGGGATTCCCAGTTTCTCCTGTTATTGCTGCGACTCAGTTTGGCTATTGGACTAAAGAACGATTTCCTCATATTGCTAGTGTTTACCATCCGGATGGAGTTATACCTAAATTCGGAGATGTTTTTAAAAACCCTCTTTTAGCAAGGAGCTACAGGCAGATTGCCGAAGGTGGGGCTGAGGCATTCTACCGAGGTGAAATTGCCGAGCAGATAGTAGCTAAATCTTCAGAACTTGGTGGGTATATGAGTTTGCAAGATCTGGCAGATCACACTGCAAACTGGGTTGAGCCAGTGACTACAAGTTACCGGGGGTTTGACGTTTGGGAATTACCGCCAAATGGCCAGGGCATTGCAGCACTTCAGATGTTAAACATACTGGAGCATTTCGATATAGCTTCTCTTGAGCATAATTCTGCAGAGCATTTGCACCTTTTTGTTGAAGCTAAACGTCTTGCTTTTGAGGATCGTGCACGTTATTACGCTGATCCAACTTTTTCTGATATTCCTGTGGAATGGTTGATTTCAAAGGAATATGCCGCCGAGCGTGCAGCGCTAATTGATCCTATGACTGTTAGCCAGAGGGTTATGCCGGGAGACCCGGAGCTAGATTCTGACACCATCTATATGACAGCTGCGGATAGCGAGGGCAATATGATTTCTCTGATCCAAAGCATTTATTCGGATTTTGGGTCAACAATCTGTCCAGATGGAGTTGGGTTTGCAATGCAGAATCGAGGCCAAGCTTTTTCACTTGATCTAGAGCATCCAAACCGACTTGAACCACATAAACGTCCCTTTCATACAATAATTCCAGCGTTTGTCACTGAAGGGGGGAGACCGCTTCTCTCATTCGGGGTTATGGGCGGTGACTTTCAGCCCCAGGGACATGCCCAGGTGCTAATGAATTTGATTGATTTTCATATGTCACCTCAGCAGGCTGGGGAACAACCACGGATGAGTCATATTAGCCAAAGTAGCCCTTGGCTTGGCCGCTCAAACGATGCTGGTGAAGTTGCTTTTGAGCATGGTGTTACTGATGCAGTAAAGCTACAGCTTGCGGAACTTGGTCACAGGGTTTCTCCAACAACAGGGTTGCATGGTGGTTATCAGGCTATATGGCGTACTGATGATCCATTGGTTTATTTTGGCGGATCTGATCCGCGTAAAGACGGTGCTGCAATGGGCTATTAGTCTGCTGATCGATTAATAAAAAATGTGCCTAAATAAGAAGAGTTAACCACTGCATTAATTGTAGGTTGTAACGTTGATTCTTTTTATCTCAATGTTTTAGAGAATATCGAATCCCCAATGGACTGCATGTAAGATTGAAAACGTATAAAGACCTGCAACGATATCATCGGCCATTATTCCCAGACCCAGCCCTAGATTTTTCTCAATAGCCTTAATTGGATATGGTTTCCAGATATCGAATATCCGGAATATAACGAAACCAGCTAATATCCAATACCATTCATGTGGAATCAGGTATACAGCGATCAAAAAACCAATAATTTCATCCCAGACTATGCTGCCTGGATCCTTTTTTCCTAAATTTTTAGCGGTTTGTTCGCATATAAAAATACCTAATAACCCTCCGACTAATACAACTGCTGCATAAGAAAGCGGGTCTAAAGACGACAAGAAATACAAAAAACCAATGCCAACGAGGGTGCCAAAAGTTCCTGGCATGATAGGCATCAGTCCAGAGCCAAAGCCATATGCTAGAAAATGAATTGGATGCTTCCATTGCATAACTTTCATGAGGTCTTGTCTCTAATGCTTAGAGCGCAGAGCTTCGACCCATGCTTTGATTAATTCGTAGTTAAACATCATCGTAAATAGTTCCATCGCTTGTATGAGCTGTGATTTCTCTGCTGGCAGTTCCGCCACGAAGATTTTGACCTGTGGGCGACCAAGTACAGCTTCGTTCTGGGTCAGCCCAGACAGTCTCCCACTTGCCTGGCACAAAAAACTCTACGAAGGCAAATTCCTCTTTACTATTGTTATGGCAGTAGTGCCTTTCGCCGTCATATTTATAAACGATATCACCACTTTTTAGTGGATGAGGAATCTCGTTCAGGAATACAGTGCCTTCACCTCGCAAGATATACTGAAAATGTTCAGCACCAGTATGGTGGTGATTAGCACTCATTGACCCTGCAGGAAAAATGACGAGTTCTCCCGCAAGAGCAGTAGTTCCAAATAATTTCTTGGTCACGATGTATACTCTTGTGCGTTCATCGTGCTTCGATTCCAGAACTGGTTCTGACCCTAGGTCAAAAAACTGTATCTCCAAGTTAGCGTCTACAAAATCTGGATCAAACCTAAGAGCATTATTGACATTAAGTAAAATAAAAATAGCACCGGTGCTAGTGCTTAATTTTCCATCAATACCAGGACCCATAAAAAAAACATGTGATTCTGTTAATGCCCATTCCTGATGTCCGCTATGCAATACTGCTGAGCCTTTCAGGAGTTGTACCCATGTAATATCGGTTTTGGCGGTATTGATATCACATGTGGTATTGCCATCTAGCGTGATTCGGTCGAATACACACTCGCTACCATTAATTCGGTTATTATCGATCAATCGTTGTCGCTTTGCGCCACCCGGTAAGACATCGATTTTTACAGAGTCGTGATTGAATAGTTCAGCCATTACTTCTTCCCGGAAGCCCAGTTGAGGCGTATTATCCGTGATCTTCTTAGGAAAGTTCTATAGTTTTTATGATCAAAGGGCACAAGTTTTTCCACATAGTGAGGCTAGTACTACTTACGTATGTATTCTTGGGGTGTCTCCCTTCTGCTGCTTTTTCTCAGGAAGCTTTCTACTCTGGAAAGACTATAACCATATATGTGGGACGGGGACCTGGTTCTGGAACCGATCTAGCATTAAGAACTTTTATTAGATTTTGGCAGGAGCATATTCCAGGAAATCCAACCATGGTGGTGCGAAATATTCCTGGAGGTGGAGGTACTCGAGTCTGGAATTTTGGTTATGAGCTTGCTGATTCAGACGGATTAAATATTCTTTTCTCTCCATTTTCTGGTACTGCTGAGATTCTAGGATTGCCAGGCCTTAGGGCTGACTTTGAAAATATGCCTCTAATTGGGGGATTAAAAAGTCCAAATATGGTCTATGTTCGTACTGAAAAAGTGCCAAATGTTGAGCAGTTATTGTCAGCTCGTGGACTAAAATATGCTGGCCAAAACCCAGCACATCACTATGATATTTTGGGCCGAATGGCTTTAGATATGTTAGGAGTTGATTACGAGTACATCACGGGATTTTCTGGAGCGAATGAAGTGTTTAATGCTGTACGTAGGGGGGAGGTTGATATGCAAACGGCTGGGTTAACCCTTTACCGTTTTTCAATTGAAGGTCCCATGGTTCAAACTGGACAGGCACTTTCACTTTGGCATAACCCTAGGGTAGATGAGACTGGAAATGTATTAAATGAGGAAGCCGCGGCCGGTATACCAAGTTTTGTTGATGTTTATACACAATTAAAGGGTGAGGCGCCTTCAGGGGAGATTTTTGAAATCTATAAGTGGCTGCAACCAACTATCAATACCTTTGGTCATGCCGCTTTTCTTCCTCCTAATTCCCCCGAAGAGGCAGCAAGTATATTAAGAGAAAGTTTTGTTGCGACTACTGATGATGAAGCTTTTCGCACAGAGGAACTTGAATTATTCGGTGTACGAATGCCATTGATTAGTTATGTTGAGGGTACTCGTGTGGTTGGTGAGATGGCTAATGCTCCTAGCAATGTGCGAGCTCTTTTAACGAAGTATGCAAGGCCAGACGGCGAATAGACCTATAAGACACTAAGCAATCAGGCGTCGAACAATTTTGTTCGGACAGGTGTTTTTTTCTTTATGAAAACTATTTCCTCACAACGTTCTTTTGCTGCTCTACATCATCCTGCTTTCAGAGTTTATTTCATCATTTCATCGCTAGCGATGATGGCAGATTCCATCGAACATGTTGTTAGTTATTGGATTCTTTTTGAGAAGTTTCAGTCTCCAGCATTAGGTGGTTTTGCTATTGTCTCTCACTGGCTTCCTTTCCTTTTTTTCTCATTCTGGTCAGGTTCCTTGGCCGACAGATTTGATCCTAGAAGAATAATCCAAATTGGTATGGGCTTTTTTATTCTTGTCTCCTGTGTATGGGGACTGCTCTTCCTCTTCGATGTAATTGAAATGTGGCATGCTGTTGTCTTATTAAGTTTGCATGGTTTGGCAGGAGTCCTATGGGCGCCGGCAACTCAGATTTTAGTCCATGACATCGTGGGTCCTGAGGAGCTTCAAAGTGCAATTCGTCTTAACGCCACTGGGCGCTACCTTGGGCTACTTGGAGGCCCTGCTATTGGCAGTGGTTTGATGTTGTTGTTAGGTCCAGCTTATGGACTTCTTGTTAATGCCCTTATCTATCTTCCACTCGTAATTTGGTTATGGAAAGCACCTTATGGACCACGTTTTAGAAAGAGTTCTTCAATTGAACGCGAGTTTAAAGGAGTTGCTGATCTTTTTTTTACGCTAAGGTCTGTTGCCAAAAACCGTGTAGTAGTTACGATGACACTATTAGGTGGTGGTGCAGCTTTGTTTATTGGTAATGGTTATCAGCCTCAGATGCCAGCATTTGCTTTTGATCTGGGGCATGGTAATCCAGGATTGGCCTACGGCGCTTTATTGAGTGCTGATGCATTAGGTGCATTAGTTGCGGGTATAGCTCTTGAATCGCGTGGATTGCTCGAAGCACGGCCTAAGACTGCTTTAATTTTAGCAATGCTCTGGTGTTGTGCTCTCGGTATTTTTTCTGCTTTATCCAGTTATCCTTTAGCGCTAATGTTTTTGTTCGCCGTTGGGTTTTTAGAACTCTCATTTTTTGCAATGGCACAGACGCTTGTTCAGTTAAGGGCACCACAGGAAATTCGTGGACGAGTTATTGGTCTATTTACTATGTCAGCATTGGGGATGAGAACGTTTTCAGGTATTACGATCGGGATTGTAGGTGGGATAATTGGGATTCATGCATCTTTAGCGCTTAGTGCGGCTTGCTTGTTTGTTCTAATATGTTTTTTATTCGTATATCTTGAATATGATAAAAACGAAAGAAAGTATTGAGGTTATGTTCACCCTGATGTAAAAGATTATCGGCAATTGTTCTATTAGCGGAAGTAAAAGGTTTTAAGAATGAAGCATCTAATATTTTTTAGTTTTTTTTGGGTTCTGTCATCTGCATCTGTTATGGCACACCATTCTATTAATGCCGAGTATGATCGTGAATCGCCAATCTCCCTAAATGGTGTTATCACTGAGGTTGAATGGCAGAGCCCTCATATTTGGTATTACATTGATGTGGCTAATGAACAAGGTGAGATTGAAAAATGGGCAATCTCAGGTGGTTCGCCAAATATGCTCATGCGAAGGGGTGTATATAAAAGCGTACTTGAAATAGGGATGAATATTACAGTACAGGGATTCCGAGCAAGAGATGGTTCAAATAATGCTGCTGGGCGTCAAGTTACACGGTCTGATGGTAGCAATGTATTTGCAAGGTAGTATTAGGGTGTTAAATATGAAAGTCATTTGTTTGTTATGTAGAAGGTCCATGTTAATTGGCTTAGCCTTTAGTCCACTCTTAGCTCTGAATGTTGGTGCTCAAGAGACTATGGATGTTGTTCGAGATGCGAGCGGTAAGCCTAATTTTAGTGGTATCTATCAATGGCCTTTGCAGCTTGATCACGACGAAGATGGTGGAAGCTCTGCCACAATTTTTGATCGCAAGTATTTTCCGCCATTGCTTGAGGGCGGAGAGAATTTTCTAGAACCACGCACTGGTGACCCACGTCATGATGAGCCACGCAATTTTTGCATGCCATCAGGTTTTCCTTCAGGAATCCTCTCGGCTTATGCAATGCGTTGGCAACAATCGGAAGATTACCTGATCATGATTCATGAATTTCAGGCTATGACACGTATTATTCCTTTGGATGGTCGGGATCATCGGGACTATATTGAACCGTCTTTCTATGGTGACCCAGTAGGACACTGGGAGGGCGATACTTTGGTTATTGAGACAACGAATTTCAAACGTTGGGTGCTTGATGATTATTTCTATACGAATTCTAATGAGTACCGTATGCATAGTGATGCACTGACAACTGTTGAACGTATTAAGTGGAAAAGTGCTGGCGCGATTAGTTATGAATTAACTATTCATGACCCGAAGATATTTACAAGATCCTGGTCACAAGAATTTGAGATTCAATCTAAACCTGAATGGGATGCAGCTGGAATTGTGGAATATGTATGTCAGGAAAATAACCGCTGTCCGGGTGGTGTCTGCCAAAATTGATCACCAAATCTCAGCTCAATGAAAAGGGTATGAGAGATTGCTTTAATTGCAGTCAAATAATAAAAAATGAGGGGGTGCCGCGTGAGTAAAAAAACAAGGCGGTTACGAATTGATCTGCTTTTCCTGCCGATTATTATTGTATTTATTTTAAGCTTTTCTGACCATGCAAGTGCTCAGGGTGAGCAGGAGATAGATCAGAACGGCGCGCCCTTATTTAGGGTGGATCCGTTTTGGCCAGGACCTTTGCCAAACCGATGGAGCATGCAGCAAGTCACGGGTATCCATGTGGATCACATGGATCATATTTGGTTTTTAAACCGAGGGAATGGAGTTGAGGGTGATGAAATTGGGGGTGGTGATGAGCCACCTAGAATAGATTGTTGTGTGCGAAGCCCTGAGCTTATTGAAATGGACCAGGAAGGTACTGTGCTTAATGCTTGGGGAGGGCCAGGATTTCATCCTAAATGGCCAACAGCACTGCAAACTGTTATAGCTGATAGAGATGGTTTTGTCTGGATAGGAGGTACAAGACCCCAAGACAGTATTCTTAAGTTCACTCGAAATGGTGAGCTAGTCTGGGATTTTGATCATCGTCCGCCAGAAGGTATGGAATTAGAAGAAGACAATACTCAGACTGATATTCTATCAAATAAAGGTCGCTTTCAACTTGATCAAGATGCCCGCGAGATTTATATCATTAACTGGAAACGGGTGCTGGTGTATGACATGGATACAGGCGATTACAAGCGTGGCTGGGGTGGCCATGGTATGGCCTTAAGTGAAATTTCTAATAATCCGATTCAAGGATATGAATGGGAGGGGGAACGCCCACCAGAGGAGATCAATTTTGTTCCTGATATGCATTTTTTGGAGATTTCTAGAGATGGTTTAGTTTACGTTGGGGAACGTGGTCAGAATAGAATTCAGGTATTTCAGAAGAATGGGACATGGGTTAGAGATATTTATGTAGCAGAGGGGACGCCTGGACAGAGATTAGGACTGGAACAGTGTGGTGGTGTGGGCGTCAGAAAATCTCTTCCTCCGTGTGGTTCTATGTATAAGTTAGTAATCTCTAAAGATCCTGAACAGAGGTATCTTTATATGGCAGATGGCACTAACAATAGGGTTTGGATTGTAGATCGCCAGAGCGGAGAGACGCTTGGGTCTTTTGGCGGTAACGGTCGGTATGCTGGCCAACTTCATTGGATAAATGCAATAGGCATAGATTCGACAGGTAACATTTATACAGGGGAAGTTGAACATGCTAAGCGAATCCAGAAATTTGAGCCCGTTCGTCCTTAATGTTGGCTTTAGAAAATGTTAATTTTTAGCGATATTCGTAGTGGTTAGGATTCCAAATACACTGGACTATCTCGCTTTCAACTAAGAAGAAATCTCATCCAGAGCTATCCTTATCTTGTCAGGGATTTTATGAGGCTTATGTGTTGCTCTTGATACGAAGGTATGGACAAAGTAACCAGCAGCAGACACTGATTCTTCTCGATTTCGAAATAAGCCGATTTCATAGCGCGCGCTAGAGTGACCCAGATTTGTAACTCGCAACCCTGCATCTACCACTTCTGGGAATTGTAGGGGCTTAAAGTAACTGCATGAGCTTTCCACGCAAAAACCCACGACCGGGTCTTCTGTAATATTCAATCCTGCTTTATTAATCAGATAAAGTCCGATAACAGTGTCAAAAAATGAGTAATAATTTACATTATTGACATGAAGATAGACGTCATTGTCCATCCATCTCGTTGGAATCTGCATATAATATTTGTAGCAGTTCCTCCCGTTTTCGCGCCACTCCTTGCTCACATAAGTCCTATGATTAGTTTTCAGGGAACGCCTTTAATATCTCTCGTAATAGATCCCAACGGTTAAATCCTTGGTTTCCATAATCAAGGCCACGTCTAACAATAACGAGGTTATGAGAAGGGACAACGATTGTATATTGGCCACGATTTCCTGAAGTAGAGTAAGCGCTTTTTGGTACATCGGTGCGGTCATCAGGTACTAGCCACCATTGAGCGCCATAGAAGTTTCCAAACCCAGAACCCCCATTGTTAGCACGATTTCTTCCTGCTGAAGAAGGGGCTGGTGTGCGGATGAAGTCAATCCAATCCTCAGATATTAATCTCTCGCCATTCCACACTCCACCTTGCAGGTAAAGTAGCCCAAATCGACCTAGATCACGTGCATTTGAGTAAACCTGACTACTAAGTATGAAGTCGCCAAACCTATCCACTCCTAATAGCGTATTACGCATGCCAATTTTGTCTAGTAGTGAACTTCTGGGGAATTCCAAATACGCTTCTTCACCCACCGCGAGCTTCATGGCGTAGACGCCTCGCAGGGTATCGTAGTTTTCATAATCCCAATATGTTCCGGGTTCACGGATCAGACCCGCATTTCTCAGTCCTTGGATTGAACTGGCACCCGCCCAATAAGCAAGTCCTGACCCTGTAGCATATTCAAGCCCATTATTGTCGACAGGATAGAGTCCGCTCGACATGTTCAGTACATTTCTTAGTGTGATTTCTGATCTAGGGTCATGTTGTCCGGAAGACACTTGGGGATGCCAGTCAAACCCAAGAGGTTCATCCAAAGATAGTCTCCCTTGATCAACCAGCATGCCCATGAGAGTTCCAGCTATACTCTTTGCGGTAGACCAGGTACGAGTCCGGGTTTTGTAATCTACGCCGCGCGCATACCTTTCATGAAGAATCTGTCCGTTATGGACCACTAGAAGACTTAGGGTTACTTGCTCCTCTGATTCCCGGTCGAATGTCCAGTCCGAAGCGGCTATTAGAGCATTTATATCCACACCTTCTGGCAAATCAAAAAGGTGCTCAACTAGATCACCATCTGGCCATGGGAGGATTGTTGTATTGTCTGAAAGCGGTGGCATTGCAATTTCTGGGAGTGTATCTATGTCTTCTAGGGTTTGATCTGGCGCCATGATGACGCATCCAACACCTCTTCTGAATGCGGCGCGCATGATTGGAGCTTCTTCCCCATTACCAATGGAAACTGCCTTGAGTTCCCAGTCCACGGAATAATCACCACCACTTGCAGTGCCCACAGTATGTGGAAGGTAGGCTAATTCTTGTTCAAAAACTTGCTCAAGAGTTCTATTAGAAGTGAAAAGACCGTTACACATAAACATAGCCTGCTGGCCATATCGGATCATCATCCTATTAGGCTGCCAGTAATCGAATATTTCTTCCTGTTGGGCAGCTGCTGGTAGCACAGATATAAGAGAAAGAAATGGGACTAGCATAAATAGTGTTTTCATAAGGTACTTCCCCAAGCGTGTTATACCTATGATTATTCGGCTGGTTGTTAAACAGGTCAAGCAGCAAATATTATTCTGACAGGCAAGCACGTAATTGAATTCAATTGAATTCAATTTTTTATGATAGGCACCTTTAATCACATCTGTAGGTATATAATTGTTATATATCCCTTTGAATTTAATTAAAAATAGTTAACAATTTTTATGTTTAATCTTAAAAAGGTTTAACCGTTTTTTGTCTATTCTTGATGTCTTCTCTGGCAAAATATACATCTAGATGATTTTTACTCTATAGGGCTGGTTCTCGTGCGAGTTCATATTTATGCGGTGAATATGTTAGTTAGTGCTGCCCTGCTTTTGGCAGCATCTCCCCTTTTTGCCCAGAATTCAGAGTCTAATAGCGTTGTTTTAGGCGGCATACAAAAAAATCTTCAGATTCACCGAACGATGACTCCGCCATTACTTGATGGGGTGTTGGATGATGAGGCCTGGATTCACGCATCAAGCATAGAGGATTTGCATCAGTATGAGCCTATTGATCATGCTGAACCAAGCGAGCGCACGATTGTATACATCACTTATGATGATGATTTTTTGTACGTCGCTGCTCGCATGTGGGATAGCGAACCTAGTGAGATCCGAGCACGGCAGCTTGTTCAAAACGGAGAAGCTCGTTGGGATGACGGCTTTACTATCTATCTGGATCCATTCAACAACAAACGTACCGGCTACATGTTCCAAACAAATCCCAATGGTGTCAGGACCCAGGGCACGTTTGAGACTCCGACCCAACTCAATCGTGATTGGGAGGACATATGGTATGCCGAGGCTCTGATTAATGAAGAAGGGTGGGCTGCAGAAATAGCTATACCTTTTAAGACGCTAAATTTTGATGCTAATAATCAGGATTGGGGTTTCACGCTAGAGCGTTATATAGCACGGAAGCAGGAAGCCATTTCTTGGTCCTCTTATAACCGGGAAGTTGATCCAGGGTCTGCAGGTTTGATAACAGGATTAGTTGGTTTGCAACAGGGTAGGGGACTAGATTTTGTGCCAACGATGGTTACAACTCAATCTAAAAATCATGCAAAAGGATCTAAAACCTCCGAAACGGAACCAGCTCTCGACGTTTTTTATAACTTTACGCCATCATTGACGGGCGTACTTACGCTCAATACTGATTTTTCGGCAACAGAGGTAGATGATCGACAAGTAAATCTATCTCGCTTTAGTTTGTTTTTTCCAGAAAAGCGCGACTTCTTTCTTCAGGACTCTGATATTTTTTCCTTCGGAGATCTCAGACGAAATGGAATGCCATTTCACTCTCGCCGTATTGGTTTGAGTGCCAGCGGTCAGCCCGTAGATTTGGATATTGGCACGAAGCTTACAGGACGCGTTGGGCGTTTCAATGTTGGGGTTCTTGGTGTGCAGCAGGATGGTTTTGAGGACGTTAACAGCAACAACCTGTTTGTTGGACGAGTCGCAGCCAATGTGCTTCGTGAGTCCAGTGTCGGCCTTATAGTGACTGATGGTGATCCAAGATCAAACTTAGATAACTCTTTAGTAGGAGTTGATTTTCGTTATCGAAATACTGAGTTTAATGAGGGATATAGTCTTGAAGGCGGAGCCTGGTTTCAAAGTACCGATACTCAGGGGGTTGAAAAAGAGCAGGACGCTTGGGGTGTGAATCTGGGGACTTCCAATAATAATGAGGGTTTCGAAGGAGATTTTTCATTTCAACATATTGAGGAAAACTTTAACCCTGCTCTCGGATTTGTTAATCGGCGAGGCATCGAATTTGCAGATGTAAGTGTTGGTTATAGGCACCTTCCAGAACATCCATGGTTAAGGGAACTGACTCATGGTGTGACAGTTCGTAGTTATGAAAAGATATCTGGCGGCTTAGAGAGTCGTTTTATGTTTATGGAGCCATTTGAACTTGAAACAAATGATGGAGATTCCTTTGGTACACAAGTGATCTATAACCGAGAGGTATTGATCGAGCCATTTGAAATTGTTGAGGGCGTTGTGATTTCTCCTGGCGATTATGAGTATTCTTCATACGGGTTTGAACTCTCCGGAGCAAGCGAACGAGTATTTGCTCCTAGTTTTGAGTATTCGCAAGGGAAGTTCTTCACAGGTGATAGGTCTGAAGTGTCGGTCGGCGCAGAATGGCGCCCTAATCGACGTCTCTTTATGGGCTTAGAGTATGAATATAATGACATTGTCTTACCCAATGGCAGTTTTATAACCCGTTTAGTGCAATTAGACCTGAATGTTGCATTCAATGTCAGATGGTCTTGGGTGAACTTGATTCAGTATGACAATGAATCAAAAACGGCTGGTATTAATAGTAGATTACGCTGGAATCCCAGAGCAGGTCAGGACTTATACGTAGTAGTCCATCATGGTTTTAACGCAACTGGGGTTTTTCGGGGTCTTCATTCGACAGATTCTCAGTTGTCGGTCAAATATACCCAGACATTTCGATTCTAGTCTAGAGACTAGAAGTAAAAGCCATATTTTTAGTGATTCTTGTGCCATTTTCTATTGGCTTAGAGCATCGTTACTCGCTCAATATTCTTACGCGCTGAGAGTCTCATGCCTTTAGCGTTTGTGTCGGCATCAAAAGTCTCGTATAAAGGGTGTAGCACATTTGTGTGGGGGAGTTTCTAGGGGGGCTTGCTATACGGCATGCTGGTCAATTTTTAATGCAGCACATGGAAGTGCCGGAGGTCATCAATGAATAACGCCCAGAAATCACGATGCTTTTTCGTATCACTAGGTTTATGTCTATTTTGGACATCTACGCTAGTTGCGCAGGACACAGTAGTTCGAATTATTCAGACTAATTATGCTGGTAGCATTGCACATGTTATAGATCCAAATACCAATAAAGTCGTGGATATTATTGAGAATGTTCCTAAAGCACATGCGGTAGTCAATCACCCGGACGGAACATATTTTTATTTTGCTAATGAGCATGACCACAATATTGATATTGTCGACACTAAGACTCTTGAGGTGGTTGATCGCATTCCTCTGGTTGAGCGCCCGAACAAGCTTGTTATCAACAAGACCCAAAATAAACTCTATGTGGGTATTCGTGATTCAGCACACTTGCAGATCATAGATCTCGAGTCTCATAAGGTTATCAAGACTCTTTCGGTACATGCAGGTATCCATAATGTTTATGTCACTAAGGATGACCGTTATATTATCGCGGGACTTGGCAAGCATCCTGAGTCTTTAGATGAGCCAACAATTCAGGTTATTGACGCCAGTACTGATGAAATTGCTTTTGGTGTTTCGCTAGAGGGCTTTAGGGTACGGCCGATGGCACTGGAGTCTAACCCCGATGGCTCTCCTAGTCGTATTTTTGCTCAAGCTGAACGTTTGAACGGATTCTATGTAGTGGATTGGGATAAGCGTGAGACTGTTGATTTTGTAAGTGCTCCTCCATTGCCGATATCACAGCAAAATTTTGATGGGATCCAGAATGGGACCGGGCATGGTTTGCTTGTTTTGCCTGACCAGTCTGCTCTTTGGTATGCCAGCCGGCTTGATAGTCGCGTTTATGCCTGGTCACTTCCTGACCTTGAGTATATGGGTGGTATCGAGGTAGGGGCATCACCTCAATGGTTAACGGCAACACCAGACAGCCAAACGTTATATGTCAGTATGGTAGGTACAATGGAAACTGTTGCTCTTAATACTGAAACCCACGAAATAATAGCTAGAATTCCAGTGGGATTTGGACCAAAGCGAAATTCCACACATGTTCTACCCGTTGCTTTAGCACGATGATTATGGGGATACGATGGAATTTCTTGCCAAATAATATATGTCGTGCTGGAGTCTATGGATTAATCTGCACAGCGGTTCTTGTAACTGTAGGGTGCTCTTCACAAGATAATGAGACTCAAGGCTCTCAGTCTCAGGGACTGGATTTTGACTTCTATCGGGAGAACATAGAACCACTATTTTTCCAGTCTCGAGGTGATTTTTTGCCGCCTGACCCAGGTGACGCTGCTTGTGTTATGTGCCATACATGGCAGACGAGCACGCCCTTTGCGTTGACTTCACTTGAAGACAATGAGAATGGTGATGTTTACTGGACAGAAGAGCAATCACGTAGAAACTTTGAGATGGTCTCAGGTCTTGTTACACCGGGCGATCCTGATAATAGCCGTTTATTACTTCAGCCGCTTAGTGCAGAAGCAGGCGGATCGCCTATGCATACCGGTGGAAAATACTGGGATTCTAAAAATAATGCCGAGTGGCAGATGTTAGCTGAGTGGGTCAGCAATGCAGATTTTGTTGAGAACGAACCTGTTCCTGACGTGGATTTTGAATTCTTTAGAGCGTGCGTTCAACCAGTCTTTTTTAGCGTTACAGTCGACGGTATGGCTTGTGCAAATTGTCATAATGCTGAGTTTGCTCGAGCAGATCCAGAGGAGTCTTGGGATTACATTAGTGGATTAGGTTTGATTGACCCAGGACATCCAACTCAGAGTCGCTTACTAATGCACCCTTTGCATCCCGATGCTGGTGGAGACTATGTACATAACGGTGTTCGTCGGTGGCTTTCCCAGGACGATCCTGAATTTCAGATGCTCGCTGGCTGGATTAATGGGGAACATGTTGGGGCAAGCTGTCCGATTTGATCAGCTGTAATGTTTTATTGAATGTGTGCTTAAAGGTGCGGTGCTTGGCATAGGGTTATTCCCATCTGCAAAGAACCATTAAGGGCAGCGAGTAAATTTTTGCGGAGACTACAGATGACTAAAAAAAATGATGATACCCGCGATGAAACCAAGTCCGATGATGATAAAACTTTAAGTAGACGAGATTTTGTAAAGACCAGTGCTGTTGCTGGGCTTGGTGCAACATCACTACTTGAGTCAGGTAATACGCACGCACAATCGTCTCCGTCCAACGAAAATATTCAATGGGATTATGAAGTTGATGTGGTTATTGCTGGTGGGGGTTGCGCCGGTCTCACCGCCGCTATCCGGGCACGAGACCTCGGAGCCAGCGTCATGGTGGTAGATCAGAACTATGACCTTGGCGGCAGAATGTTGCACAGCGGGTCCTTTACATCACTAGGTGGCGGTGATCCCGTACAGGTCCGGGATATAAAGGGTGAGAGCGATACCGAAGGATTTATAACTGTTCCTTCTGCTGAAGATCCTAAAGAGCTTGAAGACACCATTGACCTCCTTTTCACAGACATTACAGATTGGTCTGTTGTCGATCCAAAAGCTCAGAGTCCTTATAGATACAATGACAGAGAGTTGGTGCGCGCTTGGGCTGAGAATTGTCCTGCAACGCGGCAATTTCTTATTGATAACTATGTCAGATTTGCTCGTATCAGCGGTACACATGGAGGAGGAGGTTTATCACGTGCACGTGGTTCTCGTTGCTTCTTCATGTTGGGTGAAAAGACTGATATCAAAGCGGGGACGATAACCCCAGAAGATGCAGGTGTGGCTGATTACGAGCGCACAAGTGCTTTTGCACCAGTACAGATGATGGATGCTAGTAGGCTGGTTGGACCAGGAGCGGTTATGAATGGCGCTGCCCTATCTCGTCCCTTGGAGTACTCAGCACGAGAAAAAGGTGTGCAGTTCATGCTTCATCGGCACTTTGATGAAGTGATTAGAGAGAATCCCTTTTCTGGAAGGATTTTAGGTGTCAGTGCGCATTATTCACCACGTCAGCACCCTGATAATGGTGAGCTAATGCAAAGTTACTGGCAGAATGGCAATGTTGACGAGCGCCGACAGACAGTACATATCAGGGCCCGTAGATCGGTTATTCTTGCAAGCGGTGGACACGCGGGTAACCCCGAAGTTCGCAGCATGTTTTATCCCGCTATGCGTGAGCCTGCTTTTCCAACTAGTGGTGTGGCTTTACAAGGTCCCCATGGTCAAGATGCCAGTGCTCTTATCGCAGGGCTTAAAGTTGGTGCTAACTTAGCCGGAATGCAGCAAAACATTTCTTATCCTACAACTTTTCATATAGCCCCCCGTCTTGGAACACGAGATGCTTACACTACTATGATGCCTGGCCACCCAACCTTTGGGTTTCGTGGTTCTGCTGGAATCAATGTTGGAAGCGTTGGTTTTGAAGAATTTATTGCGGTGAACCAGGTTGGGAAGCGGTTTTTTAATGAGGTTCGTCTGCCTGCCAGACCGTCTCCAAGCCGTTATCCAGGTGCTGATGGTGGTTCCCCTGGGCGTGGACTTGATCATAAACCGCTCGACTGGCGTAACTGTAGGAAAGAGTGGGTCAGGGAAATGTACAACTACGATCATGGTCTAGATGCTGCATTGGCCCTTAACGAAGGATCAGAGGCTCCGGACTACTATTCAGGACCGATTTGGGCCATTTTTGACCAAGATTCTGTTGAACGTACTGGCTGGGAAGTACGTTATCCGTATATTGCTGATAACGGTTATTCCTTTAAGGGAGACTCTATTGAAGAGCTTGCTCAGAAGATAGCTAAGGGTCATGAGTTCCAAAGGATGCCACTTAAATATCTTACTGAGACAGTGGAAACGTGGAATCGTTATGTTGATGCTGGTAAAGATCCTGAATTTGAGCGAGAAGTGGATGCTCCTATGAATCAGATCGTTAAACCACCGTTCTATGCCTTATCAATAATGGTCATTTGGCATGACTCTTATGGAGGATTAAGAGTGAATGGACGTCAGCAGGTTGTGGATATGCGCGGCCAGGTTATTCCGGGCTTATACGCTGGGGGTGAGGCTGTAGGGGGCTTTAACAAACATGGGCTAGGTAAAGGTCATGTTCATGGTTATATTGCTGGCACACATGCTGTGGAAGACGTATCTGCCTGAACAGTTTATTGATCTTTGTTTCGGGCAAAAGGGTTCAACCATAAGGATCCGTCTCCCATGACCTCAGGTAATCATTCGATGCTCAAAATTAGTTCTTGTAGCATGGTTGACCCAGTGGATGAGGTAGATCTGGGAAGCGAAATTACGCTTGAATGTATTGTATGTAGTACCTCGCCGATGGATCTAACAGGCGAGATTCTTTTGATCAAGAATCAAGAGAATATTATCGTAAAGCATATTTCACTTGATGAATTTAATAATGACGCTAATGAAACGATTCAGTTTGTGGCGGATGCACCAATCACGCTTGGCAAACATATCTGGTCAATAATATATCCGGCATATAAAGAGAATGGCGTTTGGTGTGGTGAGGAAATATCACAGTTTTCTTTTATGGTTAAACCACACCACACAAACCTTTCTGCTTGGGATGTGCCTTCAGTTATTGGGTGCGGAGAAACCTTTAATATGAAACTTGGGGTTAGCTGTTCTTCTGGGTGCCAGCCCGATGGGTGGTCTTTTTGTGTGCATGACCAGGATGGGGTTGAGCAGGCTGATGTTTTAGTTGGCGATGATGTCTATGCTGGTACAGATTCTCTTTACTATGCAGAATGTGAGTTAAATGCTCCTCAGAAAATTGGGTTCTATAACTGGGAAGCTAAGGTCAAACGTCAGAATTCAGATGCCGTACATGAGGATAGCATCGTGAGTTTTCGCGTTAGAGTTTTGGAAGAGCCTGATTCTTTGTTGACTATAGTAGCCGTAGATTCTGCAACTCAGGTTCCAATCCAGGGCGTACAGGTTCAGGCCCATCCTTATAGGGCTTTTACCAATGAAAATGGAATTGCAGAGGTTAGGGTTCCTAACGGTATGTATACACTCTTTGTTTCTGGAAGGAATTATTTCCCTTTTAGAACTAATAATGAAGTTAAAAAAGACCTTACAATCAGAGCAGAACTGGTTTTAGATGAAGGCATCTCGGATTCTGATGTTTGGTCCTGATATGCGATGGTATAGGTATAAATAGGAAAGCCCGGACAGTGAAGAAATTAATCGGTATTTTAAGCAGTATCTTGTTTGTTTCTGTTGCTAGCCAAGCTCAGGAATTAGCTAATATGAGTCAGTTTGAGCAAGGACAGCAGATTTATCAGGCTAACTGTGCGTTATGTCACATGGATTCTGGTTCTGGTAGCCCACCAATATTTCTGGCTTTGAATGGAAATGAGCAATTAGCTGATGCCACTCGTATTATCACCAATATTAAACAAGGCGCGGGCGCAATGCCGGCCTTCCCAGGTTTGGGTGCAGATGAAATCGCCGCATTAGCAACTTATATCCGAAATGCCTGGACTAATAGTTTTGGTGAGGTGACAGTTGCAGAGGTGACATCCACCCTAGATGGTTTTGAAGAGGGTTTACAAATAGCGTCGGTTTGGGATGGCGTTTATACCGAAGCACAGGCTCAGAGAGGCCAAATTCTTTATTCGGGGACATGTGGATCTTGCCATGGTCGAAGGTTGAATGGAGCTCCAGAGGATCCAGACATGGGATCAACACCTCCTTTAGCACGTGCGAGATTTCTTCGTGTATGGGAGGGGCGATCATTGGCGACATTGTTTGAATATACCCGGGTAACTATGCCGGCGGATAATCCAACTTCGTTGACTGATGGAGAGTTTATCGACGTGATTGCCTATATGCTTTCTGTTGGTGGAATGCCGATTGGAACTAATGAGTTAGAACCTGATACACAAACTCTAGCGCGTATTCTTATCCAACAATCTCAGTAACATGATGGCCAATTCACAGCATGGACTGAAATTTTTCTTTCTTAATGTAGGACATTTTTTAGACCATTTTTTTGTGCTTATTTTTGCAACTTCGGCTGCATTGATGCTCACTCTTGAATGGAATATTGATTACGCTGCCTTAATTCCATATGCCACGCCTGGGTTCATTGCCTTTGGTTTATTTTCAATTCCAGCTGGATGGCTTGCTGATAGGTGGAGTCGTGATGGAATGATGGTAATTTTTTTTATTGGTATTGGGGCTAGTTCAGTATTTGCTGGTTTTGCAAATAATCCTTTGCAGATTTCTATAAGCCTGGTATTGGTTGGCATATTTGCTGCAATTTATCATCCGGTTGGTCTTGCAATGGTCGTAGAAGATCGAAGAAACACCGGCATCCCTATAGCGATTAATGGCGTCTTTGGAAACCTGGGAGTGGCATGTGCAGCCCTTGTCACTGGTTTTCTGATTGATATATGGGGTTGGAGAAGTGCTTTCGTGATTCCCGGATTGTTATCAGTTTTTACTGGTATTTTGTACTGGTGGTTTTTTCTTTCAACGACCAGTTTCGATTCACCTGACCAAAAGACTAAAGATTCTATTAAGGGAATTGGAACAAGCTCAGAATTAATAGGAAAAAATGTTGTCTGGGTGTTTAGTATCATTTTAGTTACTACAGCTATAGGCGGTTTTGTATTCCAGAGTACAACCTTCTCTTTACCAAAAATCTTAAATGAAAGAATGCCAGAGTTAGCAGGAACAGCTACGATGGTTGGGTGGTACGCCTTTCTGGTTTTTTCGTTCGCTGCTTTAGCGCAGTTGGTGGTTGGTTATCTCGTTGATCATTATTCCATTCGAACTGTTTTTTCTTTTATCGCAATTCTACAAACAATATTTTTTGCCATCATGATTTCTATGGTAGGTTTTTCAGCGCTCGTTGTGGCAACTGCCTTTATGCTTGTTGTCTTTGGCCAAATTCCAATTAATGATGTTTTGGTCGGTCGTGTAGCACCGGCCGCATGGCGTAGTCGTGCATACGCAGTTCGGTCTGCACTAACGTTTACCGTTATGGCGTCAACATTACCACTGGTTGGCTGGATATATGGAACAAGGGGGTTTTCTGCCCTTTTTGCAATTTTATCTTGTGCGGCACTGGTTATATTTATTGCCGTTCTGACATTGCCTAAATCCGGCAAATTTATAAATAAACCTGAATCAGTAGCTGTTTGATCTTATTGTCTTCTAGCCAAGGATTAGATAAAAACAATAGTTACAGGGCTTCCAGTTTCCACGATCATCCCAGTCGGTGAAAGTTCTCCAATGTTTTGGTCTATCGCAAATCCAATAATTGTATGGGTGTCCTGATTGCAGGCATAGAGCAGGGTTCCTGAGGGGTCAATTCCAAAATAACGAGGCCGTTCTCCACCACTACTGGTCCATCCAATGGGCGATAACATGCCTGTCATTTGATTGATTGAGTAAGCAATAATGCTGTTGTGACCGCGATTAGAGCCATAAAGAAAACGACCAGATGGATGAACAGCAACCTCGGCTGTCGTGTTGTAGTCCATAAAACCCTTGGGGAGAGTTGTTAAAAGTTGTATTTCATTAAGCCCCCCTGTCCTAGAGTTATATTTAAAAACTGCCATTGTGGAGTCAAGTTCATTAATCACATAAAGGTACGGAAGGGTTGGGTGAAAACTGGCATGGCGTGGTGCAGAGCCTGGTCGGCTTGCAATGGATGGAGTTTCTGCTGGTATGAGAGTGCCATTACTGGCATCAACCTTGAAAACAAAAACCTTATCAAAACCCTTGTCAGGTACCACAAAAAAACGGCCTTCAGGGTCGAAGGGATTATGGTGTGGATGTGAACTTGTCTGTTGTATAAGGTTAGGTCCAGGCGAGCCCTCAAGTTCAAAAATATCACTAAGAGGCAAGAGAGACCCATCATTTGCAATTGGGAGTACCGCCATGGAACCTGAGGCATAATTTGAGACCACAAGGAATCCATTACTTTGATCCACCGCCAGGTGCACCCCGTTTGTTCCACCAGTTGTCTGCTGGTTTATTAGCTTGAGTTGACCACTTTGTGCGTCGATTGCGAAAGCTGATGCATAGTCTCCATCAGCATGCACTGAGTAAAGAAATCTGTTTGTTCTGTCTGAAGCAAGAAAGGAGGGATTAACCAGATCAATATTTTGAATATGTAGCCAATCTTTTGAATCTGCATCTATACGATAGACATTAATTCCGTTGCCCTGAGCATTACGCTCTTCAGACGTATATGAGCCTACATACGCATATTGTGGCATTTGCTGCGTCTGAGAATAGGCTTTTTTTGAGGTCCACTTTGCGGTGGTAATGGTCGCTAAGGTTGCGCTTATCCCACCTATGAATCGGCGTCTTGGATGATTAAGGGACATGCCTGCTCCAATTGATAATTTTGACCTTATTCTACAGTCTTCGGCCTTTGATCTCTCTGAAATTGTTTAATTTAGGTGTCCGGTTGGCCGATGGTAAGAGTAGAATCAACTAAACATTAATTAGATTGAGATACCTAGAGGGTATATAGGGTTATCTTAAGAGCTAAACGCTTTAGGGGAATGTATGCGTAATAAAGTAAGTTTGGTTTGTGGTTTATGTGTAGGCATCGCTAGCGTTATCGCAGTGATTGGTATTGTTTTATCTTTTACTCCCCGCTACACAGAAGCACAGACAACGGAAACTTTTATGGCGCGTTTATCTGTCATGCCTGTGGAGGCAGCAACGGTTCCTGATATCGCAGGTTCGGGGTCAGGTTCTGCAGTATTTGACAATGGGCGATTATTAATCGATGGCGCATTTACGGGGTTGCTTGGGATAGTAACAGCTGCTCGTTTGCATGAGGGGCCTGGAATGGGGATTCGCGGTACAGCCTTTTCTGAGCTTATGGTAGTGGGAGGTGTTGAAGGCTCATTTTCAGGGGAGATAGAGCTTTCCTCTGATCAAGTTGACAGTCTGCGCCAGGGAAAAATATATATTCAGATAGACAGCGAAGCTGCACCAGAGGGGAATCTCTGGGGCTGGCTTGTAAAGTAGGGTGACGTTATGACGAAAAAAAAATATATACCTCTTCAAAAGAGGCATTCATACATGTTTATTCTCTCTAGTTTATCAGTGGCTCTAATGCTGACTAGTTTTGATTTAAGCGCCCAATCACCAGGCATAACCGGTGATGGACCTTTTACGGCAGAGCAAGCTGCTGCCGGGCTTCTTGCCTATAGAACACACTGTGCCAGCTGTCATCAACCAGACCTAGGAGGGTTGAATGAGGCACGGCCTCTCGCAGGCGCAGATTTTATGAACGTTTGGCAAGAACTAACTGCACAACAACTTATTACGTTTACTCAGCTAACTATGCCCTCATCTCCTGGTGTTCCAGGTAGCCTTGGAGAACAGACTTATATCGAGATTGTTGCTTTTTTGCTCCAAGCTAATGGAGCTAATCCAGGCAATGAAACACTCGCTGCAAACAACATGACTGTCATCGGTGAGGTTGCAACAGGGGTAATGCCTGAGACTTTAAGACAGGGCGTGGCATCAGCCCTCCCTGCACAACAGTCTGGAGCAGGAGCAGGACTTACAGGGCTTACTCGTGAAGGCCAGATTGAGAGTTTAGAACCGGTTTCCGATGAAATGCTTCGTGACCCTGATCCTGATGACTGGCTTATGATTCGTGGTAATTACCAGGCCTGGAACTACAGCCCTCTGGCACGATATTAATTTCGCAGAATGTATCGGACTTAAGGCTTGGAGTGGGCGTGGGCAATGACCGAAGGCGGCAGAAGTCAGCCAGCCCCGATTGTCCATGATGGGATTTTGTATCTCGGCAATATGGGCAATGTTGTGCAAGCATTGGATGGGGCAACAGGTGAGTTAATTTGGGAGCACTATGTTGGACCCACTGTTCCCACAGTAGCTATGCGAGGGTTAGCAATATATGACGACAAGATTATTGTTTCTACGAACGATGCCCGCATCGTTGCCCTTAACTCAAGAAGTGGTGAACTTATATGGGATATAACCATTGGTGACCGTACCGACGGGGATTATCGGAATTCAAGTGGAGCCCTGGTCATTAAGGGCAAAGTTGTTTCCGGTTTGGGTGGATGTGATCGTTACAGGGAAGAGAAATGCTTTATTAGTGCTTACGATGTTGAAAATGGTAATGAACTTTGGCGTTTCAATACTATCGCACAAGACCTGGAGCCTGGGGGTGATACATGGGGCGGTTTGCCGAATCTTTTTCGGGCTGGTGGAGAGACCTGGATAACGGGGAGTTATGACCCTGACTTGGATTTAACATACTGGGGCGTTGCACAGGCGAAACCATGGATGCCGGTAAGTCGCGGTAACAGTGCATTGGATGATGCGCTCTATACGAGTACGACACTTGCTCTTGATCCTGATAATGGAGATCTTAGTTGGCATTTTCAACATGCACCGGGTGAGGCTTTGGACTTGGATGAAGTCTATGAACGAGTCTTGATAGATGTTGGAAATGAACAGTTAGTTTTTACGATTGGGAAACCAGGAATTCTATGGAAACTAGATCGGGAAACTGGCGAGTTTATTGATCATCACGAGACAATTTATCAGAACGTCTATGATGAGATAAATCCTGAAACAGGTCGGCCTTCATATCGTCAGGACATTATCAATAATTCTCGTGGGGAGTGGGCATCAGCATGTCCAAGTACTGAAGGTGGGCATAACTGGCAAGCGATGAGTTACCATCAGCCAACCGAACAGCTTGTTATACCCTTGAGTCAAAGCTGCATGGAAATTCGAGGGAGGATTGTCGAGTTTACGCCAGGTGCTGGAGGAACGGCAGCCGACAGACGCTGGTATGAGATGCCTGGTACTGATGGCAATATCGGAAAATTGGCTGCTTACAGCGTTGATACGATGGAGGAGCTATGGTCTTTAGAACAGCGAGCTCCGTTTTTGACAGCGGTGTTATCTACAGGCGGGGAACTTGCCTTTGTTGGTGATTTAGATCGCAACTTCAAGGCTGTGAATGTTAAAACTGGTGAGATACTTTGGGATACCCGATTGGCTACTTCGGTACAAGGGTTCCCAATTACTTACCGTGCAGGTGGTCGTCAGTTTGTTGCAGTGCCAACAGGTCTTGGGGGTGGTAGTCCACGAAATGTTCCAAGACTCATTGCGCCTGATATCCGTCATCCTGCTACAGGTAATGCCCTCTATGTATTTGCATTGCCATAGGGCGATACGTTTAACCAACGTGAATTAAAGGGAGGCTCCATGAAAAAACTTGTGATCTTTATAGGTGCAATAAGCTGTATTTCTGTACGAGCTCAAAACCTGATGACTCCTGATGAGTTGAATGTTAGCCGAGGTATAAATTTTGATGCTGTAGAAATAAGGGTAGAGTCAATTTCTTCAGATTTGCATGTCCTATTTGGTGTCGGGGGCAACGTGCTTGCTTCTATTAGTAGTCAAGGCGTTTTGATCGTTGATGACCAGTTTGCGCCATTAGTTCCAAAGATAAGATCATCAATTAGCGCCTTGGGTGGAGGTGAGGCAGATTTTGTGATCAATACACATTGGCATTTTGACCATACGGGTGGTAATCCTCTCATGGGAGCCGTTGGTAGCTGGATGGTTTCTCATATTAATTCAAGACAAATGATGACGGAGACCCAGGTAGTCAATTTGGTAACGGCTTTAGTAGAGCAGAGTCCATATATGGATCAAGCACTACCTGTTATTACTTACGAGGATCAAATGCAGTTTTATTTCAATGGTGAAACTATTGATTTGATGCATTTCGGGCCTGCTCATACGACAGGGGACACTGCGGTTATATTTCGCGGCTCGAATGTAGTTCATATGGGTGATGTTTTTAATAGGAGCGGGTATCCATTTATAGATGCGGATAACGGTGGAGGAATAGACGGGGTTATCTTGTTTTGTGAGTCTGTATTGCAAGAAATTGAGACCAATACGATTGTTGTTCCTGGCCATGGCCCAATTGGAACCTATAGAGACCTGGCTGACTATGTTGCGATGCTTCGAGAAATTCGGGAGCGTATTGCAATTTTGATTGCTGGGGGCGCGACACTTGAGGAGGTCATTTCTGCTCGTCCCACAGCTGAATGGGATGAGGTTATGGGTGATCCGCAACGTCTTTTAGATAGAGCTTATGCGAGCTTGAAAGAGTAGCTAGATGAAACTTAATTTTTTTAAAAGGTTTGAGGGGGGAAGTTATACCTAAATTCGTTTCAGTCACAATTTAGACTGTAGTTGTTTTTATAACAGCGCAGGGGGCAGGCTACTTCCAGGGTTTATCAATGTATACACAATCGTATACACACAAGGTCAAACCTCTTCAGCACACTTAAAAATAAAAAAGTCTTATGCTAGAGATGGTTAAGATGCTACAGAACAGCACAATCATACGCCTGAATTTCCTCTTCGGGAGCCCATTCATAGTGTGCAGTAAATGCAAGGGCAGGCTCCGTAAGAGTACCCGGATCAGTTACGGTTGCCTCCCAATCTAAAGTACGTTCATCTGCACTGAGCATAAACCGTTCAGTTACGACTGCAGCTTCGGTTTGTGGAGTTCCTTCATAGTCCATCCAGGGGTAATCAATATTTGAAGTTCTAACGACGAGAGTATTTTCATCCCATTGACCAACCGAGTATCCCATGATCGTAGCCCGTTGATCGTGCAGACTTGTATCTGCCGTCATATAGATAGTTCTGACGTTATCCCATTCTTCAAGTCGGAGCGTAATGTTTTCTCCGTTTCTAACAAATTCAATCGGATTTGGACTAAACATTGCCTCTGGCATGCCAATCGGTTGGCAGCCAATTTGCGGGTCATCTGTGACTGAATCCCAAGATGATTTCACTGCTCTAGCCGAATCTGTAAGCGGTAGTCGCGTATGTTCGCTAGTTCTGATGCGTTCTGATGGTAGCCAGACTCGGAATATGCTTTCAGAATCATCATCAGCGAAGAGATCCTGATTTAAGGGTGTAGCCGTGAAACCAATATTATTCTCTGACCATCGTGGCTCTGTATCCCCTCTAGTACGGATTTCAGTGCCATCGGGGAGGAGCATATTTGTGAGATAAATACTGTCGCGACGTCTAGAGCGATGACCAGCTACCCGGACTGTTTCACCTACTTCGACCATCTCTTGGCTTAACCCACGACGACCCAAGTTATTGGCAGTTAGCAATTCAAGATCCCAGATCACTTCTGTACCATTGTCACGCGTCGACTGAAGTGAAATCCTTACGTGAGGGTTTCTCCAACTTACTCCAACAATTTGTCCAACGTATTCTTCTGTTACCTCAAAATTGTACTCGGCATTTGAATGATGACTGCTTGCACCAGAGGAGCATACAAATAAACAAAGAAACGCTACTACCCGGTTAAATCCGCCCCCAGACTGATAGTTGTTATTTTTCAACTTCGTTAGTCTCCTGTGTTTTAAGGCATACCTATATCAATTCTCAATATCCATAGAAGCCAAGTATGCTGCAATATTTATCATATCTTCAACTTCCAGGCCTGTAACAACTGGTTGCATTAAGCTTGTTGAAGTGCCTCGTCTTGAACCCATTTTTATGTCATATAGTTGCCTGACAGTATAACTTGGTGAACGTCCAGCGATCCCTGGTACATAGCCTAGACCCATTAGATCGGCTCCATGACAGATACCACATTGCATTGTTTTACCGCCACCATTTGTGACTAATTCTTGGCCCTTAGCTACCGAACCTATGGGAGCATATGCAATAAATCCTGCTGTTGGGTCTCGCATGATCTCTGCGCGCTCAACATCTTCAGGAGTTTCCATTATTCGCATACCAAGAGGCTCCATACCTGCTCCTTCATCCTCAATTGGCACATACATGCCAACCACGAAGCGACTTTTGGGCACTTCTTCGGTCTCAACAACTCGTACCCATGGCGTCCAAGGCATTGAGCCATAGTATTCTGCAGCCTCTTCGATTTGCTGATCTGTCATCCCTTGAGCAATCGTAACCATAAGACTCGTATTGAATTTTCTTGGCTGAGCGCTTTTCCTCATATTGTTCTGAAAATCACGAAGCTGTTGTATGAAATAGTCTTTAGGAAGGCCAGCAATGCCCGCGTTTTCTGGGCGCCCTTTACCGTTAGGGTAATGACAGAGTGCACAGGCCCATACATCAGGATAGCGGCCGTTTGCAACGATATCTGGCATAGTTGGGTGATCATTTGGGTACCAGTCAGCTGGGGCAAATGCGTCTCGAATTTGACCATAGGTAAATGGTCCTGCAGAACCCGGCAGGTCAAAGACCGTATCAACATCAGTTGAGGGAGGTGCAACTCCATAAGCCCAATCCGCAGGTGTTATCCCATCATCGGGTGGGTCGCTTATATTCTGTGCCAACACATTTTGACCCAGCATTATCACTAGCAAAAAAGTAATTGCTTGTAAGAAGTTGGTGGTTGAGACCCTTATGAGCCTAAACATTTCAATGACTGACATGCAAACCTCCCTACATAGCGCCATCATGGCACTTATTGGTAACGTTGGTCGGAACCCTTACAAGGGCTATATTCATATTGTGCAACCGTTTGCTGACAGTTGGTAGCGTATTCTATTTCCTGTGGAATTCACAAACCCCAGCGACTGCTGAAACTGACCGGGAGGCATCGACCTTGGGGCTACTGTTGCTTCTAGTATGAAGAGACGACTAGAGTTCCCATTCATATAAATTCCCGCATAAGTGCGGGAATTATCGGAATTGGTGATCTGCAACTGAAGTCCTTCGACGCGATCAATATGTGACCAAGCATCATGAGTGATTTCACCCGCTCTACTGCGAATTTCTCTAGCGGCACGAGCTACGGCTGCACGTTGATCATTGATCCAAGTGCTAGAACTAGTGGCTGCTTCTGTTTTTTCCATAGCGGCATGGATGGCTTGTGCATCGGTAAAATCTACGACGGTGACTGAGTAAAGGCTTTTTTCTGACTGTACGGTATAGATCCGTGCTGGATAGGTTGCATCAAACTCTGAGAGATAAGTGGTTTCATTGATTTCCGGATCACCTGGAAAATTGATACTAAAAAAGTCGTTTAGGTAGACGTATTCTGTCCAACCCTGTGCATTAGAAATTCCCGAAAATAACAGTAGAAAGCTGATTATATGTAAATTTTTATAACGCATTTTTATCTCATTTGTTAACGACTCAGCTTATAGTTTATCTGATGTTAATCCTGGTTCTTCATAAGTTACAGTGTATTTAGTTAGTGATATCTCATTGTGTAATGAATGAATAAAGTTGGGTTTGTAGTCTGCAGACTATCTATGTCTGATATTAATTATTCGTCATGAAGGGTGGAATATCAGTAGAATGCTTTATACCAATTTTGGGGGAGGATTAAAAAATGAGATTAATTCTAATCCTAGTCACGATGTTTTCAGGGGTATCAACTGTTTCCAGTCATCATAGCGATGCCGCTTTAGATCTGGAGACTGTCACAATACGTGAGGGCATGATTACTGAGTATAGCTTAAGGAATCCACATACCTACTTTACCGTTGAAACAACTAATGATTCAGGTGAGATTGTTGAGTGGACTATTCAGACAGGTGCAGCAGCTAATGCCCGACGCAGGGGTTGGACTGACGACATGCTTGCTTTGGGCGATCATGTGACTTTTGGTGTACATGCTGCTCGTGATGGTAGGCCCTATGGCTTGCTCGACTGGGTTCAAAATGAAGAGGGTGAAAACTTACCTCTTTCAAGTGGTGAGACTCCTCGAGGCCCGTTAACCGTAAGTTCGGGTGCGATTACCACCAGCATTGAAGGTATATGGTTTGCTGATGAGTCGCGTCTCTATGATTACCCTGGAGGTTTAGATCAGCTAATGAGGCGTGATCTTACATTGACAGCTAGTGGCGAAGCCGCAATGACTGCATTTGATGAAAATTCTGGTGAAAACCCTGAATTGAACTGTATTGGACGACCCACTCCTGGACCTATCGTTTATACAGAGCTTTACCCAATGCAGATTCAGTTCAATGAGGTTGATGAGACAATTGAAATTCGTGTTCAGTATTTTGATAGTGAACGGACGGTGCATATGGACCAACAAGGATATCCCGATGCTGCAGAGCGTTTTGCAGAGGGTTATTCGGTGGGGCATTGGGAAGGTGATACGCTAGTTGTTGAGACAAGGAATTTTGAAGACCATCGTTCTCCTTACCAAAATGGAATTCCTTCGGGTGCACAGAAATTCGTGGTGGAGAGTTATCAGTTGCTAGAAGGTGGTACGCACATGTCTGTGGAGTTCACACTTGAGGATCCAGAGTACATAGTCGGGTCAATGACGCACAGACGGGACTTAATCTACTCACCTCATTTAGAGATGTCTCCATTCAATTGCGATATTGAATCTACTCGACGCTTTGTGCCGTTGAGTAATTAAGTTATTTTTTCGTTCTGATCGCTCGGCCTGCATGAATTTTGCAAGCCGAGCGATGGCTATTTTATCTTATGGTTCGCCTGTTATTGGCGGGAACATTGGTGGTGATACGCGTCGCTTTGTGGCTTGCTCATAAGCTGATGCAACGCGAAGGATCATGTCCTCTCTACCTATCTCTGCCCTGAAGACTAACGAAAACGGTGCCCCCGGCTCGGACAAAGTGGTTGGAGTATTGTTGTTAGTAGGTATGTAGCTCTGCCTATCCTCACTTAAGGTAAAGGCTGGGTCATAGGCAGTACGCACATAACCGGCTGGAATCAAGACACTAGTATGACCGGCATAAGGGCCCATTCGGATCTCACTACGTATATCTCCATCAGGTTGAGGTTGAGGAGACGTTCCAATGATTCCAGGAGCTAGTGAATAATGCAGTCGTACGAGCACATCTAGGTCGTTTTCCAGCATCACTTTTAATTCAAGACGACGCAGTAGTTCGCGGAGTTTAATCCGCTCATCAATACCTTGGCGTTCGCCTAGTGGGCGGCGCACATCCTCAAGCTCTTCGATATTTTTGAACCAGGCTCGTCCATCGTCACCCCAGAATTTAGACCTTTCGTTTAAAGTGGCAAAATCGACCAAGGTTTCAGTAAACCCGAGCTCTGCCCAGTCGGATGCACGACGTGTTGCATATTTAGTGAAGTGGTATCTAAATATATTTGAGACCCCGACATACTGGATAGAACGGATATTCAGGCTCCTCGGCATAGGTTCTTGTCCTGTGCCCAAAGCGATCATGTAGTCAAGGGGTTCCATATTGCCAGAACCATGGAAAATGCCAGGAGCATATTCGGTTCGTTGTATTTTAGTAGCAACTTCAGGAAATGCTGGTTGGTTTGATGCATTCAGCCAATAAATAATATCAGGATAAAAGATTGGTATAAGCTCGGCGAGCGCGTCTCCATAGGATGGTTGCATGTCTTCTACATCAGGGTCATTTGGCCACAGTGGATCTGTAGATTCGACCAATGTTGCTCCTAAGTAGTCTCCAAGTACTTCATCAATTTCACGAATAGCAGCATCGACAATCGGCTCATCTGCTCTAACTCCGGGGAACTTGAGCATGGATTCTCTAATGACACCAATTCGCATTCCTGCCAATGATCCTGGTTCTGCAGATTCAACTATATGCTGGGAATAGCCCTCTTCCAGCACACTAACTCGTGGTACAGTTGTCCATATATCACGAGGATCATAGTACCCATCCTCGGGATCTTTGAGTGCATCTAAGACTTTTGCTGAGTCTGTGATTGATCTGCAATGTACACCACTTCGATCATAATAAACGTCGGCGCCAATAGCTGCGCCAAGAAATGAAATCATCGATTTGTGTGGTAGAAGAAGAGCAACAGAATTGTGATTTGCTGGACCTCTACAAGACATGCTGGTTTCTTCACAGAGACTGCACATTACTAAGTTTCCACTTACTCCCGCCGCAGAACCTGAGCTTGATCCAAGTGATGCAGAACGCGTACTGTCATAGACATTGCTAGGGTTGCCTGACCAGGAGCTTCGTTGGTATCCCATAGAGGTGGGTAATGACACGGGTGACTCATTACGTCCTCCAACGGAGGCTGCACGTGCACGACCGTTGTATTCAGTATTGACTGCTTTTGCATAAATTATGGCTCCCTTATCTCTCAGTTGTTCTACAAGCACATGATCTTTGGAGGGAAAGTCAATGTCATAACGGGCATCAGCTGCCGCTGTTGTTCTCATATCCTTAGTATCAAAAGGGTCCTTAAAACTGAAGGGAATGCAATACATTGGTAATGCTTCAAGGTCGGGGTCAGTTCCGTATTCTTCGTCCAGTCCCATTGCCTGTTCGAGAGCATCTGGATACTGGCGAAATACCTCACATACAGCATGAGCATTGGCTGGTAATGACCCTGCGGACGGATGAAGGTCTGAATCACCCTTGCACGTTACTGAACGTTCTCCTCTCAAGTTCAGAGTGCCCAAGGCATTCATCTGTCCAGCATTAGGCATACCAACTGTCATTCCATATTGCTGGTAGACCGTCGGGTCGGATGCTGTTGGTTCCATCCTTCCATACTCAATAGGTTTTCCTTGATATTGGTCAAAATCTGGCAGAATTTCAGTTATTTCTACGGTTTCGGTGGGATATTCCACTTCGCTTCTAGCTCGTAATACACCTGGCACCTCTTCAACTTCTTGGCCATTTGAAGTCACAAGTTGATTAGTGACCCCGTTATAGGCCATTGCCCGATCAAGATAGCTTTCAACTAATCCTAAGCAGGTAATTTGTCCGCTTTGAATTCCCTGATGTACATCGTCAATGGTTGCTTCTTCTAGGTGGAACTGGAAGTTGCCTGGATTCTGAGTCTGGGCAGTTACGCTAAGTGCAAATGTGTTCAGGATTGCAAAGATGAATGTGCAAATTTTTTTTTGTGCGAGCATGATGATCCCCTGCAGATTACGCTTTGATTGTTTTGTGATCTTGTATAAGCGTTATATGTTGATTCTAAACTAAGGATCCTATGAAATCTGAGCTGAATGAGAAAAAAGATCTTTTTATTTGTAAAGAGTTGGGAATAGGGTGTGTGAGAAGGCATGACTGTCAGGCTTAATAAAACCGATGTTGTCTTGATAGGGCTTGGAGGAGTTGGAGGATTGGCTGTTTTGCCACTCACTGAGTCAGGATTGGAAGTTGTGGCGCTTGAAGCTGGGACATGGCTTTCTCCCCGCGATTTTGCACCGGATGAGTTACGTAATGAGGTTCATGGTTGGCCGCAGTCTGTGCAAAAGGCTAATAGAGAAATTCCTGTGCATCGTGCGACTAGTTCATCGCCGGATTCACCTCGTGTGGATCTACATCCTATGATGAATGCAGTAGGCGGGACAACTATGCACTGGTGGGCACAGAGTTGGCGATTGAATCCATGGGACTTTAAGGTTGTTAGCGAGACTGCTCGCCGTTACGGGGCATCACGTATCCCACTAGGTTCAACTGTTGAGGATTGGCCTCTCAAATTAGAAGATCTAGAGTGGTATTACGATAAAGTCGAACATGAGATTGGCGTTTCGGGACAAGCAGGAAATATCAATGGCGTTATTGATCGGCGCGGGAATATTTTTGAAGGAGTACGTTCTCGTCAATACCCCATGCCACCCTTAAGGGGTACAGGCTTTACTGAAATGATGAGTGATGCTGGGAGAAGACTCGGGTGGAATCCATTTCCTGGTCCAGCAGCCATAAATACTCAGGTTTATGATGACCGCGCGCCTTGTCTTTATCACGGCTTTTGTGATCGAGGAGGCTGCCATGTGGAGGCTAAGAATTCGACAGCAGTTTCTACTATTCCTAAGGCACAAAAAACGGGTAATTTAGGAATCGTTACTGAAGCGCATGTCACGCGTATTCACGTAGATAAAGATGGGCGTGCAAGTGCCGTTGAATATTTAAAGAATGGAGAGATATATTTGCAGCCAGCTGATGTGGTTCTACTGGCAGGCTACACCTATGAGAATGTTCGTCTATTACTTTTATCAGACTCTGATGCATATCCCAATGGCCTATCAAATAATCATGGCCAAGTTGGACGTCATTATATGACTCATAATACGAGTGCAGGTGTATTGGCCCTTTTCCCTCATGAGCTTAATCGTTGGTATGGATTACCCGCTCAAGGTATAGCCGCAGATGAGTGGGCTGATGATAATTTTGATCATACAGGCCTAGATTTTATCGGCGGAGGTAACCTTTGGGTGTATTCTGATCGTCGACCTATCACAGCGGCAAATATGCATACGTTTGATATGGCGCCTCGCTGGGGATCTGATTGGAAATCTTTCATCATGCGTAATGCTGATCGATGGGTGAATTCTTATTTGCAGAAGTCAACTTTGCCTTATAAAGAAAACTATTTGGACTTGCATCCAACTGTCAAAGATCCTCTTGGGTTTCCAGTCTGTCGTATTACAGCTGACTTAAAAGAAAACGAACGTAAAGTCGCATACTTTATTCAAGATAAAATGGAAAAGTGGTTTTTGGAGGCTGGTGCCATTGCCACTTTTCGTCAACCAACAGGAACAATGGGTCCATCAACTCATGCATACGGCGGGACACGTATGGGAAATAATAAGGAAACTAATGTTGTTGATTGTTGGGGCTTTTCACATGAGGTGCCAAATCTCGGCTTACTAGGAGCTTCGGTCATGGGCACCAGCGGAGCTCATAACCCAACTTTAACGGCTCAAGCACTTGCGTGGAGAACAGCAGAACATCTTATTCAGAACTGGTCGACAATTTCTAGCTAAGTAGTTGTTAGTTTTTTTCAGGCATTGAGCAGATAAAACAAATAATTATTGTTATTGTTTTTTACCCAATGGCGCTCCAAAGGGTAACCTTGGATTAGAACAAATGACGTTCGTCTGCGAGTTCCCGGCCCGGATAATTCTGATAATTTCTTGTAGATTAGGAAGCGACGAATCATGATGACTTCAAATGATAAATCAGAGGCCCACGCCGTTGGCGTTTAACTCTTTAGGACTCAAATGATCGACCGCAACCTACTCGTAATTATTGCTGCTGTAGCTTTGTTAGTTGGCATATTACTGTTGCCAGAGCCAGCTGCGCTTGAACGTGCGGGTTTGTCTATTCTGTTAACGTCTGGCGGCAAGGCATGCCTTGCCATTATGGCTTTTGCAGTAACGCTCTGGGTGACGGAAGCAGTCTCTTTTGCGGTCACGTCTCTAATAGTCGTTCTCCTGGTGCCCCTACTGCAGATCTCAAGTTACTCGGAAGTGGTTCGAGCTGGGTTTGGTAGCCCGATCATCACGTTTTTTATCGGTGTGCTCATGATGTCTGCTGCGTTCACGCGGTCGGGACTGGGTACGCGACTCGTTTACCAGATACTGAATAAAGTCGGTACCCGCGCCGACTTGGTGCTACTCGGCATTCTCACTTCCGGGGCTCTCCTGTCGTCGTGGATCACAGACATGGCGGCTGCCGCGATCTTGTTACCGATCGGTGTTGGCTTGTTGCGCGATGTCGGCATGAAACCCGGAGCAAGCAATTTTGGCCGGGCGATTATGATCGCCGCCGCGTTCGGGCCACTGATTGGGGGCATAGCAACTCCTGCGGGGACCGGGGCAAATCTCGTAGCTATCGCACAACTCAAACAACTCGCTCAGGTCGACGTTTCCTTTGCCCGTTGGATGGCCTATGGCGTACCCGCATCGCTGCTCATGGTGCCGGTTTGCTGGCGCCTGCTTCTGTGGCTCTTTCCGCCGGAAGTAGAACGCCTGCCAATCACCACCGCCGATATTCAGCGACGGCTCGATGAGCTTGGGCCGCTGCAGGCAATTGAGTGGAAGACGTTATTGATTTTCACTGTCGTGATAGGGACGTGGCTTTTCACGCCAATGCTCTCGGGCTGGACCGGAGGATGGTTCGCGCCACCGATAGAAGCCGTGGCGCTGGCTGGTGGACTTTCGTTGTTCCTGCCGGGTATGCGAGTCCTCACCTGGAAAGAAGCGGAAGACGATATCAACTGGGGTGGGATCATGTTGATCGTCGCTGGGCTGTCGCTCGGTCTCGCCGTATTCGAGACGGGTGCAGCCCGTTGGCTGGCATGGGTCTTGCTTGGCGAGATCACCTTCGTGCCAGCGCTTTTACAACCATTTGTGATCGTATTGGCTGTCGCCGGGTTGCATCTGCTGTTCTCGAGCAACACAGTTACTGCGAGTATCATTATGCCCATCCTGGTCGCGCTAGCGCTGGACTTGGGAATAGACGTCTGGTCAATTGCAGCACCCGCGGCATTCACCTCTTCACTGGCGTTTATTCTCGTCAGTGAAGGGCCGACGACAATTATTCCTTACTCGGCGGGCTATTTTTCAATCAAGGATATGGCGAGGGCTGGGCTATTAATGACCGTAGGTGCCGCCGTCTGCGTTGCGGCGTCGGTAGCACTAAACGTGTGGCTTCGGGCCTGACTTAACGCGGTTCCAGGGGCCGAGAGAGATAACGATGTCATCAACGACGATCAACGCGATACCGACCGGTGCGGCGCTCTGCGCAGAACTAACCGGTGTTGATTTTAGTTGCGTGGGCGAAGCCCAATTTGAGTCAATTCATCAGGCTTGTATAGATCACGAAGTTTTGCTATTTCGTGATCAAGCGCTGACAGATTCAGATCTCATTGACTTCAGCCGACGCATGGGTGCTCTTGAACACGCCCAATCCAGGGGAGCGGTAGACGTTTTGTCGAGGGCTACCCGGAAATCTACGTGGCCTCGAATGTCATCGAAAACAATGTACCCATAGTGCATCCACTCAGTAGATTAGGGAATAGCAGGCACATAGAAAGGTTTTTTGTAAATTTAAAATAGGCGCTAAAGCTAACTGCGATAAACTCTCGCATGCTTCGTAAAAAACTCTTATGAAGGTTTCTATTGCAAATGCAGCGCTGACACTTGATTGACGGCCTTGATAGCAGGTGTAGACTTCAAATGAGGGTCACATCCTGAGGGGGATATTTAACAATGATGAGAACAAACCCGCAAACCATGCTTTTTAAGAGTGTATTAACAGCGGCTCTAGCGGCCTTTTTCTATATCAATGGTAGCGCCTTAGCTCAGGGGCTTCCAAACTACTATGTGGATCCGGCATGGCCAAAACCTCTACCTAACGATTGGAAGATAGGTGGAGTGATGGGTATTGCAATTGATCGCAATAGTGATATTTGGGTTTATAACCGACCTAATGATTTAACGGCATTAGAACTTCGAGCTGAACCCTCGCCATCTATTGCCGAATGCTGTGTTAGACCGCCATCGATGATTCATTTTGATGCTGCGGGCAATGTCATTGGGTCATTTGATGCTCCTCAGGGCCATGGTATGGATGTAGATGACGAAGGGTTTGTCTATCTAGGTCAGGATACTGTGCGTAAGTATGATCCTCAGACAGGCGAGGTAGTCGCTGAGGTAGCGCGTACCCCAGAACGAGAAGGAGGGGGGCGAGTAGGTTTGCCTTCTCCTATGATCCGAGAGCCTGGAGAGGGTGGTGTAGGGCCAGTTTATCGCTTTCTTCCGCGGCCCCCTCGTCCGGCACTTGCAGCAGATCCAGCAGAGCAAGCACAGCAGGCAGCAGCAGTAGCAGCATTTCGTGAGAAGTACCCTCCGGAGACGCCGATGATCGTTGGTGGTCTTGAGGAGATCAGGATCATTGAGGAAGACAATGAGATGTATGTTGCGGATAACTACCTGGGTGGCCGCATCTTAATTTTTGATCTGGATACCTTTGAGTTTAAGCGTGGTTGGGGTGCTTATGGCAGACCTTTATCGGAGATCAGTACGGATGATGCAGATCATGCCTACACTCCTAATGGTCCGATGCCCCGAGATTTTGCGGGTCATTTGACGGTGAATGTATCGAATGATGGTCTTGTTTATGCGGCTGATCGTAATGCTAATCGAATTCATGTAACAACCAAGGATGGAGAATTTCAGCAGGAATTTATTTTAGCCCCTGGTACCGGTGCCGGTGGATCAACAGGTGGCGTAGCTTTTTCTTCTGATCCAGAACAGCAGTTTCTCTACATATCAGATCTGACTAACAATAAGATCTGGTTTCTTAACCGTGAGACGGGAGAAGTTGTCGGGGAATTGGGTCAAATGGGTGAAAATGGTGGCCAATTCTATGGACTCCACATGATTGCTGTTGATTCTGAGGGGATTATTTATACAGGAGAAGTTTTTACGGGTCAGCGAGCACAAAGGTTTTTGCCTGCTAACACGATTCGAGGACAGCTTTTGCAGCAATTAGCGGAAATGCCTTAGGACGAGTATTAAAGTACGTCTGCCTCACGCATAACGTCCTCACATTTTTCTCGGATTTCCGATGCCATTTGTGAAGGATCAGCATTTACGATTTCCTCGCGGAAAAGCTCGACGGAGAGGGCACCTTCATAGCCTTTTTCTGATAACTTTCGCAAAATTCTTTCGATTGGAGCTATGCCATCTCCCGGGATGATCCTTGAGTCGTTATTAATCAGTTCTTTAGGCGTATCAAGGAGATCTTGAAAGTGAGCATGAGCTAATTCGCCATGTTGAAGTAAATCTAAATCTTCAAATTTGCTTAGGCCTGACCAGAAATGAAAAAAATCAAGCATAGGTTTGATATTTGGGTGTTCGGCTGCACGGATTACCTGAAGTGCTGAGGTCAGTGTAGATAGATGGCTCGATGTTCGAGTGAACTCGATCATAGCAGTTAGACCAAATTCTGCTGTGATCTCCCCGACTTCATGAATACAGTCAGGAGTGGCCGCAAAATCTTCTACCGTTACTGGACGGCGTGTAACTGAGGGTGAGTAGGCTTTTTCTAGACCAAGTTCAACAAATTGTTCACAGCGATGACGCCATGTATCTAGGGAGTTTTGGCGTTCAGGCCCAGGTAGCCATATATCATGCAACGTCACAGCCCCTGATACTGGGATTAAGTTTAAGTCTGTTAATAGCTGTCGAGCACCGCTGAGCGTGTCTGTTTGAAGAAACTCGTCTAACAGAATGCTGTTTAGTTCAACATACTGAATTCCGGCTGAAGCATAACCCTCTAATGAACCCCGAAAGCCTGCTGCTCGAGAAGTATTTTGATGGATAGCCAATAACATCCTACTGTTCTCCATTTGTGCATTAAGGGTTTGAGCTAGTCCGGCAAAAAACGGTGCTGCTAGTACGGTACGTCTGGTAATCATCGACAAGACTGTAGCTTGGATTACTAGAGTTAGCCATAAAAAAATATTAATAAGGGTGGCCATCATTAAAAAAGCTTTTTCCATGTTGAATTACTTGAATAATCTATAGCGTCTAATTTGAAGGATGATTCTAAGTAACTGAAGAGGTAAGATCGGTAAAAGCATAAGAGGGCTTTGTGCTCTTTAGAGAGGCGTTTCGTCAACGCGTTATCACGAGGATATGGATTATGACTATTTCGAAAGGGCCAAGTTCCGTAAAGAACAAGAAAGATGACAAGGAAAATCAACAGTTAGGTGAAGCGGGTTCATCATATTCAGATCTAAGCAGACGAGATTTTATCGGTGGCACTGGGGCAGCAGCCCTTGTTGTAGCAAATTCTTCGCCACTTAAGGCGCAGGAGGTAACGGATCGGGAAGTTCTGGAGCCAGAAGTCACAGATGTTCCAAAAACAGCAATCACTATTACTGTGAATGGTAGATTGCACCAAATCGAGGTTGAGGACCGTTGGACTTTAATAGAACTTCTTCGTGATCATCTAGAACTAACGGGTTCTAAAATTGGATGTAATCGTGGGGAATGCGGTTCCTGCACTGTGCTGGTAGACGGAGAACCCGTTTATTCATGCAGCACATTGGCAGTTTGGGCTGATGGCCAAGATGTTTTGACCGTTGAGGGTCTTGAGAAAGATGGTCAGTTATCTGTTTTGCAGCAGGCATTCATGGAACATAATGCCCCGCAATGTGGGTTTTGTACCTCTGGTCAATTGATGTCGGCTACTGCATTGCTTGAGGAAAACCCAGAGCCAACGGTAGATGAGGTGAGGCATGCCTTAGCAGGAAATCTCTGTCGATGTTCTAATTATAATGCGATTGTTGAGGCAGTAATGGATGCCTCTAGAACGGGAGGCGCATGATGGCAATAGATCCTCTAAAAACTGTCGGTCATGATATTCCTCGCATTGACGCATATGAAAGAGTCACTGGAAAAGCCACATATAATCGCGATATAAAGCTGCCAGGAATGCTGTATGCAAGGGTTTTGCGCAGCAATGTGCCCCATGCCAACATTATAAGTATTGATACCTCAAGGGCTGAGGCATTGCCCGGGGTTCGGGCCGTTATTACTCATGAAACTCACCAACTCATTTATGGTTCTGGGTCTATCTCAGGAGGACGCCAGTACAACGACGCTGTAAAAGATATTACGAGGCGCCTGAGGCACATGTTTCCTAATCCAGTAAGGTTTGTGGGACAGCCAGTAGCTGCAGTTGCAGCTATCAATCGGCATATAGCAGAGGAGGCTATTCAGCTAATTGAAGTCTCTTATGAGGAGTTACCATTTGTTCTTGACCCCGAAGAGGCATTACAGCCAGGGGCCCCTGCCATATGGCCTGATGGGAACATGGCTCATGATGATCAAAATCGCCAGGAACCTATTGGAAATCAATCAGGTGATATTGAGGCGGGTTTTCAGCAGGCTGATCATATTTTTGAAGATCGTTATACAACAGCGTTTGTGCAGGACGCGCAAATGGAGCCGCGCTCTGCTCTGGCTCACTGGGAGGGAGAAAAGCTTATTTTGCATACACCAACCCAAGGTGTTTCTAACTGTCGGCATGATAACGCTCGCGACCTTGGCATTGATGATCATCAGATTCAGGTTATTTGTAAATATATGGGTGGTGGTTTTGGCGATAAGAATGGTAGCTATTACTTCGATTTAATCGCAGCAATGTTGTCAAAAGAGACTAATGTTCCTGTGATGGTAGAGCTTTCACGCAAGGATGATTGGTTAGGTACACATGGTCGATGGCATACCGTTCAGGATTACAAGATTGGTGTAACTGATGATGGTACGGTAACTGCCATACAAATGAATGCTTTAAGTGGAATGGGCCCATATCTAAGAAGATCAGGAAACATTGCTGGGATAGATGCTTATAGCTGTTCTAATGTTGACCGAAAGATTTATCCGGTTCATACAAATCGCATGGTCTCAGGAAACTTTCGGGCTCCCCAATACCCTCAAGGCTATTTTGGCATTCAATCTATCATGGACAACATAGCATATGAGGTTGGCCTAGATCCTGTTGAGTTCGCCTTAAAAAATATGCGGAAACCAACAGAAGAAGAGCCTTTCACAAATTATTCTCTCGACCAGTGTATTGAACAGGGCGCTGAAGATTTTGGATGGAGAGAGAGGTGGCGTAGTGAGCCTGGTTCGGATTTGGGAATCATAAAACGTGGTGCCGGTATGGGATTTGTGATGTTCAACTCTACGATATCCCCTAGCAGCGCAATTGTTCGTGTCGATTCCAGTGGGCAATACACGCTATTTGTTGGCGTAACTGATATTGGACCTGGAGCAAAAACCACGATGTCGCTTATTGCTGCAGAAGCGCTCGATGTCGGAGTATCTGATATAGATATTGTGTGGGGTGATACGGATCGCTGCCCATACTCTATTGGCGAGTCAGGGGCCCGAACTACTACAAGTACAGGTTATGCGGTTATGCAGGCAGCTATTGATCTTAAGGAGCAAATTGCAGCTAAGGGGTTGCCCGCAGATGATGAAGTTCTAATTGCATCGGCAACTCCAAACCCAAGTGGTGATGGGAGACGCCGCGCGTGTTTTGGCGCACATTTTGTAGAAGTAGAGATAGATACCGAACTTGGACATGTGGGCATTAAAAAATATGTAGCTGTCCATGAGTCAGGTCGAATACTGAATCCTTTGCCAGCTAGGGATCAAATCCGTGGTGCTGTACAACAAGGTATCGGCCAGGCGTTGCATGAGGATCTTCTTTACGATGTCAGGAACGGACATCCGCTTAATGCGGGTTTTTATGGTGCCCGACACATAACGCATGTAGATGCTCCAGAGATTGAGGTGAGTTTTATTGAAACTGATGATGGCTTTGGGCCGTTTGGCGCAAAAACTGTGGCGGAAATGGGAATCATCTGTCCGCCATCAGCGGTCGCTAATGCAATATTTAATGCTACAGGCATACGAATGAAAGACCTTCCCATCACTCGGGATAGGATGTTGGAGGCGCTGGCATGAAGACATTCACAAACCAGAATCCGGGCACTGTGGATGAGGCGATAGAGTTTGTTCGCACTGCAAGGGAAGATGGGCATTCCGTGTCGTTTGCAGGTGGAGGTACAGATCTTTTGCAGTTGGTTAAGGAAAGAGTTGTCAATCGATCAGGACAAGACGTTCCAGACGTTCTTGTGAACCTCAAATCATTAGAAGGAGTTGATCAGGTAAGTTTCAATAGTCTGGGTGGCGTGGCTATCGGTGGGCTGACAACTCTGAGCAACCTTGCTAATAATCCTAGAATTTCTGATGACTATAAGGTGCTTGCCGAAGCGGCAGCACAAGTAGGAACACCTCAGATTCGTAATACCGGAACACTTGCTGGAAATGTTTGTCAGAGACCTTGGTGCTGGTATTACCGAAATGGATTTCCTTGTTATAAGGCAGGGGGTAATGAGTGCTTTTCAATAGTAGGTGAAAATCAGCTACATGCGATTTTTGGCGGTGGACCTAGTTTTATTGTGCATCCATCTGATGTTGCTCCTGCACTAGTTGCCTTGGATGCGTCATTTAATGTTGCTGGCCCATCGGGGAATCGAGTTATTTCTAGTTCTGATTTTTTTGTTTTGCCCCGTGATGATGTCCAACATGAAAATGTCTTATCGGATGAAGAGTTTTTGATATCAGTAGATTTGCCGGCACCTTCTAATGGGTTGAAGAGTGCTTACCACAAGGTTATGGATCGGGATGCTTGGACACATGCGCTAGTGAGTGCTGCAATAGTTATGGAGATGGATGAAGAGATTTGCAGGTCAGCAAAGATAGTTTTGGGTGGTGTTGCACCTGTGCCCTGGCGTGTTCCCGCAGCTGAGCAACTTTTGGTTGGAAATGTTGTGACGGAAGAGCTAGCAAAATCGGTGGGGGCAGCTGCAGTCGCCGGAGCAAGACCGCTTGCAAAGAATGGTTACAAAATTCCATTAGTCAGGGGTGTAGTGGCACGCACAGTATTGGCGCTTGCCGCTACGGTTTAGCTTATGAATCGGCGTGATTTTCTCACGCTGCGGACTAAGGATCAGCAACGCGTCGTTGAGCTTTCCTGTGAGCGTTTGTACATGCTTTACGCAGATGCCAATGCAGGAATCGGGCGCTGGAATGTGTCTGAAGCTGCAGGTAAAAATCAATATGCTTGGGGAGGCGAGCCACCAACTCAGATTAATTCACAAACAGTTTCTGAGTTGTTAGACACGCTTAATCAAGAACTGGTTAGCGCAGATATTTTAGTGTTGCTGGAGAAGCAGTGGTTAGATAGTGAAGAGTTTGGTTTAGCAGTGGAAGCTTGCATTCAAGCATTTTGTAATAGAGGTGGAATTTTGGAGTCTAGGTAGTGATCAAGGGAATTAAAGCCAATATATTTATTCTGGTTGCAGTTTATGTGCTTGCTGCATGCTCTTTTGGTGTGGTTTCGGCTCAGAATCATTCTGATGCAGAGCTGAAAGGGCGAGTTGAATCCGCGTTACAGGGCGCTGCTGATTTGCCGGCGAGTACTATTACAGTTGAGGCTACGGATGGCGTTGTAACTCTCATGGGTTCCGTTGTTTGTGATTTATGTGGTGGTTCTCGCACGCCTCCTGGTGTTAGAACCATTCAACAAAGTCTCGGAGCAGTAGTTCGAGCTATACCTGGTGTAAAAAGGATCGAGTTTGATTTGAATTTCCAATAAGAGTCTGATTCAGGGGTTTAGCCTTAAATGAGATTTAGTGCCGATTCCAGCTATGTCATTGAGTGATTGAATAAAGATAAGTTTTAGTGTCCTAAAACGGAGGGGGGGAGACTTGAAACGATTAATTCTTGTTGCGTGTTTTATATATATGCCGACTGTAGTTCTATCTCAAAGCAGTGAGTTTGTTGGAGAGTGGCTACTTCGATTAGATAACGATAACAGAATAGGGATGCCGGCTGTTGGTAGCCTTGTTTTTGAGGAACATGAAGATAGTCTTGCGATTTATATTGATGGTGGGCCTGTAAATTTACTGGAACTAAATAGGAACCAAATCAGGTTTGATTTTGATTGGTCAGATCTGCCTGATCTTATGCATCTAAGCATAATGGATGGCACTCTTGAAAATGGTGTGATAGAGGGAATAGCTACTGAAAATGGTGAAAATAGAGGAGCCTGGCGAGCGACTCGTATTTTGGAGTCAAATACCTCTGGGATGTCTCCAGCTCCAGTTGATTTAACAGGTATTTGGAGTCGCCCCTCTATTCTTAGTAAGCATAAGTTTGATTTGACTGAAGCGGGTGAGGCTTCTAACGCCACTTATGATCCAGCTATTGATGATCCAATACTACGTTGTGTTTCAGATGGGCTCATCCGTATGTCTCATGGTCCATTTAGCATTGAAGTAGTTGAAAGACAGGGTCGATTATTTGTCCTGCATGAAGATTTAAATGAGATTCGGCGGATTTATCTTGATGGTAGAGATTTTCCAGAGGCTATTGATGATGCAAGTCTTGCAATGGGTTACTCAATAGGACATTGGGAGGGATCAACCCTTATTGTTGAATCTCGTGGATTAAAGCGAACAGTTTGGGATGCTGGAGGCATGCCTATTTCATCCGGAGCGAGGGTGATAGAGCGATGGTACTTAGACTCAACAGGTCAATTACATGTGGAATTTAGCATGACCGATCCTGTCAATTATCATCGCCCAGTAAAAATGCATACCCTTCGGCAAAAAAGTCCTGATGATGCAGAGATAAGTGAATATTCATGCGATCCGCATGCTTTCTACCGCAGCTTGCAACTAGAGGATCGGTTGGACGAGTATTGGGGACGATCTATAAATCGTCGATAGACATAGTAAGTCAGTCGTTTGGTTTATGTTTTGGAGGTCAGATGATGAAATTCTATCTAACGGTCTGTGCAATCTTGGTTGGTGCCTGTCTAAAACATAATTTAGCTTTGGGTCATCATGCGATTTCAGCTAATTATGACGAGCACTCACTTGGAACTATTGAGGGTTCGGTTGTAGAGGTATTCTGGGCAAACCCTCATGTCCACTACTATTTAGAAATTACCAATGACCTTGGTGGCATCGATCTGTGGGATATTGAGACAAGCAGTCTAATTGCTCTTTCTCGGGCAGGCTGGACTAAAGAAACGATTAAGGTTGGGGATAATATACGAGTCTCTGGTCAACTAGGTCGCAATGGAATAAAACGACTAAACCTGGATAGAGAATCACTACAAACTCTTGAATAGAGATAGGCAAAGTAAATCGTGAATGTAAGGATCGCTATTACAGTCCCGGGAGAACTATGATGAGACGGAATATAAAATTTATAGCCCTGTTTTTTTGTTTTTTGTGTTCGACTAGTTTACTGGCAGAAGATGAGCTGTTGAACATCACACCAGATAATAAAACTATTACCTTTAATTCGATGGAGGGACTAGTGACTCTCCAGAGATTCTCTAATGACATCATGCTGGTAAAAGGGACTATTCGGCCTATGGTTCCTATGGAAGGTGTCACGCCTGTTGGAGAGCTCGAGGTAATAAATGCTTTGCAAAGTGCTAATTACATTGTGGTAGATACAAGAACGTCTATTACCCAATATGGTGGAACTATCCCAGGATCTATAAGTATCCCCTTTGATGAAATTACCGAACAGCTTGATGCACTAGGTTGCACAGGTTCTGTTGCAAAGTGGAATTGCATGGAGGCTTATAACGTGGTGCTGTATTGCAACGGTCCGAATTGCGGTCAGAGTCCCAGGGCCATGGCCGCCATGGTAGAGGTAGGTTTTCCCTCCGACAAAATTTTCTATTACCGTGGCGGGATGCTGGCGTGGACTTCGCTCGGACTTACTACGCGCGAGAGTATGCACCGGAAATAGATCGCCGATCTAACGTCCGAAGAGTCCCATCTGTTCCAGCACTTTCCGGCCCAGAAAGCCATACTCGCTTGCCAGAGAATCGCGGATCTCGAAGTGGTTGAATCCGCTTCCCACTAGGAGCTCGATTGGTTTTCCCGCTGCCTCCACGGCGGTGGCAAAGTCTCGTCCTTGACGTTGGAATTCTGGTGTCTCATAGGTTCCATAGGCGATGAGTAGTGGAGCACGCACCTGATGAATATAGCGTTGTGGGCTGAGTACCTCGATCATTTCATCGGTCAGGTGTAGATAGGAGTTGCGCCAAGACAGTCGAACAGGTTCGAGGTCATACATGCCGCTTATGCATAGACCACCTTTTATCATGTCTGGCGGCAACCCATAGGTGTCTTGCCAGTCTGTGGTAAGTACGGCAGCCGCAAGGTGCCCACCCGAGGAATGCCCTGAGACATAGAGACGCTCAGGGTCAGCCCCGAACCGCTCAGCGTTCCGGTAAGTCCATGCAGTCGCATCTCGGACCTGTCTTACTAGCGTTGTCAGTCCATCTTCTGCTTCCTCGACGCCAGAGAAGTCGAGGATGACCATGGTACCCCCGTTGTTGACCAAGGGCTCGGCCAGGTAAGTGAATTCATTTGCAACGCCATAGCGCCAGGTGCCGCCATGAATGAATACGTTTATCGGACCGCCGTCGTTTCCCGTGCGGTAGACGTTCAACGTCTCTGTGGGTCCCGATCCATAGGAGAACTTAAGTGGTGGCCCTAACCGCGCTCTCGCCAACCGATTGTTGAATGCACTTTGTTCCCTGAGCTGGTCTATGTTCGGGGCATAGATTCTTTGGTTGTAGGCGTCATCTAGCTGCGTCTGATCCATATCAAGCCATACGGCTGGGTCCATGGGTTGTGTCTCTTGCTGAGCCAGTACCCGTGTGGCTGGGATTGCCATCCCGATGGCTGCGCTAGCTTTAAGTATGTCCCGTCGACTGAGGCCCTGTTGTATTCGTTTGTTTGTCATTGTTTCATTTACCTCATTGTATCTCTTGCCCGATAACTGCTGTCGGCTTGATCTCGATCATTGTCCCCGGTCGAGCGAATCCAACTACTGTAATTAAGGCGCTTGACGGATACCTGCCAGTATTAAAGTATTCACTTCGTAGTTCTGTGAACTGATCGCCATCACGGACATCTTGAATATAAACAGTCATCGTCACAATATCTGAAAGTGTTCCGCCATAATGACTAAGCCTTTGTTCGATAAGTCGAAATACTTCCCGTGTTTGTGCTTCAAAATCACCTGAAATGTCATTTCCATTTTCATCTGTGAGTGTAGTATGACCAGCAACCCATACTGTAGTGCCACCAGTGGTAGCTACTGCTCGGGAGAAAGCACGACTTTCGCCATATTCATCAATCAGATAATCCTTAGTAACAGGAACCTGATTCTGACCCCATGATGGTTGAGTCATCGATATGAGCAATAAGAGTATGGTACTAGCTAGGATTCTCGTATTCATTTTTAGTCCTTTTCAAAGTAATTATGTAAGAGTAATAGCTACAGATCATGCTGCACACTGGTCAAACCAGGAGTTAGTGGTAAAGATGATAAATCTTTACAAAAAATTTTTATGGTTGAGTGGCATTTAGTTTTGTCAGTTATCTTCTTAAAGCATTTAATTGCTAATTCTAATGTGCTGGTAATGGAGAGTAGAGTGTTGTCATGATTGCGGTTAAAGTTAAAATTACAACAATTAATAATATTTCAAATGAAATTGCTCGTTTAAAATGTAGTAAAGAATGTCTGCTTCCTGTGGAAATGGATGGCCCAAGTTTGAATTTATTGAATGCCGCGATACACATTAATGCTGCAAATCCAATTATTTTACTGAGAAGAAGCATGCCATAAGTCGTTCTAAGGCTGTTTATGCTTGGTAGTAATAATATGGCCATTCCAAGGCCAGCTAATAAAATAATCGGTACAGTATAAATAGCAACCTTCGAGAAATTTTCTATAAGTTTTCCGGCTATAGCTGCTGTTTCTAGGGAGCTAATCAGATGTAGCGGTAACAGCGAACCAAACCAAAATGCAGCTAAAAGGACATGAACTGTGAGCAGTATGCTTATAATCCAATGCTGTTCGCTTGTGGCCGTATGCCCCATAAAACAGAATGAAATTACAATTAGTATGGCACCAAAGAGTCCAGTTTTTTCTCGTATGTTTGGATGCCCAAGAAGTGAAATCCCTAAGATTATTACTCCTAGTGCTCTTGAAAACTGCGTGATACCAAAACCGGAGGTAATTAAAAATTCATGAATTGAGAAATCAAAAATTCCAGTCATTGATCCAGTAAGTCTTATTGGTTCAATTAAATAACGCACTAATATTGTTAGTGCACTAATAAAAGCAGCACGCTTACCGAGAGAACATATTGATAGTTTTGATATCGTTAGATTTTTTCTGAATAAACCAAGTAGGAGGACTACGCCGGCTGCTTGTAGAACGGATATAAAGATTGCTGCTCGCAGTAAAACAACAAGGCTATCGAGCATATTAGTCAACAATTATTTTCTGGACACCAACTCTGCTACTACAAATTGGAATTCACCAGATACGATATGCATGTCTGCGCCAACTGCACGCCATTTAACTATATAAGTGCCGGGTGGAATTATTGGTGCAGAAATAGAAAATTCTTGTTGCATGGTGGTTGGCATCGTACCAAGGTCAATTATTTTTCCATTGTTATCCTCTACAGAAAAAGCAGTGAGCCTGACTTCTGTGGAGAAACCTAGTGCGATATTTTTGGGAGCTATGGTTTCTATCGAGTTCTCAGCGGGAACAGAGCTTGACAGTACCGTATGAGCTTGTGCAGGCAATCCCAGTGTTGCCAAGAAAACTGTTATAAATAGCGTCAATATACGTATTTTCATGTATTCCTCCCTCTAAGTACTAAGATAGCCGTTCCGTAAGATTGAAACAACGGTAGTTGTTCGATTTTTTTACATAACACTTTTTAAGTGACGGGGGTGCTAAGGATGTGGACAATAGTAGAATGATTTCAGTTTCTGCACGATATAGTTCTTTTTCTACCGCGATATCGCTTGCATGGGTAGTGAGTATTGCAACTATTTTTTGGTCAAGTCATGCAGATGCGCAGCTTCGACGAATGGCGATTGGAACAAACCCAAGCGGAACAAATTATTTTCTTGTTGCTAGTGGAATCGCAAAGGTTTTGCAGAGCGAGACGCAAATTCCTTCAACGGTTAGACCTTTCTCTGGGTCATCAGTTTATATTCCAATGTTGCAGCGTGGTGAAATCCCTCTTGGCATTAACACGCAGTTGGATACATATGTGTCCTATGCTGGTCTTGAACCTTATCCGGTACCAATGACCAATCTACGTTTGTTAGCAGCATTAATGCCACTTTATGATAATTACTTAGTAAGAGCTGATTCTGAAATAGAGATGATGACGGATCTAGAAGGGAAACGTGTGGTTACTGCATTTCGATCGAATGTAGCTTTGGAAAGATGGCATTTCGCGTTACTGGCAACAGCTGGTCTTAGTCCCGATGATGTTCAAACAGTAACTGTTGCTGGTCTCCCAGATGGCATACGTATGCTTACAGAGGGGCGAGCCGACGCTACAGCTATTGGACTTGATACTGGACTGGTACGTCAGGCAGATGCAACTATTCCTGGGGGGGTTCGTTTCGTGGGTATAGGGAGTGACCAACAAAAGTTATCGGATACATTGCCTGGTGCAGGGGTTTATATTGCTAGTCCGGAGTCTGCCGGTATACCTATGCCCACTGCAGTGGGCAGATTTGATACATATCTTAATACCGGAACCCATATTTCAAATTCTGATGCGTATTTGGTTGTGAAAACCATTCATGAGAACTGGGAGACGCTTAGACTTGATTACGGTCTTTTGCGTCCTATTTCTGCTGATATGCTTGTTCCTTCGGATAGTCCTCATCCATATCATCCGGGTGCAATCCAATATTGGCGTGAGGTAGGTTTCTGGACTGAAAGCCATGAAAAAAATCAAGCATTGACGCTTGTATCTCACAGTAGACCTTAGACCATAAAGTTTTTGGAGAGATCTATTTTACCGAACTTCTTGTATGTGCTAAAAAAAGTTTATCTTGCTACGATTGTTTTGATTGGTGTGGCTTGGGTGATTGATATTCCTCAATATTTTGGCCTATCCCTTATCTCAGCTGAGTGGATGGGACCGCTACTCTCTATTGGTATTGCAGCCGCTTTTCTCAAGCATCCATATTCAAAAAAAGCTGGGTTACTCGAAATTTTTCTTGGTTTAGCCGCGCTTTTCAGTTGGGGCTGGATGTCATTACATTACGCCGATTGGATTATAGATATTTTTGGTTATACCGCAGAGAAATTTATACCGGGCATCATCGCGCTGTTACTGCTCATGGAAGCACTTCGTAAGTCAGCAGGATTACCTATAACTATTTTGGTTTGGACTTTAATAGCCTATGGTTTTTTTGGTTACTTAATGCCACAGCCGTTTGAAGCAGAACAACTTCAAATGCCCCGCTTGATCATGTATCTCTATGCCGATACTAATGGTATTCCTGGTCAAGTACTTTCTGTGATTGGGAGACTGGTGCTTGCATTTATTGTGCTTGGTAAGTTAATGCAAATAACTGGTGCAACCCAATTTTTTACAGATCTGGCATTGGCAGCAATGGGGCATCGCCGTGGTGGTCCAGCAAAAGTTGCTGTTGTGGCATCAAGTATCTTCGGCTCTATCAATGGCACTTCAGTAGGCAACATTATGTCTACTGGGATAGTAACAATCCCATTGATGAAGAAAGCTGGGTTTAAAGCGCATTATGCGGCAGCCATTGAGGCTGTAGCATCTAATGGAGGACAGTTTGCTCCGCCCGTTATGGGTGCCACAGCATTTTTAATTGCTGAGTTTCTGCAAATGAACTACATAGATGTTGTGATTGCGGCAATAGTGCCTGCTGCGCTTTACTACATATGCCTCTTTTTACAGGTCGATGCTATTGCATTAAGAGATGGTCTTCATGGTCTTCCAAAAAAGGATTTGCCGAAGGCCTCGAAGGTCTTAAAAAAAGGGTGGGTATTCCTATTACCACTTGGTTTTTTGTTATACCTGTTGTTTTGGAGAGGTTTTAACCCAGCAGTTGCAGCACTTTGGTCGGTAGGGGCTTTATTAGTTTTATCTGTATTGCTCAGACGGCGGTTTTTAACGATAAAAGAATGGGGTGCCCTTATCGTCGGTGGCGGGGAAAATATGTTGCCATTATTAATGATTGGTGGTGGTGCAGGCGTAGTTATTGGAGTAATGAATGTAACAGGCCTTGGTTTTTCCCTGTCACTTGTTTTAACTCAGATTGGAACAAATTCAGGCATGCTTGTTATGCTAATGCTAACAGGCGTGATTGCAATCATTCTCGGTATGGGCATGCCGACTGCAGCAATTTATGTTGTGCTTTCAGTTATTCTTGCCCCTGCTATTGTTGATATGGGCGTTTCTCCAATAGCGGCGCATTTATTCATTTTTTACTTTGGTCTTTTATCCTTCCTTACACCACCTGTAGCTATAGCGAGCTTTGTTGCAGCAGGGCTTGCAGGGAGCAAAATATGGCCTACTTCATGGACTGGTGTGCAGCTTGCAGCAGTAGCATATATCTTGCCATTTCTCTGGTGTTATAACGAAGCCCTACTGCTACAAGGCTCCACCACTGCAAATATTTATGCCGTAAGCACAGCACTTGTTGCTGCATTATTGATAGCAAAAGCTTTGCAAATAATGGTAGAAAGAACCAGATCCTCTTTGGGGAAAGGTCTCTTAATATTTGGAGGAGGGCTAATCGTTGGTAGTAGCACCATATGGTTAGGTAATGAGTCTGCTTTAACACTGATTGTTGCTGGAGTCGGAATCAGTATTCTGTTCCTGGTTAGCAGTTACTGGCATCAAGCACATGTTTTTATGGCCAGTAAAAAATAACTCTAAATGTTCTTGCTATAAGCTATTTCAAACCTTAGAAGGTTTGAAATAAAGATCAGAAGATAGAGCAAAAACTAAGTTATTCTGTTCGGGTAAACGTCGTAGTTTTTTCCACTATAGATTACTCGTACAGTTTTAACCTCATAACTCTCAGGATTGCTATTACGATTACCACGTATGGACACTTCAGCACCGACAGGAATTGTTTCTTCAGCAAGACCTGACCTTCGAGTTCTTGATGGTGGGCCCATAGTGATATCCCAGACTTGACCACTTCCGTCTTCAATCTGCATGTGTGCGTGTGGACCAGACATACTAAGAGATTGATGCAATGTTCCGGACAACTCGAATTGATCGTTGGTTTGTCCGCTCCAGCCGTGGTGTGCTGAGACCTGAGTTGCCACTAACCCAAGTGATACCGAGATCGCAGCAATACTGACAAGAATTTTATTAAGCATAATCTGTTCCTTCAAACGGGATTTATTATCCCACCATTAGTCCAACAATAGCATATCTTCGAAATATAAGGCGGAGCCTCCTAGTGATTTTACAGTGCCTATTGAGGTATCACAGCAACGGCTTCCACTTCTAAAATAAATCTTGGGTCTGAAGCTACGCGAACAATCTCTATGGTTGTACTAGCTGGGTTATGATTGGGTCCCCAGTATCGATTCATTACCTCTCTAATCGTGTCTCCATTAGAGGCAACATCTTTAACAAATTTAGTAACTTGAATTACGTCTGTAATTTCTCCCCCAGCGGCTTCAACTGTTCTTTTTATTCTTTCCATCACTCTTACTGTCGCAGCTTCAGCACCAAAGTCTAGATGATCAAATTCAGTTGCATCGTGAGGGTGGCTATGTGGGACTGGGGCTCCACTTGTACCTGAAAGAAATAAAATCTGACCTGATCTAACAGCAATCGCTGAGGTAAACGGCATGTTTGCCCCACTGCTAGGCTCAGTTCCCGGCAGATGGATATACTCAAACTCTTGATCACCTGTGCTGCAGCCGCAAAGAATCAGTGTGATAAAGATTAAGGCCCATACCCTTAATCTTTTATTTAACTTTACTAAAGACTGAACCATGGTTTTCCCCCTCTTATTAAAAGTAAATTTTTAGTGAGCATAACAGCCACATCACTTATCAGACATGAATCATTGCATATCAGCTAGTTGTTGAAGCAGGCCCCCCCTAGCACTGTTAGCAGGTACGAATCGTTGCACACGAAAGGAATCAACCTCCCCCGTATAAATATTTCCCTGCGAGTCTACCGCTATCATGTGAAGACCAAAGAATTGACCTCCGCCCTCACCCATATGACCTAGTTCGCCAACAACCTCACCATTTTCACGATTTAAAAACCAGACTTTGTTATTCATGCGATCAGAGATATAAAGAAAGCGTTGTTCAGGATCAGAGGAAAACGCCACACCACCAGTTGAACCTCCTCCTCCGGTGCTGGGCGCAAGGATAAATTCATCTAGGAATTCTCCTTGCTTCGTAGTCACATGAATTCGATTGGCATTTCTGTCTGCGGCATAGACCAGTCCATCATTTGAGACATTTAATGTTAGGTGGCCTGCAAAGTCTTTAGGCATTGGACCATTTGGTGTGTATTCGCGGTCTGCATCATCTATGCTGATCAACTCTAATGGCTTTCCATATGCTCCCCATCCTCGCTTGAATTCAAAACTATCAAGATCAAAAACTAATACACGCCCACCTAAATAGTTATCAGCTACGTATATTTCTCTGTCTGTCTCCACGATTCTGATTTCTTCAAGTCCTCCAACAATTACTGGAGTTTCGGGGGGGTATTTTTCGCGAAAAACCTTAGCAGCAGCTGTTCTGGCTACTGTTTCTATCGGATCATCTGGACTATTTGGCATGAAAACTGAGGCATGTTCGAGAGTCCCTTTTCCTGGCGTAAATTCGACTGGAGGCAATAGACCTACAGGGCCCCCATTTTCTCTTTCTACTGTACGTTCTATTTCGGCAATAACCGCTCCCGTTAGAGGATCATATTTGCGGACAGTGTCCTGCCCAATGTAGACAAACCCATTCTCATCAACATCCATTCCGTGACCCTGTGGAGCATTGAAAGACCCAATAACATTTCCGACTTGATCAAGATGAATCATTGAAGGGGGACGAACACAACATTGTGAAATTGGCGGTGACACTTCACCTAACAGTTCCATATCTGCTAAGTCGTTTGGTCGATTGAGAACCCAAATGTTGTTATTAGCATCAATAGTAAGCCCTGTTATACCTCCTATTTTCCAATTATTTGGTAGTGTTTGAGGCCATGTTGGGTCAGCATAGTACTTCAGTGGTTCCTGCGTATAAGCTACAGTGCTAAAAAATAATAATGTCGATATAAAACTCGTGATAATAGGGAGTATGGGTATTAGTATTGGTTTATTTTTAGACATAGTGATCTCCCCCTGAGTTGTAGATGTATTGTCAATACTGATAATACTCTGCAATATGCTATATCAGCATAATAATTTTAATAGCTTCTGTTAGGGAAGCTAATGCTTAATATGGTTTGGTTTGAATAAGCCATGATAGGGAGCTATGTATGCAAGTTAGGGTCGTTATTATTGCCATAACATGGGGTATTTTAAATATATCTCAGTCCGCATATGCGCAGGTTACACCAGAGATCCAGTCTGTTCTCTATGAGGCGGCAGATACGCTAGGGTTGCTTCGAACGCCTAGAGAAGTGGATCGCGTTATAACCATGATCTATTCAGGTTCAGGCACTAGAGTGATGGGAGATGAAACCTGTGTCATGGATAGTTACCGAGCTAGTTTGCGTTATCCAATACCTGAGACCGTGCATCCTTTCCCGGTACCGGGAATGCGTGTTGATTTTACTTGTGTTGTTAGTGATGCCGAGCCACAGCGTTACGTGCAAGTTGTGGCTGGAGGACATGCTTGGGATGAAGATGAACCAGGCGGTAATTCAGAAGCTATGCCTGCGACATTACGTGAGAGATTGTTACAGATATGGCTTGTTCCGCAGGGTCTAGTGAAGGCTGCTGTAGGAGCTGGAGAGCTAGCTACTGCATCTGCTGATAGTGATGGAAATCCTGTGCTTGTTTTTCCCTTGCCTGCTCCATTAGATGACACGATTGTACAAGCCACATTTGACCCAGAAGTATTTCTTTATCA
>CAXYEE010000008.1:0-25002 GCA_964276105.1 uncultured Gammaproteobacteria bacterium | reverse complement strand
ACATGATGGCGTGATTCACATCGAATCAACAGATATCCTTAATTACCTAGACAAAACTTTTCCTACACCATGCCTACAACCAACAAATGATGCAGACAAAAAGAACATGTTTAATTGGATGGGTCTAGCAGCAGACAACCATATACATGTGAAAGCCTATATGTTTGCCCACCAGATCGGTGCAAGTATGTCGAAGACCGATAAAGAGTTATCCGCGTACTACAAACTCCAAGATAATACCGAGCTACTAAAATTTCACGCAGAGAATTCCTCTGCTGAAGGGCTATCAAAAAAACGTATTTCAATAGCAATAGAAACCCTACGTGACTGTTTTTCTAGCATTGAACGACAATTAGACATGCAAAACTGGATAGTAGGTAGCGCTTTTTCGTTGGCGGACATAACCTGGATACCACTGTTCATAACATTAAGGAACGCCGGATTTCCATTCTCAGGTTATCCAAAAACCATTAAATGGGCAGCTATGATCGAGTCTCGCCCAAGTTTTCATAAGGCTGTAACAGAATGGATTAAAGAACCATAAGACTCTAATAAGAATTTAACCGAAGAATATCGATGGATGAAAAAGTAATCGCATTAACTGACCGTAAAAACCCCAAACAACAAACAACACAGCACTCGCATATAGTAGTGCGGTAGTCCATTTACAATCACTCCAAAATCTCAGATAAGCCACCACAAAAATTGGCAAGGCTATGAGCTGACCAAACAAATAGGCCAGAGCAATAACTGCCAAAATAAACCCTATAAAAATAAGGCTGCGTCTAAGCTCTGCCTTAGAAGATGCCTCACGCCATGCAGCTGAAAACCCGCCAACGGAGGTGATTACTGATCGAACTGCCAGTCCATCCTGCAACAAAATTCCTATTGATAATGGTAAGGCTGTTAAAAGGATCACGTTTGGAAACTGGGCGGTAGCGGTTGCCTGAAACCCAAGCGTAATTTGATAGGCAACTAAAAACGCTAAAAACAGTCCTAAAGCCAAAGGCAGTGAGACTAGTGGATTATAAGCAGCTCCTTCACCAGCTTCTGACGATTCCTCTCCTTTTGAGGAAAACCTCCCACGCACAGCAAAAAACACTGTTAAAAGAATTAAAACTTCTATTACAACAACCAGCGGTCGGTTAAATAACCATTCAAAATCACCATAGATCTGCCTAGTAAGCTGAAAATTATTCTCCATCAACCCGCCTAGCACTAAAGCCAGTATCAGAGGTGGGCGTGGCCACCCACCCTGCTTCATCCAATACCCAAGCACGCCGAAAGCTAAACAGGTCCACCAATCACCCATAGAATTTGTCGCCACCCAGGTACCCATGAGTAGAACTACTATCACCCCCGGGACAATAAGATGACCTGGAATAAATGTAATTTTATGAATATGCCGACTAAAAAACATCAGCAGCACTGCTGCGACGAGGTTAGCCAAAACGATCGCCCAAACCATACTAAAAGTCAGGTCCAGATTAGTAGTCAACATATCAGGTCCAGGTCGTAGACCCTTGATCACTAAAGCACCAAGCAGAATGGCTGTGCCAATGCTGCCTGGTATGCCAAATGCTACTGTGGGAATAAGTGCTCCCGCCTTATGAGCATTATTAGCTGTTTCTGGGGCAATCACGCCGCGAATATCACCCTGACCAAACTGACTTTTATCCTTTGCACTTTGAACGGCATGGCCATACGCAATCCAATCAACTATTGCAGCTCCTAACCCTGGCAACATACCTATATACGTACCAAGTAAAGCACAACGAAAGGCCAACCATCGATGTTTAAAAGCATCTTTCACTCCTTGAAACAAACCCATCGTGGCACTCTCACCCGAAGTCCTACGAGCTATAGAAGTATTCTTTACCGCTAATTCAAGAAGTTCTGGAAGACCAAACAATCCAAGCACAATAGGAATAATTGGTAGGCCATCCAGAAGATAATTAACACCAAAATAAAACCTAGGAATACCAGTAGCGTCTGCATAACCAATAGTTGTGATCATCAAACCAACAAGCGCTGCGGCCACACCTTTTAACAATGAGCGTCCCGACAACGCACCAACCATCGTTAGACCAAGCACAGCCAACATAAAAAACTCAGGAACGCCGAACGCAAAGATAACTGGGAGGATAACCGGGAGAGAAACTGCTAGAAGAAAAGCACCTAAAACGCCTCCAAAAGCCGAAACCGTATAAGTTGCACCAAACGCCCGAGCTGCTTCCCCTTTTTTTGCTAATGGATACCCATCCAAGATGGTTGCCTGAGAGGCCACTGTCCCTGGTATCCCCAACATAATTGAAGAAACACTATCGCTAGTGGAGGTCACTGCATACATCCCAAGCAATAATGCAAAGGCTGGTACAGGATCCATTCCAAAAGTAAACGGAAGCATCAAAGCAAGGCCGACGGCCCCACCCAATCCTGGTACTGCACCTATCCACATACCAAGAAAAACGCCAAGCATAAGATAGCCAAGCGCAGGCCAACTCAAAACCAACTCCAACCCAGCCAACATTGCCTCAATCATAAAAATTGCTGCAAGTTAGAAGCATCGTATTAAATAATTAGACTTCAGGATTTCCATATTCATATAAAAACAAAATAACCGACTGTCTTTTATCAAAAGTCACCGCACTTTATCAATATATGCCTTAAGAAAACTAGCCACCTCATCTGGAACATCATACAAACTTCTAAGAATTTCCGTTCCCTCTTCAGCTCCAACCAGAGGTAAACTAAATCCATACATCGTTTGTTCTTCCGCCTGATAGTTTGGATCGTTAGTTACACTAACGAAGCTCTCTCGCAGGATCCTTGTCGGCTCATCTGGAGTACCTGGCGGCAGTAATGCCGCATAAACAATGTTATTAACACGAGGCAAAATCCATTTATACATTTCGTATATCTCGCCTGATGGATCTCTACCGTGAACGCTACGATAAAATTCCATATAACTTGGAACATCAGGCACCACATCCAGTGCCATTAAGTTTCCTTCTGTATCTGCCGAAGGATTATGCCAAAGTGGTATCGCCAAACCCTCATCAACAAGTGTTGGCTCAATCGAGAACCGATATAAGCCAAGAGAAGCGACTTGGATATCGACTTCACCACGACGTATTGCATTAAAAACGTCAGCTCCTCCAGGGAAACCCGTGACATATTGGTACTCAACACCAAGCGCATCCAACGCCAGTCGGCCCAGCAGGTCAAAACGAAGCGCGGGATTTTGCCCCCCAAAACGTAGACCTTGCGCAGTCAGTAGTTCATCTGGACTAGAAACTTTTTCAGTGCGTATATACGCCATATTGGGACTTAATAGTCCTCCTACAAATGGCATTGTAGAAAAATCTGCACGCAGTCCTGGCTCCTTAAGGACTGCAGCAGCACCGTTCGTCGGCGAGAAAAGCACATGTAAGCCGTCGTTTGACGCCACCTCTGCACCATAATTCCATACTCGCGTTCCACCACCACCTGGTAAATTTCGAACGACAACCGTAGGCTCACCCGGAATATACTGCGACCAAAATTGAGCAAAAACTCGTGCAGCAAGATCAGCTCCGCTACCCGGTGTTCGACCAACATAAAGCGTGAGCGTTTTACCCTGATAGTAAGGGCTTTCTTGAGCATCAGCCGAGGAGCCTATAATTAAGCTCAAAAAAACACTAATAAAAAAAGTCATAAGCAGCGTTAACGAAAAAAACGCTTTACTCACAAGATAAAGATGGGGTTTTTCCTGTACAAATAGCATCTAAAACTCCCCGTAGACTGTGTACTCAATATACTCGGTTTAACGCCGGCTCGCTTCGCTTAAGAACCCGAACAACATTGTTCCATGCGGTTTCGAATAAGTAGGCCCATGCCTGACGGGTAACACCAGCTATATGTGGTGTAAACAAAATACGTTGAGCGGCATCCCCCTCTAATGACAACAGGGGATTAGAAATAGCTGGAGGCTCATCAGAATAAACGTCTATTGCAACACCACCTAACTCTCCTCTAGTTAAACTAATAGCTAAAGCAGCCTCATCTACAATCCCTCCGCGTGAAGCATTAATTAATACAGCTTCATTCTTCATTAGTTCAAGCTCATTTGTACTGATCAGGCCTAAAGTTTCCTTCAACAAAGGCACGTGCAGTGTCACTACATCAGATACCTCAAGGAGCTTATTAAGGGATACGGAAAACGCTCCAATCTCATCAGCATCAGAAGAATTTGGAACTGCCGGATCAAAATAAACCAGCTCACATCCCATCCTTTTAAAGGCTTTGGCTACAGCTAATCCAATATTTCCGAGACCAACAACCCCGACAGTCAACCCCACCAAACCCCGAAGATTATTGAAGATCATATTCTTACGAACTGCAGCATAGTTCCCCGAACGAATTTCCCTATCAGCCCAGGCAAGCCGTCTATGTAGGGTTAATGCGCAAGCAACAGCATATTCTGCAAGCGCGCTGTTTGAACCTCCAGCAACATTAGCAACAGCTATGTCATATTCTTTCATCGCAGCCTGATCCAATCGATCCACACCGGCACCAGTTACTTGAACCAAACGAACCGCACTACCCTTAAACAGGTCACCCTCAAGTTTAGGCCCAACAGCAGGCATGACAATAGCCTCTGCTTGCCTCACAAGCATATGTAACTTTTCATCATCTGGGGCAATGTAGATGATTGATAATTCTTCGGGGGGCGCTACCCCAACTTTTAAAAAATCTTCTTCAGGTCGCAAACAGACCACGTCATATATATTTTTAGACATTATTTCTAGCCGTGAGTTTCAAGCTGGAATACAGGAAAAAAGCACAACAGAACTAATGGTTCCTCACCAGTATTACGAGTAAAATGCGGCTCAAGCTTTGGCACTAGAACGGTATCACCTGCTTTTACAGATTGCTCATCGCTCCCTGTACAAAACGCACCCTTTCCAGAAAGCACATAAATGCATTCCTCTGTATCACTATGAAAATGAGGTTTTCTCTTTATAACATCATCAACCTCAGGCGGAATCTCAACAAGACGTAGGGTTACAGAATCAGATCCTAAGGAACCAGAAATTATCTCCTTGGAGACCCTACCTTTAAGACCCAAGTCTTTAGCATCGCCAGATTTAATAATACGCGCCAATTTGAGCGCCCCTAATTAGCCGGCTTCCTGCAAATGCCGGACTTCTGCAACGCCACCCTGTGCACTCTCAAGCTGATCAAAAATTTCTGCTGCTTCGCTTGAAATCGCATCAGCTATATCACTTAACATTTGCTGTGCTTTTTCAATCGTCGCATGCTCAGGACTTCCATACCAGCCAGTTTTTGCTATAGAACGAATATCTGTCAGCACCGGCTGAAAGGTACGAGTTCGACGTAGCTTATCCATTCTTCTGCCATGCTCTGCATCCGAGGAATAATCAATACGGTCAAGATGTACGAGTTCTGGCCTATGTGCGAGAATCGCTAAAGCTTCAATCTCACCTCCATGCGTAAGCCCCCCGCAATCATGGCCATAAAGTTCTGCGGCTATATAACATGCTTGGACGGTTACCACAGACATCCCATGGTCACGGTGAAGCTGATCTGCTGCAATAGATAACGAAGGAATGTTACCTTCATGCCAGTTAAGAATAAGGCAACGTTTTGCTCCATGCTGAGCTGTTGATACGCATGTCTCTTTCACCACATTCATATAGGTTTCTGGGGTAAGAGTTATTGTGCCTTCAAAAGGCATATGCATTGGAGTCACACCCAGTGGACCACCAGGTAAAACCAATCCATCTAAACGCTCTGCCACAGCATGACCAATGACATTAGATGCAAAAATATCCGTGCCAGTCGGAAGATGAGGACCATGCTGCTCAACACTTCCAGCAGGGAAAATTACAAGCGGATTATGCTTTAGCTGTGCAGCAATCTCAGGCTGTGTTAAGTCAATAAAATAACGAGTCGGAAGATTATTCATTTGGTTTTCTTTAGATTATTAATTTTTCATGCCTCAATAAGTCGTGCATGAGATTCCTCAAGCACGCTGCTTATCGAGACAAGCTGACCATTCTGTTCAACCGAAAGTAGCGCCGCATTAACCACCGCCAAAGCAACATTCCCACTACTCGCACCTAGCTCAGGTGCTTGTCCAGTCAAACAAACATCTGCAAACATGTCGAGCTCATCAAGAAACATATTACCGGGAGGCAGATCTAAGACTTCACGCTTACCATAACCATCCTTACCTCGCTGTATATAAAGCAAAGACGTCTCATGAAGACGATCAGGAGTATCCCATGCACTGAAATCAAGCTCATAGTGCATCAACCCTTTCTGACCAAAAACACGAACGGAAAAAATTCCTGGCGAAGTCCAACTAGAACCAATATATGCCAACTTACCATCAGAAAACTTTAAGGTAGTCATCGATTGATCATCTACCTCAGCACCAACAGGAGAAAGTTTGGAAGCAATTGACGCTACGGAATCAATTTCTCCACCTAGATAATGTAATGTATCGAACTGATGAATAGCCAATTGGGATAAAGGTCCACCTGGAGCCTTATCTCTATACCAACGCCAGGTATCTGGAGTAATCTCCAGGGCGCGTTCGTTAGAGAAATTAGCTTCCATAAAGACTACACGTCCTAATTCTCCGCTATCCATTGCTTCACGCATCATACGCACACCCTTAAGCAATCGCGCACTATGCCCAACCATCACCTGAATCCCATATCGCTCCTGTAGAGCCTCAATAGCAAGACCAGACTCAAGAGTATTAGCTATAGGTTTTTCTGTATATACCTGCTTTCCTGCTTTAGCGACTTGCTCAGCAACAGGTAAATGATGTTCATTTGGGACCGTAAGTATGACCCCTTTAATCTCCGGATCATCGAGCAAAATCTGCATTTCTGGTACTGCAGTAATGCCAAATTCATCTTGGTAACTTTGTCGCTTTTCTTCGGAACGGCTATAACCTGCAACGATTTCAAACTTATCTGACTTTTTTGCGGCAGCAGTAAGCACCTTTGCCCAGCGGCCAAGCCCTACAATACCTATCTTGACCTTGTCGGATTCCATACTTGTCCTCTTAAATATTTAAATAAAAACTAAATGTTTGGGTTAATCGTAATATAGTATTACACTATGCACTAATGAAGAAAGCGATTCTATGAATCAATCACAACTCCTTAAAATAGAACAAGTTCCTGCATCACTGCGTCAGCGAGTGCTGGAACAATTACGTGAGGCCATTATATCAGGGCTCCTTCTCCCTGGTGCCAGGCTTATCGAAAGGGAATTAACAGAGCAAATGGGCGTCTCTCGCACAGTCGTCAGGGAAGCATTGCGTCAGCTTGAAGCTGAACATTTAGTAGAGGTTATTCCTAACAAAGGGCCATTTGTGCGCCGACTTAGTCGTAATGAAGCCGAAGATTTATATAGGATACGTGCTGTGCTTCACGGACTAGCCGCTAGAATGTGCGCTGAAAACATCAACAAAGAAAATCTAGCAACCCTTGAAGAAGCTCTAGAGGTGGTTGTTGAGGCTTATAATGACAGTTCTGAACGGACCCTAAAGGCAAAAACTCACTTTTATAATGCGCTCTATAAGGGAACCCAGAGTGATTCATTAAAAGCCATGCTTGAAACGCTGCAAGCGCGCATTGCTCGATGGCGTACTCTTGGTCTTGCACACCCTAATCGTTCTCAACAACGTTCCAAAGAAAGCATTATTAATCTTAGAGTAATTATTGATTCGGTAAAAAGAAAAGATGCCGATCAAGCTGAAAGCGTAATGTTCATGGAAGATGTACAGGCAGGAAGGGAAGTAACTCGTTTACTAAACATTGAACAGAAAGAACAAAAGACAAATTAGAATTGCAAAGTAACCTTAAACAAGCAGGAGAAAAAGCGTGAGTATTCCGCATCTACTAGTACATGATCGACAAGACAATGTTGGGGTGGTAGTTGTCGAGGGAGTGGAAGCAGGTAACGAACTATTTGTAGTAGTTACTGAAGACAATAGTGATTTCACTATCACCACAAAACACGATATTCCAATTGGACATAAAGTTGCCCTCACAGATTTTTCTGAAGGGGACACAGTAATTAAATACGGTGTAGACATAGGTCGGATAGTGCAAAACACAAAAAAAGGTGAGCATATCCACACTCATAACCTCAAAACAAAACGATGGTAGGCGTTCATCATATGACTAACGAAACTTTTTACGGCTACAGAAGAGAAAACAACCGTGTTGGAGTACGCAACTATGTTGCAATACTTCCTGTAGACGATATATCTAACGCTGCATGCGAAGCGGTAGCTAATAATATTAAAGGCACAATCGCTTTACCCCATGCCTACGGCCGGCTCCAATTTGGAGCGGATCTTGAACTTCACTTCCGTACCATAATTGGCACTGGCTCGAACCCAAACGTTGCTGCCTGTGTTGTGATTGGAATCGAGCCAGGGTGGACACAAAAAATAGTGGATGGAATTGCTAAAACAGGCAAACCAGTTGTTGGATTTTCCATTGAACAGCATGGAGATATTGAAACCATAGCGACCGCTTCTCGTCAGGCCAAAGAGTTTGTGCATATGACCTCTGGCTTGCAGCGTGAAGAATGTGGCATTTCAGATCTCTGGGTTGCTGCCAAGTGTGGTGAATCTGATACAACAACTGGCCTCGCTTCATGTCCTGCTGTGGGCAACATGTACGACAAGTGGATACCAAAAGGACTCTATGGCTGCTTCGGAGAAACAACTGAAATCACAGGAGCTGAGCACATATGTGAAGCCAGAGCAGTAAGCCCTGAGATTGGTAAAAAGTTCATGAAAACTTGGCAGGCTTATCAGGACGAGGTTGTTGAGCCTAACAAAACTTCAGACTTATCAGACAGTCAGCCCACAAAGGGGAATATTCTTGGAGGTCTTACGACCATAGAAGAAAAGGCTTTAGGAAATCTTGAAAAAATTGGTAAAGAGGTTAGTTATATTGATGTTTTAGAACCTGCGGAAGCCCCATCAACAGGACCAGGACTCTACTTCATGGATACCTCATCTGCAGCTGCTGAGTGCAACACAATTCAAGCTGCAGCTGGTTATACAGTTCATGTTTTCCCAACAGGCCAAGGAAACATCATTGGCAATCCGATCATGCCAGTTATTAAGGTAACTGGTAATCCTAGAACTGTGCGCACAATGGGTGAACACATAGATGTTGATGTGTCAGGTGTAGTAAGACGTGAAATGACTATCTCTGAAGCCGGAGATGCGTTAATGGAATTAGTTTTGCTTACCGCAAATGGAAGACTCACTGCTGCAGAAGCATTGGGACATAAAGAGTTTGTAATGACAAAGCTCTATCGAAGCGCTTAAAAAAAAGAAATAAAAAATGACTTATGCATGGAAGACTGTGGATACGGATGTCCTAGTTATTGGAGGTGGCGTAGCTGGCTGCATGGCCGCTATTCCAGCACTTGAAGCGGGTCTAGACGTCGTAGTCTGTGAAAAAGGTAAAGTCCTCGACCACTGTGGAAGCGTGGGCTGCGGAGTTGATCACTATCTTACTATTATGGAATCTGGCCCAGAATGGGATACGCCAGAATTTCTAATCAAACACCTACCTAAACTTACTGATGGCATCGTTGATATGGCTGTTGCAAGTCGTGTTATTTATGAAATGCCAAAGGTGCTTCGCAAAATAGAAACGTTTGGAGTGAATTTTAAGGACCCACGCTATAACGACTATTACCGGTTGCGATCGTTCGGACTACCAGGCACCTACCATATTAATTTTGATGGCACGGAGTTCAAAAAACACATTGGAAAACGCGTTAGAAAGTTAAAGGGTAAAGTCTTGACCAGAACTATGGCCGTTCAAATCTTGGTTGAAGACGGACGTGCATATGGCGCTATAGTCTTTAATTTCAGAACTGGAGAATGGACTATAGTCCGCGCAAGAGCTGTCGTGCTTGCTGCAGGAGAAGTAAATAGAATTTCTCTCAATGCCTCTGGCGTTGCCTTTGATAGCTGGCATTGCCCCTATAACACGGGGGATTCTCAGGCTATGGCATACCGAGCAGGTGCCCTACTGACAAATATGGAGTTTGTCGAGACGACTCTCACTCCCAAGGGCTTTTCAGCACAAGGGCTAAACGCTCTAGTAAGTGAAGGGGCTCATTTCATAAACAAGAGCGGCGAACGCTTTATGTTTAAGTATGATGAGAAAGGAGAAAATGCCCGAAGAGCAGTCATCGCAGATGCCGTAATAAATGAGTACCTTCTAGATAATGGTCCTATATATGCGGATTGCCGACATTTGCCAGAAGACATTCTTGACCATATGGAAGCTACCCTACAAATTGATCGATACACTATGCCCGCCTTCTATGAGCAGAAAGCTCTGAACTTTCGCGAAGAGCCCGTTGAGGTTTCTATCTCTGAACTTAGTATTCGACGAAGCGGCGTTTACTTCCGTGGCAGCGGTCTTGCTGTAGATACTGACGGGCAAACATCTATAAGCGGTCTATTTGCTGCAGGTGATTGCGCCTCTGTTAGCGGGGGGATTGCTGGCGCAGCAGTACTTGGGCATGTTGCAGGAGAAGGAGTGTCTGCCTTTTTATCAAAAACTAATGGTTCTATGCCTGAGGTTGATATAGAAGCAGCGAGTGCACTCCGAGAACAAGCCGTAGCACATATGGAAGTTGAAGGTGAACAAAGTCTGTCTTGGAAGGCTTATGAAGACGAAGTGCGTCGTACAGTAAATGACTATATCGGTGTACGCCGTAATGAACCTGGCCTACGTCATGCATTGCAAACACTTCATGCTTTGGCAAAACGGGAGCCTGATCTAAAAGCTGATGACCTGCATGGTTTAATGCGAGTCCATGAATCCACTAGTATCCGGCTCAATGCCGAATTGATGGCAACGGCAGCACTTGCACGAGATGAATCAAGAACTGGTTCATCTCATTTTAGAATGGATTATCCGAGTTCGGACGATACAAACTGGAAAAAATTCGTGATCGTTCAAAAAGGAATAGAGGGCGCAGAAACGACTTCACTATCAGCAAGCGAACCTCTCGCAGCAGCATTTTCCCGTAAAAACAGCACGAGCGTCTAGGAGACCCAATTACATGTCATCCGATATAAAGGTTACGGACAAACCCATACATAATCCGATAAGGATAGACGCTGACACCTGCGTAAAATGCAATCTTTGTGATTGGATTTGTCCAGGTGATTTAATCTACAAAGAAGAAGATAATAGAGAAACGCTACCGGTAATAGCCTATCCTGATGAGTGCTGGTACTGCGGTCTTTGTCAATCTATTTGTCCTGTAGATGCAATAACAATTATTTTTCCTGAGCAAATGATCCACTGTAAGACCGATGTCAAAACATTACTTGGTAAAGTAATCAAATAGCTACCAATGTTCGAGGCAATTTTCTCTGGCCTCGCAGCGCTTGCCACACCGCAAGCCATGCTTTTCATGGTCATTGGTGTAACTTATGGACTGATGATAGGAATTCTTCCAGGTCTTGGGGGAATAGTCGCTATTGCGCTGCTTTTACCATTTACATATGGCCATGAACGTGCAGCTACGCTAGCTCTGTTACTAGGAGCTCATATAGCTACAATTTGGGGTGGATCAGTAACCAGCATTCTCTTTAAAGTACCAGGCGCAGCCAAAAGCCTCGCCCTTGTCTTCGATGGTCACCCTATGACGCAGCAAGGGCATGCGAGCCGGGCCTTGGGCGCATCGGCCACTGCAGCACTCTTGGGTGGGCTTATAGGAGCTGTCTTTTTAGCATTCAGCATACCCATAGTACGCCCTGTCATGTTGGCCCTTGGTCCCAGCGAGTACTTAATGATGGCCCTATGGGGCCTAACGATTATTGCGACCTTTAGCGAAGGTTCGCTATCGAAGGGCATGATTGCAACCTCAGCAGGAATCATGATCGCTTATGTTGGTATGGACCCAGTTAGCGGAACACCACGGTTTTGGTTTGGCAGCGTCTATCTGCTAGATGGAATTTCTTTTCCCGTAGCAATGATTGGTCTATTTGCTGTAGCTGAAATGATCAAGCTTTTCGTTAAGGGAAACGCAATGGTAGACCGAGTTGCAGGAGAAGAAAAAAGTTCGGTTACTGATGGTGTGAAAGATGCTTTTAGACACTGGTGGTTAGTAGTGAGATCAAGCCTTCTAGGTCTATGGGTTGGTGTTTTACCTGGTGTCGGTGCAAGTGTTGGAGGTATTGCGGCCTATGCCCAGGCAGCACAAACATCAAAAACACCAGAAAGATTTGGCAAGGGTGCTGTCGAAGGTGTTATAGCCCCTGATGCAACGCTAGGGGCTAATGAGGGCGGGGGACTTATGCCTACACTTGCCTTCGGAATTCCTGGAGGCGAAAGCATGGCTATCCTGCTTGTTGCCTTTCTCTCTATGGGTATCGTTCCCGGGCCACAGATGCTTACAAACGAGCTTGATCTGGTTTTTAGTATGGTTTGGATTATTGTTATTGCAAATATAATGACTACTCTCATCGGATTGGCTATTTCATCACGTTTGGCGCGACTACCCACTCTCAATCCCAATATTATGATCCCACTTGTACTGTCCGTCTGTTTGTTCGGTGCATTTGCCACCCGTGGTTTAGTAGAAGACGTGCTCGTCGCAGCATTCTTTGGAGTACTGGGTTATGTCATGGATAAATATCAGTATTCTAGGGCTAACTTTGTAATTGGCATGGTCCTTGCGGAAATGATAGAGCGCAACCTCCATATATCACTGGGGCTTTATGGAGACTACTTCATACTAACCCGCCCAATCACATTAGCTATGCTAGTTTTTATAATCTTCACAACAGCTTTACCGTTCATGCGTAAACAACGTCATGCACTTTACAAAAGGCTGTTCTTCAATAAAAAGAATAGACAGGGCAACGAATGAGTCGCCGACTTCAGGAAAATATTGTAGCAAGCGTAGTACTGGCCGTTTTTGTGGCTTACTTAATTACGACTCTAAGCTTTGGAAACAATGCAAGACTTGTACCCTTACCGATAGCAATACTAGGTACTGTGCTTGTTTTAATACAACTGGTTCGACAAAACTTAAGCAGAACAGAGGAGCTTGAACTCAACGTATTTTCTTCCCTTACTGGCATAAAGAACGACACACCAGTAAAAGAGGAGAAACAACCATCAACCCCTCCCCCAAATCAGTCCCGTCGGGAAATTCAAGCTATACTTTTTGTCATCATTTTTATTGGACTGATCCTACTGCTTGGTCCCGTCGTTGCGGTTTTTCTCTTCTCTTCTGGTTTTCTAACCTTCACGGGTCACTATGCACTAATCAAGGCAATCTGGGTCAGCGCATTGTTTAGCATAGCGCTGTACCTATTATTTGCAGTAGCACTTCAACTCCAACTTTATCATGGGATTCTGGCACCACTGATAACGCCATAAATCTAAAATGTTAGATGAACAGAATACTAGTTAGCGCGCTCTGATTAAGAAGGTATCATTACTGTATGAGACTTTTACTACTCTCAATACTCTGCGGCTGCATATGCTCGACAATAGTACGAGCCGAAAGCATTAAAGGCGAAGTAGTCACCATTCTAAGTGCCAATAGTGCTGGTGGCATGATGACCCGTTACGCTCGCATGATTGCCCCTTACATCAAAAAACACTCTGGAGCAGCAGATGTGCGGATTAGAATAATGACGGGAGGCGGTGGTATACGTGGAACAAACTTTTTATGGTTTGCGGAACCTGACGGCAAGACTATAGCTTTTACCAGCATACCTTCTCTAATCCTTGCACAACTATCTGGTAGTGAAGCCGTACAGTTCGACACAACTCGCCTGGTCTATCTGGGTAGGGCAGCAACTGAACCTCGTGTACTTACAGTTGGGGCTACATCAAGCATATTAAATATAAATGATGCTCGTAACTTAGGCCGACCCTTTATTTTTCCTTCGCAAGGCACAGATGAGGACTTCTATTCTATGGCAGTACTTGCTGATGTTTTAGATATGGAAATAAAAGTTATCAACGGTTATGACGGAAACTCAGATACAGCCCTAGCTGTCATAAAAGGCGATGGAGATGGTCATATAACAGGCTGGTCAGCTTCTGAGGCTATTATTGAGGCAGGAGATGAGCGTCCGATATTAACACTGAGTCAGGAACGGTACGGGTTATACCCAAATATACCTACAGCACTTGAGGTGGTTAAAGGTGATTCCCGACAAGCTGTCCAAGCAATCGTTAATATGCTTGATATGCGACGAGGGTTCTTCGGCCCACCAAATCTTGACCCTATAGCTACCGAAGAATTACGCGTAGCTATTAGTGCTGCATTTAATGACCCTGAACTTATAGAACAATCAAAACTTGCAGGCCTACCCTTGTTACCTTCAGACGGTGAAATAGAGCAACAAAAAATCGGGCAGATTACCGAAGCAAGTCAAATCATTGTGCCTATTCTAGAAGCTGCACTGCACGCTATCCTCTAATACCGACTACTCATCTGTAGCTTCTATTACACAGTTATAATCAAACAATTGAAGATGCGGGGTATAGAGCATTTCTTGACGGCCATTGAACGGTTCAACCAGAAACTCAGGATCTTCTACGAAGATATCCACTATAGCTCGTGTACCATCATCACTAAGCGAATAACGCTCTACTACATGTTTCTGAAAACCAGAGGGCACTCCGATTCCATTGCCGGAATTAAACCTATCAAATAATTGAGTATCCACAACTAGGGTTTCATCTTCCCACCAACCTATGGAATGCCCCTCAACTGTGCGTTCTGTATTTTCTGGATGCCCTCTTCCATCCATGTAAATCATCCGATTAACATCCAGAAACTCATTACGTAAAATCACATAATCATCAAAAACTTGAATCCCAGTTAGGTAATTAACACTAGCTATAGTAAATGGCGTTGGATGAGGTATACATAATAGGTTTGGATCATCCGTAAAATCATTGTATTGGGCTTTTGCGGCACTAGCAGCTGGCATTAGTTCGATCTGGGAAAACTGTCGTCGTAAATTAGTGTGTGAAAGCCCTTTCCAGACCCCCTCCAAGCTAGATGCACTTAAGGTTGCTTCCAAGTCACCCTCTATCTGTGACCACAAATTACCATCTGCAGTTTCCATGGTATTGAGAATAGCGTGATTTCTTCCACTACGCTCTGGATGCGCTCGAATCGTCACAACATCACCCTCATTCAATAATGTAGATGTCCAACCACTTCGGTTCATAATTGGGACAGAGCCTGTCTCAATCTCCCACTCAACTATTCCACCCTGCTCGTCTTCCGTTTCAACATAAATCATGATGTGAGGGTTTCTAAAAACGTATCGATTAACTACACCCTCAAAAGCCACTAAGGCGTCCCGATCATAACCAGCGTCACTATGATGGGCTGAAGCTGGAGCAATTACCCCGGCAAAAACTAAAAGAAGCAATAGAACTACATCCTTCATCAAATATCTCCAAAAAATACAATCTATTAACTTAATCCCTAGGAAATTCAGAATAGTCGTTGACTGTGTCAAAGCCTATTTGCCTAGAAAGCACAGGATCACAACCATACGTAACCATTTCAAGATGCGGTGTATACATTAGTTCTTTACTTGCTGAAAAAGGTTCAGCTAAATACTCTGGATCTTCCAATATAAAATCGATAATCAATCGAGTCCCATCATCGCTAAGTCGCAAACGTTCAGTTAAATGTTTGCTAGCACCAGCTGGCACACCTCTACCATTTGCATCGGGGTGATCTGAAAAAAGAGTTGTATCAATAACTAGAACATCATTTTCCCAGTGGCCTACAGAATGCCCCTGATTGGTTCTTTCGCCATTATCAGGATGATCACGCCCATCCATAAAAACAGTTCGAACCGTGTCGAAAAATTCGCTACGAATAATGATCCTGTCATTCATAATCTCAAAATCATTTAGGTATACGATTGAACCAATAACAGCATCTGGTGCCTGTGGCGGAACACACTCAGGAATTGGGCTATCCTCAAAGTAACTAAACCTTTCTTTTGCCTCCTGCCCAACTGAAGTTAAGGGATGCTCGTTTAGTTGACGGCGAAATAAACCCGTAGTAGCTCCAATACCCTTCCAGACTCCCTCCATACTAGTTGCAGATGCGGTTGCCTCTTCGTCCACTTCAATCTGGGACCAAGCACTTCCATCTGAGGTCTCTAATACGTTGAGAATGGCATTAGGTGCACCACTGCGCTCTGGATGAACACGAACTGTAACCACATCGCCTGGACTCAACATTGAAGCAGTCCAACCACTCCGACTCATGATAGGAGTAGACCCGGTCTCAATCTCCCACTCTGTTATTCCGCCTTGCTCATCGCCTGTTTCAACATAAATCATAATATGAGGGTTTCTAAAAACGTATCGACTTACGACACCTTCAAATGTAACAAGACGATCATGATCATAGCCAGCATCACTATGATGCGCTTGCACATGCGGTGACACTAAAAACCCAATGCATAAAATTACTTTTAATACTTTCATGCCCCTTACTCCTCACAGGACTTATATACCCTCTACAACAATTATTGGTAGTGCCTGCCCTATTTTTTTCTGTAACTGCAGAGGCAAATTACCAGAACTAATTCTACCCCATAAAGTCAGACGCTTACCTCCAGTAATAAGTAGATCTGGTGCAGTTTCACTAACCTCATCTAAAATCTCGACTAATGGTTCTCCACGCCTCACCTTAAAGCTTGCATTAAACCCTTCTGCAATACACTCCAGATAAAATGCGCGTTTCGTTTCTTCCGCATTTGCCTCTAAACACTCTTCAACATACTCCAGATATTGCCTACGACCTTGAGCATAGATTTCATCATGAAAAGTTTTCAACCAAGGGTCAATAACATGTAGAGCCGTTACTTCAGCAGTTAACGACAAACCCATAGAAACAGCTTTTTTTATAGCACTCCTGCTATGCGATTCACCATCCGCACAGACAAGAATTCTCATTAAAAAATCCCTATTAACTCCCAGCAACACGAAGTAATTGGCTACCAATAGCAAGAACCACAATAAGTCCTAAGACCATTTTTACTAAGGATGCGGTCATACCAATTGTAAAAGCAGTACCTCCAGCTTTTTTCATGTCTTCTATTGATATAGAAAGACCGATACCTGCAAAACCAATAGCAAAACACCATGTATAAACCGCATTCATTGCCCAAAAGGGTGAACCTACAATTCTGGGCCCACCTAGCGATTGAATATTCATGCTATTTAGCAGTACGAAAAGAAAAAAACCAATAATAAAAATTGGAAACTTATCGCGCACTAGATGCCATTTATTTATTTCTCTATTTGATTCCTGCCTTCCGGTGCGTAGCACATAAAACCAAAGAGCGAAAAGCACTACAAGCGGCAAAAACATTATTCTAGCTACATTAATTAGCACAGCCGTATTTAAGGCTTCAGTGCCATACCATTCTGCTGCAGCTACAAGCTGTGCGGTATTTAAAATCGCCAGCGCCGACCATGCGCCAAACTGAGATTCTGACAAACTAATACTATTGCCGATATAAGGCATCGTGAAAAGCATGAGAGTCCCGAATAATAGAATCGTCCCAATGGCGTAGGCCATTTCTATTGGGTTTGCTCTAACAACGGGCGAAGTAGCAATGATTGCGGAAACACCACAAACTCCAGTCCCCGCACCCATGATTCCACCCAACCCATCAGAAACCCCCCACCTCTTACAGAACCACATGACAATAATTGCGGTGCCGAAGATAAAAACAGCCGTTAAAAGTAGTCCAACGCTCCCCACTCTAACGACATCAGCCCAAACATAGTGCACACCTAAGATAATGATTCCAGGCTTTATAATGGGACGAGCAATTTTAATCCCAGGAAGTAAAATTTTTGGTATAGGTAAGGTATTACGAATAATGATTCCACCCAACAATAAAATGGCTACATAATTCAACTGAGCGCTCTCATAAAGAAAAGTAGCCCAATCAGAGCCAGCACTATGATGACTAGCAATAAGGCGATCTAAGTTCATCCCAATATAAGCAAAGGCTAAACAGAACAAAAAACCCGGGACATGTTTGCCACAATCAGGGGTAAATAAACATTTTATTTTATTCACTGAGACCTCATAAAAACGAAGATTGGGATGCGTAGAGATACATGATGCAGACTATCAAAATAGGTATAACCCATTTCGAAAAAAATCGTGGACTTGTTCCGGAAAAATGAGGCTAAATACAAAAATACCTAACGCTATAATAATGGCCCAGATATCTTCACGCTTTTCAGAGGAAAATACATCCACAGCAACTTTTTCTTCCCTAGGTCCCTGCCGGTCGTTCGAAGTGCTCGACTCAGTCATATCTCCCCCCACGTAATATTCTTATTGGCAATGATCTTTTTTAAGCGTTAAAGCACTTAAATAATCAGAAGCATATCAACTAATATAACCCCTCAATTAACCCAAAACATAACCCTCTACATTATAGAACTATGCTTCAGATTACCCCCCATTAAAGTTATGTACAGAACCAACACTATGATAACTTTTTTACAGTCTACTAATGTATAATACGGTATTACTACCGCTAACTATTAGCATTTGTAGTTATTTTTTATGATTATTAGCCCCCAAGGATGATGGCGGACTAAAATAGAGGTCATTAATGTTAACTAGTAACCCGTTCGCCGAGATTTCGGCGTTCATACAGCCGTCTGTGATGCAGACATATGTCATAGTCATGATTGTTTTAGTAATTGGCGGAACAATCTACGACACACTGCATAAAAAAAGCGCAAAGTACTTCTTCAGACACTGGCGTAATTCAAAAAATCTTGCTTCTAAGAAAGTTAGCGCTGGTCAATTTGCCTCACTTACATTTAATACGCTTATAGTTGATGCCCTCTTATCTGGTGAGTTCTGCAATATCCGCAGGAGAGTTGCTCATTTGCTAGGAATGTATGGGTTTGTGGTTTTTGTTGCCACAACAGCCATTATGATTTTTATGTACCCAACGCCTAACAACCCCACGCCAGCAATCCTGTCCCAACTTTGGCACTTAGGCGCACTAATGATCTGTATAGGTGGTTATTGGTTTTGGTTTTTTATTCGAGTTGATGTTGCTGCCGAAGGAAACTCCCCTTTTCGTGTCGTACGAGCTGACCTCTTCATTTTGTCACTTCTGGCCAGCGCAACCTTTGCGCTAGTGTGGAGTTATCTCCAGGCTAATGGGAATTCATGGAGCGGCTTAGCATTTAGCTTGCACATTGCTGCTACTACAGTACTTTTTGGATCTATTCCATGGTCTAAATTTGCTCATATGTTTTTTAAGCCTGCAGCAGCCCTTCAAAAAAGGGTAGAAGAAGCAAACGGCTCAAGAAACAACCTACCTGCTCCAGCTGATAAGCCAAAAAAATTTGGCAGCGCCCGTGAGCAGGCCCGTAACTATTAAGTCTTGGCACTAAGGAGAACCTAATACTATGCCAACCTTCGTTTATATGACTCGCTGTGATGGATGTGGACATTGTGTAGATATTTGCCCATCCGATATCATGCATATTGATCCTGAACATCGACGTGCCTACAACATAGAACCCAATTTTTGCTGGGAGTGCTACTCCTGCGTTAAGGCCTGTCCACAAAATGCTATAGATGTCCGTGGATATGCCGACTTTGCACCATTAGGCCATAGTGTTCGAGTGCTCCGTGAAGAAGACAAAGGCACTGTTTCTTGGAAAGTTAAATTTCGAAATGGCGAAGAGAAAAACTTTGTCTCTCCAATTCGGACTACGGAATGGGGGTCTATAAAATCACCCTCCGACTATGAAAAACCTTCTGCATCTGCCTTGAAAGACCAAGAGCTCGCACACGAACCAGAATCTCTTAATGTTCCCGGCTTGCCTGGTTTTCCTCTAAAAGCATCTGATCAAGGAGCCACATAATGGGCCTTTTCTCAAAAAGAAAAACCCATTTCGTAGATTCTGATGTTCTTGTTATCGGGGGCGGAATGGCTGGTTGTGGGGCCACGTATGAATCCAGATATTGGGGACGTGATCTTAAAATTGTGTGTGTTGAAAAAGCCAACATAGAGCGCAGTGGTGCTGTTGCTCAAGGTCTCTACGCAATTAATACCTACATGGGCATGCAATGGGATGAAAACAAACCCGAAGACCATGTCCGTTATGCCCGAAATGACCTCATGGGTTTAGTGCGTGAAGATTTAGGCTATGACATAGCTCGACATGTCGATTCATGTGTTCATAAATTTGAAGAATGGGGCCTCCCAATGATGAAGGACCCTGAAACTGGTCGGTATCAGCGAGAAGGCAAATGGCAAATCATGATTCATGGGGAAAGCTACAAACCCATCGTTGCTGAGGCAGCAACCAAAGCCGCTAATGAAGTCTATAACCGAATCATGATCACCCACCTGCTGATGGATAAAACCAAGGCCAATCGCGTCTCCGGAGCAGTAGGTTTTAATGTACGAACAGGCGATTTCTATGTGTTTCAAGCTAAGGCGGTAATTATTTGTGCTGGAGGTGCATCACACATATATAAACCTCGTGCAGTAGGAGAAGGAATGGGGCGTACCTGGTACGCACCATGGAGCACTGGATCCGCCTACGCGTTACCAATTCTTGTTGGCGCCAAGATGACACAAATGGAAAACCGAATCGTTCTTGCTCGATTCAAAGATGGCTATGGACCAGTTGGTGCGTATTTTCTTCATCTAAAAACTTATACCCAAAATGGTAATGGGGAAGAATATGAATCTAAATGGTATGACCATACCAAAGAATTAGTAGGCGATTACATTGACCGACAACCAGTACCAACCTGCCTAAGAAACCATGCTTTTCTAGAAGAGCTTAAAGCAGGTAGAGGCCCGATACGTATGGTCACGAAAGAAGCTTTCCAAGATCCGCATAAGGAAACTGTGGGATGGGAGAACTTTCTAGGCATGACCATTGGTCAAGCGGTTGTCTGGGCATCGCAAAATATCGACCCCAAACACACAAATCCGGAGCTAACCACATCAGAACCTTACGTCATGGGTTCTCATGCTACCTGCTCAGGGGCTTGGGCAAGTGGACCAGAGGATTGTGCTCCTGATGATTATCAGTGGGGGTACAACCGAATGATGACTGTTGATGGACTTTTTGGAGCAGGAGACACCATTGGAGGGGCTGCACATAAGTTCTCTTCTGGTTCCTTTACCGAGGGCCGGATCGCTGCTAAAGCTGCAGTCAATTATATAAATGATTTAGGTAAAGACCGCCCTCAAGTCAGTGAAGAAGAGTATGAAAATCTTAAGAAGGAAGTCTATAAGCCGATGGAGAATTATGAGATTGGCCGTAATGAGATCACTGCGGGGACGGTTTCACCAAGCTACCTCTTACCTATACAGGGACTTCAACGTCTAGAAAAAATAATGGATGAATATGTCGGCGGCATCGGAGCTAACTACATCACCAATGAACCGCTACTGACCCGCGGACTTGAGCATCTATCCATGCTTAAAGAAGACCTTGATAAACTAGGTGCTGAGGATCTTCACCAGCTTCAGAGAGCATGGGAGTTACAACATCGTGTTATTGCGTCGGAATCTGTAACCCATCATACAATGTTTCGTCAAGAGACTCGCTGGCCTGGGTATTACTATCGTGGTGATCATCCAAAACTTGATGACAACGACTGGCATTGCTTTACCCTATCTAAATATGACCGAGAATCGGGAGAGTGGGAGCTTGAGAAGGCCCCCGTCCATCACATCATTGACTGAAGCATATAACATTCTGATTTAATGCTCTCAGATGGCTTTCCTATAAAATACTTACAGGAAAGTTCATGAATTATGGGACACAATGCCTTAGGTAGTCTTGACCCTATGCTTATTGCTCAGATCAGCGACACCCATATTTTTTGCGATGAATCTACACATGCTTCAGCACCGCAAAGAGCAAGATGTTTAAGCCGTTGCATATCCGATATTAATCTTCAACAGCCAGATATTGTTATTTTCACTGGAGATACCGTACAACACGGAACACCTGAAGAATATAACCATCTTCGAAGGTTACTTGCTCCTTTAAAGTCGCCCCTGTATCTAGTGCCCGGTAACCGAGATAATAAACCTGAAATTCGAGCTGCTTTTAAAGATCAATCCTATATACCCCAAGAGGGTCCATTCCTACACTACACAATAGATGATTACCCATTAAGATTAATTGCGCTTGATTCTACTGAGCCAGAAGAACGAAAAGGTGTCTTTTGTTCTGAGCGTCAAGAATGGCTCGAAAAGGCACTAAAAGAAAAGCCCGATTCCCCCACTATTCTATTTATTCATCATCCCCCATTCGACGTAGAGGACCATTACACGTCAGGCTATCGCAATCCAGACCAAGCCATTGCTCTTACTAAGTTGGTTAGTCGTCATACTCAAATAACACAATTACTATGTGGACATGTGCACTGTTTATTCAGGTGTGATTGGGCTGGTACTAACGCAACTACAATGCCAAGTATCGCCGTAGATGTCCGACGACATATGGACAAAATTCAATCCCAGCAGCAACCTGCTTACATGTTACATAGACTCACCAGCGAGTCCACTCTCGTTAGCGAAATTAGAGTTATTGAATAAACTCACAAGCATTATAAAAAATCATTAGCGTGGTTCTAACTCGGGATCAGATGGTCCGGGTGCTGGCGTTTGAGCGGTATTCATTGCCATAGCAAGCAACGTGTAATAACCAATGATCCCAACCGTATCAATAACCCCTTTCTCTCCAAACATGTTGATCATGCGAGCATAGGTATTATCACTCACTGATCGAGCATCATTAAGCTCACTAAAAAAATCGTATAAAAGCTCTTCGTCTTCTGCTAGCCCTTCAAGAGGCTGACCCTGAGCCAATGCAACCACAATCTCCCGGTCCAACCCAGCATCAAGGGCAATTTGATGATGTGCATACCATTCATATGTCTGCCCCCACTCACTAGCCGTCATAAGAATAAGAAATTCACTAAGTCTTGGAGTTAGACTAGTGTTATAGCGCATATAGTCACCCATAGCTCTAGCCCGGTTGAGAACTTCAGGACTTCGAAGTAGCGATATCCAAGGGCCCTGGGGACCATAACCTCTTGCCTCCACTAGTTCCGCAACTGCACCTGCCTGCTCTGATGTAAGGTCTGCAGTTGGAATCGGGGGCATTCGGTCTTGAGCATAACCAATGCTTGCTAAACAAAGGAAAAGCACAATAATCAATAAATTTTTCTTTTTAACTAAGTTCATGACAAATTCCATTGTTTCTTAAATAATTAAATCGTGGTTTCCCTAGGGTGAACCGCTCACAATCGTTACTATACCTCTAAAATCACAATTTGATTTGTAATCTTGAGGATATCTAATCCTGACATCATCATCTATAAATGTACCAGCAGAACAGCTCTTTTTATTAATACAAACTATCTTTGAGCGTTCAGGCTTATCCCAAGACCATGCCTATAGACAGGCTGAAATCCTTATATGGGCAAACTTAAGGGGAATTGACTCTCATGGCGTCCTAAGAATCCCTCGTTATCTGAAGTTCTTAAAAGAAGGGCAGATGAACCCAACACCAAATATTAACGTTACAAGTGAAACTTCTGCCACTGTAATGATTGATGGCGATCAAGCACCTGGTGTTATATCCATGCGATATGCCATGAAAAAGGCTATTAGCAAAGCAAAGTCAGCCGGTGTGGGCTGGGCGTTGGTCCGCCAAACTACGCACTCAGGAGCACTGGGCTACTATACAAAAATTGCAGCAGAAGAAGGCATGGCTGGTATAGCCATTATGACCAGCAGACCTAACATGGCTTACTTTGGTTCAAGCTCTGTGGGTGTTGCAACGAGTCCTATTTCCATTGCTGTGCCTGGCGGACCAAATGGCTGTCTCATGCTCGACATGTCAAGCAGTGCATTAGCACTTGGAAAAATAAAAGATTCTTTGGCAAAAGGCGTGGCAATACCAGAGAACAGTGCATTAACTAAAGATGGCAGGCCAACAACTGACCCTGCGCAAGCTGCAATACCCCTTCCCCTTGGCGGCGCCAAGGGTTCCGGGCTATCGCTAATGTTTGAAACGCTCACTAGTCTCATAGCAGGCCACCCTCTGCTAGAACCTGTCTTATCAGGACAAAAATCTACGCATAGTCAAAACGGCTTAGCAATCGCAGTCAATATCGAGGTTTTCACTTCAATAAGGGATTACAAGGAATTGGTAACCAATCTTAGTGTCGCACTTAAATCACTTCCAACCACTGAAAAAAATGGCGAAATCCTTTTACCAGGAGATCCAGAACAACGTAGACTAAAGCAACGACAGATAAAAGGGATACCATTACCCAAAAAAACATGGCATGAACTTTCTACCATAGCCACATCACTAGATATAGAGATACCAATCACTTCCTAAGTATTACTATGAGCCTCTATCAAGTTCAAAAACTAATTCAAACAGTAAACCGGGACGAAAAATCACGAGCTAAGTTTTTAGCGTCCAATAAAAATTTCATGGAACAGTTTGAACTTACCCTTAAAGAAAAAGAAGCACTCATAAACCTCGAAATTCAAGTGCTCTATAAAATGGGCGTACATCCTTTGCTTTTACGACCATTTACTATTATTCATGGAATTACTGAATCCGATTATCTGCAATCCATTAATAAAAAAGGTAAGTCCTAATGCCCATGGTTTTCGCATGCTCAGTTAGCCATACACCAGGGATACGTGCCTGGCCAGATGCTCCAGATACTGAGATTAAAGAACAACTTTATAAAGGCTACTCAGTATTACGTAAAAAAATGCTGGCAACAGAGCCTGAAACATTACTGATAATCAGTAGCGAACACTTCACGAATTTCTTTCTAGATTGCATGCCGGCTTTTACTATAGGG
>CAXYEE010000007.1:0-20177 GCA_964276105.1 uncultured Gammaproteobacteria bacterium | reverse complement strand
TTCATATCAAGCACCAGGACGTTTACACCTTGGCGCCCCATTTCAACGGCAGCAGAAAGTCCTGCAATACCGGCGCCGACAATAATTGCTTCAGCATCAATGTGCGTTTTCGTTTCTATACTGGATCGGTCGCAGGAAAGAAGAGAACTCAAACTTAATGCAATAATTACCCTTAATATTTTCACTACATTGTCTCTAAGAAATTAAGCTTTTTCGATGTAATCGGTATTAATTTGACCAATAGAAACAACCCCGGCTTCCTGCATGACTCGTCGGAATTCCGCTCTAAGGATACTTAACACTTTCTCCACTCCTGCCTGACCAAAGGCACCAAGACCGAACACATATGGCCTACCAATACACACAGCATCTGCTCCGAGCGCTAAGGCCTTAAATATGTCACTTCCTCGTCGAAAACCTCCGTCAATTAAGATTGGGATTCGCCCTCTCACCGATGCAACAATCTCAGGAAGGCTCTCGATTGTTGACCTACCACTCGCCTCTGACCGACCACCGTGATTAGACACAATGATCCCGTCAACACCATGCTGTAGACATAGCCTCGCATCTTCTGCGGTAACAATGCCTTTAAGTACAACCTGCATCGATGTGCTTGATTTTAGCCGCTCAACAAAATCCCATGTTAGGCCTGAAGCTTGAGTGCTTTCTACTCCCGAAAGATCTATACCTGTCCACATTGCCCTATCCTTCAGACGTTCCTCAGGGGTGGCGTTTGGAATATGGCACTGACTGCAATCTGTTGTATCAGCACGGACATAACGCTGAAAAGTTTCCATATTACGAGGTGCGGCACGATCGACAGTAACTGCAACAACCGGACAACCGGCCTGTTCAGCACGCTTAGTTAGTCCCTCAGCTATGTGCCAATGATTTGATGGATAGAGTTGGAACCATACAGGGGCACCCCTAGCAGCGGTGACATCCTCTACAGTCTGACTTGTTTGAGTTGACAATATTTGGGTATGGCCACCTGCCCTAGCTCCCCTAGCAGAAGCGACTTCGCCCTCAGAATGATACTTACCCTGCCCCCCTACTGGAGCCAAAGCAATTGGATTATCCCAAGGGATACCAAAAATACTTGTTGAGGTATCAGGATTGCGTATATCGACCATCCGACGGGCACGGATTCTGAATCGATTGAACCCATCTCGATTAGCCAGAAGGGTTTCATTACTATCAGTGCCGGACACTGTGTAACCGTAATGAGCAGGAAATAAACGACTCTTGGCCACAGGCTCAAAGTCAAACACATTTAAGGCATCCTCTGCCGCCTTTATCATCTCTACAGGTAAAGCATCAGCCGCCAAAAGCTTTTCACTCAGAAAAGGAATAACTCCTGATCCTGCAAAAACAGGAGTACTTGCCAAGAAATGAAGAAACTGGCGCCGATTCTCGAGATTAGATTTATTCTTGTTATCAGACATCTGGCCCTCCTATTTTTGAGAGTTAACCCCTCCATTCTAACTTCTGATTGTAACCTGAAGCGCCCTATTGATTGCCGGATGGCAACGATCACCTTTAGACTCTATAGCTGCAAACAGAACAGTTGAAATGAAAAACACTAAAACAAAATACATTTCCATATTTATAAAACTCCTTTGTCAGGCTGTCCTAGTAGTTTTGGCTCTAGGAATCACAGCATGTTCTGAACAGTCAACGGATGAGTTCTATACAAATCGTCAAATTACGATTCTTGTGGGCTCAGGGCCCGGCGGCGTTACAGACACCTCAGGCAGAATTATTGCGGGTTTTCTTGAGAACCATCTGCCTGGAAACCCAACAGTAATCGTACAAAATATGCCGGGTGGCGGCAGTGTGGCTATGGCAAACCATCTATACCGATCAGCAGCGAGGGATGGGACAGTTCTTGGCTATTCCCTACCGGGATTAGTTGCCGCACAGCTAATGGAACCTGATCGAGCGAAGTACGACGGGCGAGAATTAAGTTGGATAGGATCAGCAATCACCGTTACTAACACCATATCAGTACTTAACGATACCCCTGTAGAAACCCTCGAAGACGCACGCAATACCGAAATCATCATTGGTGCAACAGGCCGCGGATCACTGCTCTACCAGCTACCAGCCATGGCGAAAGAGCTACTAAATCTTAAAATGCAAATAATTACTGGCTACCAGGGCAGCTCGGAAATAACACTTGCGATGGAACGCGGGGAAGTACATGGGCAGGCAACCGCTCTAGACTACTGGTCCTTATCACGCCCAGACTGGCTGTCCAATGGAAGGTTAAAGTTTCTAGCTTACGTCGGCCCGCCAGATCCGCGTACACCCGATACGCCACACTTAAACGATTTAGTGTCATCACAAAGAGATAAAGACCTGATCGAAGTGCTTGAAATCGGTTCTAAGGTAGGTTGGCCCCTTTTTGGTCCCCCAGGGATACCAGAGCAACAATTGAAGACTCTACGCCTAGCTTTCAGCCAGATGCTGCAAGACCAAGCGTTTGCAGAAGCCATAGAGACATCAATGCGAACACCGATCAATCCAATTGACGGAAAGATGCTTAAGATAATTGTTGAAACTGCCCTGTCTACACCAGACTCCGTAATAACCGAAGCGAAAGAACTCCTGGGAATCTAGGTGTGACAGAAAGCATCATTCCGGTCTGCATGTAACATTTGCCAATAAGTGCAGGTACCTAGGCGCCTATCGAACAACTCATATCCTGCCCACAACACATAGGCGATTTGATTTTTCCATGACCATTAGGACATTTAGAAATCTGCACCTCTTTTCCGTCAGGTAATGACAGCATGTCGTTCTGCAGAGCAGTATCACATTGCCCACAGGTTGCATTAACGCTCATACCACATTTTGCACATTCATAGGTTGCCATATCTCTTTCCTCAGATTACTCAAAAAAATAAAACTCGATTCCGTCCGAAGCGTATTATCATATTGTAGCGGCCACTTGACCGAAGTTCCTTAGTTGCCTATCGAAATGTAACGATCTACCCAATCTTTTACTATACGCCTCACTCTGATATTGCCCTCAGCCAACAGGAAATGATCTACGCCCGAAAGCAGGTGAAGTTCCGTAGGTTGTCCTGCGCGTCTGAAGAGCTCGATGGACTGTTCGGTAGGGCACACTGAATCTCTGGCCGCATGAAGCAGCAAAAGGGGTCGTGGAGCGATATTTTCAACTACTTCCTCTGCTTTAAAATCAAACATACTCTGTGCAGTCTCGACCGGGAATTGCATGACAGATTTATTTGCAAGATGGGTTCGAAGCCTTTTCGGCATTGGCACTATATCGTAACGAGAAACCATCATCGATTTGCCAGTCTGCTTTTTATGTATAGCGCCGGCAGCAAGCATATCGGTAAATTTTCTCCACGCCTTAGGAGTAGCATGCTGTAATTGGAATTTCTTTTCTCCATTACCCCAACCCACAGAAGAAATGACCGCTGCAGGACGTTTATCTATCCCCGCCGTGTATATTGCTACAGCACCACCAAAGCTGCTTGCCATAAGGCCAATGCGGTCCTCTACCACTTCTGGACGACCAAGAAAATAATCAAGCGCATGCTGAGTATCTTCAACCTGCTCCAGGCAAATCACCCTGCCAAATTCCCCCTCACTGTCTCCACAGCCACGCATATCAAAGCGTAATGTCACGTAACCCCATTTGTTCAGCATTTGGCATGGCTGAACAGTATTGCCGGCACTACTATTACTACCGAATCCATGCAGGACAATGAAGCCAGGACGTTTTTCTCCACATTTAAGATCCTCGGGCACAGAAATGGTACCGGCTAGCTTGAGGCCTCCCGCAGACTGGAATGTGATTTTTTCTTCTATGACAACATTCTCCCTGTGCACGATCTACCATTCAATGCGGAATTATTGCCTACAAACGGAGAAGAAATAGGATCTCTCTTCCATAGAAAATTGACTGACAAACAGATGACTTCTTAATCCAGCAAGAGTCAACTTATGCGGCGAGATTCTCAATGCCACAACTACATCGACAAATAAAGAAAAGCCCGGTCGAAGCCGGGCTAATCTTAATACCATCATGACCACCTGGTCACGCCAGCAATCACTTCAACTAATCAGCTGCAAAACACATAAAGAGACCGTCACCGCCAGTCGCTATAAGATCTGTCTGAGAACAACTTCGTGATGGGTGTGCTGCATTCCAAGATGTATTGCCGCCGCCTTGTCTATCAAAGTGGCCAACCATTGCCTGACCTTCGTCACTGCTAGTCCAATTACTACAGGTACGATCTGGTTGACCGGCGAAAAATGCCGTGCCATCTGCCATTGCACCAGTGAGTGTGTCATGCCGGTTTGGCGAATCACCTCGACCACTAACACGATTTCCATTCTCATCGAGCGAAGTGTTTCTAACAAGATTATTATTCAGGTGCAGATCATCAAGGTTTGTGGCAATCAGTATGCCAGCGGCATTATACCAAGGCCCCGTACCAATCCTGCTGCGCGCATCTACCCCGCGACGACCTTCTTCCTGGGTGCCAAGATAAGCACGCCAAGTACGATCACCAGCACCAGCCGACTCAGCCAACATCTCGCAATGAGCATCTGCGCCTTCTATACCACCTAAATCACCGCCGTTACCGGGACCATTACTGGTGATAAAGAAAGACATCCCCTGTGCAAGTGAAGCTTCAGCACCCATGAGGCCCAAGAAACCCGCCGTTAATATGCAAAGCATTTTTCTCATCAGTCATTCTCCTTTTTGATTAATTGCCCGCGATTAATTACGGGAAAAAACAAGTTTATTACATACCAAAATATCGAACCAATTCAAGCAAATAATTCTAAAGTCAGCGCCACATTAAGTATTTTCAGATAATGATGCAAAATGTTTGATCTCTCAAAAAGCACTAAATGACATACGGCCTTCACAAGGTTTATAAAAATGATACGGGCTATCTTCTTAGCAGCCCAAGCTGTACGAGTCTATCACTGGGGCAGATCCCATACGACTCGAAGACCCGGATGATTATTTTCAAGAAGGACCTTTGTCTGGTGAAACCTCGCCACTGCATCAACAAGGCTTAGACCGAGACCATTACCAATCAAATCTCGGTGCTTTGACAAACGATAAAAACGCTCAAAAACACGTTTCTTTTCTTCCTGTGGAATCCCTGGACCAGAATCGCTCACTGATAATCTTGGGCCCTCGGGACCATCCTCTAAAGACAGTTCAATACTCCCTCCTTCGGGCACGTACTTAATGGCATTATCAACGAGATTAGAGATTGCCTGGAATAACAGGTTTCGATCACCTCGAACGCTCGCATGACTACTAGACCGGAACATTAAATTTAATTTTTTTTCGGCTGCTAAGGGCTCATAAAGATCAGTTATATCCTGTAAAACTGCTTCCATATCAACTGTCTGAATACCCGTACGACGGTTCCCTGCTTCAATCTCTGCTATACGCAGTAAGGCATTGAACGTCGCAATCATCCTGTCAGCTTCCTCAATAGACCCATGAATCATCGAGCTCCGGTCATCCTGGCTTGCATTCTGCAAGCGTTCAAGACGTCCTCGAAGTCGTGTCAAAGGTGTTCTCAGATCATGTGCAATGGCATCAGATACTGAACGCACTCCATCCATTAGTGACTGGATTTGATCCAGCATCTCATTCAAATTAGTAGCGAGACGATCAAACTCATCATTACCCCGACTCTTAGGCATCCGGCGAGTAAGATCACCATGACGAATATCCTGACTGATTCGGTTAATCTGCTCTAGGCGACTAGCCACGCTACCGGCCATCAGGAAACTACCAATGAGCGCTAAAGCAATCATGCCCCCGAGTCCCCAGTTCAATGCAGAGTCCATCACTTGTCGCACCGAGTCTATGTTGCCGCCCATACGACCAAAAATCAGGGAATGATTGTCCGAAAGAGGGCTCCATCTGGCGTAAACATCGTCATCCCATTCTGGAATATCGGCCCTGAATCCTCTAGGAATATTTAACTCAAATAGGAGCCATCCATCGTTTCTCATGGCTTGTTGGCACAGTTCTTTTAACGACCAACGCTCATCCAGACGATCCTGATCACCAGCAATAGGTTCACACTGTTCATTCAAGAGCATATAGAAGTTTGTTGGGTCATTAGCCAACTCTTCAGCAATTTCTACTGTTAATTCATCGACCCCATACGTGGTGTAGAACTCACTAGCACGCGTTAATTCCTGATCGATGGCACTACGCAACTCCTGTTCCATAAACGAAAGAGTGTGCCAATAAACAAACCAACCCAGCAAAAAAAATGACACTGAGAATAGGGCCATAAACAAAAGCCCTAAGCGAAATATCGTGCTACGCCAAAAGTTAGTCAGAAGACTCAAGAACATACCCAACTCCTCGAACTGTATGAATAAGATTAGCAGTAAAATCTTTATCTATTTTTTGACGCAATCTACTTATATGCACATCAATTACGTTCGTTTGTGGATCAAAATGATAATTCCATACAGCCTCCAACAACATTGCACGAGTCACAACTTGTCCTGTATTTCGCATCATATATTCAAGAAGTTGAAACTCTCGAGGTTTAAGTATGATCTCTACCTCTTGGCGTAAAACTTTTCTGGTAATCAGATCAATAGAGAGATCGTCGACTTGTAATGATGTTACATCCTCTTTTATTGATGCTCGTCGCGCGAGTGCCTCGATACGAGCCAATAATTCCAAAAAAGCAAACGGCTTAGCCAGGTAATCATCTCCGCCTGCTTTCAATCCTTGCACCTTGTCATCCACCTCTCCAAGTGCACTCAATATCAAAACAGGGGTCGTGTTTCCAGCCATACGGACAGTCTCTATAAGAGTCAGTCCATCCATCTTAGGCAACATGCGATCAACCACCAAGACGTCAAAATTTCCAGCAGTGGCTGCACGGAGGCCTTTCAACCCCTCATCGGCAATTTCTACATCATGTCCAGAATCCTTGAGTCCACTGACAATGTATTGCCCAACGGTCGGATCATCTTCAATAACTAAAATACGCATTTGAAATCCACAAAACGTTTCAATCATCTTAACTACAAGCCTTTAAAGGAAAAATAGCAAGACATTACAATTAGTTAAGCTTAAGGAGGGCATCGATCAGGGTATGCTCTTTTCTCCAAGCTATAATGTAAGCTAGTAAGCGCACCAGAACTAAGTCCTAGTAGTATTGTTATGGTGCCATAGCAAAGATTAAAAACTCGAGGAGAACTCATGGCTAACCGTAGAGATTTCTTAAAAACTGCTGGTAGCGTAGCTTCTAGCGCCTTTTTGTTAACGTATGCAGAAAAAATACTCGCCCAATCAGCAAGGCGTGAAATATCTATTGGTGGCAGGCGTGCAACAACAATAGATATACATGCTCACTGCGTTTTTCCAGAGGTCTCTGAGATCCTTTCTGGTACTGATTTTTCCGATGTAGGGTTTGCTCCATGGCAGGCCCTTGGACCGGAACGTATCGATTCAATGAATCAACTCGGAATCGACTATCAAGCACTTAGTATTAATAGATACTGGTGGTATGGTGCAGACCGTGCTCTCGCTACTGATATAGTCAGAATGCATGATGAGGGCATGGCGAACTGGGTTGCCGAGCATCCAGATCGTTTTGTGGCACTCACATCACCATCCCTTCAGTTCCCAGAACTTGCGGCTGAACAACTTGAATATGCTATGAATGAGTTAGGGCATCGCGGTGCTTCCGTAGCTGGGCATTGCAACAACGAAAGTCTGTCCGAACCAAAATATGATCCATTTTGGGCAAAAGCTGAAGAGTTGGGGGCCCCAGTATTCATGCACCCCAATAATGCTCAAAACTTAATTCGAGAGGGTGGTTTTGATGGGCGGGGAGAGCTTGGCAATATCATTGGTAACCCCTTAGAAACATCAGTCTTCCTGACCCGTTTGATGTTTGATGGAACCCTGGATAAATTTCCCGGACTCAAGGTTGTAGGGGCGCATGGAGGCGGATACCTACCGTCCTATTTAGGGCGTACCGAGGTAGCATGTGAGGTACGAAACAATGCAAACTGTTTGAGCATAAAACAGCCTAGTGATTATCTTAAAGATCAGATTCTCGTTGATAGCATGGTGTTCTCAGACGAAGCACTTAGACATCTGGTAGCAGAAATGGGAACTGGACAGATAGTTTATGGGACGGACCTTCCATTCAACTGGCCTGACACACTGGACCTCGTTCTTGATGCAGATTTTCTTAGTAATGATGAGAAAATAGCTATTATTGGGGGTAATTTGGCCGCTTTACTGCAAATCGATATATAACACTGTAAGCAATAATATAAAGCCATTATGAGGTAAAAGTTAATATCAGATATTCTTGCTACTACAGAAAATAACGCTCTTAATAAGAAGACTGAATAAGGAGAACTAGTATGGGCACACCAAATAGTGTTTTGCGATTTATCGCCGGGGTGGTTATTGTCTGTATGGCTTCATTATCCAGCTTAATTGCGCAAGAAGTAGATTTGGATAGTGATGATATTGGGGGCATTGTTGCCAGTGAAAATGGACTGGAAGCTGGGGTCTGGGTAATAGCAGAAACAGACGATTTTGAAACTCGTTATGCAAAAATCGTTGTTACGGATGATAATGGTCGTTATGTAGTTCCAGACCTGCCAGATGCCAATTACCGTGTATGGGTTCGTGGCTATGGTCTTGCAGATTCTTCCCAAGTAAGTGCCAAACCAGGCGACTCTCTTGATCTAGAAGCTATAGTGGCTCCCAACGCCAAGGTAGCTGCTCAGGTTTACCCAGCAATTTCCTGGTACTCCATGATGCATTTGCCAGATGAAAGCGAAGTTGATTTTCTTCGCGGTGGGCTCAACGAATACATTAGTGCCATGACAAACCAAACCTGTATTGGCTGCCATCAACTTGGTCAACTTTCTACACGGACCTTTCCCGACGCTTTTAAAGACATTGAAAACTCCGAACAAAGATGGATGCGAAGGGTTCAAGCGGGTCAAGCAGCACACCAAATGATTCAACCATTAGCTGGACGACTTAGAGGGGTCCCATTTAAGTATCTAGCAGACTGGACGGATCGAATTGAAGCCGGTGAACTACCTACCTTCATTCCCGAACGGCCCCAAGGGATTGAACGCAATATTGTTGCAACTATTAGGGACTGGGGAGATCCTAAGTCTTATCTACACGACCTGATCTCTACAGATCGTCGTGACCCCACAGTTAATGCTTATGGAAAAATTTATGGGGCACCGGAACTCAGTACAGATCACTTTCCCATCCTAGATCCTCTTTCTAATACCGACATGACATTTCTGGCACCAGTCCGTGATGACAATACACCCACAACCTATAGCGACCCGATAGGAGCGCCATCTGCCTACTGGGGAAGCGAACGCATATGGGATAGTAAAGCCAACTTACATAATCCGATGTTAGACCAAGATGGACGTGTATGGTTTACGGCAAGAATCCGAGCACCAAACAACCCTGATTTCTGTCGGGAAGGTTCTGATCACCCATCAGCTCAACTATCTCCTATGGGCCGTGCCGGCAGACACCTTTCAGTCTATGAACCGGAAACAGGTGAGTACCATTTCGTGGATATTTGTTTTTCAACCCATCATGTGAACTTCGTTGAAGATGAAAACAACACAATGTGGACAAGCGGGGGTGGTGAAGTTGTAGGTTGGGTCAACACTAATAAGTTCATGGAAACGAAAGATGCAGCCAGTTCACAAGGTTGGACGGCAGCTATTCTAGATACAAATGGCAATGGAAAAAGGGATGAAGGCTACGCAGAATTAACTGAACCAGTAGATCCTGCAAGGGATAAACGTATAAATCCTCGATTCTATGCCGTAATGCCAAATCCGGCAGATGGTTCGGTATGGGGCTCAACAAGCTTTGAATTTCCCGGACGTCTAGTACGTATCAATCCCGGAGAAAATCCACCCTCAACTGCCTTGGCCGAACAGTACAATGTACCTCTACCAGGCTTTGGTGCCCGTGGTGCTGATATTGATAGAAATGGCGTAGTATGGACTTCTCTTGGCAGCGGTCATCTAGGTGAATTCGACCGAAACAAGTGCAAGGGACCACTCAATGGACCTGAAGCAATGGGTGATCACTGCCCTGAAGGCTGGACGTTCCATTCCTACCCAGGTCCTGGTTTCCCTGAACGCCCTGATTTCAGCGTGGAAGCAAGTTATTACTCTTGGGTTGATCAGCGTAATGCATCAGGGCTCGGCGAAAACACTCCAATGTCTACAGCTAACCTCTATGATGGAATACATGCGTTAGTTGATGATGAATGGGTCACTATGCGAATCCCTTACCCTCTCGGATTCTATAGCAAAGGTTTTGATGGTCGTATTGATGACCCAAATGCTGGCTGGAAAGGACGAGGTATTTGGGTGCCAAGCGGTGATCGCACACCCTGGCTTAAGGAAAATGGAGTAGGAACACGCCCATTGGTGGTCCACTTCCAAGTGCGGCCAGACCCACTGGCCAAATAAGCTCAGAAAAAGCTTGTAAGCTGTACAAGGGTGTTCAGCAGCTCTCCTGTTAACACAACAGGGAAACTTAGGCTGATTGGGTTAACAAAACGATTCAATACAGGATGAACGTGAGAGGTTGGCTTAGCCGTATATTGATTGCATCAACCGGGTTGGTCGCCCTAGCTGCCTATGGTGATCATGCACGTGTAGCTGTCGCAGCAAATTTTGTTCTGACGATGCAGCAGCTAGAAACTGTATTTGAAGCCGAAACACTACACCAACTGACGGTAGTATCCGGTTCAACCGGACAACTTTATGCACAGATTTTAAATGAAGCGCCTTACCATGTTTTCCTGTCTGCAGACCAAAAGCGCCCCGCACACCTTCTAACTCATGGTTCTGCCGTAAGTGGCTCACAATTTACCTATGCACTTGGGAAACTGGTGTTATGGACTAACGAGGAAAAACTTGGGACAGTCCTAGATCTGAATGCAATTAGCGGTGATTACCGATACTTAGCTATTGCCAATCCACGGCTGGCCCCATACGGAATTGCCGCAAGAGAGGTTCTCCTAGCTTTAGGTCAATGGGACTCTCTGCAATCTAAAATTGTTTTCGGTCAGAATGTTAGTCAAACATATGCAATGGTATCTACACGCAATGCCGAGATAGGGCTAGTTGCACTCTCTAGTATAGTTGCACATCCTGAAGATGGCTCAAGCATACTAATCCCAGAAAACTACTACTCGCCGATTCGACAGGATGCAGTATTGCTAAATACTGGAACATCAAACCCTGCCGCCATAGAATTTATTAAGTTTCTGCAAAGCCCCCAAGCTCACGAAATAATCATAAACGGGGGGCATGGGCTACCCTGACCAATTGTCTACAATAAAGAGAGTTTAAGCTATAATAAGGTTATTATTAGTGAATATAATCCTATATTGTAGACAATCAAAGATAGAAGGAGAATCTAATGAAAGGTTTATATCTATTAACTTGTCTAGCTATTACTGGAACAGCTTGTCCAGTCTTAGCTCATCACAGCGATGCTGGATATGATCGCGACCGTCTTGTCACTTTTGAGGGTGTGGTTAGCCGTTACATTTTTCGTAATCCTCACATCATGATCCATATTGAAACGGGAGATGGGCGAGGCGGGATAACGGAGTGGGAGATTGAAACTGGATCTACCCCTATTATGAGCCGAAGCGGTTGGTCTTCTTCGATGCTGAGACCGGGTGATGTGGTAACAGTTCGTGTTCATCCAGAGCGCAGCGGCGCTAATAAAGCAATCCTTAATGTCTTAGAAACTTCAGATGGAGGTTCTTGGTCTCAGATAGAAGTGGATGAAGAGGCTACTGCAACTGCCACTAGCATCTCGGGTATTTGGAAGGGTATTGGAGCGACAACAGGTGCATTCCGTAGCCAACTAAATGCACATGCATTGACGTCAGCTGGGAATGCAGCAAAAGAACAGTTCAGCTACTTTGAGGACAGCCTCATTCCTGATTGTGTCCCACCGCAAGCTCCTGACGCGGTTATCGGGTCGATCGTCTACCTAAATGAAATTGAGGTTATGGATGATCAGATTATTATCCGTAGCGAGTTTTTCGATACAGTTCGAACTGTCTATATGGATGGGAGGGGACACCCTGAAAATGGGGAGCGCACCAATCAGGGGCATTCAATAGGTCGCTGGGAGGATGATGTCCTAATCATTGATACAACTCTTTTCTCAGACCACCCAGATGCAAATGGTAGGGGCGTTCCAGCTGGCGCGAGCAAACATTTAATTGAACGTGTTCGTCTTAGCGACGATAGAACTCAATTAACTGTCGATTTTCTATTGGAAGATCCAGAATATTTAGCCGAACCTTTTGCGGCAAGTAAGGCATTAATGTACACGCCACACCTTGAAATGATTACGTATGATTGTGACCCGGTATTGTCTAGACAAATAGGATTCAATTAAGTCAATAACCTGTATTTCGGGAGAAATCTGATGACGAATATGGGTACCCGCGACACACGCCGCCCGCCACCTGACGCACTTTTCAGTGAGATAGCGGATTATGTTCTAACCTACAACGCTTATAGTGACCTCGCGCGCACCACAGCCCGCTACTGCCTCATGGATACTCTCAGCTGTGGCATGCTCGCTCTTGGTTACCCTGCTTGCACAAAATTACTAGGTCCTATCGTGGACGGAGCAGAGCTCATGGGCGGGGCACGAGTACCTGGCACAAGTTATTCTCTTGATCCGGTCACCGCGGCTTTCAATATTGGAGCCATGGTTCGTTGGCTTGACTTCAACGATACCTGGCTGGGCGCGGAGTGGGGACATCCGTCAGATAACTTGGGTGGCATCCTTGCAATAGCCGATTATCTAGATCGCAATCGCAATGCCTTTTCAAAAAAAACCCTGACTATCAGTGATGTTCTAACCGCGATGATTAAAGCTCATGAGATTCAAGGAGTACTCGCACTTAATAATAGCTTCAACCGAGTCGGGCTTGATCACGTATTGTTAGTTCGCGTTGCTACCACTGCTGTGATTACCCAACTCCTCGGGGGAACGAAAGACCAAATTATCCATGCAATATCTAATGCATGGATAGATGGTGGCGCCTTGCGCACCTATCGCCATGCTCCAAATACTGGGTCGCGTAAAAGTTGGGCAGCAGGAGACGCTACTAGCAGAGGGGTGCGTCTTGGCCTTATGTCACTCACAAATGAGATGGGCTACCCATCTGCCCTAACTGCAGAGCACTGGGGATTTCAGGATGTACTCTTTGGTGGTAATCCAATTGAACTCGAGCGGGAACTCGGTTCATATGTCATGGAAAACATACTATTCAAAATTTCTTTTCCTGCAGAGTTTCATGCTCAAACTGCGGTCGAAGCAGCAATCTCACTTCATCCTTTAGTTAAGGATCGGCTGCAGGATATTGAACGCGTAGTGATTAAAACACAGGAGGCCGGGGTCAGGATAATCGATAAAACGGGTCCATTAATGAACCCTGCTGATAGGGATCATTGCCTCCAATATATGGTAGCAATTCCACTGATTCATGGAAGACTCACGGCCGATGACTATGAAGATAATATTGCAAAGAATCCAGGTCTTGATGAATTAAGGGAGAAAATGGAAGTTACCGAAAATAAGCAGTTCAGCATTGATTACATAGATCCTGAAAAGCGTGCAATTGGTAACTCTGTACAGATCTTTTTTAATGATGGATCACACACTGACCAAGAAGTCATAAACTATCCTGTCGGACATCGGCGACGAAGAGAGGAAGGCATCCCATTACTTTTCGAGAAATTTCAGCAAAGTCTTTTCGGTCATTTCGAACCCGAACAGGCTGAAAAAATTTCAAATGCCTGTAATGGACAAAGCGAACTTGAGGCTATTGAGGTCAAAGACTTTGTCGGTCTGTGGACCAAATGACATGGTCCTTGTTGAACAAGGGCATCGCACCCTGCCAGGACGTCTGACTGATGATCTCACTCATGCCATTGTAAGCGGAGCAATCCCTGCTGGAACTAAGATCAGCGAATCCGAACTCGCCAATCAATATTCTGTCAGCCGAGGACCGCTGCGAGAAGCAATTCGACGGCTTGAGGGTCGTGGACTTGTCTGCCATACCCCTCATGCCGGTGCTCGTGTAGTCACATTGAACCAAAATGAAGTGCTGGAGGTCTACGCTGTCAGAGAAGCCCTCGAAGGGATGGCGGCTCGCCTTGCAGCCATCCACATGTCTCACAAGGAAATAGATGAGCTCAGAATCTTACTAGATGAACACGAGGTCGCTATTAACCGCGCTGAAGGTCGCGAATACTTTCAGGATGAAGGGGATTTAGATTTTCACTTCCGTATCGTACGTGGTAGCGAAAACGACAAGCTCATTAATTTACTTTGTGGCGAGCTCTACCATCTTGTCCGAATGTACCGCTACCGATCTAGTCGTATCGCATCAAGACCTCAAAAAGCACTAGCTCAACATCGTCAGATCCTAGACAGTATCGCAGCTAGAGACGGAGAACTTGCAGAAATACTGATGCGACGACATATCTCTGGCGCCCAAAAAAACATTGCCCTACAACTGGAAAACAACAAAGGCTCTAATGCCATAATTGATGAGAAAAAAAATGACTGAATCACAAGGAAAAAACTTTAGGATTGCCGTCTCACGCAATAAACCCCTCCAAGTTCCTGGAACGATTAATGCCTATTGCGCACTACTGGCGGAACAGGCTGGATTCGAAGCACTTTATCTCTCTGGAGCTGGTGTAGCCAATGCTTCATTTGGTATGCCTGATCTTGCGGTAACCAGTATGAATGATGTGTTAGAAGATGTGCGTAGAATAACCGGCGTAACGCACTTGCCTTTGCTTGTAGATGTAGATACTGGCTGGGGAACGGCCTTCAATATCGCACGCACCTCAAAAGAGATGATTCGAGCTGGTGCTGCTGGCATGCATATAGAAGACCAAGAGCAGGCAAAACGCTGTGGACACCGACCCAATAAATCAACTGTTAGTACTGCGGAAATGTGCGATCGTATAAAAGCGGCAGTGGATGCTCGTACCGATGAGGAGTTCGTGGTTATGGCGCGCACTGATGCCTTTGCTAGTGAAGGGCAGGAAGCAAGCCTGGACCGGATAGCAAGTTATATTGAAGCCGGTGCTGATATGATTTTTGCAGAGGCGCTATATACACTTGATGACTATCAAGCTTTTACCGATTCAGTTAGCGTACCAGTGCTTGCCAATCTAACGGAGTTCGGGCTTACGCCCCAATTCACGGTTGAGGAGCTTGCCAAGGTTGGAATCAGCATAGCGCTGTACCCCTTATCCGCATTCAGGGCAATGAGTAATGCAGCACTTATGGTTTATAAAACTATCCGTAATGAGGGAACTCAGGCAGCGGTAATCGATCAGATGCAAACACGCGATGAACTGTACACAGCACTGGACTACCACTCTTATGAGAACAAGTTAGATCATTTGTTCGGCAGTGAGATTAAAAAATGACCAGCGGTGAAGGACTCAGGGGTGTATCAGCTGGCGAAACAGCAATAGCAACCTGTGGCATGGATGGTTATGGGCTCAACTACCGTGGCTATGACATTCTCGATTTAGCTCAGCATGCCTCTTTTGAAGAAGTGGCCTACCTCCTTCTCTATGGCGAACTACCAAATAATCAAACGCTTACTGAATATCGACAGCAATTAAAGAAACTCCGGGAAGTCCCATCTGAACTGTTAGCAGTATTAGAGCGAATCCCCTCAAATGCTCATCCTATGGATGTTATGCGAACAGGTTGCTCCATGCTCGGGACCCTTGAACCTGAGACATCTTTTTCTACTCAACTGGACACAGCTAATCGGATCATGTCGGTGTTCCCAGGAATACTGATGTATTGGCATCACTTTTCCTCCAGCGGAAAACGAATTAGTACCTCTACAAATGAGGAAAGCTTAGCAGGACATTTTCTTAATCTTTTACATGGGGATAGCCCTGATGACCTGCATAAACGGGGCATGGATGTTTCATTAATTCTTTATGCTGAACATGAGTTTAATGCATCCACATTTACAGCAAGAGTTTGCGCTGCAACTCTATCGGATCTTTATTCAGCTGTTACCGGTGCAATAGGAACATTACGTGGCCCACTTCACGGTGGCGCAAATGAGGCTGCTATGGACCTAATTCAGCAGTTTTCTGACCCAGAAAGCGCTACAAGCGGTTTAAAAGAAATGCTCAAACGAAAAGAAAAAATTATGGGTTTTGGGCATGCCGTTTATAGGGAATTAGACCCACGCAATAAGGTCATCAAATCATGGTCTGAAAGGCTTTCAACAAGCGTAAATGACACAACGGTTTATCCCGTCTCAGTAGCTATTGAAAAACTTATGTGGGATGAAAAAAAGCTCTTTCCAAACCTAGATTTTTTTAGTGCTTCCGCGTATCACTTTATGGGCATACCAACAAAGTTATTTACCCCGATCTTCGTATGTTCTCGCATTAGCGGATGGGCAGCACATATAATTGAACAAAGAGCCAACAATAAACTTATAAGGCCTGCTGCCGATTATACTGGCCCAGAGCCCCGATCATTTCTTCATCTTACTGATCGTCCCTAAGAAAGCTCTGCACTTAGGCTTTATGTTGTGGGAATAAACGTTCCGCATTACCTCTGTCTAATGCGTAAAAAACATCTAGAGATAACCCTAAGAATGGAATATTCCTAGTAGTTACTTCATGAGATTCCACAGGATAATCGGTCCCGAAAAGGAGTCGAGACGATCCGAAAAACTCTAGTGCAGCCTTAACCACCCAAGGAAAACTGGCGTAGCCGATCTCAAGATAAAGCCTTCTCACCTCTATCACCCTAAGCAAGGGTCTTATTAACGTAAGCTATTCTAGTAATTAAACCTAAAACTAGGGTGATTTAGAAAAATAGATAGGTAAAATTAACTTAATAAAATAAATGTAATTATTGATGCGTACTTACTAACATGTTGGCATCAAAAACTGTCACTCACGTTTAGAGGAATAATTAATGACCGAACATATGCGTCCAGATGAACGACTGGAATATTCTCCAATAATTGACCGCCCTAAATTAAAACTTCCTGATGGTGGCCGAATGATTATATGGACCATTGTTAACGTTGAAGTTTGGGACAGTACAAAAGCTCAACCTCGCATGACCATTACACCCGCTGGAGGTGGCTCTCCGATCCCTGATATACCAAACTGGGCATGGCACGAATATGGAAACAGAATAGGTTTCTGGAGGCTCATGCGGGTACTCAACGAGTTTGAGGTGCCTACAACATTGGCGTTGAATGGGGGAGTCTGCAAAACATATCCTCGAATAGCTGAAGAAGCCCTGAAGTCAGACTGGGAGCTTATGGGTCATGGGTTTTCGCAACTGAGCATGCAAAAAGTCGAAGACGAGAGAAAAGATATTCAAATGACTCGCGATGCCATTAAGGATTTCTCGGGAAAACAACCACGAGGGTGGCTGAGCCCGGCACTAACTGAAACTTTTGATACTGTGGATATTTTGCAAGAAGAAGGTTTTGAGTATGTAACTGACTGGGTGTTAGACGACCAGCCAGTTGAGCTAAAAACGCGCTCTGGCTCCTTAGTCAATATTCCTTATACACAGGAAAACAATGATGTCGGAATGATGCTCATCCAACACCATAAAGCTTCAGAGTACACCGACCGAGCACTAGATCAATTTGAAACTCTCTACGAAGAATCAGCGGACCAGCCCCGAGTCATGGCGCTGTCATGTCATCCGTATATTTTCGGTGTTCCTCATCGCATCAAATACTTCCGAAAAATATATGAAGAACTCCGCAAGAAACCTGGTGTTTGCTTCTGGACTGGATCTCAAATACTCGATTGGTACCTTAACCAAAAACAGTAAATTGAAAATTTTTCAAGAAAAGTACGTCTTACAAGTATTTTAGTTCGGTTCTTTAGGTCAAATAAAACTCGTGTTCTAGGTTGTACTTTAGGTCGATAGCGTTTGCTAACCCAGCAGCTATAGCGCTATCGACCGTACTACTATCAAGCATAAAGTGGCGGTGTGGGTTATCAGGGAAGTGTTTTTAGAAACTAACTTTATTAAGGCTGTATAGAACCAATCACATGTAAGTCCCCTGAGTCAGATCTCTCTACAAAAACAATCTCACCCTCTTGTGGATAGCTGCCAATCAAGGCCCCTATATTTACTGAGTGAGTGATAAGCAGCGTTGGGGCACTGAGATCTTGGTCTTTTATCCAACCTCTAAGGCTAGCGGTAATTTCAGCGTTCTGTCCTCTATAGGCGATAAGTGAGTTCAAAAACGAAAGTTCTTCAACTTCTCCTAATGACATCAGCCGCGCCGTCTCAAGACATCGGCACCACTGACTAGACACCAGTCTAGCCTCCATCAATCCACTCTCACGTAATATTTGTCCAATACCTGAAGCCTGAGCCCTTCCGCCATCCGAAAGGTTCCTTTGGGTAGAACAATCCCCAATACGCAAATTGGAGGGATCACCCGAGCCTGGTGCAATTGAGTGACGCATTAGCGCGATATGCCCTCCGGATTGGAGCGCACGAATCAATGCAGGGGCATCTGCTAAGATGCTCGCTGAAACGAAGAAAGCGCTGAGAAAGAGACCGATACGCACAATCTTTATACACATCTTAGTTCCCACGCCGACCCCCTTTTTTAATGGTTTATAGACCCACCAGATCCAGCAACTCTTGTCGGTATTGGCCTCGGGCCTCATCGTAAATAGGAGCTACCGTATCAACAAAGGTTCGAACCTCTTCAGGTGTTAGCTCAGCAATTTCCCCACCTGATTCTCGAATCTCAAGGGCTGCGGCCTCTTCTTCACCATCTTTTAAGCTACGCTGAAATACCACGGCATCACTGACAGCTGCCTGCATCTCAAGCTGTAGTTCCTCTGGCCAGGACTCAAATGTAGGTCGATGCAAAAAAATTGGTCTAGAAATATAGAAATGATTACTCGCAGTATGGAACCGATGGAAGTTATGTACGCCGTAGGTCACCGTATTGGCGAATGGATTTTCCTGGGCATCAAGGGTATTAGCCTTTACCCGTTCAATCGCCTCAGTTAAATCCATAATCTCAGGCTCGGCCCCAAGCAGTTCGAACGTACGAGCATGCACCTGACTTGGCAGCACACGAATTGTCATACCTTCCAAGTCTGATGGAGTCCTAACAGGCTTCACACGGTTAGAAATATGCCTTAACCCGTTTTCAAAATACCCGAGAATCCGATAATTGGTCTGTGCCTCAATACTCTCAGTAAGCAATTCACCTAAACGCCCGTCCATAGCCTCACGTGCTCTAATATTGTCCGAAAAAAGAAATGGCAAATCTACCAGACCAAGATCAGATACCCGATCAGTAAGATAACTACTAGACTGGTACCCAAGAGTAAGTACACCTTCTTCCACAAGACTAAGAATATCTAATCCACGATAACCAAGATCCATGATGTTATAGACGTATCTAACGTCCACTGCATCTCCAAACCGCGCCTCAAGTCGATCACCTATTCGTTTAAGAGCTAAACTAAAACTGGTTGTTGGTGGACCATAACCAGACATAAGAATGCGGTATGGCCCACGATCTGAATCAGTCATCTGAGCACGAGCCGACGTCATTCCAGCACCACCCACACCTGCACTTGCGCTAAGCAGGGCTGAAGCCTGAAGAAAACGTCGCCTTAACATAAGTCTCTCCTACAAATCAGTCACAACATTACAAGTCGCTATTAGAATGTTAGCTTGGGAATATCCTCAAGAGGGGGTGGCTCGGGGATTGAACTAACATACTCATAGATTAGCCTAAGATCCTGATCGCTAAGCACATTCGGAGAATAAGCAGGCATCAGATTCGTACGTCGAACAAATTGAGAAAATATTTCAAAAGGATACAGTGTAGGTGCAATCCTAGGACCGTGTGCCCCACCCTGACCCTGATAGCTATGACACTGCCAACACTGATAAGTCTCAAAAAGTGCTTGGCCTGCTATCGCATCCTCGGAGTCTTGACCAATAGCCTTTCCACCCCATAGGCACATAGCCGCTAAACCAAGAAGAGGGCAAAAGCCCT
>CAXYEE010000006.1:0-29579 GCA_964276105.1 uncultured Gammaproteobacteria bacterium | reverse complement strand
GACATTTCAAAAGCATACATATTAACACCTAAGAGTTTTTATTTTTTACTTCCTCCAATATTTAAAAAAACTAAATTTTATGGACTGTGTATAAATGGAAGCAATAACTACAAACGACCAAAAGAATTTCTAAGAAAATATCTTTTCAAATATGTAATTAATAATAGATCTGCACATATTTAAAAGGGATTCAACTGAAATGATTCAATATGAATTAACAAAGAATATTAATCAATTAAACCTAGAATCTAAAATTAACATTAATGTCGAAGTATCAGGTGTATTAAAAAAATATCTACCAAAAGAATATTTTTATTTTCACTTAAAAAAACAAAGATTGGAATGAACTAGGGTGGGGAATTGATGAAGTGAAATTATTATTAAATGAAATATCAAAATACTCGGCAAATGTTGTGATAACTAAAGATATTGGGGTTGATGAAAATTCAAAAATTTTAAAAGAAAATTTTAATTCCTTTGATTTCAAAACCAATAATTATTTAAATAAAAATAAAAAAATTATATTCTTTGATAACATTAATGGTAAAGATATTTATAATGTAATTACATTATCAAAAAAAATAATAGCCTTTCACGGAATGATGACTTCATTGGGAGCAATAAATAAAAAAAAAATCTTAGATTTATATCACTGTAATATCAAAAATTGGAACGATTACAGAAATTATAGAAATTCTTTTTATGAATTCAAACCCAGTTATAATGGTTATAATTTTATTATACCAAACAAAGATATCAAAAAAAGTTTAAGAAAAATGAAATTTTTTCTTACAAATATAAATGATTAATAAAAAAATTATTACCAATTACTGCGTATAAGAAGCCAGCTTACGGTGCAGAACTTCTATAGTGGTTCTGGGTATGAACATGCATTTGAGACGCTCCGAGAATCGGGAGTGGAAATTTTCGAGCTAGAAGAAGATGAGCTCAATCGCTGGAGAGAGAAAGTAGCCCCACTAAAAGAACGGTATATCGCTCAACAGGAAGCTGCCGGTTTATCAGCGCGGGCTGTTGTGAACGACCTTGAATCATTAGCTGCAGAATATGCCTCTCTATCAAATAGTCAGATTAACGATCGCATCATGAATTCTCCAACTCAGGGAATCATCGATCTATGATTAGCTATTCCCTTGATCGCTGGTCTAAGAAAACATCTCGATGGCTTTATAACTTTGGTGTCTACGGTTCGCTACCTGCACTATTCTTGCTTGTGACATTGGAGGTTATATTAAGGTATGTATTTAATGCTCCACTGCAGTGGAGCCGAGATGCGAATGGCCTATTATTGCTGATGACTCTTTTCTCAGCGTTACCACATGCATGGGATCGTGGGTTTCATATTCGAATGGAAGTCATTTACACACGACTTTCACCTGAGTGGCGAAGCCTAGCAGATGTCTTATCTGCTTTAGCCAGCTTAGTTTTTTTCTTTCTATTAACTATTCAGGCTTTCCTTTTTTCTCGTTACATGTTTTTAACTACTGAAACGGGCGAGGATTTAAACGTGCAATTGTGGCCTTTTATGCTATTTATCGGTCTGTGTGGAATTGTTTTTTCCATGCGAATCCTAATAAGCCCCTTTGCAGATTCAACTGATGAACTAGACGACTCCAGTCCATGGATTTAATCCTAATAGGCATTCTGGGCGTTGTTTTTTTGCTTGTGTTGCTAACCTTTGGAGTACCCATTGCATTTGCAATGGCATTTACTGGAGTGGTTGGGTTGTGGGTTGTAGAAGGCCCAACCCCTACTATGGCACATGCTGCATTAATCCCATGGGAACATGGGCGTGACTTTATTTTCGTTGCTGTGCCTTTGTTCGTGCTGATGGGACAGCTTTTCTATCATGCAGGACTCGCGAGCGACCTATACGAGGGACTACGAAAATGGGTTGGCCGTGTGCCGGGCGGCATGGCGATATCTTCAGTTTTAGCCTGTGGGGGATTTGGGGCGGTAACCGGATCAAGTATTGCGACCGTGGCCACTATGGGCACAATTGTTATGCCTGAAATGAGACGCTTCAAGTATGACTCTCGTCTTGCTACTGGAGCATTAGCAGCATCCGGTACCCTCGGAATTCTCATCCCCCCTAGCCTGATCTTTATTTTTTATGGCGTCATGACAGAAACATCAATTGGCGCACTGTTTATTGCTGGAATCATCCCGGGTGTGATCACCGCACTAATGTTTTCATCTATTATCCTTATACGCTGCCTATTAAACCCTGCCCTTGGCCCGAAAGGACCTCCTGCAAGCTGGCGGGAGCGTATGACTGCAGTCGGTCGTTTGGGTCCGGTAACTGGGTTATTTTTTCTGATAATTGGTGGTATCTATGCAGGAATTTTTACTCCAACAGAAGCAGCTGGTGTGGGTTGTGCGGGCGTTTTAGTAGTCGCTTTGCTACAAAGAAAGCTCAGCTGGAAAGCAATGGGTGACGCACTTAAAGGTACGACACTCATTAGCGCAATGATATTTGCCATTATTGTCGGTGGATATATGGTGGCAAGATTTCTTGCGGTAACGGGACTTACTAACGCATTAGTAGATATTATTATCGCAGCAGAATTTGGCCGCGTCGGTTTTCTGATTTTATTGATATTGCTCTACTTTGTTTTAGGCGCCATGTTGGATGTATTTGGCATGTTAGTCCTAACAATTCCGTTCATCCTCCCAGTTGTTAACGAGCTTGGTATTGATCCCGTTTGGTTCGGTGTTTTTATTGTAATCATGGCTGAGTTAGCACTAATCACACCGCCTATCGGGGCGAATGTCTTTGTAATGCGCAGGGTTGCCCCAGACGTTCCAATGGAAGAAATATTTAGAGGGGTTTTCCCATTCGTCATTGGTGAACTAGTAGTTCTAACGCTTCTTATTATGTTCCCAGATCTAGCTCTATGGCTTGTCTATCGTATGGGATAACTGCTAATTCCTCTGTCCTAGTAATAGGTTGAACAGTGGGGGGTTCTTAACTGTCACGGTTCTGTATTAGCTTGTTTTATAACACATGGGCATCATGCGCCAAGAAGGGCGCACTCAAAAGGTTTGATTTCCTCTCCAGGCTTCCATAACCAAACTCCGCTTAGAGTCGCAGGTTCTGTAAAAGTAGCAGTATCAGTCAATAAAACCTCATAGCGCAGCTCATTTTCATTATCACTAAGAGTGAATCGCTCGACAATTTCTATATTCTCGCTCTGAGGTGTTCCGATATCGTCAAAGAAAGGTTCATTAATCCTAGTAGTGGTTACCACAAGCACGTTACCCTCCCAACGCCCTACAGAATAACCATAGGACGTGACTGGCTGGTCCTCCGCTGAAGCAGCTGATGCCATATGAATCGTCCGAACACCATCCCATTCCTCAAGTCGTAAAAGAATATTTTCTCCGTCTTGGGCAAACTCAATGGGGTAAGGGTTATTCATCATGGCTGGCATTCCAGGCGGAATACACTGCAGTGCGGGATCATCCCCAAGTGGATCAAAATCCTGTCTGGCTTCCATCGCAGCAGCCGTAAATGGCAAATTAGACGCTAGACCCGTACCAGTTCGACTCCACACGCGATAAATTCCCCTAGCCTCAAGTGATCCACGCTCCTGTGCTGCTTCAGAAATCGGAGCTAGTTGGATTTCCCTACCAATCCGAGCTGCCCGCTGGGGCCATAAAGGCACTTCGATTCCACTCGACAATATCATTGTATAAGCGGCCATAGTATTCAGTCCGCGCCTGGATATGGCCCCAAAAAGTGAAACACGATCGCCAATGGATACTATATCGCGGCCTATTCCTATTCTCTGCAGTGAATTGGTAGATCCAGATTCAACTTCCCAAGTCTCGGTATTACCATTTTCAAGAGTTCTTTCGATGGTTAATACAATATGAGGGTTTCTCCAGAATACATCTACAATCTCGCCTTCTATAGACATAAGGTTTTCTGTGTCGTAGGCGACTGTAACCGCATGGTGAGCAAATGCTATGCCAGAAACTGAGAACCCTAGGGTTAACAATACGAAATAAAACGTTAATCTGGCTAATCTTAAAAACACACAGCTCTCCTATAGATATGTTCTTTTTAAGCTCATCCGAAACTTAAGTCTGTGGCACAGCGGCTGTAACATCGAACATAATCTTTGCGCCAGCCTCTGGAAGTTCATCAACGCCTAAAGTTGTACTGCATGGATTCCAGTCACCAAGGTACTCTGTTCTGACAGAGTTAGACGGTGTTTCGGTATAGAATCTCACGATCTTGATAACCTCACGCCATGTGATTCCTGCTTCATCCAATACTCCCTGAATATTATCTAAAGCCATTCGTGCTTGCTGATCGGGATCTTCGGGGAATTCGAAGGCATCCTCAGGAGCCAAATTCAACGGGCGAGCAGTGACACCAGAAAGAAATAGAAGGTCCATATCAGAGCTGATGCGTAGACCAGCAGCAAAACTCGTCTTAAGCACATTTCTTGTGTTGACTACTTGTATTGGCATAATCGTTATCCTTGTATTGTTTTGAGAAGTTCACGCTTCACGTGGAATGACAGCAATAAGCTCCATTTCTAAACGGGTGGGAACAGAACTGAGGTTTCTAATTTTCATAGCAGTCATCGCAGGCCACCAATCCCAAAAATCAAAATACTCAGCCATAACCTCTTCAATAGCATTAGATTCTGAAAGGTCAGTTTGAAAACGATTAATTTTAACGACATCTCTCCAGGTCACTGATTGATCATCCAAAATTTCTTTAAAATTACGCATACACATATGTGTCTGTCCGCGAATATCTTCAGGCACTGTCATTTCATAGGGAACATGAGGATGTAAATGGTAAAGGTCTAGGGCCGTTGTACCTGAAAGGAAAAGCAAATCCATATCGGCATCTGCACGTACATATGTTCCACGAGGCACCCGAGCCGACCTATTTCCTTGAGCATTGATTGATAATGGAAATGAGAAAAGACTTGCACCAGCTACCGCCGTTAAACCGGCGGATGACGTGACTAGAAAATCCCGTCTATTAAGTAAATCCTGCATAATTTTCCTCGTTTTTTCTAGTTTGTTGCAAAATCTTCAACAACATCAATCATTATTCGCACGCCTTGGTTAAAGGCGCCGATACCGATACGCTCATTATTTCCATGCACACCAGCCGCTTGTTCTGCAGTCCGAATAACAGGAATGAATCCATAACTTGCGATATCAATATCACGAAAGAAATGGCTATCTGTAAATCCTCCTAATACTGACGGAGCTACACCGGCATTTGGATAATTTTCCTGAATTTTTTGAACTAACAAACTGTAAAGCGGGGTATCAGAACTCGTTGATGCGGCGCTGAATAACATAATCTGCTCTACCTCGATTTGATCATCATTTACACGCTGACGTATTCCTTCAAGAAACTCATCGGAATCTTGATCAGGGAGAATACGACAATCTAACTCTGCGACTGCCGTTGGAGGTACAACATTAATTTTCTGACTCCCTGTAAGCATTGTTATAGAACAGGTATTCCGAATCAAAGAGTGTAGCGTAGGTTGCTCCGCCTGAAACTCCGCTAAAAAATCTGGATCCAGAATAGACTCATCAATGTTTCTTAGCGGTTCCTGCCACTTAGCGTCTACATAATCTGAAATGCCATGAAACATTTCCCGGACAGGGCCAAGCACACGAGGCTCGAAAGGCATCTCATGAATTCGTTGTAAAGCAGCTATCAGACGAGTCGTTGCGTAATTTGGCAAAGGTCGTGAACCATGCCCGGGTTGATCCGTAGCTGTTAATCTCAGCCAAGAAGGGCGTTTCTGGGCAACCTCGATCTGGAACCACGTATGTCCATCATGGGTTTCAGTGCCTCGACCACCTTCATTCAAGACAAAACCAACATCCTCAAATACATCAAGCCGGTTCTCCACCATCCAACCGGCACCAAAGAATCCGCCAGCTTCCTCATCTGCGGTTGCCATGAAAATAACATCACGATTCAACGATACTCCACTTTCGTGAAGAGCTAAAAATGCTTCAAGATGCATTATTCCAAGAGACTTGGTATCCAATGTTCCTCGCCCAAATAACTCCCCATCTATCTCAATAGCTTGCAGGGGGTCTGTATCCCACATCTCTGGAGTTGCCGGTACGACATCAATATGGTGCAGCAGCACTACACCCGGCTCATCCCCGCCCTCCAATCGAGCCCAGATATTGCCGCGTCCCGGTGCCGATTCAGCGGTCTCATAAGGAATGCCAGTTTCATCAAAAATAGCTGCAAAAAACTCCACACCTCGAGTCTCATTGCCTGGAGGGTTGGTTGTATCAATCTCAACGTAGGCTTCAAGTCGCTCAAGCGGTGTTGTTTGAGCATACAGCGGACTTGTGAGGATAACTGACAAGAAAATACAAATAGCGCGAATATGCATGGGCATCAATTTTCTCCTTATTTAGAGACAATTCTACTGTTGTTGGCAACAAAAAGGAGCTAACTCTCAACCGATTTTCCCTATAACCGAAATCACCAACCCAGATTTGGCAATATCCATCAGCACTTAGTCTCAAATGACTTTACAAAAAAGATATTTAAAATATACTGTATATAAATACAGTACTATATCTATGAAAGTAAACTATATCGGAAAAATATCTGAGGAAAATTTACCGGCAATATTTATGCCCTATTTTCTTGAACCAGTCCATGCTGGGTTCCCCAGCCCAGCTAGTGACTATATTGAAAGCCCCATCGATCTTAATAAACATCTTATTAAAAATGGAGCAGCAACTTTTTTAGTAAGAGCTCAAGGTCAGTCTATGGTTGGGTCTGGAATAACAGACCAAGCAGTCCTTATCGTCGATCGCAGCATTAAGCCAACTCATAACAGTATAGTGGTTGCTTCTATAGACGGAGAGTTTGTATGTAAGAGACTGAAATTGAAACCAAAAATGTGCCTAGTACCAGATAACCCTGACTACCCTCCTATCTTTATTAACCATGGCCAAGATTTAGAAATAGTAGGTACAGTCACTGCTGCTATTAATAAATTTTAATGGCACTAGCGTTGGTAGATTGTGAAAGCTTTTACGCGTCCTGTGAAAGGATTTTTCGTCCTGATCTAAAAAATACACCTATAGTTGTCCTTTCCAATAATGATGGATGTGTTATTGCCAGAAGCACCGAAGCAAAAAAAATGGGTGTTGGTATGGGCGTGCCCTGGTTCAAAATAAAAAATTCCTTTCTTGCCCAAGGCGGTAAAGTGTTTTCATCCAATTTCACCTTCTATGGTGACATGTCGGCTAGAGTCATGAATATTCTAGAAGGCCTCATTCCTAGAGTAGAAATCTATAGCATTGATGAGGCTTTTTTAGAGCTGGATACTTTCGAACAACACTATGATGTATATGGCTTTGGTTGCTATATAAGAAATTTAGTAAAGCAATGGACTGGGGTACCCGTTCGTATTGGCATAGCACCAACCAAAACGTTAACTAAAATAGCCATCAATGAAGTGAAGCGACTCGATATTTCAACCAAGGTTTATCGCCTTGCGACAAAAAAAGATATCAGAAATGCACTAGTAAATACCCCGGTTCATGATGTCTGGGGAGTTGGAAGAAGATTAAATGCACATCTGAATAAGGCAAGAATAACTAATGCCTTACATTTAGCAGACACAGATCCGAATTATATCAGGCGAAAATTCAGTGTTGTTTTAGAAAGAACCGTTAGGGAACTAAGAGGTCAAAGATGCCTCAATCTTGAACATAGCATTACAGCTAAAAAACAAATTATCGTGAGCAGAAGTTTTGGTAATCGGGTGAGCGACTTGCAAACCTTAAAGCCTATTGTCAGTAATTTTGCTGTAAGAGCTGCAGAAAAATTAAGAAACGAAAAACAAAAATGCTCTCAGGTATCAGTTTTTATTAGAACTAACCCTTTTAATAAGCGTAAACCAGAACATACCGGCTATAAAACTGTAGAGCTATCAACTCCAACTAATGATACTAGAGATATTTTAACGGCAGCAAAAAAGGCTTTAATCCCTATTTTTAGAACTGGTTATGATTATGCGAAAGCAGGCATTCTACTTAGCAAGTTTACTAACGAAAAATCAAAGCAATATTCTTTATTTAAAGACCCTAATGAACCAAAAGAAAATACACGACTTATGCAATACATTGATCAGCTCAATGCGTATGAAACTCGAATTTATTATGCATCACAAAATATAAATCAATGGTCGCCTATGAAACAAAATATGACCTCACCCAAATACACAACCAATTGGCATGAACTACCAATCGCAAATCAAGGAGAAAAATAGTATTGGTTATCAGTCATTTTAAATAGACAAAAGGGCCACTGCTAGAGGCCCTTCGCACACAAACTCTACCAAATCTAAAAAATTATTAGAGACGACCAGCCTGATTGCCACCCTGTCCAGCTGGCCCAACAATATGTTCTACATCCTGATTATTTTCATTACAAATGTATTCCATAATGTCCCAGCCAGGCCGCAAAGTAGAATCAAAAGAAACTGTGAATGGTTTTTCATATGCGCCTGGGTCAATGATGGTCACCGTCTTACGGAGCGTTCCATAATTTACACGTTCATACCTCTCTATTGTATGGAGCTGTTCCGTGTGTGGATGTCCTGCAAAATCAAACCAAAATCTATCATTAAACCCAACAGTATCAATAACCAACACATCCCCTTCCCAATGCCCAATTGAATGGCCATACCAGCTAGGGTCTGGATCTTCAGGATGTTCACGACCATCCATAAAAATTTGTCGATAACTATGAATATTGCCTTCAAAAAGAAAGTAAAGATGGGTGACTTCTCCACTCATGGGAGCTCCGACAATTCTCCATGGAAATGGTGCAATTCGCGGTATCCCTGTTGGCAAGCAATTAGCTTCAGGATCATCTTTTTGCATACGCAAATCCATTAACGCCTTTGCTTCCGGTAGTAGCACAAGCTCTTCGCCTTCTACCAAACCCACAGTAATATTACGATGCGATCCTGTATCCACCCAGATACCTGAAAAATCTGGTTTTCCATCAGGCAATCGTGGCGCGGGCATTTGGAGAAGTTCATCCTCAGGAGTTTGTGAAAGCAAATCACCTCCTGCTCTAGCAATTGCGTTAGTGGATTCCTGTGCCTGCAACGAAGCCCAAAAAAACAAAACCATCATTACTGATAAAAGATATTTCATATGCCCCCACTATTCTCTGTTACCCATCACCATAGTACCGTCAGAGAGAAAAACTCTTAAAGCATTAGCCATTTTTGAACCATCCCTTGCAAGCGTTCCCGTTACCGTTACTTCATCTCCTTCTACGACAAAATGCCGGGTCCAACCATTACGCACCATCATGTTCGGGCTAGCCAATTCAAGATTCCAATTAATGACATTGCCATTTTCATCCTCAACATCAACATAAAAGCGCGCATGAGGATTAGTCCACTCCACTTTTGTGACAAACCCACTCAACTCTATAGGTTGGTCAGCATCGTATTGAGCGGCAAATGAATGATGTGCAAGTGATGTCGATGCTAAACAATAAAGAAACGCAAAAACTGGAACATTTAAGCTGCTGAGAAAAAAGTTTTTCATAAGACCTCCCTCCGATATTCATCATACCATTGATAAAAAACTCATCCTAAAACAGACGTTTCAACAATGGCTTCCGGACTTAAATTATTAGAATCTCATCTTTAATTAGAGATGGAATCCCAGATAACACCTGCCTGCTCCAATATCCCTCTGAGATCATCGTCTAGCAAGTATCCTTCCTCGATAAGTCGAATGGCTTCCGCGGCAATGAGGCCAAGGTAATGATCTCGGTTCTCATAACGCTCTTCAAGAGAGAGTCGAGGGTCGCCCTGAGCTTCTCGCTCAGCTCTTGTTGCAGAAAAAGGAATGTAAGATCCAGACATATGGGATGCTGTATCAGTTGGACCATATTCATCATTATAAAGATTCCAACCAGTGTAAGTTGCAAGTGGAACAACAACTCCTGGAGTCTTGAGACCACTTAGTTCATTCCCGTCCTCATTAACCTGAGGAACAAGTATCGGGAAGGCCGGCCCAACTTCAGGAGGCTCCTTCGTGATAATGCCTTCAGACTCAAAGCGAGGCCCATAATCAACTCGGTAAGCCTTGTGTGTCTTAGTAGGAAAATTAATATTAGGGATATCAGGAAAATTAACTTCTTCAGGAAAAACCAATGTTTCGTCTGAGATTAGTGGATATTGACTTGGCGGTGCTGGCCTTTCATCTACAATCCATTCATTCATTCTGACTAACAACGCACGCATAAACCAAGAAAAGTCATTAGGATTATTAAGGTTCTGACCGTTAGTCCGCGTTGGTGGAAATGCCGCAGGCAGATGTTCAGAACCTGCGAAATGATAAACCCGGGCATGGTCATCCATCATTGGCGCATCTTGTTGGCCATCCACGGTAGTCGTCAATAGCGATGAAACCCTTCCCCAATATTCATACGACGAATTAACGTTGTAAACCTTCGGCATAAACTCTTCAGGCACATGAGATAGCATACCTCCAGTATCTCCAGTTACCGGATCAGTCTGTTCCACGTCAGTAAACGGAAAAATATCTGTTGGATAAAAAAAGTTTAAAAATGGATGAGCGTCTCGTGAAGCTTGTCCAAATCGTAGATTAAAACTACCCCGAGCAGCCCCCCCTATCTGCGCAATGATTCCATCGAAGGCTTTCCGTTGCTGCTCATCCTCATTGAAACCCATGTAGACCAGTGTTCTGAGTGTCCTGCCTGGCTGGGACATGCCATAACCTATTGCATGGTTTATAGAGCCCATCGGAATATTTAGATCGCTTGAAGAACCATACTTAAGAGCTGAAACAGCATCTCTAAGTGCCGCCAAACCTAATCCGATTACCTCAGGGTTTTCTGCCTTATAAATCACTTCGTATATGCGGTGAGGCTCAAATCCTGACTCAAGGTATACACGGTTCCGATCTGGCACCACTTCACCAATACCTTCCTGATCATCAATGTTCTCTAGACGCGCAAAAGCCCATTGTTCCCGAGGAATTACCTGGCGCTCATCCTCTACATCATCACGAACTGTAAGCACGCTCTCTGGCGCATCTGGATCTGAAACCGGATATGGCACATGGTTTCGATCTGCAAGTGTTCGGTCGAAAACCCTTTCCCTTACAACAAAGTCGCTTCGCACCAAACCTTCTATCAGCTCATCAGGTTCAACTCTCGGCACAAATACTCTCGATCCATTGGGACGGCTTAATGGAACATCAAACTGCCAACCCACCCAAAGCAGGGTAAAACCCTGTTCCATCAAAAAACCATCTCCAAAATGCTCCTCCGCAGTTGGATTATCAGCATCCCACTTACCCTGATCTTGATGGGCATGATTAAAGAACGTCAACATTCTTCGGGTACCACGATTTGCCACACCAAGCACGACTGTGCCGTTACCGCGTTCCACCTGTTTTGGCTTGATAAGAACAAAATTTGCAGAAAACTCTATGTTGCCCTCGTCGTTAATGGGTGCATGCTCAATATCGACAATCATTTCGTTTGCAGAATTATTAGGATCAACCTCAAAGTACATAGTTCCAATCATCTTTTCGTATGGTCCAGACAAACCCCAAGACTTACCGCCTAGAACGTCTTCATGAATCTCAACATCAACGCCAACCATCTCTGCAGAAGCCAATGATGTTGTTAGAACAGTAAATAATAGAGTTTTAGCTACAAGGTTCATTTTTTCTCCAAGCTAATTTTTTGTTTATTCAAACATCAATCAAGCCATATCAATAATAGCTGGGCGTTTGTTTGAATGCTGTGTTATCTGTTCAAAAGCGTATGCAAGTTGAAGCACTTCAAAATCATGACGATGACGTCCAACAATCTGCAATCCAATTGGTAGTCCATCCGGCGTGAATCCACAGGGCACAGAGATTGCTGGCAGGCCAGTACAGGTAATGGCATAGCAAGTAGCCATCCAATCAATATAAGTTTGCATCTCAGTACCATTGATCTCCCTTACCCACTCTGTCTCTATAGGAAATGGTGGCACCTGTGACACTGGTAGAACAAGAAATTCATGCTCTTCAAAGAATAGCATTACTCGCCGGTGCAAAGCAGTTCTAGCTTTTTGAACTGAACCGATATCACGTGCAGTGAGGTTTAATCCAAGTTCCGTATTCCAAATTACAGTGTCTTTGATTAGATTACGGTGAGCCGTAAGATCATCTCTTCTGCTTTCAGCAAAACCCCAAGCGCGAAGTGTTTGAAAAATTTCATCCACATCTGAGAAATCTGGCTCAGCTTCAGATACAGAACAACCTAAATTCTCAAATACACTTTTAGAGGCATTACAAACCTGATTCACCACCGGGTCTACGGGATAACGCCCTAAATCTTCACTCCAGGCAATCCTCGTCCCCCTGAAAGGTCTTTCTAATGAACCAAGGAAAATTGAACCGGGGTCATCTAGTGAAATTGGATCGCGGAAATCTGGACCAGCCATCACGGATAATAGATACGCTAAGTCTGACACCGACCGAGCCATTGGACCATGGACCGATAGAGAGTTCCATGCATTTGCAGATAACTTAGGCACACGCCCGAGTGATGGTCTAAACCCGACAATATTACAAAAACTCGCTGGGTTTCTTAAAGAACCCCCAAGATCGGTACCATCAGCGAGTGGCACCATACCGCATGCTAGGGCTACTGCAGCACCACCACTACTACCACCACAAGTTTTTGATAAATCATAAGGATTGCGGGTAACACCAAAGACCTCGTTATAAGTTTGCGAGCCTGCACCAAATTCAGGTGTATTTGTTTTGCCAATTATGATTGCACCAGCCGCCCTCAGGCGCTCTACATATAACTCATCTGTTTCTGGCACAAAGTTCTGATAGATCGGAGAGCCACGTGTTGTAAGAAGCCCTTTTGTCAGTGAGAGGTCCTTCACCGCCATTGGCAATCCAAAAAGCGCTCCGACAGTATCACCTCGAGACAGTATTTGATCTGCACCACGAGCCTCTTCAAGAAGTTCAGCGCGCGATCGAAGTGTTGGTATTGCATTTACATGTGGATTGATCCGCTCAATCTGATCTAAAAACTGTTCCATAACCTCAAAAACAGATACTTCACGTGTTTGTATTCTATTAGCTAAAGTTTTTGCGTCAGTAAAAATTATTAACTCCTCAGTTTGTTGAGTTGATGCAGGTTGGCTTACAAGCCCTATCATGGCGGCTGCAGAAGCACCTGTCACAAAACATCGCCTAGACAAAGTAAAAGTATTGCTAGGATTTTTAGGTTCTTTACCCTTAAAAGCGTTAGTCATGAAATGCTTATGCTTAGAATATTTTTTCTAATGCCTTTCATGTCTTTCCAACATCATTCGACGAACTACTGCACCATACACATTACCTTCGGAATCAACGCCTACACCCTCGGCCCCTGCTGCCTCCAAACTAGTGGCTTCTAAATCTTTAATAAAATAATGAAGCGTCCCATCCTTTGCGCTCCCAACTCTAATACCTTTTTCAACCCCGGGATTGAGTGGACCAAAAGATTCGTTATCAGCAACATAAAGCATGTCATCCGCACTAATTGCCAGACCACTCGGTCTGCCAAACTGAGACCACTGATCAAGGAAGTTGCCTTCCTGATCAAAAATCTGAACTCGGCCGTTATTGCGATCTCCAATGAACAAACGCCCCTGAGAGTCCATCTCAAGTGCATGAGGTATATCAAACTGACCTTCACCACTTCCCGTGGATCCCCATGCTTTTATAAATTTGCCATCACTGGTTAGCTTCATTACTCGGTTCGCTCCCATCCCATGACCGTTAGTCACAAAAATATTGCCATCGGGCGCCACAAAAACATCAGTGGGCTGATCAAATATATCAGGTCCTTGCCCCCTAATACCTTCTTTGCCTAGAGTCATCAATAACGTACCGTTAGCATCAAATTTATAAACGACATGAGCACGATCATCGGTTGTCCAAACATTACCTGCAGCATCTATATGAAACCCGTGTGGCCTAATAAACATTCCCTCTCCCCAACTCCTGACGAACTCACCTGAGGTGGTAAAAACAAGAATAGGGGGTTCATCTCGGTCCACACAAAGGTTTTCAAAGCATCGATGGAAAGCGTAAATATTCCCATCTGGGCCCTGTTCTACTCCTATTGCTTGCCCCCAAGCCAAACCGTCAGGCATCTCTGCCCAGGGGAAAATTCTTTCATAAGGATTAGGCAAATCATTCAATGGATTCGCAGAGTCTTGGGCAGTAGAAACTTGCCAGCCCGTTATTGGAAGCAACACCATTAACCTAAAAATACTTATTGTTTTCATTGTTCTTCCTTTTAAGTTTTATAAACAGCATAGACACAAGCTAATAAACTGAAATAAGTGATAAGGATACCGTAGTTCATCTTAAATAAAATTTAATAAAAATGATCAACTAAAACGATTTTAAGAAGACCTCTGACAAAAATGCTAAGTTATATTTTTATATAATATAGCACTAGAAAAACATGGGGAGTCATTGCAACGATGATCATCGAAAATAGAATGTTTAAACTGCTTCTTAGCGTTGCAATTAGCCTCCTAGGTATTTTGCCTTTACACGCACATCATGGTGACGCTGGTCGTTATGAGGACAAAATCATTGAAGTCTCAGGAATTGTTGTTACTTTACAGTTTATGAACCCCCACTCACGGCTCATCATGGACGTGGCAGATACGCAGGGCAAAATCATTAGATGGCATGCTGAATTTGGCAACCCGAATCGAATGAATACCGAATTTGGGTGGACACGAGACATGTTAAAACCAGGAGACCAAATAACACTTCTTGGTAGACGCTTAAAAAGTGGTGCACCATATATAAACCTTACTGAAAGAGCTCAGGTTAAGCTGTTAAATAGCGGACAGGAAATATATCGAACAAGTGATTTTTCTGAATAACGTTTCTAAACCAAGACTTATGAATAAAACAAAAAGCTCATTCGTTCTCAAAACACTTCCGTTAGTAGCCTTAGCAATATCGGGATGTAATAGCTCTGATGTGGAAACAAGCTCGCCGTCACCCCCAAATTTAGGGTCCCTTCAACAAACTGCCTACCTTAAAGCCTCAAATACAGGGAGCGGGGATAATTTTGGTGCAGGCGGTACATTATTAGGGGATGCCGTTGCCTTAAGCCAAGATGGCCAAATCTTAGCAGTAGGCGCCCCTTTTGAAAGTAGCGACTCAACCGGGATTAACGGAGATCAAACTAACGACTCAATGTATGGCTCTGGTGCGGTATATATTTTTTCATTACAGAACGGCAATTGGACCCAAGAATCATACATTAAGGCCTCCAATCCAGGATTAGCTGACAATTTTGGCTTCATTACAGAGTTAAATGGTAACGGCGATACACTAGCAGTCTCGTCGCATTTCGAGGCTAGCAGTGCTACTGGAATTAACTCGAATCAAGCCGATGATTCAATTCCCCAAGCGGGTGCTGTTTACGTATTTGTCCGTACAAACCAAGGATGGGTCCAACAGGCCTATATAAAAGCATCTAATACTGGAGAAATTGGCCAAGGCGAAGCATTTGGTGATGGGGATCAATTTGGGAGTGCTATTTCCTTAAGTAATGATGGCAATACCCTGGCAATTTCATCTATCACAGAAGATGGTGGTTCAGCAGGCACAAACGGTGATCAGTCCGATAACTCAGAACGGTCTGCTGGTGCAGTGTACTTGTTCAACAGAAATGGAGAGATGTGGGAACAAACTGCCTACATCAAACCTTCTAATACTGGTGCTGGTGACTTATTTGGTTACTCTCTATCACTCACGGCGGATGGCCGAAGACTGGCAGTCGGCAGTTTTGATGAAGATGGTTCTATTAGTGGCACAAATGAGCAACAAAATGACGATGCACCAGGTACAGGCGCCGTTTATATCTTTGACCACAATGGCGTTACTTGGCAACAAACAGAATATCTGAAAGCATCAAATTCGGAAGGTCAAGACTCCTTAGGCGTTTCAGTAGCCATAAGCGATGATGGCAATACACTCGTTGCAACAGCTTTGGATGAAGACGGGATGTCTACTGGCATCAATAGCATTGCTCAACCTGATAGAGATAGTGATGCATCTACTGGCGCGGTTTATGTCTACGTTTATGATAATGATAGCTGGTCAGAGCAAGCCTATATTAAATCATCGAATACAGATCGTAATGACTGGTTTGGTTCACGACTTGCATTAAGTGGTGATGGAAATACATTAGCGGCCAGTGCACAGCTCGAAGACAGCTCAGCACAAGGTGTTGATGGAAGTCAGCTGAATAATGAAGCCACCGAAGCCGGCGCTGTGTACTTATTCAATCGTACGAAAGATACATGGACTCAAACTTCTTATATAAAATCTTCAAATAGTGAAGCGTTTGATGAATTCGGCAGCTCTATGAGCCTAAATCAAGATGGTTCCCTACTGGCCATAGGAGCACAATTTGAAGATAGTGCGGCTGAAGGCCTAGATAATATCCAGGCAGACAATTTCGCTTTTGACTCAGGGGCAGTCTACATTTTTAGTCGATAACTCCGGCATAATTGTCCGGGTTTAGAAAGTTATTGACATGTTAAAATTGAATTAGATCAAATTTCGGGGCACTCTCACATGCTAAACACAATTAGCGGTAAATACATATTAAGTATTCTGGTATTGCTTGGCATCGCCTTTAATACCCTAACCGCAGACGCTCAAAATATCCGTCAGTATCAACTGGAAGCGGGGCCGAATGGCGCCCAGCTTGTGATGCGAAATATATTGCAACCAGAGCCAGGTGCAAATGAAGTTCTTGTGCAAGTTCGTGCAGTTTCACTCAATAGACGAGATTTAGCAGTACTTCACAGAAATCCGCCTAACGGACTTGTTCCAACCTCAGACGGTGCCGGTGAAGTAATAGCTATTGGCCATAATGTGACAGCATTTTCCGTCGGTGACCGAGTAGCTGGAACATTTTTTGCCCATTGGCCTGGGGGACGAAGAACTGCGGAAGCTCTTGCTAGCGGTCGAGGTGGTGGTGTAGATGGCATGCTGAGTGAAATGATAGTTAGTCATGAAACCGGCTTAGTATTAATCCCGGACCATCTTAGCTATGAAGAAGCGGCTACACTTCCATGTGCTGCCCTCACAGCCTGGCGTGCACTTTTCACTGATGGAAATCTTAAAAGTGGACAACACGTTCTTCTAGAAGGGACTGGTGGGGTTTCTATTTTTGGCTTGCAACTTGCTGCAGCAGCTGGTGCAAAACCTATTATCACCAGCTCAAGTGATGAAAAACTAATTAAAGCACGTGCATTAGGTGCTATAGGTACCGTCAATTACCGAACCAATACCGAATGGCAAAAAACTGTACTGGAACTTACCGAAGGTGCTGGCATCGATCACGTACTGGATGTGGTAGGCAGAGAAACCCTCTATCGTGCAATTGAAACCCTTGCTTACGATGGCCATATTGCTCTTATTGGTGCTTTGTCTGGACGAGCTGATGAACTTTCATTGGGATCGCTCCCTCGTGGAACATCAATGACTAACATTGCCGTAGGTTCACGTGATGACTTTATAGCAATGAATGAGTTTCTTACAGAACACGAGTTGCGCCCAGTCATAGACCGAGTGTTTTCTTTCGAGGAGGCACCAGCTGCTTATGAATATATGGACAGCAGCGCTCACTTAGGGAAAATTGTTATTGCTTTGTAAAACAATAGTATTGATTAGGCTAGGGCATAAGAGCCCAATGCCCCAAGTAAGCGTTAGTTAGCTATATCGGGAGTATTCAGTTCAGGAATCATCTCGCTGAGCTCATCTATAACATCTATATAAGATGAGTCATTAGCTAAATTCATCCACTCATTTGAATCCAACTTATGGTCATACAGTTCCTCGCTACCGTCTGAATACCGGATATATCGAAAGTCTTCTGTTCGCACTGCATGGTTTCCAAATCCAAGAGTTGAAATGGCAGGTTTATCCCAAATCGCATCAGGATTTCTTAATAGAGGTACTAGACTTGCCCCTTCTAGATAGCTGGGCGGCTGTAACCGGACTAGTTCGGCAACAGTTGGAAATATATCTATTAAAGACACTGTTCGAGAACTACGTGTACCCGGTGTTGTTACACCAGGTGCAACAACAATGAAAGGCACTCTAGTAGACTCTTCCCATAGAGTCGTCTTACGCCAACGATGTTTTTCGCCTAGGTGCCACCCATGGTCTGACCAAAGGATGATAATCGTATTATCCGCACGCCCACTTTGATCCAAAGCCTTAATAACACGACCAACCATAGCATCAGCAAAACTTGTACTTGCAAGATAGGCTTGTACGCCTTCACTCCATTTGTTCGCATCAATAGTCCATTGGTGTATTTCTCTTGGTGGTAAAAAGGCCTTGCGCTCAAACACCTCACTATTAAGAGGCAAATCAGGCAAATCATCTAGGTCATTCTCAGGAACCACCGGGAGAATTATGTCTTCAAGCGGATGCATGTCTATATAGGACTGGGGCACATACCACGGCAGGTGTGGTCGAAAAATACCAACAGCAGTGAACCTAGGTCCACTAACTGCTGTCTTAAGCTGGTTTTCCACCCAATGAGTAACCTGTCCATCACCCATAGCCCTATCGTCAACAACAACAGGGCCCCAATCAAAACGGGCATCAATGGGGTTACGATTAACTGGGCGATCAATAGGGGTCACCTCATCAGGTAACTGGCGCTCTAAGGACGGATAAAACACATCCCAAGAGGAAGGATCGTTATATCCATAGAAGCCTGATTCATAAAAGGTATGCGCATGAAAAATTTTACCAGCTCCATACGTACTATAGCCGTGATCTCGAAGAAACCGCGGTATTGTAGGTAACTCTGCAAGTGATTCTATCTCCGTCCAATTAGGACTGTTTCCATAAATCCCCAACGTCGAGGGACGCAAGCCAAGCATCAATGAAGTACGCGAGGGATTGCATAAGGCTGCATTTGAATGTGCATTGGTAAATAAGGTGCCACGGGCAGCCAATGCATCTATATTAGGCGTTCTTGCTTGTGGATGTCCTTCAAGAACACCAACCCAGTCATTTAAATCATCAATAGCAATAAAAAGGACGTCTAAAGGAGGATTTTCTTGTGCTCTCACCGAAAGCACTGAAAATAAAAAAAATAAAAGAACAAATCTTAGGAAATACAAACCTCAAACCTCTGTTTATTGCCAATCAAATTAGACTTTGCTGAAAAACATTACCTCATAATGTTATAAAAAAGAAAGCTGGCTTAAATAATTTGTGCAAACTAATACATTAAAAAAGTTTTGGGGATAGGGTTTCGTATCAAATGTTTGGTACTAGATGATTATTTAAACTAACTGGTCTTGGTATTTGAGGACATTAGAACCCAGGTTTTCTGGGCAAAAGGATCTGCATGACTTCTACAAATAAAATTATCATTACCTGTGCCATTACAGGCTCAATTCACACCCCGTCTATGTCACCGTACTTGCCTGTCTCTCCTGAAGAGATTGCCGAAGCAGGAATTGCAGCCGTCGAGGCAGGTGCATCAATACTGCACCTTCATGCTCGAGACCCAAAAGATGGTCGCCCTACACAAGACCCAAAAGTATTTCAAAAATTTCTGCCTACTATTAAAAATAATACGAATGCTGTCATTAACCTGACTAGCGGTGGAGCCGCAACCATGACTATTGAAGAGCGCCTTCAACCGGCCCTTCAACTAAAACCTGAAGTAGCCTCACTCAATATGGGTTCTATGAATTTTGGGCTTTATCCAATGCTAAAACGATTTAAAGACTTTGATCATGCATGGGAACGAACCTACCTAGAAAATAGCAGGGATCTAGTTTTTAAAAATACCTTTGCAGATATTGAGTACATTCTGAGCTCATGTCGTGAAAACAAAACTCGTTTTGAGTTTGAATGCTATGACATTTCTCATCTCTATAATCTCGCACATTTTTTAGATCGAGGATTAGTAGAACCACCTTTATTTGTGCAGAGCGTTATGGGTATCCTTGGTGGAATTGGAGCTCACCCTGATGATCTGCAGCACATGCGAAAAACAGCAGATCGACTACTTGGTGACACGTATCAATGGTCCGTTTTAGGTGCAGGACGTAATCAGATGGAAATCGCCCGTCAAGGAGCAAGCCTGGGGTCTAATGTTCGAGTGGGCCTAGAAGATTCGATATGGGCCGGCCCAGGCAAGCTTGCTGAATCAAATGCAGAACAGGTAAGGCTTGTCAGAAACATATTAGAGGAATTGGGACTATCTGTTGCTACACCTGATGAAACCAGACAGATACTAAGTTTAAAAGGTTCGGATCAGGTCTCATTTTAGTCCATTGCAACCCTAATCATCTAAAATCTAGAACAGAATAAAAACACTTTGCCTTCAATAATTTGTGCATATGTATGGATTTACCGTCTCACCCGGTCGCCACACCCATTGTTTTGTCATTAGTACTGGCTCGGTAAAAGTCTCAGGGTCACTTACAACAATTGTGTAATCAAGATTAGCTCCATCCCCGCTAAGTGAGAATCGCTCCTCAAAACGGGCATCTGCACTTTGAGGGATTCCACCCGAATTAAAGTAGTACCAGTCCACTGAGTGGGTAGAAACAATAAGGTCTTCTCCTTCCCATCTGCCAACTGAGTGTCCTAAGAGAGACGGCTGTATATTGATTTCAATCTCATCCTGAACCATATAAATTGTTCGAACTAAGTCATACTCTTCAATATGGAAAAGAATATTATTTCCATCTTTGGAAAACTTAACCGGATAAGGCTGCTGCATAATCCAAGGCATGCCCTTCGGCGAACATTCTCCTATTGGGTTATCTAAAAGCGGATCAAAGGCCTCTTGGATGGTCGCTGCTGTTTCAGTCAGTGGGTAATCATCTAAAAACATATAGCGTCCTGGCCCATTAAACCTTGTGCTCCAGACACGGAAAATACCCAGACTCTCTCCTCCCTCAGCACCAGCTTCCAACCAGGTATCGGACTCACCTAAATGTTCATCTGACCAGTATGGATTAGCACCTGGTCTGGTAACGAGTTCTGTTCCATCCATTAGTAGAATATTGTTGATCCACATTTCATTGGAGCCACTGCGGGCAGGATATCCGGCCACGGTAACTCGGTCACCCTCAGCAAGCAGGTCCGAGCTAACATTCATTCGACTAAGAATGCTCACAGAATTAGTCTCGATATCCCACAGCTCATCGTTTGCATCCAGCATAGTGAACTGCACATGGGGGTTTCGCCACATCAAGCGTGTAATCTGACCTTCTAGCTCGATCAGATTATTCATGTCAAAAACTCCTGAGAAAGCATGATGAGCAACGCTTGGAATAGGCATTAAATAAAAACCAAACAGAATACAGATCGTTCTATTCATGCTGCGCCCCCAACGTTATTTAATGCCAAGTTACCTCCATGGCAAAAAAATGATCAAAAACTTCCCTACTAGGATGATTCCGTGCATTAGCCTCAGGGCTACGTATATAAAAATCAAGTTGTTGAGCTGCGGGATTGATAGCACCAGCTTCCCCAGATCTTGGCTCCAAAAGCACTTCTAATGTATCTCTATCTCGCATGCCCTGAGTGACCATAAAATGCATCTGATAATCCTCATACAACAACTCACCATTTAAAGTAGCATGGCCATAACCCCAACCAGCCACAAATAAAAGGCTCTTTGGCCAATTAGAATCACCGCATCCAGAATTACCATGCTCAAAAAGATACGCCGCAACACCCCCATCTTGGCATTCAGAAAACTCAAAGATACGGTCTAACTCAACAATATATGTGCCCTCAGGTAATTCTAGTTCTGCACGAAACGTACCAGTATTCTCTAATGCGTTTACATCTAAAGAAATATTACCCTCCACTAAACGTAGATTAGAAGCATCATCACCCATATGATCCCAGGGGGATTCATCATCCAGATTCCCTACCTGATAGATTCTCTGTCCTGTAATGACAAAACGGCCATCGTAAAGCTCATGCTGTTCAGGCGAATAAAGCACCATCTCTGCACCAGGTTGATCTCGCGGTCCTCTTACCTCCTGCGCTTTTATAGGCACTGTCAAAAAACCGACGATAGTAAAAACTATGATTAAGCGAACATCAAAGAAACGTATCCAGCAAACTATATTTTTCATTACATCTCCTCCATGAACCACACGTATTCTGCTACTTGCTAACATTAACCAACGAACAAATTACCGTGAAACTCTGGTAGTTAATCTCCTTCTACAACAGCAGTAGCCTTAATTTCAATCATAATCTCCGGGCGAGCAAACCCCACTACTGTGATCAAAGCGCTTGAAGGGTATCTGCCCTCTTCAAACTGTTCTTTTCTTATCTCAACGAAAGCATCACCATTACGCACATCGTTGATATAAACAGTCATCGTGACAATATCGGATAAGGTACCGCCAAAATGCTCTAAACGTTGCCTCAAAATATTAAAAATCTCCCTTGTTTGGCCTTCAAAATCACCGGTTAACAAGTTCCCATTAGCATCAACAGTCGCCGTCTGACCAGCCAACCAGATCGTTCTACCACCTTGTGTTGAAACGGCACGAGAAAAAGCTCGCAATTCTCCACGTTCATCGATGACATACTCCCTGTCCACAGGATCTGCACCCCAAACTATAGCGGGCAAAAAAACAACTGTCAGATGGCAAACAAATCGTTGTAGCTTTCCTTTCAATGTACGCATATTTTTTTTATTTAAAATCATTGCCTCGCCTCCATATAGCGATATGTTAAAAAACGATGAAACTATATTTGTCAATTCATAGAGATGAATAAAAACTCTTATTTATTGGTTCTGCAATCGTGCTATTTGGTTCACATAAAGCGACGGTAAATTCTTACTTTACAGACGAGTTTAAATCAAAACTATACGCTTTAATTACAGGCCTACTTGATGATAAATCACATTGCTAGCTACTCTAGCTTATAGTTTTGAATAGGTGATATAGAGACATCATTCAACCACCTCATACTCCGTAGAGATAAGCAAGTTATCAACCTGGTCATCTGGCATTTTGACCTAAACCTAACTCTAAAATTCAGAACAGGGCTATTCTGGTTCGACTAGCGCTTCCAACTGTGACAAAAGGTCTTGAGGAGGTAGATATCCACCAAGTTGAACACCTCCATCAGTGAGAATTGTTGGAGTTCCGCGGACGCCAGCTAAGTGACCAAAATCGTAATGGCCAGCAACCGGTGTGGTACTGCACAATTCTTCTGGAACTTTGCCGGCTAGGGTGGCTTCTGTAAAGGCAGTGTTACGATCAGCCGCACACCAAACTCGATCAGCCTTATCCCATGAGTCAGTATCAGGACCAGTTCTAGGATAAGAAACATACCGAACAGCAATACCAAGGGCATTGACTTGATCCATTTCACGATGCAGTTGTCTACAGTAACCACAATCAATATCCGTAAAGACAGTTACCGTGTGCTTAACGTCTTCAGAGGCTGGACTAAAAACAATCATTGAATCCGGATCAATGCCCTCAATGACCTGCATCCGAGCCTGTGATCGCCTTTGCTCTGTTAAATTTTGATTTGAATCTAAATCATACAAGTCGCCCTGAATGAAATATCGGCCGTCATCAGAAACATAAGCCACCTGAGGACCAACAGCCACTTCATACATGCCCGGAACCGGTGATACGAAGATATCTTGAGCTTCAACACCAGGTAATGTGGCAGCTAGTTCTTCTATAGTTAAGGCCTGTTGTTCCTGAGCTAAAGAAATAGTGGCTACAAAAAAAGTTAGGTATAACGTCCGCTTGGCTTTCACTTCGCTCTCCAGTGAATACGACTCAAAAATTAAATTTAGCGTTTCTTGTTTAAATTAAGAGGTGATTCTTTCCTCTCCTCACCACAATCCTAACAGATCTGAGGCCTGGAATGCCTACCCTCGCGGGTGATGCTTTGCATGTAACTCTTTCATACGCTCACTTGCAACATGCGTATAGATCTGAGTTGTAGATATATCACTATGCCCTAATAATAGCTGTACCACCCGCAAATCGGCACCATTATTAAGTAGGTGGGTTGCAAAAGCATGTCGCAATGTATGTGGCGAGAGCGGTTTAGTAATTCCTGCTTTCTGAGCATAACGTTTTATAAGATGCCAGAAAGCCTGTCGGCTCATTTGCTTTCCGCGTCCTGTTGGAAATAGGTATGGAGTCTGACGCTCCTGCAGAATTTCTGAACGTGGCCTGGCAATAAATTCCTTGATCCAATCCTGGGCTTCATCACCGAGAGGAGTGAGTCTCTCCCGATCCCCTTTACCAACTACTCTGAGCACACCCTGATTAAGATTTACCTGTGAAACTCTGAGGTTTATTAATTCGGAAACACGCACGCCCGTAGCGTAAAGAACCTCCAACATAGTACGATCTCTATGTCCTAACCGTTGAGAGATATCAGGCGCTGCTAGAAGCAATTCGACTTCCTCTTCTGTAAGCGACTGCGGCAATGACCGACCAATCTTAGGCGAATCAATCTCAGTGGTAGGATCGTCTGTGATTACACCCTCAAACAATAGATAGCGAAAAAAGCGTCGGAAGCTTGATAACTGCCGTGCGGTAGACCGTGGCTTTGCACCATCATCTACTCGCAAAGCAATGTATTCAAAAATATCCGCTCTAGTGGCATTTACTAGATTGATTTCTTGGGCTATTAGGTGCTCATTTAGAGCAGAAAGATCTGTTCTGTAAGCTCTGAGTGTATTACTGGACAAGCCCCTCTCTGCCCAAATAGCATCTAAAAAACGATCTACAGCGAGACTTGGATCGTCTGATAGACCCTCAATGACATTAGTGGATTTTTCGGTCAAATCGCTCACACTCATCATTTTTCGCTAATTACTCATTGTGCTTAATTTCACAATTAGTTAAAACCATTAACATAGGTACGTTAAAAGCATTAAAAAACCTTGTCTAGCGTTCATTTATAACTACAGAAATTAAACACTTAAAGATGATACTGCGTTTTACTAAATTTATACGTCAATTAGCGCTGACTTTTTATGGCGTTTATGTCTGGATTGTATTTACTACCTTGGCAATTCCAGTCTTCATTATATTAATTCTAACCCCGGCTCGACTGGGCCGTCGCATAGTGGCACGTTGGAGCGCAAAACTGCTCTTTTTATTAATCGGCACCCCTATACACCTTAAAGGAGCGCAGCTGTTACCAACTTCTACCAGTATTATTGTGGCCAATCATGCAAGCTATCTGGATGGGATCATTCTCACAGCCACATTACCACCTAACTTCACGTTTTTAATTAAACAAGAAATGGCAGTTTTTCCTTTCGTAGGACTTCTATTAAAACGCATTGGCTCTGAGTTTGTTGATCGCAAAAAGAATTTACAAAGAAGTAATGTTGCTCGGCGACTATTTAAGGCTGCAGAACAAGGAAATTCTCTAGCGTTTTTTCCGGAAGGAACATTTACCTGCCAGCCTGGCCTACGACCTTTCCATATGGGGGCCTTCAAGGCTGCTTGCCGGTCTAAGCTACCAATTGTGCCAATTGTAATTTCAGGGTCCAGAGATAAGTTGCCTGCTGACTCTTGGTTATGCAAACCAGGAACGATTTCTGTACAAATCTGTCATCCTATTGACTCCAGATTGCATAATTCAGCCCAAGAGCTACTTCAACAAACGCGAATTGCCATGCTTAGCTGGCTAAATGAATCAGACCTTGGGACTAACAACAGAAAGAGAATTAGTAACAAACCATGACAAACCCAATCTGGACACCTACTACTGATCTCATGGAAGGCAGTAACTTACAAAAGTTTATCAAGATTAATGAAGATCAACTAACGTCAATAGACTACCAAGGACTCTACGAGTGGAGTATTACCAGACCCGAAGCCTTTTGGGAGGCATGCTGGCATTTCAGCGGCATTCGAGCGACCACTGATTACAAACAAGTTTTATCAGAGCCTGAAAAAATGCCAGGTGCACGCTGGTTCGAAGGGGCATACCTAAATTTTACAGATAATTTGCTGCGCCCTGAATATAACGGTACCGCTATCGTTTTTTATAGTGAAACTGGCAGGCGTATAGAGCTCAGTTGGAAAGAATTACGCGAGAATGTGGCCTCTGTAGCCAGCACGCTTAAGCAATATGGTGTTAGGCCTGGGGACCGAGTTGTGGGTCTACTCCCCAACCGCCCAGAGGCTGTAATTGCAATGCTTGCTTCCGCCAGCCTCGGCGCGGTCTGGTCTTCCTGTTCACCAGATTTTGGCTCAAAAGGAATTTTAGATCGTTTCGACCAAATCAAACCTAAAGTCATGTTTGCGACTGATGAGTACTTTTATAACGGTAAAACAATTAATTGCCTTGTAACTGCAGCAGAGGTGGCAAGGCAACTCAAAACACTTGAAGTGCTTATCATTGTCCCAAATTTAGATAAAAATCTGAGCTTAAATGCTATTCCTGATGCGATACTTTACAACGATATTCTTGAGGAAAAAGCCCAGCTAAAACATACAGCTCTACCCTTCTCTCATCCTCTCTACATAATGTATTCATCAGGTACAACAGGCGTGCCAAAATGCATTATTCACGGGGCCGGGGGAACCTTAATACAACATCAGAAAGAACATTTACTACACTGCAATATTAAACCAGGCGATACAGTATTCTATTTCACAACAACTGGGTGGATGATGTGGAACTGGATCGTGTCGACCCTTGCTAGTGGATCAAAACTCATTCTATTTGATGGCTCCCCTTTCTACCCGGACCCAGGCGTATTATGGAGGATTGCCGAACAAGAGCGTCTAACTTTATTTGGAACAAGCGCAAAATATCTCAGTGCACTTGAAAAATCTGGCTATAAACCTAAGGAACAGGTTTCCCTCAAAAGCCTTACAAGCCTCCTGTCAACTGGTTCTCCTCTTGCTCCTTCTAGCTATGATTTTGTCTATAAGAATGTAAAAACAGATCTGCAGCTCTCTTCAATAGCAGGCGGAACAGAACTAATCTCATGCTTTGCTGTTGGCAATCCACTCCTTCCGGTCTACCGTGGCGAAATTCAATGTCGTGGTCTTGGGATGAGAATGGAGATATTTGATGAAGATGGGAATTCAGTCCATAAACAAAAAGGAGAGTTAGTCTGTACAGCGCCATTTCCATCTATGCCAATTTCTTTTTGGGATGATCCAGGCGATATCAAATATCAAGCGGCCTATTTCGAACGTTTTCCAAACGTATGGTGTCATGGTGATTATGCGGAACTTACCGACAGAGGAGGCGTTATTATCTATGGCCGCTCTGATGCCATACTTAATCCTGGTGGGGTCCGTATTGGAACTGCTGAAATCTATCGTATCGTCGAGCAGTTTGAAGAAGTTGTTGAGGCCATTGCTATCGGTCAACAATGGGATGGGGATGTACGGGTCATTCTTTTTGTTAACTTAAAAAATAACGTCAGTCTAGATAAAAAATTAATACAACGTCTTAAAGATGCTATCAAAAAGCAGGCTAGTCCTCGACATGTACCTACAAAGATAATTGGAGTGTCAGATATTCCACGAACTCGAAGTGGCAAAATTGTTGAAATAGCCGTCCGTGACATAGTGCATGGCCATAAGCCAATGAACACCGATTCACTAGCAAACCCCGAGGCGCTAGATCATTTCAAAAATCGTAGCGAACTGAGCGAATGATTACACCTCAAGAACATTATCAACGCTATGTTGATAATGAAAAAATTTCAGCTGATGCTTATCAAAAATCTGCAATTGAAGCACTACAGCAAATTTATGAATCCTTGATTGCATCTGATGCGCGTCAACTCAGCTGGAAAAATATATTAAGAATACGTTCTGGAACCTCTGTATCTCAGGTACGTGGAGTTTATCTATGGGGCGGTGTTGGAAGAGGAAAGACATTCCTCATGGATCTTTTTTACAATAGCCTACCTTTTGAAAACAAGCTCCGCCAACACTTTCATCGCTTTATGGGTGGTATTCATAAGTCTCTTAAAGAGGTGCAAGACCAACAAAATCCTCTACAACTGGTAGCAGAAAATCTGGCACAAAAACACGTATTATTTGTTTTGATGAGTTTTTTGTATCAGATATTGCTGACGCGATGATTCTTGGAAACCTTTTCCAGGCTCTATTCGAAAGAGGCGTTACGTTGGTTGCCACATCCAACACAAAAACCCGATGAATTATATAAAAACGGGCTACAAAGACAACAGTTTCTTAAAGCGATTTCATTAATAAAACGGAATACTCGAGTCGTCAAACTTGAAGGGTCTCTTGACTATCGACTGCGTCTTCTAGAGCGCGCTGATGTGTATCAGACTCCACTTGGAAAATCAGCAGATCAAAAGCTAGCGGAATACTTCAAAACCATAGCATCCGATGAAGGGGAAAGAGGACTGAAAATCGATATTCTAGGTCGAATAATAGAAACCAGGCGTGCAACACAGAATGCTGTTTGGTTTGATTTCAAACAGATATGCGATGGCCCACGCAGTCATAATGACTACATTGAAATCGCACGCCATAGACCCTATCAAACAGTTCTCATCTCCAATATCCTCAACTGACAAAAGAGTCAGAAAACCAGACTCGTCGTTTTATTGCCCTAGTGGATGAATTTTACGATCGCCATGTAAAATTAATCTTATCAGTTGCAACAAATATCAACGAACTCTACATTGGAGAACGCCTAATCTCTGAATTTCAACGAACCCAGAGCAGACTTGAAGAAATGCAAAAGCCATGATTACCTCGCTCAACCACACCTTCCGTAAACTATATGGGTTGATATAAGGGGCTTATGTCTCAACAATACCGCAACAATGAATAACAAAACACACAAAATGGGTACCCTTGTAATGGTGCGACACGGCCAGAGCGAGTGGAATCTAAAGAATCTTTTTACCGGCTGGACAGATGTTGATCTAACCGAACAGGGGACTGCAGAAGCTATTGCAGCAGGTCAACTTCTCAAAAATGAAGGCCTTGTTTTTGATATCGCCTATACGTCAGTCCTTACAAGGGCAATTCGAACTTTATGGTTCATCCTCGATGAGATGGATCTAATGTGGATTCCAGTTCATAGAGATTGGCATTTAAATGAGAGGCACTATGGAGCCCTACAAGGTTTGAATAAAGCGGAAACAACAGCCCAGCATGGCGCCGAACAGGTCAAGATATGGAGACGTAGTTACGATATTCCCCCGCCCGCTGTAAATAAGATAGATGATCGTCACCCTTCACGTGATCCACGTTATCAACGCCTTGCAGTCAACGAACTTCCTGCAACAGAATCTCTGAAAACAACTTTAGAAAGGGTTCAACCTTATTGGGAAAATCAGATTGTCCCACAACTCAAAACAGGGCGTAATGTCCTAATTACTGCCCACGGAAATAGTCTTCGGGCGCTTGTTAAGATGCTGGAGTCTA
>CAXYEE010000005.1:0-21874 GCA_964276105.1 uncultured Gammaproteobacteria bacterium | reverse complement strand
GCTGAACCATCAGACATACCTGAAAACCTGATCAAACAGATCATAGCTTTACCTGATGCTCACAAAGTTCCTGCCTTCCCACTTGGCAATCAAGGAAACTTCGTTGAATAAAATCAATTTAAATGAGCTACAAGATTGGGAAGGTCGAGAAGAAACTCGGGAAGACCAAATTTCTCTAGCTCCCGTCCGAGCACTCTCTTCGACACTAGACCATAATCCCTCAGATTTTATTAAAGGAGGCGTGTTACCTCCCTTATATCACTGGCTTTCTTTCCTTGACTTAACCAGATTCAGCGACATGGCAGAAGATGGGCATGCGAAAAAGGGTGGATTTATACCACCGATTCCTTTTCCCAGACGAATGTTTGCGGGTGGACGAATCAACTACGCGGGAGACCTGCTAATAGGCCAAAAAGTAAGGCGCGTGTCTAAAATCAAGTCTGTACTTCATAAAGAGGGGCGTTCTGGGGATATTATATTCGTGACTGTGGCTCATCAGATAAGCAACGAAGAAGGAGTGCAACTGACAGAAGAGCATGACATTGCTTACCTTCCGGGACCACAGAAAACAAAACCCTCAAAAAAAATATCAGAGGAATTGCCAAAATCTGATTTTTCTCGATCTATACAACCCGATGAAAGACTTTTATTCCGTTTTTCTGCACTGACATTCAACTCTCATCGTATTCATTATGATTTGCCTTATGTTCGCTCTGAAGGGTATCCAGCCCTAGTAATTCATGGACCTCTTACAGCCATGCTTCTGGCTGATCTAGGCTGGTGTGAACATCATCATTCTTCATTCAAACATTTCTCTTTTCGAGCAAAAAGCGCCCTATATCTTGGAGATACTTTACGATTAATAGGAAAAAACTGTGATGACGGTATTGAGTTAGCCGCCTTTAATGATCATGGAATCGAGTGCTTCTCAGCAAAAGCTGTTCTTCGTTAAAGTTATTGCAATAAAAATAACTAACTCCTGAGACTTCCTGCAACCATAAATTTCGGTAGAATAGTCGCGGATCGTCGGGAAGCTATCCCTAAATAATAAAAATAATTAAGAGGGTAAGTTCATGGTGAAATTTGATGCGGACAAGCTCGGCCAGCGATTGGATGCAATTAACCGAGAACATTTTGACAAGATTGATAAAAAGTTTAATGAAGTATTGGGAAATCTACACAGTAGCAAAGCGATGCCTAAACGGGCTAAAACCACCCACTACTCAACTAATAGTCTCGCTCGTAAGCGTGCATGAATTAAAAGGATAAACAATGCGTGTTATACAACTGACACTAGCTGCGCTCTCGATTAGCTTTGCTGCACCAGTTTTTAGCCAGGGCTATACGTGGACTGAATATGTTAGTAGAGAGGACCACTTTAGCGTCAGCTTTCCTGGCGACCCAACCATTGAAGAAATTTCCTATCCCACAGAATATCGTATTACTTTGCCAGGACGTGTTTACAGTTATGAAGATGGAGGGTCCCTCTACTCTGTAACGGTTGTGGACTATAACGATGCAATCAATATACATAATTCTCGGAATGAGGCTTGTCAGACATCAGGTGGAGATGGCGATCTCTGCCAGGATGATGGTCCTGAGGATGTCCGTGGGGCAATCGTCTACGCAACATGGAATATTATGCAAAGAGACGGCGTTGATATTGTTCACTATGCGCATTACAACTCTGATCGAGTCGAAGGCCATAACATCCGGCTAATTGGTGATGATGGATCGCTTATTACTGTCGTTATTCATATGCATGAAGATAAGCTTTATATTCTTGAGGCAATGGTGCCGCGGGGAGCACCAGCACCCGGGCTATTCCAAATCTCATTAGCTTTTCTTGATGATCAATACAATCGTATTCGTTATGACTGGGTAGGAACAATGATCTATTCTAACGGATACCCACCGACGCCTCGGGTTAGATAACTCAGCCTTACGGAGACACTAAATGATTCGGAATTTTCATTTTAAAATAATGTGCCTATTAGGGCTCCTCATCACCGCCCTAACATTACCAACCTGGGCTCATCATTCACATAATGCTTATGAAGTTACCGTATGGGAAGATATAGAAGGTACAGTCAGCGAAGTGCATCTTATTAACCCCCACTCTTGGCTTTATCTCAATGTCACAGATGGCAATGGTGAAATAGCCACATGGTCCTTAGAAGCAGCTAGCCCAAACTCTATCTTCGAAAATGGAGTGAAACGTGAAGATGTGCAGCCTGGCGATAAAATAAAGGCCAGAATACATCTATTGCGCGATGGCACTAATGGTGGACTCCTTGGTTACATAACACCCATGCACGGTGATTCATCGCGTGGACATGGTGTTGAACTTGAGTGGGACTAATCTCTGGTCAACGAACATTAATTAATATCTATCAAAGCCAACACAATTCAAAAACAAGAAGCGCATTTTTTGAAATATCAAAGGCGTGTTGGTTTGATGGAGCTGTGAATAACCTCTAAATGGTGAGCCTCTATGAGCGGGCTGCTCTCTAAAGAACGCATTATTGCAAAACCCGGGTTTAATCGTTGGCTTGTGCCGCCAGCGTCTATTGCAATTCATTTATGTATTGGTTCGGTATATGCCTGGAGCATTTTCAATCCTGCTCTTATCCGCGTATTTGGTGTGGTTACGCCCGCTGCAGATGATTGGTCCCTTAGTGATGTTGTATGGATTTTTACTGTAGCAATAGTCTTCTTAGGATTAGCCGCTGCTTTTGCCGGAAAATGGCTTGAGGAGGTTGGTCCTCGTAAAGTTGGAGTGGTAGCTGCATTCTGCTGGGGAGGCGGATTTCTCATCGGCGGGCTTGGAATTGCACTACATCAATTATGGCTCATCTATTTGGGTTACGGAATGATTGGCGGTTGTGGGCTTGGCCTTGGCTATGTCTCACCTGTTAGCACTCTTATTCGTTGGTTTCCTGACCGACGTGGCATGGCAACTGGAATGGCAATAATGGGGTTTGGAGGAGGAGCTATGATCGGCGCTCCACTTAAAAACTGGTTAATCAATACTTTTTACAGTGCACCTGAATACCTCGGCCCACTTGCTTCAGTAGATCTAATAACCGAAGCCGGCAGACGTTTTGCACGAATAGCAGGAGAACTCCATGAGATTACAGTAATTGGCGCAAATGATATTGCCAATATGATTGTACCCGGGCCCGAAGGTGTTTATCTGGTGCAGACGGGTAGTGTCGGTGTAGCACAAGCGTTTGTCGCTTTGGGCATTATCTACTTCATTGTGATGATGATTGCTGCATTTTCCTACAGGATACCAGCGCCTGATTGGAAGCCTGAAGGATGGTCACCTCCTAACGATACAGCTCGTGCAAAAAAAATGATCTCAAATCATGATGTCGATATTGATCAGGCATTACACACACCACAGTTTTACCATCTTTGGATTGTCCTCTGTTTTAATGTGACTGCTGGAATTGGGGTCCTAAGTGTTGCTCGAACCATGATGACAGAAATATTTGGTACAACCTTACCTCATATTGTCGATAGCGCCTTTGCTGCAACTTATGTCGTAATGATCAGCGTATTTAATATGGTTGGTCGTTTTTTCTGGGCTAGCACTTCGGACTATATTGGCAGACGTACCACTTATTGGGTCTTTTTTGCACTGGGCATTGTGCTTTATGTTTCTATACCCTACACCGCCTCTCAAGTAAGCATATCGCCCACTGTACTTTGGCTTATTTACTTCTATGCGGCAACTATGATTATCTTCACGATGTATGGTGGTGGTTTTGCTACTATTCCTGCATATCTGGCCGATATGTTTGGAACACGATATGTAGGAGGCATTCATGGTCGCTTACTAACCGCATGGAGCACAGCCGGTGTACTTGGACCGCTGGCAATAACGTCTCTCAGGGATAGTGCTAGCACAACCGCTATCAATAACCTTTCCGCAACAGTAGACCCAGCTACATTTCGATCTACATTCGGTGCAGGAATAGACCAGTTAGAACAATTGGTTAATCAAAATACCGTGACAATTGCAAACCTTATGGAAATTGCCCCACCGGGCACTATTGACCCAACTAGCGGTCTCTATAATACGACTATGTATCTGATGGCAGCTCTACTTGGAATTGCTCTTCTTGCAAATGCCACAATAAAACCAGTTAATGCAAAACATCATATGCAGGGCTAGTATTTTCAGTTATCTACTGATCACGTCTTGATCATTGAAAACTTGATTTTTCGTCAGTCTTAAAAACCTTCAGTTGAGGTAAAGAGGCCCACACGAAGGTTTGTTGCCTGATAGATAGTTCGTCCATCAACCTCCATGGTTGCATCACCAAGACCCATAACAAGTCTTCGATTAATAACTCGCTTCATCTCAACGTGATAACGGACTTGTTTGCTTTCTGGAAGAACTTGCCCTTGAAATTTAACTTCACCCACACCCAAAGCTCTACCACGCCCATTTGCACCTGACCAAGCAAGCCAGAAACCAACTAGCTGCCACATTGCATCAAGACCTAAACAACCCGGCATAACAGGATCACCTCTAAAATGACAATCAAAGAACCAAAGATCTGGAACAATATCAAGCTCAGCGATCATCTCTCCCTTTCCAAAGCTTCCTCCTGAATCATTAATTTTCATGATTCGATCAAACATAAGCATATTTGGAGTAGGTAGCTTTGCATTATCGTCTCCGAAGATCCCCTCCGTCCCCGATAGCAATAACTCCTCACGCGTATAGCTCTCTTTTTGCGGCCACCGATCGCGTGTATTTCCCTTAGTCTCATTAGTCATATTTATCTCAATACTTGATCGATCAGGGAGCATACGTGGTCTTGTGCTAGATTACACCACGCTCTCTATTGCTCTTAACCAATTTGCACTATCAGCTTGTATAACATCTAAAAAAATTACGCTCATACTTATATGTACAATTTATTTTGCAATGAGGTATGAATAATTAATCATGCAGAAACGAACTGTTATTACATTGCTACTTCTGCTTGCTCTGTCGAGCATGATATTTATAACCAAAGGAGTACTTCTTGTGCGCACCCCAATAAATGATATAACGACAGACACAATTAACCCCCCAGCATTTAGCGCTGTTATTGCTCTGCGGCGCAAGCGAAATAACTCTATTGAATATGGTGGACCTTTGGTGGCTGCCCGCCAGGCAGAACTCTATGCAGATATTAAGCCGATCTATTCAAATCTCAGCCTGACAGATGCCTTTGCAAAAGCACTAAAAATTGCTAGTAACATGGGATGGGAGATTATCGCTACTGACGAGAATAAACTGATTATTGAGGCTATTGACGTAACACCACTTTTCCGATTTAAAGACGACGTGGTTATCCGCATCACAAGCACAAATACAGGTAGTCGAATCGATATTCGTTCACAATCACGGATCGGTCGTAGTGATCTTGGTAAAAATGCATCACGCATTCGAAATTTCATTGGAAACTTCTCCGGCTAGGCTTCGACTGCTAAAATCAAACCTATGACTAAAACCCCTGAACAAAAGACGCTTCAACTGCCAGAAGCTAAATTAGGTCTGGTATCGGTATCTGCACCAGTTACTGGCCGTGTTGTTTCAAATTGTTCTTGTTTAAAAGGCAAGTCTGCCAGCTTTGTCAGACACACAACAATTGATGTCAGTGGCACTGCACTTGAAGGTAATTGCCTAGTCGGACAAGCTTTTGGTGTACTTGCCCCAGGTCTCAATGAAAAAGGAAAACCTCATAAAGTCAGGCTCTACTCACTTTCTTGTTCAAGCGATGGAGAGGATGGGGCTGGAACAGTAATTTCTACAACTACTAAGCGTGAAATAACAGAAGAACAAACATCATCACAAAAAAATAATGATGATTCAGATAGCCATAGACTATTTCTTGGGATATGTAGCAACTACCTCTGTGACCTTAAGCCGGGAGATGAGGTTAAGCTTTCAGGACCTAATGGAAAACGTTTCCTTCTCCCTTTAGTACCGCATAATCATGACTACCTCTTCGTTGCAACTGGAACTGGTATCGCTCCCTTCAGAGGAATGGCGATCGAGTTGTTAGAAAAGGTTGGCGCTAAAGGTCAAATTCATCTGCTGATGGGAGCCCCCTATACAACAGATTTAATTTATGACGATCTGTTTAGACGGTTAGAAAAGAATCACAAGAATTTCCATTACCACACAGCCATTAGTCGTGAAAACCAATCTGATGGGACACAGGGTCAATATGTACACCAATATATTGAAGAGAAGTTGAATATCTTTAAACCTCTTTTAAAGAACCCTCGAACATTACTTTACATTTGTGGCTTAGCTGGAATGCAAAGCGGATTATTTAAAGTATTGGCAGAACAAGAAATCAGCGAAGGTTATTTTTCTATAAGAGACAAATTAGCAAGCATTAATCCAACAGACTGGGAACTTAGTGAAATTCGTCGTGGTGTAAAAATTACCGATCGATGCATGGTAGAGGTATATTAGCGGTAAGAGTATATTAATAGCTGTCGACAAAAATAAATAAAAACACGAGAGGAAATCTAGTGAGTGACGATACACCCCAAACTGATAAAGCAGTCGAAGAAACGCAAGCCACCTCTAAAAAAAATGAAGCTGTAAAACTCTCAAGACGTAGAGTTTTACAGGGGGCAAGTGGTTCAATAGCACTAGCCACATTAGCTGCATGCGATTCAGGTTCAGTTGCACAAGGACCGGCACCGGTAACGCCAACTACTGCTGGAATTAGCGCAATACCTGCACCTCGAGACCCAGATCTTACAGGTCGTCTTGCTCGTTATATGGTGGACGTTCGTGATACACCTCTTCCACCTAATGTAGTCCTAGCGGCAAAACATCGGATATTAGATTCTATTGGGGCAGTTGTCTCAGGAGCTCAACTTTTACCTGGCGAGGTAGCAATTGACTATATTCGTGGACAGGGTGGAACAGAAGAAGCTTACGTTGCAACGACGGATATCATGACATCAGCAACAAATGCGGCTTTCGCAAATGGTATGTTTGGACATGCTGATGAAACGGATGACTTCCATCCTTTCACTAAAGCTCATCCCGGCTGCGTAGTTATACCAGCAGCTCTAGCAATGGGACAGAAAGAAGGTAGCTCAGGAACTGAATTTCTGCGTGCTGTTGTCTTAGGCTATGACTTGTGTTGTCGTTTTTTGGTTGCACTTCAACCAGCTCTTGTACGCGCAAGAGGACGGGCAGCAGAGGGATATAGCTCAACATTCGGTGCAACTGCAACCGCAGCCTCTCTTGCTCGGTTCAATGAAACTGAAATGCGTTATGCAATTTCATATGCCGTTCAGCAAGTATCTGGTGTCTGGAGTTGGGTAAGGGATGTGGAACATATCGAAAAAGCATTTGACTTTAGCGGCATGGGTGCACGCAATGGTGTTGCTGCAGCGACTATGATTCAGTCAGGGTTCACAGGCGTACTGGATGCATTGGAAGGTCAGCGTAATATTATTGATGCCCAATCTGTAGAGCCAAGTCCTGAAGAAATGGTTGCTGACTTAGGCAGTCGTTTTTATGTCGAAGAAACAGCTATTAAAACTTTCCCTACCGGATATCCAACTCAATCACCTTTAGCAGCATTTTTTACCTTGCGTGAACAATATGGAGTAACCGCTGACAACTTAGAACGCTTACTTATTCGATTACCAGAGGATGGCGCTAGAATCGTTGATAACCGCAGCATGCCAGATATAAATGCCCAACATCTTATGGCTGTAGCTGTGGTTGATGGCTATATAGATTTCGAGAATAGTCACTCCTTTGAACGTATGTCTGACCCCGAGGTTCTTGCTGTTAAAGAACGTATTGAATACATTGCGGACCCAGAACTTGCAGTAGTCGAAGCCCCTCGTAGTGGATTTGTTCAGATCACCTTAACTGATGGTCAACAAGCTGATCTATTTGTTAGCCATGCTCCTGGAACTCCAGAAAACCCCTTAGATACTGAGGGCGTTAATGCAAAAGTTCGGACTTTGGTAGCGCCTATTCTTGGGGATGAGAGAGCTGAGACTTTAATTGAGCGTATCAATAACATAGAAGATATTGAAAATATTCAAGAACTTAGACCACTTATCTCAAATACTGCTTGAGATATATTTATGAACTCAGCAGAGGGGTGAGCGAACACTCATCCCTCTGGAAGAGCGAAAGCATATATCTCATTATGTCCGTGGACTGTACGTACACGGCCAAGAGCAGTTGGTCTAGCCGTTCCTGACTGACCATTGCCAGTCATAACGGCAATATACTGTCGACCATCTACTGCATAGGTGATAGTGCTAGTCTGAACGATTCCACCGACCACAGCACGCCACAGTATTTCACCTGTATCGGAATCAAAAGCATTAAAGCGTCGCTCTAAATCACCCCAGAACAGCAAATCTCCAGCTGTCACAAGAGCTGAGCCATTACCTGGGATAGCTTGTGAATGGATACGCTGCATATGTCCTGTAGACAGGTTTATTTTTGCAATACCTGCATATTCAGACGGCTCAATACCGGGACGGAGAACTGCATTACGTGGTCCAAAACCCGCAGGCATTGAAGCGTTTGCTGCCATATCTAAACAAGCATCATGAAAAGGAATGTATAAAGAGTTTCTGTTGGGGTCATAGGCTGTAGACCAAAAGCTTCTCGTGTTATGAAAACAAATCAAACTCCTGTCCCCATCTTGTTTGAAGACTCTGTCATAGTTAATTGTTGTACGTCCTGTCTCAACGTTAATATCAGAAATGTTGAACCCTGGTACATCGTAGGGAAACGGTGTTGCCCAAAGGAATTCACCCGTGATTCTATCCAAAACAAAGATTCCTCCAGCTTCACCAACGCTTGCAACTACTTCACGCTGCTCACCACGCTGAATGCCAGGATTAATCCATTTAACAGCCTCTGGGTCTGGTTCAAAACTGGTAGTAAGAATTGTTCGTTCATGCGGATGATCTAAATCCCAATCATCACCCGGTAAGTGTTGGTAATACCAAGCTAGTTCACCAGTATCGATATCCAGTGCTACTGTTGAGTTACTGTAAAGATCTGCTGGCGCAGTAGCTGAAATTGCATCAGCACTACCGTGTCGAGTAAGCCGCGTATAGGGGTTTGGGTTTGCAATGCCCCAGTAAGTAAGCCTTTGCTCAGGATCATAAGAGCCGGGCAACCCCCATGAACTTGCAACCCTTTGCTCGACTGGAAGCTCGCCCCAACTATCTCCATCACGAGTTCCAGGTTCTGCAGTAGTATAAAATTTCCATACCTCTTCGCCAGTTTGTGCATCATGCGCTGATATAAAACACCCAATCCGCTGCTTACAACTTCGATTTGTTAGGACTTTCCCATCAGCTACCAGAACTCCGCCGGTATGCTGGGTATTAGTCTCAGGGGCGAAAACTTCGGTTTCCCAACGAACACGACCATCTCTAACATCCAGTGCTACCAGATACCCGTCAGGGGCCGGATAAAACACCATGTCATCATAAATACCAATGTTCTTGGTACGTGCAGTCTCAGCACGTCCAACAAATTCTGCAGCCTCAGACGAAATATTTCGTCTGTAATTCCATATCTCATCACCTGTGGTGGCATCAATTGCCAGAATGCTCGCTCCTGGCTGTGCTAGGTACATAATGCCTTTATATACGACAGGGACGGTTTCCTGAGTACCTTGAGGCAATCCTCTTGACCAAGCTAAGGAAAGACTTGAAACATTTTCTCTATCTATTTGATTTAAAGGACTAAATCTTTGCTGATCATATGTACGGTTTATCATAATCCAATCAGAAGGATCCGGGTCTCGCATCGTACTTTCGGTAATTGGCTCAAACATATCAACCTGAGCAAACACTGATAATGCTATTAAATTGAGTAAAACTAGCGCTCTTCTAAGTATTAGTTTCATACCTCCCCCTTATTTGTTCAAAAATCAGAATGCGGCTCTAAGACCCACAAAACCCAAAACCAGTTGGCTTAACGGTATAAACCACTTAAAATCTCTAAAATTCAGCTTTCTTTGATAAAAGCGCATATTTACATTCGTAGCAGTCTGAATGTGCATTTAGGTTTTAGCACTCTCAACCCTTATTTTTTTAGTATTAGAAGGGTACTATATCCTTTTGAACCTGTGGATGAATGACGTGAGTCTTCTCACGTTTAGGAGAGGGAATGAATAAACAAACCGGAAACAATAAACTGGGGCTATTCTCAGTACTTCTAATGGCATTAGCTTGGGCGACTGGATCACAAGCACAAGTTGACATTGATGGAGACGATATCGGTGGCATAGTTACTGGACCTAATGGCCCAGAAGCTGGTGTTTGGGTAATAGCAGAAACTGATGAGTTCGATACTTTTTATGCCAAAATTGTCGTAACTGATGATATGGGAAGGTACGTCGTACCTGACCTGCCTGATGCTAATTACGATATTTGGGTACGCGGCTATGGACTTGTAGACTCGGATAAGGTTAATGCCAACCCCGGAGATACTATTGATCTAGACGCTATCATAGCTCCAAATGCTGCTGCCGCAGCTGAAATTTATCCAGCTATTGCATGGTACGCCATGTTGCATATGCCGACCGAAGATGAAGTTTCTCGGTTTGAAGGTGGCATGGATTTTTATCGAAATCGCATGAATAACAATGGCTGTATTGGCTGCCATATGTTGGGTAATAAAGCGACACGTGAAATATCACCAGAATTTGGTGAATTCGACAATCATCATGCAGCCTGGATTCGAAGAGTTCAATCTGGACAAGCTGGTGCCAGAATGATGTCTGATCTAGCAGGAGATTTGCAGGGAATCCCTTTCAAATACTTCGCTGACTGGACCCAACGAATTGCTGATGGTGAACTACCCTCCTTTATTCCAGAGCGACCGCAGGGCGAGGAACGTAATATAGTCGCTACAGTTAGGGATTGGTCTGAGCCTACAGCGTATTTACATGACCTGATCTCAACTGACCGACGTGATCCTACTGTCAATGCAAATGGCTTAATATACGGTTCTCCGGAACTTTCAACTGATAAATTTCCGATTCTCAACCCGCTTGATAACACGACGGATAGCTTTATGGCTCCAGTACGTGACGACGACACACCGTCCTACGCTACTGTAGCTGCAGCTCAGCCTTCGGTGTTTTGGGGAGATCAACGCATCTGGAACAGTAAAGCCAATTCTCATAACCCAATGTTTGATCAAGACGGTCGTGTCTGGTATACCGCACGAATTAGAGGTCCGCAGAATGGTGATTTCTGTCGTGAAGGTTCTAGTCATCCCTCGGCAGAGGCATTTCCAACGGCTCGTGCCAACCGTCAACTGTCCGTATATGACCCTGAGACGGAAGAGTACACATTTATAGACACCTGTTATGGTACCCATCATTTACAGTTTGGTTATGACGATAACAATACCCTATGGACTAGTGGTGGTGGCGAAGTAATTGGCTGGTTAGATAGCAAACAATTCCTTGAGACAGGAGATGCAGAAGCCTCTCAAGGTTGGACACCAGCGATTCTAGATACTAATGGTAATGGTAAGCGTGATGCTTATGTAGAACCAGGTGATGCAGTTAATCCAGAGATGGATAAGCGTATTTTGCCAAGCTATTACGCAATCATGCCAAATCCTGCTGATGACTCCATTTGGGGCTCTAGTAGATCTGATTGGAACGGTAGCGTAATCAGAATGGAGCCTGGTGATAACCCTTCTGAGACAGCGCTGGTGGAACAATACAATGTTCCTCGCGAAAAAGGTGGCTTCGGTATCCGCGGAGCGGACATTGATAGCAAAGGCGTTATCTGGGGCTCTCTTGGTAGTGGACATATGAGTGAATTCGACCGAAGCAAATGCACAGGTCCACTTAATGGTCCTGAAGCTACAGGTGATCACTGCCCTGAGGGATGGACATTCCATCGCTATCCAGGTCCTGGACATCCAGGTTTTGAGGAATTCAGTGCTGAAGCTAGTTATTACAGTTGGGTAGATCAACATAATACTGCAGGTCTAGGTGAAGACGTTCCTATGTCTACGGCTAATCTGTACGATGGCGTTCACGCACTGGTTGATGGAGATGATGGCGAAAAGGAATGGGTAACAATGCGTATTCCTTATCCGCTTGGCTTCTACAGCAAAGGATTTGATGGTCGAATTGACGATCCAAATGCTGGCTGGAAAGGACGAGGTCTGTGGGTTTCAGAAGGTGATCGAACACCCTTCTGGTTTGAAGAGAACAATGGTAAGCCAATCGTTGTACACTTCCAGGTACGTCCAGATCCTCTTGCAAAATAAGCCCTTAGACAACCTTTAATAGTCTGTCTACATCGAACCCCTTCTTGCCTTTCGCAGGAAGGGGTTCTTTTTTGATACTAAGCAATGGCCATGACAATTGATTTCAGAAGCGATACGGTAACGAAACCATCGGACGAAATGCGGACAGCAATGTTAAAGGCTGACGTAGGAGATGATGTCTATGGAGAAGACCCAACAATAAATCAGTTAGAAGAATTTTCAGCAGACCTTCTAGGAATGGAGAGTGCTCTGTTTTGCCCTAGTGGCACCCAAAGTAATCTTTTAGCACTGCTCTATCACTGTGAGCGTGGTGAAGAATACATTGTTGGCCAAAAGGCACATACCTATCAGTATGAGGGTGGTGGTGCCGCAGCTCTTGGCTCTATTCATCCTCAACCACTGACTTTTGAATCAGATGGAACCCTGGATCTTGAGAAAGTTGCTGCTGTAATAAAGCCTGATGATTTTCATTTTCCACCGACACGGCTTCTATGCTTAGAAAATACTCATCGTGGCCAAGCATTGGCTCTAGATTATTTGTATGCAGCTCGACAATTTGTTAGCGAAAAAAACCTAAAGCTTCACTTAGATGGAGCTAGAATTTTTAATGCTTCAGTAGAATTAAACATACATGCAAAAAAAATTGCTAAACATTTTGATTCGGTTTCATTTTGTCTCTCTAAAGGACTAGGGGCCCCAGTAGGGTCAATTTTATGCGGTAGCAAAAACCTCATTACACATGCTCGTCGTTGGAGAAAAACTCTTGGAGGAGGAATGCGTCAAGCTGGTATTATCGCAGCTGCAGGCCTTTATGCACTTCAAAACAACATTGAACGACTTAGCGAAGACCACAAGAATGCACAACTACTTGCAGAAGGTCTGAATGAGATAGAGCAGTTAACAATTGATCCCAAAAGCGTACAAACAAATATGGTATTCGTAGACGCTCATAAAATAGACTGTCAAGGATTAACCTCCTTTTTAAAATCTAATGGTGTCTTAATTCAAGGTTCAGGATTGCTTAGACTTGTAACCCACCTTGATATCAGAGAAAAAGATATTGCAACAGCTGTTAAGGCATTTAAGGCTTACTTCAATTAAATACCTATGTAACGCTTCGACCAGCGTTGACCAAGTCCAGTGAGTATTTCATATCCAATAGTACCTGCATGATTGGCAATTTCATCTAAGGATATATTGGTCCCCAATAATTCTACAGGCTCCCCTACCCGCATATGTTCATTAGATATATCACTTATATCTAATGTTATCAGGTCCATAGAAACTCGCCCTACAACCGGTACTTTTTTTCCGGCTACAAAAGCATGGCCACAATTACTAAGAGCCCGCGGATACCCATCAGCATAGCCTACGCCAACTGTTGCTAAGCGAGCCGGAGGATCAATTTTGTAAGTAGCACCATAGCCAATATTTACAGTCTTTGTTATTTCTCGCACCTGAATGACTGCTCCATGAAGGCTCACTACAGTCTCCATAGGATTGGGCTCTTGAATAAATGGATTACCTCCAAATAAAGCGATACCTGGTCGAATCAAGTCACCACAATATTGTTTGCCAATAAGAGTCCCAGCTGAATTACCAATCGATGTTTTTGACTTAGGTAATCTACCTCGTAACTTATTAAAGATCTTCAGCTGATCTGTGTTTAATGGATGTGATGGTTCATCAGCACAAGCTAAATGTGTGATTACATATTCTAAATCTAACCTATCAAGCAAATTATGCTTAACGACCTCCTCAATCTCTAACTCACTAAGTCCTAGTCGTGACATTCCGGTATCAATATGAACTGCCACAGCAGAACCGGCAGCTGCATCACGCCAATAATTAATTTGTTCCACTGAATTAAGAACAGGCGTTAGATTCGCTTTTAACAGGGTCTTTTCTTGCCCAGGAAAGGCACCTTCGAAAACAAAAATTGACCCCTCAGGGAGGAAGCCTCGCAACTCCAGACCTTCCGCCATATTAGCAACAAAAAAATGTCGGCACCCTTCGTCAAACAAACGTCTTGCAACAGGCTCAACACCTAAACCGTATGCATTAGCCTTAACAACTGCCGCACAATCTCTAGACGCAGCCGCCCTCAACGCACAAAAATTAGTCGCTAATGCGTCTAAATCAATAGTCAATATTCCGGGACTAGTAGTAATGGGGTGGCTACTCATAATTTTTAGGCTACCATAGCCACCAAAATCTAACTTGTATTAAACAGATAACTTCATGAACGATACCTTTTCAGCATTACGAGTACATCGAACAGATGGCAAAAATCAGGCTAAACTAGAAAACCTAACTAAAGATGATTTGCCTCCAGGTAATGTCTTAGTAGACATTCACTACAGCACAATCAACTACAAGGACGCACTTGCGGTAACTGGGAAGGCTCCTATCATAAGGGAGTACCCTAGAATTGCTGGAATTGATCTCTCTGGTGAGGTTTTAGAGTCTGACGATAAACGTTTCACACCAGGTCAACAGGTAGCCTCTCTTAATGGTGGCCTTGGTGAAACACGCGATGGGGGCTATGCGGAAAGAACTCGTATTAATGGTGACAAACTACAGCCCTTACCCAATAACATGAGTACCCGAACAGCAATGGAATTAGGGACGGCAGGTGCCACAGCAGCTCTTGCCATTTACCGTATGGAACAGAATGGTCAACATCCAGATCTTGGGCCCATCCTAGTAACTGGTGCAACCGGAGGGGTAGGTTCTATTGCAATTGACCTGCTCAGCAACCGAGGTTATGAAACAGTTGCTCTAAGCGGAAAACCTGAACAAAGTCCATTTTTAAAATCCCTTGGTGCAACTTCAGTCATTGACCGACAGGAGTTGGAGTTAGAATCCAAACCCCTTGGTCGAGCGACATGGGGTGGTGCAATCGATAACCTTGGAGGAGATGTTCTCTCCTGGCTTACTCGCACTACAAGACCCAGAGGAAATATTGCAAGCATTGGACTCGCAGCAAGCACTGATCTTCACACTACTGTATTACCATTTATTCTTAGAGGGGTAACTCTAATTGGCGCCGCTCTCGAGTGTTACCCAGATCTTCTGGAAGTTTTATGGGAAAAACTAGCTGACGATATGGCTCCAAGTCATTTAGATACCATCATCACTCAAGAGGTTACACTTAAGAATCTACCAGAATGTTTTGATGCTTATATCGAAGGTGCAATCACTGGACGCACCCTAGTAAAGATCAAATGAATTCATTTTCTAAATAATGACAAACTTGCTACACACTATTAGAAAACCTCATAGTCTCACCTACGAAAGTGATATTCATAAGGTGTACCTGCTTGGCGAGCGTTGAGCCAAATTGTCAACATACCCTCAAGAACATGTGCTGCGCGAATTGGTCCAACGTCTAAAGGCTCAAGACCCATCCCAGTGACTAACTCAGCAACCTTAGCTTTTGCACCCTCATCATTGCCAACCAAAGGAATAGTCACTGGACCACCGGGCTCAATCATAGTAGCAGCAGGCAGGACATTAAAAGCCTTAACAACATGTGTGTTAGGCACAAGTGCTTGGATCATTTCTCCGTTAGAACTTTCCTCGGCTGTATGATTAAAGTAACCATCCTCACCAGGGGCTACACGATTAGTAGGATCAATCAATATTTTTCCTGAGAGGTCTCCAAGCCCACGAACCACGTCCATCGCTATAGCACCTGGTACCGCTAATACCACAATATCTGCGCCCTCTATAGATTGAGCAGGTAACATCACACTGGCAGCACCAGCTGTTCTAGCAACTAGCTCCTGAACATCATCTCTCCCCGGTTCACGAGAGCCATAAATAATCTCATGTCCTTGGGCTGCAAATTCAACTCCCAGTGCAGCACCTACATTGCCTGTTCCAATAATAGAAATGGTATCGGCCATAGCAATATTAACGCCAAGACCAAAAGAAAAAATTAATGATAATGCTGATAATGTTTTAAAAAAACGTTTCATGGCTATTTTCGCTCTCCAAGTGAATTTTAGATAATAGAGAATATTAATTACCATAATAACTTAATCGTTATCTAAGCATCGATTCCACTAGAACCAAAACCCTATGTAAGTTATGGTTCTTTTATATAAAAACTGTGTGAGAAAGATATGGCTAGCTTTACAATCAACAGTGAAAGTATAGAGGTAGATGCCAATCCTAATACCCCACTTTTGTGGGTAGTACGTGAGCACTTAAAACTCACTGGCACAAAATTTGGATGCGGTGTAGGGCTATGTGGCGCCTGTACAGTCCATGTTGACGGTAACTCCACATTTGCCTGCATGACCCCTGTCTCAGCAGTTGAGGGAAAAGAAGTAACTACTATAGAGGCGCAATCAAACCCAGCTCAAAATGCACTAAAAGAGGCTTGGGTTGCAGAGGCAGTTCCTCAATGTGGCTACTGTCAGTCAGGACAAATTATGCGTGCAGCTAATCTCTTAGAAAATAACCCAAAGCCTAGCAGAGAGGATATCGTTAACCACATGCGTACAAATATCTGTCGCTGTGGAACCTACAATCGAATCATTAAGGCAATCGAACGTGCTGCAGAGGAGGTTTGAAATGACTTACAACAAACCACCTGTTCAATCTCCCAAAACAACTCGTAGAGAATTTTTACAAAGTGTGGGAATAACTTTTGCTGTGGGATCAACAGGCATTGTAGGTGCATGCTCACTAGATTCCAGCAGTGAGCTAAATGAACCACTACCCTCCTCCGGTAATAATACAATTTCTGCTAACGCCTGGGTGACTATTAGTGCCGATGATTCAATAAAAATTATGTATGCCGGCACAGAGATGGGACAGGGCTCAATGACTACCCTACCCTTAGTCCTAGCTGAGGAACTAGATGCTGACTGGGAAAATGTAAATGTAGATATAGTGTCTGTACATGATCCAGTTTATGGAAACCCAATTCGTTACACCTATTATGGTTTTCCTATTCTTTATACTGCCGGTAGCAGAACCTTAGAAGCCTACTACCCAGTAATGCGTCAAGCTGGCGCACAGGCACGCAAATTCCTACTTGATACTGCTGCAGCTGAATGGAGAGTTCCTGTTGCGGAACTTAAAACAGAACTTAGTCAAGTTTCTCACACAGCATCTGGAAGAACTCTGAGCTATGGACAAATTATTGAGCTAGCTGAGTTGCCAGACAATTTACCATTGGTAGATGAAAACGAATACAAGAGGCAAGAAGACTACCGTTACTTAGGTAAAGATATTACACGAGTCGATGTACCAGGAAAATCTGACGGATCTGCGGAGTTTGGTATTGATGCACAGGTACCTGGTATGGTTTACGCCTCCGTTCTTCGTGCCCCAGTAGAGGGCGAGGAACCATTAGATATCAATGACGTTAAAACTCGAGAAATTGATGGTGTAATCGATGTTATTTCACTACCCCATGGCGTAGCAGTTGTGGGAGAGACTGTAGAGGCTGCTTTCTGGGGAAAGAGTGCACTTGAAGTCATCTGGAGTACTAATTCACCTTTTAGAAATGTAACCCAAAGCGAAACTCTCGATACCTATGAAACATATGCAAGAGACCTTACATTTAGCACTGATAGTCCTCTATGGCAAAATGTAGGCGATATCGAACCTGCTTTTAATGCGGCAAATACTGTTGTTGAAGAGGTGTATCGTGCTGACCCAGCCTACCATGCACAAATGGAGCCAATGAACGCAACGGCTAATGTCTCAGATGATGGAAAATCTGCGGAAATCTGGGTAAGCACTCAAACCCAAAGTCTTACCGTTATGGCTGCTGCCGATACCCTAGAAACGTCAATCGATAACATAACTTTGCACCCAATGTTAATAGGTGGTGGATATGGACGTAGGGGAGAATATCAGGCTAAATATGTTGATGAGGCACTTTTAGTTTCTCGTGCTATCGGTAAACCAGTAAAAGTCATCTGGAGTAGAGAAGAAGACGTTAAAGATGGCATCTTTAGACCTCTTGCTGCACAACTTATGCGAGCCGCAATTGATAGCGAAGGAAAAATCACAGCACTACAACAACGTGTGGCTACACCATCGGTGCTGAGCTATTTCAATGTGCCTCGCTGGAAACTTGCAGAAAAACGTGATGGTATCTCCATGAACGGTGCTCAAACGTCAAGATATGACATACCTAATATTAGATCCGAACATCTAATCATGGATCGAGGCTCACGTGTAGCTGCCTGGAGAGGTGTAGGCACCAGTTATACACGTTTTGCCAATGAATCTTTTATTGATGAACTTGCTCATAGAGAAGGAGCTGACCCTCTACAATTCCGACTTGATTTGGCTCGTAATAATCCTGATGGAAAAAAAGTCCTTGAAGAGGTTGGGCTAATGGCAGATTGGTCCCGAAAACGAGAAGGTAGTGCCTTGGGTGTTGCATTATCTGATTATGGGGGCTTTTCAGTTGCTGCCGGTATAGCTGAAGTCAGCGTCAACGAACAAAATGGTGAAATCCAAGTGCTTAATTACTGGATGGTAATTGATGCAGGATTCCTTGTAGCTCCAAGAAATGTGAATGCACAAATGGAAGGTAATGTGATCATGGGTCTTAGCAATGCGCTAAAAGAAAGGATCACCATTAGTGATGGCATAGTTGATCAGTCTAACTTTTATGACTACCAAATTATGCGTATAGATGAAATGCCTGATATTCATGTAAAAGCAATCATTAATAACAAATCCCCGAGTGGGGTTGGTGAGTTAGGATTGGCTACAACAGGAGCATCTGTTGCAAATGCAGTGTTTGCTGCTACTGGTGCAAGGGTAAGAGAACTACCATTAACTCCTGATCGAGTATTGGCAGCACTTCGAGGGTAACTCTCAGCTATACCAGAAAATATAAGCACCTAAAAATGCTATGTGAAGACTCTTAAATATATCTAACGAGCTGCAAGTTCTCCGCCCCAAATCTCTCTATACTGTAAACGAGAAGAATATATAAGCATTGCGTCAAGATTCATACGATCAAAACCTGTTACCCTCGTAAAGCGCTTCAAAAGCCATATCTTGATCTTCATTACCAAACGCAAGAGCTCTTTCTAATGCCTCAATATCCGTTCGAGTTGTAATAGCTTCCGCAGTATGCATTACACCAGAATCACGTGTGCCTGCAATAACTAAAAAACGATTTCCGTCAGGTCCAGGAAATGTTGAAACCAAGCCATAGTCTTGATAATTACTCTCTTCAGGAATACCTGCACCACTTGCATAATATTCTCCAGTAACATCATTAATCAACTCATCATAACTCTCGCCAATGCTCAAACCAGAAGATGCAAAGACAAAATCCATGAGTGTTCCAAGAGCGCTAATATAGCCTACATAAAGAATATCGTGGGACTTAAGATCCGCTACTCTAAGTTCAGACATCGTTGTAACTCTAACTTCCTTGTTAGAGGTGTATACAACACGAAGTAAATCCTTAAGTGCAAATGCAGCTCCCTGGGGTAAATAGGTCAGATCAAGATCCATATAATTTTCCTGCAAATCAGGTTGACCAAAAAACAAATCATCAAGATCATCGCTCGAATTAACATCAAACTCCCTGAGCAAACGCCTTACACGCCCAAACTCATCAAGTTCCCCAAAAATATAATAATCCCCAACAACCACAAGAAGAGGATAATCTTCTCCAAGCATATCTTCCCAAATCGGTGAATCAGCTACCTGCTGATAGGCATCAGGCAAATGCCTATTCCAATCAAACAGAAAATATGTGGCGATAGAAAAAATAATTAAACCGGCAATAAAACCAATCCCTATTTTTTGTATCTCCTTAGCATTGCCATAGTTTTTATGTGGCTCAGGAGAAACTACATCAAGACGATATTGTCCCTTAGCAATCTTTAAGCGCTGGCCATTCTCACCTGGCATTTCAGCATAATAGTCATCGAGTTTCCGACGAAGATTATGAACATAAACTCTTACAAAAGAATCCTGGTTAGAATCAAATTCTTTTGTCTTATCGAAGACATCTATTGCTATATCAACTTCTTTAGGCCTCTGATTTTTCTCAGAACATTGGGCCAAATAGGAAAGTAATCTTTCATAGACATGGGAGCGGCCGAGTGTCCCACTCTCTATGATTTTCTCTACTTCCTCAGTAATTATATTAGGCGAGCTCATGATCTAATAACATGCAAGATTCGAAGCTGGAGCGTCACTCTAGCTTATCCTTAACAGTTAATAAACTTGTTCTAACTATCTATTTTAAAAGACAAAGCCAAACTGATATATCCTAAAGAAATTAAGGTCTTAATAACGCTAATCAGATAATCATATCTCGCCATAAACGAGTCACTACTTTATTCTTAGTTTCCTATGATCAAATTAGTTTTTTTAATACATCGGTATCTTGGTATTGCTCTAGGCCTAGTAATCACACTCTGGTGTTTATCTGGGTTTGTCATGATGTACATGCAATATCCGGAATTTAGTTCAAAGGAACGCCTAGCTGGAATTGAGGTCATAGAAATTGGAGATTGTTGCCAACTTCCGAGTGACTTTAGCAACATACTTGTTGATCGATTCCAATTAGAAATGTTTGATAGTCGTCTAATACTTAGGCTAATGGATGGGCCCTATCAATACATAATCGATCTTCTAACAGGAGAATACTTAACTAGCTTTAGTAAATTAGAGATAAGTCGTTCAGCTGTTATTACCGCCCAGGAACTAGAAATCACAGGCAATTTAAATCTTCTAGGCACCATAGATAGGGATCAATGGACAGTCTTTCCAGGCTTTAATTCACATCGGCCGCTTTATCATTTTGAAGTTAATGATTCACTAGGCACACAATTCTATATTTCCAGTTTAACGGGTCAGGTAGTTCAATTAACAAACTCGAAAATACGCTTCTGGAATTGGATCGGATCAATACCTCATTGGCTTTATCCAACAATGCTCCGTCAGCACACTAGTATTTGGGTGCAAACTGTTATCTGGCTAACAATTGCCAGTATCTTTCTCACTGTAATCGGGATTTATATTGGCCTTCGTCAATATAAAACACGAAAAAGCGGAAAAAAATCTCCGTATCATGGTTTGGGGCTTTGGCATCATTTTTCTGGGCTATTTTTTGGGCTTTTTACTTTGACATGGCTCATTAGTGGGCTTTTATCAGTAAATCCTTGGGGGACTCTAGAAGGTAGAAGTTTTGCAGAAGAAAATCATAACCTTAAAGGTGGGTCTCTAAGTTTTGAAGACGTTAGAAACTTCATCAACTCCTTGCCTGGTAATTACATACCGGCATCTACTGTTCGTTTAGAAGGATATATGCTTGATAAAGAGCTTAGTCTGATGGCATTTGACTCAAATGGCGCACGACTTCGTCTTAACTCAAGCACCTTTAATCATGATCCACTGTCTGATGATTTTTTCACTCAAACAATGCATATAATTCGCCCTAATTCCTCAATTACAAATAGCGATTGGATTACTACCGGGGATGCTTACTACTACAACCATCATAACTTGCAGAATTTCCCTGTATTTCGCCTAAGCTATAGCGATGGA
>CAXYEE010000004.1:0-47382 GCA_964276105.1 uncultured Gammaproteobacteria bacterium | reverse complement strand
TGCCAGTAGTATTTGGCGTCCTCACCACGATCGCCGCTTTTTTACCTCTTATCTTCACGCCAGGGCGTATGGGAGCTTTTTTTTCTATTATCGGAAAAATTGTTGTTATCTGCCTAATATTCAGTGTTATTGAGTGCTTGTTAATTTTGCCTTCCCACCTTGCTCATAGAAAAAAAGATGGAGACCCTAAAAAACAAAAACCCTTTGTTACGAAATGGGTCCAGTTTCAAAGCCGATTAGGACAAGGACTAGAACGTTTTTCCGAACAGCACTACGGTAATTTTTTGAGAAAAGTTTTGGAGCAATGGCGCTATGTGCCCATTAGTGCCGGACTAGGTATAACAATCCTAATGCTGGCAATGATCTTCAGCGGGCGTATCGATTTTCAGTTCATGCCTCCTATTGAAGGAAATCGTATTTATGCAAGCCTAACCATGCCCGAAGGCATTCCTGTTGAAGACACTATGCACGCAGCAGAACAAATCGAACAGGCTGCTCTACAATTAAAAACTCAACTAGATAGCGAGAATCCAGGTAACTCTAGTGCCGTTCTTCACATTCTCACTTCAATAGGAAAAACTGCTGGACGCAGAGGTGGAGGCCCGAGAGCACGGTCTTCCTTCACCTCAGGCGCAAGTCATCTCGCTGAAGTTTCGATGGCTTTAGTTCCAATCTCTGAACGCAACATTACTTCTTTGGATATCGCGTCACGGTGGCGCGAGCTCACGGGACCAGTTGCAGATGTCATAGAGCTCAAATATTCCGCAGTTGCTTTTAATACCGGTGATGCGATATCCATAAACCTTAGAGGACAAAATGTAGATCAGTTAGGCGAAGCTGCTGCACAGGTACGGGCTGAGTTAAGCAGATTCACAGGTGTTACCGATATCTCAGATTCTTTCCGTTCTGGCAAACAAGAGGCAAGGTTGTCATTGCGCCCTGAAGCACGTCATCTAGGGTTGACACTAAATGACTTGGCACGACAAGTACGCCAGGCATTTTATGGTGAAGAAGCTCAGCGAATACAACGCGGTACCGAAGATGTTAGAGCTATGGTTCGATATCCTGAACTGGACAGAAGATCCCTAGGAGATCTTGAGGACATGCGAATTAGAACTGCTGCTGGTTCCGAGGTGCCTTTTGCTGCTGTGGCGGAGGTTGATTTCGGTACGGGTTTCTCCACGATAAGACGAGTTGATCGGCAGCGTATAGTCACCGTAACAGCTGATGTTGATCGAAGCATAGCAACACCTCAGGAAATAATTGATACCTTAGAAGCTGAGGTATTGCCATCTATATTGTTGAGCTATCGCGGAATGAGCTACTACCTAGGTGGGGAACATGAGGAAGGTATAGAGGCATTCTCAGGTCTTGCCTCACTAATCCCTTTAGCTTTAATGGTTATGTTTAGCTTGCTTGCTATTCCACTGAAATCTTATGCCCAACCTCTTGTAATCATGAGCGTAATTCCATTCGGCGCTGTCGGTGCCCTAGTGGGGCATCTGATTATGGGCTGGCCAGTAGTTATGTCTTCAATCTTAGGGATCATTTCTCTCTCAGGCGTCGTCGTAAACGCAAGCTTAGTACTAGTTCATTACATTAATAGATTACGTAGGCAGGGTATATCGATCAATGAAGCGACAGTACAGGCCAGTATAGTTAGGTTTAGACCCATTATGCTTGCCTCTTTAACTACTTTTTTAGGGCTAGTTCCACTGATGTTATCGAATAATCCAAATACAGCTTTCGTTGTTCCCATGGCAATATCTTTAGGCTGGGGGGTGCTATTCGCCACTACGATGACCTTGTTCCTAGTACCCAGTCTTTACTTGATCCTAGAAGATTTATTGCCAGCAGGATGGTTTATGGATAAAACACAAACTGAAACAGTTCTTCATGCCTAGCGGTTTCCGTTTCTCAGTTTAGAATGTAAGTTAATATGACCAACTAAATGGTAGGTCCTTATGAATCATCACATACGCAACTTATACGTTCTAATTAGCTTGCTTACATGTGCAGCTTCTCAGACAGCGGCAGAAGATTTATTAGATATTTATCAGAGCGCTCTTAAGTATGACCCAATCATGCGTGGAGCTGAGGCTAGTTATCTGGCGGCCTTGGAGATTAAGCCACAGACACGCAGCGCAATGTTTCCTTTTATAAGGTTTACTGCTGGTGACACCACTTCATATGCTAAGGATCCTAATCAACCAACAAACTATGCTACCGGCCAACCCGATCCTTATATTGGAAGTACGAAGTTTGATAGAGACTCATCTCTATGGAATATCCAGTTGGAACAGACTTTGTTCGATTGGGGACGGTTTGTAAGACTGGGGCAAGCTGATAAACGACTTGCTCAGGCAGAGATTGGATATCAAATTGCTCGTCAAAATCTGCTTGTTCGCGTTGCTACAACGTACTTCTTGGTTCTAGCTGCAGAAGACACGTTAGCTTCACAAGTTTCGGCACGCGAAGCGATCGGTCGACAGTTGGAGCAGGCAGAACAACGTTTTGAGGTCGGACTAATTGCTATCACTGATGTACAAGAAGCCCAGGCGGGGTATGACCAGTCTATAGCAGCAGAAATTCTGGCCAAACGTAACCTTGCAACGACTCAAGAATATCTACGGGAGATTATTGGGGAATCTGTAGCAGATCTAGACGGACCTGTTGATGAGCTACCTCTCCTTCAGCCAGATCCCCTCAATGCCGAGCAGTGGGTACAGACAGCCCTTGACCGCAATTTGACTCTTATATCAAGCAGAATCTCTTCTGACATTGCATTAGATGAGATAGCATTTCAGCGAAGCGGTCGATTACCTACCCTAAGCTTTTCAGCCGCCTTTGGTCAGTCAAGCAGCGATACATTGCGAACTAATAACCTTATACGGAGAGCAGATGGCACGTTCACATGCCTTCCTGAACCTGGACAACAAGGAATTAATTATTGCCCTCCCGAACGAACAATGTCAGGTACCGATGCTGATAATTACTTTATTTCGCTTAATTTCAATATACCTCTTTTTACAGGAGGCTATAACTCTTCCAAAATTCGACAATCCGTGTATGAACGTCGAGCCTCACTAGAGAATTTAGAAGCGGTTTCTCGGGCTACGGAACGAGAGACGCGAGATGCGTATCTGAGCGTTATCTCGGAGATCTCTCGAGTCAGAGCTTTAAACCAAGCTGTCACCTCCTCTGAAACCGCCTTACAGGCAACTGAAGCCGGATTTGAGGTTGGCACTAGAACAACCGTGGAGGTGTTAATCGCCCAAAATAATTTAAGTACAGCTGAAACTGCTTATGCGCGCAGTCGATACGACTATATATTAAACGTCTTACGTCTTAGGCTCGCTGCTGGAGATCTAAGTATTAGCGATTTTGAAGAGGTAAATGGTTGGTTGACTGGCAGTTAATCTGATGTTTGGCTTTTCCGGATTGCATCTATTACAGCACTTGTTGATCGACCATCCTTATGACTTAATACTCGCACTTCGCCACCGTTTTTAATTACAGCCTTACCACCGACTATCTCATCTGTTTGATAATCTCCTCCTTTTACCAGCACGTCAGGAAGAAGTTTTGCAATAAGTTTGGCCGGTGTCTTTTCTGAAAACGATACTACCCAATCTACAGCTGCCAGACCAGACAACACCGCCATCCTGTCCTCTAGCGGGTTAATAGGACGTGATTTACCTTTTAATCCTTTTACTGACTGATCATCATTCACTGCTATAACCAGTCTATCACCGAGTGTCTTTGCCTCCTCTAAATAACTGACATGTCCTGCATGCAGGATATCAAAACAGCCGTTTGTCATAACAATGCGCTCACCACGGTATCGGGCTTCTTTAATAAGAGCCTCAAGCTCTTCAATATTCACAAGACCTCGCCCACCGGTTCCCTTGCTATGCAAAGCAATGCGCAGCTCAGAGGCTGTAACGCTAGCAACACCAATTTTTCTTACTACCAGTCCAGCACCGAGGTTTGCTAATCCTGCTGCTTCTTCAAAATCAAGCCCACATCCAACCCCAACCGCCATTAAAGAAATAAATGTATCGCCAGCGCCGGTTACATCAAAAACCTCTCGTGCTTCTGCTGGAAGAGACACAGCCTGATCCCTTTTAGGGAATAAGGTCATTCCCTGCTCCCCTCTAGTTACAAGCAAAGCTTCTAAGTTGAGCTGGCTCCTTAATGATTCCCCCTGCGCCACAAACTCATCCTCGCTCTTCCAATGCCCAACGACAGCAGCAAATTCTGCCTGGTTAGGTGTTAGAACTGTTGCATATTTATAACGATGGAAATCAGCCCCTTTAGGGTCAACTAATACCGGGATTTTTGCATCAACACATGCTGAAATCAGGCTCTCTACTCGATCTAGTGAACCTTTCCCATAATCCGAAAGGACTACAACATCAGTATCCCTTAATAAGCTACGAACAAGGTCAGCGAAAATATCTCCTTGATCTGTAAAGCTTTCTTCTGAGTCCAGTCGAATAAGCTGTTGATTACGAGATAGAACACGAAGTTTATGAATAGTTGGAGCACGAGGCGCCTTTATAAAATGGCACTCCACATCAGCTGCTACAAGAAGTTCTGATAAAACCTGTCCACGGTCGTCGGCGCCAATTACCGCTGCCAACTGAACATGCGCACCTAGTGCTGCAATATTATAGGCAACATTTGCTGCACCGCCTGGTCGCCGCTCAGTACCTTGAGTCTTAACAACAGGAACTGGTGCTTCAGGCGATATTCTTCCGGTATCACCAAAGCGATACTCATCGAGCATCGCATCACCTGCAACGAGTACCCGTAAATTAGAGAAGTCGGGGATATTTAGTGTCACGAACCCATTAATTTTTATAGACAGAAACGTATTATTCCACGTTTTCCATCTACTTTGTTCTAGAGTGGAATCTAAAAAAACGTCCGACTTCAATCATAAAATATTTCTGAACGGATTAATCGCAGACCTCTAAACATAAAAACGAGTATACGAGAACTCTATAGTGTCTGAATATCAACCGCACTTAGAGTACCCACAATTCAAACAGGTTAAACAACCATCCATCATCACACTTGCCGCTGTATTGCATTTACCGCAAAGTTGAGCACCATCTGGAAATTTATTCTCTGCGAAAGCATCTGTTTGGACATCACGCGCCTCAAAGTCAGCGCGCTTCTCTTTCATCATTTTTTTCTGCTCTTCACTAGGAGTTTGTGGAATCAGAAGACCTATTTGGGTTAAATGCCGCTCTACGATATGCCCAAGCTCCGCAATTATTGATGGCATAAACTTACCGCCAGGTTGCCAATAACCCCCTCTCGGGTCGAATACGGCTTTTAACTCATCCACGAGAAAGGTTACATCTCCACCCTTACGAAACACAGCAGACATAATTCGAGTAAGAGCAACTATCCATTGATAGTGGTCTAGATTCTTTGAATTAATAAAGATCTCGAATGGCCGGCGCTTTTCATGTTCAGTGCCTTCATTGAGGACTATGTCGTTAATCGTCACGTACATCGCATGTTCGGAAACTGGCGTCTTTACCTTATAGGTTGACCCAATAAGCATTTCTGGACGCTTAAGTTTCTCATGCATCCGAATAACTGTTGCTTCTTCCTTAGGAGGCACAGCAGAAGCCTGCTCAGGAGTCTCACCATCCTGGCTTACACTGTAGTTCACTATTTTGCCTTTCACCTCAATGCGCGACATTTTTATTTTTCCTGTTTTTTAGATCTCTATAGCTTTAGAGAAGCCTGCCTCAATCACTTCTTCCGAAAAACTAGAGTTTTCCGTAGTAGCCTTCCTTCAACGCGTCGAAAAGATTGGCTGCAGTGTGCACCTCGCCGTCATAAAAAATCTCTTCATCTCCCTTTGCTTCAACTACGTTCCCGTCCTCAAGGGTAAATTGATATGTTGTTTTCTTGAGGTCCTTCTCCTTGACCAAAACCCCTTGAAAAGCCTCTGGGTTAAAACGAAATGTTGTGCAACCTTTCAAACCCTTTTCATATGAATAAAGGTAGATATCCTTGAAGTCTTCGTATGGATAATCAGTTGGAATATTTGCTGTCTTAGATATGGAAGAATCTACCCATATCTGTGCGGCTGCTTGTATATCCACATGCTCTTTTGGCGTGACATCTTCAGAGCTCACAAAATAATCAGGCATTTTATTGTTTGGATCAGAGGAGTCCGGCGTTGCATCTGAGTTGATTATTTCCCGGTAAGCAAGGAGCTCAAAGGAATAAACATCTACTTTCTCTTTTGTCTTCCTCCCTTCCATGATGACATTTCGGAAATAATGATGTGCAAAAGAGGGCTCTATGCCGTTACTAGCGTTATTCGCTAACGAAAGGGAAATAGTACCCGTAGGAGCTATCGAGCTATGGTGGGTAAATCGTGCACCCTCATTCTCAAGTTTCTCGATGAGCTCAGGGGCCACTTCGGCTATTTTATTCATGTAACGACTATAGCGGGCATGCAAAATTCGTCCCGGGATACTATCGCCGACGCGATAGCCATCTTCCTTCATTGCTGGACGACTACGAAGCATATTCTCGGTAACGTCAAATTCTTCGGTAAGAATGGGTGCTGGGCCTTTTTCTCTGGCCAGCTCAAGTCCCATTTCCCAGCCAGCTACCGCCAACTCTCGAGCAACATCCTCAGTAAACTCTACTGATTCCGGAGATCCATAGCGCACACCAAGCAAAGTTAAAGTGGAACCAAGCCCCAGAAAACCCATCCCATGACGGCGTTTGCGTTGAATTTCCTCCCGCTGGGTGCTCAATGGCAACCCATTAATATCAACAACATTGTCCAGCATACGCGTGAATATTCGCACTACCTCACGATACTCTGCCCAATCGAAACGCGCCTCTTCAGTAAACGGGTCGATAACAAAATTTGTTAGATTGACTGAACCTAGCAAACATGCGCCATAGGGTGGTAACGGTTGTTCACCGCATGGGTTTGTAGCCCTAATATTTTCACACCACCAATTGTTATTAAATTCGTTAACCCTATCGATAAGAACAAAACCTGGCTCAGCAAAATCATATGTGGATGACATAATCACATCCCACATTCTCTGAGCCGGGACCGTCTTGTAAACCCTGCACGCAACCAGCTCTTCTTTATTCTGAACATACCCCTCTTTAACTGGCCAATCTCTCCATATCACCTGGGACGGATCATTTGAGTCGAGTCCATCCTCTTCCATTTCCTTTTCAGTGACTGGAAATACCAAAGGCCATGGCTGGTCATCTTTAACGGCCTGCATAAATTCGTCAGTAATCAAAAGAGATAAATTAAACTGACGAAGACGCCCATCCTCACGCTTAGCACGGATAAACTCCATTGTGTCTGCATGACCAACATCAAAAGTGCCCATCTGGGCGCCTCTACGTCCTCCGGCCGAAGACACCGTAAAACACATTTTGTCATAGATATCCATGAAGGAAAGAGGGCCGGATGTATGTGCACCAGCACCCGAAACATAGGCGCCACGAGGCCTCAACGTTGAAAACTCATAACCTATGCCACAACCAGCTTTAAGTGTCAGCCCAGCTTCGTGAACCTTATCTAAGATCTGATGCATCGAGTCTTCAATAGTGCCGGATACGGTGCAATTTATTGTCGAGGTTGCTGGCTTGTACGCCCCTGCCCCAGCATTAGACATAATACGCCCTGCTGGTATCGCTCCTCTTTGCAATGCCCATACAAAACGCTCATACCAGTAATCTCGTCGGGACTCGTCCTCAACATCTGCTAGCGCCCGAGCCGTTCGCTCGTATGTTCCCTGTATATCTTTATCAACCGGTTCACCAGATTTTTTCTTTAACTGGTACTTTGTGCTCCAGATGTTTAACGATGCATCCTGCAAAGGTATATCCGCAATTTTAGCGGCATTTAGCTCTAGCACTGATTTCATTAGTGTGCTTTCCTCCCCCGTCCCAACCTATTTCAAATAGGCAAACAAATCCATTAGGCGGCTTATAATCCGCCCGTTTTCACTTTTTTCTGCGAAATCTCGTTACACAAGATATTGTGTTAACGAATTGTTAGAGTAGGCTTCTATAGAGTCTATGTCAAGGGGGTACATCAATTAAGTTAAGCTAAGTATATTCAATAAAAACAATATGTTAGTATATTTTCCTTAAATTTTATTGAAATATTTTTTATGTTTTTTTAAAAAAAAATTCAATACATAGAAAACACAACATGTTGTGTTTTGATATCTTCAGGTAGTCCACTTTGAACTCACAACATATCCACAAACTTAACCACAACGGGGCTTAGGCAAGCATCTCCAGTTTATACACTTGAAATTTTTTAGCGCACCCCCATTCCTGTAATTCAGGCAATTCCTATACGGAATCACAACGAATATAGAGGGAAAGAGAAATATAGTTATCAGCAAGAATCGATCTAAAGATGGCATACCATGGGAAATCAAAATAACAGCATATTTGAGTGCTCATTAACTAAACAAGAATTGATCACGCCTAAACAAATCGGAATGAAGACTAACTAACCTAATTACAGGATAGTAAACTTTAACTTCGATATTGAACTTTTTTTTGATCCTAATTCTGTCTTGAATTCAGTGCAGATTTTTTGCGACTTTACTTGCAGACTATGCATCTCATAACAGACTGACAGTAGATTTAAAGCAGGGCCTAAAGGTAATAAATTTATGAATACAACAGCGTTTTTCAATACTCCTAGTCTTGGCAAGTTTCTTGCTGTTTTTGGGCTAGGCCTTTGTCTAGCGCTTGGTGCAACCCAAGGACGTACACAAACACTACCTCAAATTGTTGAGGGTCAGGAATTACCAAGTCTAGCGCCGATTATTGATAGGGTCGCACCTGCTGTGGTTAACATTTCTGTCCGAGGCAGCGTGGAAACAGATAACCAGCTTTCGCAAGACCCTTTCTTTCGGCGATTTGTTCCACCAGATGCTAGACGAGAAGTACAAAGTGCGGGCTCAGGAGTTATTGTAGATGCTGAAAATGGGTACATCCTCACCAATCACCACGTTATTGAGAATGCTGACGAAATAACAGTATCTCTGATGGATGATCGCACTCTGGATGCAGAAGTGGTTGGCTCCGATGCCGGCTCTGATATCGCCGTACTTCGAGTTGAACCAGACGGACTTCTGGAAATGCCGTTAGGCAATTCTGATGGACTACGAGTAGGTGATTTTGTAGTTGCTATAGGGAACCCCTTCAGACTTCGTCACACGGTAACTTCAGGTATTGTCAGCGGGCTTGGGCGTACTGGCATCAACCCTGAGGGTTATGAAGATTTCATTCAGACCGATGCCTCCATCAATCCTGGCAATTCGGGCGGTGCGTTAGTCAATCTAAGAGGAGAGTTGATAGGCGTTAATTCAGCAATTTTCTCAAGGAGCGGTGGAAACATCGGTATAGGGTTCGCAATTCCGGTAAATATGGCTCGCACCGTTATGGATCAACTAATTGCCTTTGGCGCTGTTCGCAGGGGACTTTTAGGTGTCAGTATTGCTATGGTCACCTCAGATATTGCGGACAGTTACGATTTAGAAAACACCTCTGGGGCACTAGTAACAATCGTTGGGTCAAACTCTGCAGCAGAAGCGGCTGGGCTCCAAATAGGCGATGTTATTACCAGTGTCAACAACCAATCTATTGAGAATCCAAGCGCACTGCGGAACGCTATTGGACTCATGCGACCTGGTGATGAAGTAACCGTGGGTTACGTTCGTGAAGGCGATCTCCAAATGGTAACAGCCACACTGGGAGAATTGCAGTCTGCCTCCCTCCAAGAAGAGCCTGTAGAAACGGAAAGTCTTGCTGAAGTAGATCCCGTTTTTGAAGGCGCCGTATTTGATACCAATAATTCATCTCGATCGAGCTTTAATGGCGTCTTAGGGGTTGTAGCAACATTGGTTGAACCCGAAAGCCCTTCTTTCCTCAGAGGGTTAAGAACAGGTGATGTTATTACACATATTAATCGGCAGAGAGTTCAAAGCGTCAATGCTGCACGAGAAATAGTAGAAGATGCGCGTTCAGTAATACTACAAGTTTCTAGGGATAACCGTGGCGTATTAATACTCATGCGTTAAACAGAGCTCTCTAACATTAGAACTATTGCTAGTGATGTGTTGTTTGCTTAGTTAAATATGGTTGACTGCAAACAAAATTTTTGCGGCCCAAGGTTAGTTCTTTTAAGTAATGCTAACTGCTTTAACTAAATTATTTGCCTCTTGGACCCATAAACTCATTTTTTTTCGCCGATCTCTTAGACTCAAATCTCGCAGCAATTCCATTTCTCTATAGAAAAGCTCAAGTCCTTGGGTGTCAATCAACCAGAGCAATCCTGGCACCCATCTCCTGTAGGTTGATACGGTTGCTAGGTGTGCATTATTTAGCGGTTGATTAAACCAACTATCGTAGTCAGCAATTTCACCCCAGTTTTCTTTAAGAGTCTTATACTCCATTCTCATTAACTCAAAAGCTGCCTCTTTTTCTATTCGCTTCTCTTCATCGGAGATTGGGCGAGAAAAAATTTCTCGGAGGCGTTCCTGCTGATCATTTATGAGTCTGCTGAAATCTATTCGTCTTTTCATCCGTTCTCGGTAGGCTGTTGTTATATTCTCCTCACCAATGCGCATCAACCATAGTTCCGTTCCATATTCTTCCACTGCAGTCGCAAACGCTTCATTAAGCTCACTATCATCATTGACATAGAACTTCTGATGAGCAAGCTCATGGATGACAATTGAAGCGCCATTTTGTCCTCCAATATCAATCATAGTATTGAGGATAGGGTCTTCAAAAAAACCAAGCGTTGAATAGGCGGCTGCGCCCACAACTACCGTATCGAAACCATCCGACTTAAGGCGCTCCGAAAAATGATTCGCTACTGATTCGTCGAAGTAGCCTCGATAACCTACACAGCCAGCAAATGGAAAACACCACGTTTTTGGGTCTACGACAAACTCTTTTGCTGCAACTACATTCCAAACAACAGATGAGCGTTCAAGGTCTACATAAGTACGATAACTACCATTATCTGGAAGGTTAAGTTCATCTATAGCGAACTTTCGAGCTTCAACAATTCGTTGTAAAGCAGCTTTAGTTGATTCATTCGTATCGGCGCTCTCAAGGATCTGTTCAATTGGCGCCTGCTTTCGAAGCAACTCAAGCTGACCACCGACAGCCTGCCAGTAATAGGGCAATGAACATCCTGAAATGACTCCACTAACGCAAATCAAAAATAATTGGGTTTGCCAGGATTTCACCCTTGCGACCATAACATGCATAAATGCTGCGGTATCATATATCCATGAAGATCTTTGCAGTTGGCGGTGCGATTAGGGATGAACTTCTCAAACGTGAAGTGCACGAACGAGACTGGGCGGTAGTGGGGGGCAGTGCGGAACAACTTATTGCGAAAGGATATAAACCTGTCGGTAAGGATTTCCCAGTATTCCTGCACCCGAAGACAGGGGAAGAGTACGCACTAGCCAGGACCGAACGAAAGGTTGGACCGGGGTACCATGGGTTCAGTTTTGATACATCCAAAAAAGTTACTCTTGAGGAAGATTTAGGCCGCCGCGATTTAACGATCAACGCAATGGCGAGAGATTCAAATGGCAATATTATCGATCCATACGGTGGTCAGATCGATCTAGAAAAGCGATTGTTACGACATGTTTCACCTGCCTTTTCAGAAGACCCCCTCCGTATTCTTCGGGTCGCCCGCTTTGCTGCACGTTTCAACAAAATAGGATTTACGGTTGCAAAAGACACCCAAAAACTAATGAAAAAAATGGTGTCTGCGGGGGAAGCAGATTCGCTCAAGCCAGACCGTGTATGGAAAGAGACTGAAAAAGCCCTGGCAGGTCCAACCCCAGAAGTCTATTTTAAGGTATTAAGAGATTGCAGCGCCCTCTCCACAGTATTTCCTGAAATTAACGATCTCTTTGGTATTCCACAACCAGAAAAATGGCATCCTGAAGTGGATACGGGCGTCCATACTCTAATGGCATTAAGTATTGCCGCATGTCTTACCGATAGCGTAGCTGTAAGATTTGCAACACTGACTCACGATCTTGGGAAAGCAACTACCCCAAAGGAAACCTTGCCAAAACACCATGGCCACGAAAAGCGATCTGTTGAAATACTGAATGTCTTCTGTAGTCGCTTACCAATACCTAAACGCTACCGCGAGCTCGCCGTGGCCGTAGCACAGCAACATGGAATGGTGCATAGGGTGAAAGAACTTAAACCAAGCACTATCTATAAACTACTTGAGAATATAGACGGGCTAAGACGCCCAGAACGTTTTGAAAAGTTTATCCTTGCTTGTGAAGCTGATGCACGTGGACGTACTGGTTTTGAAAATCATCGCTATTACCAAGCTGATCTTCTTCGAACAGCGCTAAATGCTGCCCGTAAAGTTTGTGTTAAAGACCTAGGAGAGATAGAACAAGGCCCGAGTCTTGGAAAACGTTTACGAGAATACCGTATCAAAGCAATCCATGATGTGCTTGCTAAAAGCAAATCAAAGTCGGTCTCGGAAATCACGCCCGGGTAAAGGTGCTAAGTGCAAATTACGGCTCATTAATAATAACTTAAAGCGTTCGCCCATCTCTCCTGGTAACACCAGAGTCTTTAAAGACTGCGCCGCCTTAATTGCATCTGCACTATCAGTAAAATCTAGTTTTCCTATTGCACCACCATTAACCAAGAACTGGCCTTGAGTTGTGTATCCCGCTACCGATAAACCTGCTTCCTTAGCTGCGCGAGCGCAAGCGCTAAAATCAACCCATGTGCTGATATCCTGAAGCCCTGGCCATAAAAAAGGATCATGGTGCATACGATGCCTAAAGTAGCAGGCTAAGGTGCCACTATTACGCTGCTCATGATAATACTCACGTTCCGATAACCCATAATCAACAGTGAGAATCACTCCCTTTTTCATTACGTCCGAAATACTTGCAATCCATGCGTTACGTGCTGGCGAAATTTCTGATCTGAACCCATCTGGAAGAACATAACCCAATCGGGTTTCAATAGCCTCAACCATCTCCGATAAGGCGTTTTCTTCATTTCCCTCAGCCCATGCCAGCGCTCCCTTTTCAACTTGCACGCCAAGCGGCCGAGTTTTATGTCCCCGTTTAACAAAACAAATTGCGGGAAATGCATCTAATACTTCGTTAGCAAGCACCAACCCATGAAAAGGTTCCGTTGGCAACTGCTCAAGCCATTCGACTTGGATTTTCGCGGCACTTAGACGAGATTGTTGTCGCCCTCTAAGTTCAGCGCTCGTTTCAAGTATGTAATAGCGTGAACTTACAGATCGCTCTGTTAATACACTGATTAAATCTTCAGCAAGACGGCCTGTTCCTGCACCAATCTCGATGATGACTGGGTCATCCATTTGCGCCAAAATACCAATAATTGGTTCAGCTAGGGATTGAGCAAAAAGTCCAGATAACTCTGGGGCTGTAATGAAGTCGCCTGCAGATCCAAATTTTTGACTCCCATTATGGTAATAACCTAATTCAGAATCATAGAGAACTTGGTGCATATATTGATCAAATGGCATCCAGCCGCTGCCTGCAAGTAGCTCTTGGGTTATTCGCTCACTAAGCTTGCGAGAAATATCTCGTCCATGCAGATCAGGTGTTGGGAAGTCTATAGACACTGTGTTTGCTCTCTTAATGTACTGTCTAGTGTAACCTTTGCTTTTTAATCATTGCTCGGAGCTAATGTGGTCGACCAAATTCATGAACAAAGCCTAGTAGATCGTTGGGTGCTAATCACGGGCGCAGCAAAACGCATTGGCGCAACCATCGCTACTAAGCTCCATGGTGAGGGGGCAAATATAGTTATACATTACTTTGCAAGTGCTGATGCTGCTGAAGAATTGGCTAAAAAACTAAATACTGAAAGGTCAAACTCAGCCATTATGGTACAGGGTGATTTAAGAAATATTACTGATCTGGAGCGCATGGCCCAAGAGGTTATTAATCAGACAAATGGGCTTTATGCCTTGATCAATAACGCATCAAGCTTTTATCCAACCCCCTTGGGGGATATCACAGAAGAGCAATGGGATGATCTTATCGGGAGCAACTTGAAGGCTCCTTTATTCCTGTCCCAGGCCCTATTACCCTATCTTCGGAAAACGATGGGGATCATCATAAATATTGTAGATGTGCACTCACAACGCCCATTAAAAAATCACCCGATTTATGGCTCAGCTAAAGCTGGCCTAGGAATGCTTACCCGGTCACTTGCAAAAGATCTAGGACCTGAGATCAGAGTCAATGGAATCTCTCCAGGAGCCATACTTTGGCCAGAATCCGGAATGCCAGAAAAGGTTCAAGATAATATTATTCAGCAAATCCCCTTAAAGAGAGCTGGAACTCCAGAAGATATTGCTGCAGCCGCTTTGTTTTTAATGCGCGATGCGCCATATATCACAGGTCAAATTCTTAATGTTGACGGGGGAAGAAGTATCGGATGGTAGCCCTTATCCAAAGCACATCAGAAACACCCCAAACATAACATTTCTGACTGTAGAGCTTTCAGATATATATAAAGACTTAATAAGTATTTGTAACTGCCGATTTGCACGCTATCGTTCCCCACCGATCCTTTAATAACCTAGCAATTTTCAATGCAAACTTTGAGAACATCATATGTCTGATGGACCTAAAAATTGGCGAAATAATGGTGTCAAGGTGATAAATGGCGAGCATCTTGACGGTAATACTCCACAGACACCAGGCATGAGTCGTGCAGCTGCTATTAATCGAGCTACGGCAGGCGCAGATAAGCTATGGGCAGGTACCGTTACTATTCGTCCGAATGCAAAAACTGGTGTACACCATCATGGAGATTTAGAAAGCATCATTTATGTTATTAGCGGACGTGCACGAATGCGCTGGGGCGGAGAATTAGAGTTTGTTTGCGAAGCGGGTCCTGGAGATTTTATCTATGTTCCTCCATACGTTCCCCATCAAGAAATAAATGCATGTGCTAATAAGGCGCTTGAATGCATCATAGTGCGCAGTAACCAAGAGCCCGTCGTCGTTAACCTAGAAATACCCATAGTAGAAGATCCAGGCGAAACCTTTTGGATAGACCCAATTCACGCCGATCCAAATACACACTCAAGTTAACTCTCTTATAAAAAAATAGGGTTTAACGGGGTGCTGAAATTATCGGAATGAACTGCTTCAAAACAAACCTTTTATTGATTCAGAGTTCAATCTGAACTACATGTCAGCCATTATTTAGGACTAATACCTTATTTAATTTGCGACTTTTTTTATTAATTGTGCATCTTAGAAATTAAGTATCGCTTAAATTGGGGATGAAATAATGAGATTGATGTGCACTAAGATGCGGTTAGCGGTAATTGCGGTTTTTCTTTCTTTTATAGCATTTACTTTTGTTTTCCCAGTAGATAGCGCACTAGCCCAATCCGGAATGGGAAGCGGCATGAGGCCTGAAGGCATGAGGCCTGGGCATGAGGCCTGAAGGCATGAGGCCTGAAGGCATGAGGCCTGGCGGCATGAGGCCTGAAGGCATGAGACCTGAAGGCATGAGACCTGAAGGCATGAGACCTGAAGGCATGAGACCTGAAGGCATGAGACCTGAAGGCATGAGACCTGAAGGCATGAGGCCTGAAGGCATGAGGCCTGAAGGCATGAGGCCTGAAGGCATGAGACCTGAAGGCATGAGACCTGAAGGCATGAGACCTGAAGGCATGAGGCCTGGCGGCATGAGACCTGAAGGCATGAGACCTGGTGGTATAAAAACTAATGATGGGAGTTGAAACCACTGAGGACCTCGAAGACTAAGACCATACTTAGTCACGCTCATAAACACCTAAGAGGCCCTATGAAACACTGCCTTACCTTATTGTTCCTTTTATGTATCTCGGGATGTATTGCTACCAAATCAGGTTCTATTTTTGATGTGGCAGGTTCAAAACCAATAATAGATACAAAAGGAATAGATATATCTCAATATGAGTCGGACCTGGAAGAATGCGAAACCTTTGCAGACGAAATTTCAACTGTTAAAAGTATTGTCAAAGGCACCGCAACGGGAGCAGCGGGAGGAACAGTTATAGAAGCGGTTACCGATGGTTCCAGGAGAACAAAAGATGCTACTGAGTTAGGAGCCATAGCCAGCGGTGGGAAATCTGGCATTAGAGCGGTTCAAGAAAAAGAACAGATAGTAAAACGCTGCGTTAGAGGCAGAGGTTATCAAGTTTTAAACTAGTGTTATCGATAAAACCCCATAACCTAAACCCACCTATCTCTTTCCGAATGCCAGCAATATCTTTAAGAGGAATTAAGATAAGGGTAGCTAATCTATAAGACCATCCGGGTAATCTTTCACAGTACGTTCGATAATTATTCCAACATCTTGACTTCCCCGTACTGCTCCGGGCTTGCCCACCGAGACTTTTACCCAGGGAGTTTCAAACTCAGTAATGACAATTTTTGCTACTGACTCTGCCAGAGTTTCCACCATAAAAAACTCTGAAGAGCCAACAAAAGAAATTATTCTTTTTGCAACATCTCGGTAATTTAGAGCGCCTTCGATAGAATCCTTAATAGCTACTGCTCGTGCATCTGTTCCGATTTCTAAATCAATCCTAACGTTCTGCTTGATGCTCCGTTCCCATTCCCAAATACCAATGACTGCTTCTAAATCCAATCGATTTAAAAATATTTTATCCATCTAAATTTCCTTAACTTACCGGCAGAAGTTCATCTAGCGGCCATCGGGGCCGTGCAATTATGCTCCCTGAGGTCTGAGCCTCATGTCGTCGGCACCATCCAGCAAAGGCAATCATTGCGCCATTGTCAGTGCATAAAGCGGGTCGGGGATAATACACAGTTGCACCTCGTTGCAAACAAGCTTGTCGCAGCTTTCTCCGAAGTTCCTGATTAGCTCCTACGCCCCCTGCTACAATTAATTTATTATTCCCTGTGTACTCAAGTGCCCCAATACTTTTTTCCACCAATGAATCAACTGCTGCTGCCTGAAAGGATGCGGCTATATCTTTACGAACACTTTCATCTAATACCCCATCTAAAAGTCCAGACCTTTCCAACTCGATTCTTACAGCTGTTTTTAAACCACTGAAACTAAAGTCCAACCCTTTATGCCTCATAGGTCGAGGAAAATTAAATGCTGTCGGATCACCTTCTTCCGCCAGGGCAGCTAAAGCTGGTCCGCCCGGATAGGGCAGAGACAAAAGCCGGGCGACTTTATCAAATGCTTCACCAGCCGCATCATCTAATGTCTCCCCAACTATTCGGTATTCACCGATGGCTTTTGCCTCAACCAGTAACGTGTGCCCACCGGACACAAGCAAGGCAATAAAAGGAAGTGTTGGTGGGTCATCTTCAAGCATAGTCGCTAACAAATGCGCCTCCATGTGATGCACAGGGATAACAGGTAGTCCAAGACCCACTGCCAGAGCTGTAGCTAGTGAACCTCCGACCATAAGTGCACCGATTAGCCCTGGGCCAGCTGTATAGGCCACAGCATCAAGGTCCGAAAATTGAAGATCCGCGCTTGCCAAAACCTCTCGTATCATAGGCGTTAGCTTCGCAATGTGATCTCTTGAAGCAAGCTCTGGAACAACGCCGCCAAAACGCGCATGAAGTTCTACCTGGCTGAAAAGCCCTTCTGCTAACAAACCGACATTAGTTTCGTAAACTGCAACGCCTGTCTCATCACAACTTGTCTCTATACCTAGTATTTTCACTTCTTAAACTTCTAACTATTCTTTACATAACGCTATCCTAAGGGATATGATCCGCAGATTCAGCGCCGGCTTAATGCCGGCCTATTTTTTATACGGTGGGCTGGTAGCCGCCGACTACTTAAAAATGAGGATTCAATGCCAGGAGTACGTATTAGGGAAAGTGAGCATTTTGATGCCGCACTGAGGCGTTTTAAGCGAGCCTGCGAGAAAGCCGGTGTTCTAACGGAATTACGGCGGCGTGAGTACTATGAAAAGCCAACTCAAGAACGCAAGCGCAAAAAAGCTGCTGCGGTGAAACGCAATATGAAACGATTAACAAGAACAGTTTCTAAGCGCCACCGTCTTTACTGATCTGACAAGCTAGTAATCAACGAATTCCGCTTTAAGGTCCGTGACCTCACTTCATGCCCGTTGACCTAAAATCTTCCCTTAAAAATAGCCTCCAAGAGGATGCTAAAGATTCGCTACGTTCGGGCAATAAGTTTCGTCTAAGCGTACTTCGGATGGCTCTGGCTGCAATCCAACAACGGGAAGTAGACTCCCGCAAAGACTTAGATGGCCTTGAAGTTCAGACTATTCTAGAAAAGATGGTCAAACAGAGACATGAGGCTGCAGAACAGTTTATAAAGGGGTCGAGAGAGGACCTCGCTAAAAAAGAAAAAGCTGAAATTAATATTCTAAGTGAGTATCTGCCAGATCCCTTAACCGAAGAAGAAACGATAGCGTTGATTGGAGAGGTTATAACCTCACTAGGGGCTAACTCTCCTAGAGATATGGGACGCGTAATGGGGGAAATAAAACAACGTAGTGACGGCAAGGCTGATCTCGGCAAAGCCAGCTCAATAGTGCGCGCTCAATTATCAAAAACTTAACTTTCTGAATTAAAAAAGAGACCGCTTTGTCTTCTGCAGGTTATGCTATGGACCGGCATGAACGGACTTATCCCCCAATCATTCATTGATGAGCTTATAGCAAGAACTGATGTAATAGAAATCATCGGTTCTCGTATTTCATTGAAAAAAGCAGGTCGAGAATACAAAGCTGTTTGCCCATTTCATGATGAAAAAACCCCTTCCTTTACAGTAAGTCCGCATAAGGGTTTCTATCACTGTTTTGGATGTGGGGCACATGGAACTGCGATCGCGTTTTTAATGAATTATGAGAACTTAGGGTTTGTTGATGCTGTTGAAGCGCTTGCAGAAGTGCATGGTCTAGAGGTTCCAACTACAAAACATGAGAGAAACAGCAGTCAATCAGCAATACTCTATGACTTGCTCTCCGAGGCGGATCAACTCTATAGAGCAGCCCTTCGAAAACATTCCGTAGCCGTGGATTATCTAAAAAATAGAGGAATAGATGGGGAAACAGCTGGACGTTTTGCAATTGGGTATGCCCCAGATGCCTGGGATACAGTATTGAAAGGATTAGGAGGTAATGACAAGCGAAATAAGGATCTAATTGAGGCGGGCCTTGTTATCAAGAATGAACAAGGCCGTCAGTATGATCGGTTTAGAGACCGAATTATGTTCCCAATACGGGATCCACGCGGAAGGATCATCGGGTTTGGGGGTCGGCTATTAAATAACGGCGAACCAAAGTACCTTAACTCACCAGAAACGCCTGTATTTCATAAGGGTCAAGCCCTCTATGGCCTCTATGAAGCAAGACATATTAGCCAAAAAAAACCGCCGCCAGGTGCAAATAATCCTTCTGCGCCTGTCCTAGTTGTCGAGGGGTATCTAGATGTGGCAAGCCTGACACAGCATGAGATTAGCCCGGCCGTGGCTACCCTTGGCACAGCGACTACGCCTGCTCATGTAAGGCAACTGACTCGTCTGACGGACAGCGTGATTTTCTGTTTCGATGGCGATCGGGCAGGAAAAGCTGCTGCTTGGAAGGCCATGGAGGCTGTATTGCCCCATGCTGGGGATAAAGTTGACCTAAAATTTCTACTTCTTCCCGAGGGAGAAGACCCAGATTCACTGCTACGATCGCGTGGGAGCACGTACTTCCTTGAACTAATAGATCAAGCTATACCATTATCAAACTTCCTGCTCGGTGAGCTCGCAAGCCGCATTGATCTATCAAGTACTGATGGAAGATCCCGGTTAGCTACTTTAACAAAGCCTTTATTTAACCGGCTACCCACTGGGGTCTATCGTGAGCTTCTTTTAGCACAACTAGCAGAACGGGTGGGCTTGTCTAAAGAACGTCTTGACGCGTTGCTAGTGGAGGAACCCCCTACAGCCTCTAGTTTAGACAGAGCCCCGCACGCTCAGACGGCCCAAAACTCCCCAGCTGTCACGGACATTGAACAACGAAGTCCCCTTATTCGTAAGGCAATAGAGCTGATTCTTCACCACCCAGAAGCAGGAACAACAGTAGAAAAAATTCCGGCGCTAGCCGAAGTTAATCAACCAGGTTCAGCCTTGCTGCGCCAGCTACTTGACGTGGTCACAGAAAACACAGATATAACCACCGCTGGACTTCTGGAGAGATTTCGAAATGACTCAGAAGGACAATACCTTGGACGCCTAGTAACCGCCCAACCTCTTGATGATGGTGAAGCAGTACCTCAAGTACTTAAGGATAGTCTTGAGCGCATTGTCGAAAACTACCAAAAAGAGCGTCTTGGAGCGCTACTTGCAAAAGGTAACTCGCTAGAGCCCCAAGAGCGCATGGAACTCGAAGAACTTCTTCGAAAAAAACCTAAGAAACACTAGTTAATTCTAAAATTATGGCTGAAATCACTATTTTAGCTCTGTTAAGTAATCCTATATTGAGGTAACGTAAGTCGTTTTTGTTGACTGAGCGAAAAATGAGCGCACCCAATCCAATCCCAAATAATCAGAACCAACAACAGTCCCAACTTAAATTGCTCGTCGCCAAAGGCAAGGAGCAAGGATTTCTCACCTACGGAGAAGTAAATGACCACCTGCCCAGCGATATAGTTGATCCTGAACAGATTGAAGATATCGTAAACATGATTAACGATATGGGAATCACGGTCTACGAGAAAGCGCCAGAGGCCGAATCTATACTTTTATCCGATTCAGCGGTTTCAAATGATGAAGATGCAGCAGATGAGGCGGCGGCAGCTCTTGCCACAGTAGACAGTGAATTTGGGCGCACCACTGATCCAGTACGTATGTACATGAGGGAGATGGGTACCGTTGAACTGCTAACTCGTGAAGGCGAAATACGAATCGCCAAACGAATAGAAGAAGGTCTTAATCAGGTTCGTGAAAATCTACTGAAATTCCCACCATCTGTTGGCCTGCTAATTGATATGTATGACCTCGTGGTGGACGGCGAATCTCGAATGCAAGACGTTATCGTAGGCTTTATTGATCCTAATGCTCCTATTGCGGATCCAAATGCTGCAAAGCCAGCCGATGATGATGATGAAAAACCTGTTGATACTGGGCCTGATCCTAAGGAAGTTGCATCGCGAATGAAAAAAGTTCGCAAACATTACAACAGCTACATGAAGGGGCTTGAAAAATACGGGATTGGGCATGACTCAGTTCAAAAATCTATAGAAGCTCTCACTCCAGAGTTTATGGAGCTGAAGCTCGCCCCAAAATTAGGGGAGTTAATACTTGCTCAGTTTAGAGACACGATAGATGGTATACGGAGTCAGGAACGTCAGGTGATGACGTATTGTATTACTGAGTCTGGAATGCCTCGTAAGGATTTCATAAGTAGTTTCCCGGCAAATGTAACTAACGTGGAATGGGTCGACAAACATATTCGTGCGAAACGCAAACACTCATCTCAATTGTCCAGACTAAAAAAAGATATTGTTTCTTGTCAGAAGCGTTTAATCAGAGTAGAGATAGGAACCTTTCTGTCCATCGCTGAAATTAAGGATATCAATCGCGAATTATCAATGGGTAAGGCCCAAGCTCGTAGAGCCAAGAAAGAAATGGTTGAGGCGAATCTTCGTTTGGTTATTTCGATCGCAAAGAAATATACCAACCGTGGGTTGGAATTCCTTGACCTAATTCAAGAGGGCAATATAGGGCTCATGAAAGCCGTCGACAAATTTGAGTATAGACGCGGCTATAAGTTTTCTACCTATGCAACTTGGTGGATTCGCCAAGCGATTACTCGATCAATAGCTGATCAAGCTCGAACCATTCGTATACCGGTTCATATGATCGAAACTATCAATAAGCTAAATCGCATCTCTCGTCAAATGCTGCAGGAGATGGGTCGCGAAGCATCCCCGGAAGAGCTCGCTGAACGCATGGAGATGCCAGAAGACAAGGTGAGAAAGGTCCTCAAAATCGCTAAAGAACCAATCTCCATGGAAACCCCCATTGGGGATGATGAAGACTCCCATCTTGGGGACTTCATTGAAGACACAGCAATCCACTCACCCATAGATTCTGCTATGACAGAAGGTCTTAAAGAATCAACACATACAGTCCTTGCTGGGCTGACGCCTCGTGAGGCCAAAGTTCTGCGAATGCGTTTTGGTATTGATATGAACACCGATCACACACTAGAGGAAGTTGGAAAACAATTCGATGTAACCAGGGAGCGGATCCGACAAATCGAGGCGAAAGCATTACGCAAACTTCGTCATCCAACACGATCAGACCAACTACGCAGCTTTCTTTTAGAGGATTAAATAGCCTGATAGTTTGGTATTTAAATAGAATACTTGGCTAATCTTTAGTGGGCCTGTAGCTCAGTTGGTTAGAGCAGGGGACTCATAATCCCTTGGTCGAAGGTTCGAGTCCTTCCGGGCCCACCACCCTAAACTCACTAAATATCAACACTTTCAGCCTCTGGTTTTAGTGCGCTTGTAGTGACCATCTAATCATTATCATCTGTTGTATTTGACTTAAAATACTTGCTTAATCTAAAAAAAATATAACTTGTACGCATAACGCAGACTGCGGAAAATGTAGGCTTCAATGTTTCAAGGGTCTCCTATCGATGAAGAATCAACTTATTAGCCTTACCGGTCTAGCCATGCTTGCCACTTCATCATCTGCTAGCGCTCATCATGGTTTTGCAGCACATTTCGATCCTGGTCAGCTTATTAGAATTGAGGGTACGATAAAACAATTCGATTTTATCAATCCACATGGCTTTCTTTACATAGATTCTGTAAACGACGCTGGTGAACCGGTTGTCTATGTCTGCGACCTACAAGCACGAACACAGTTAGCGAGACGCGGCGTTGATCAAACCTTGTTCACAGTGGGTGAATCCATCATCGTCGAAGGGTTTCCAGCAAGACGCGACCCATATGGCTGCGAATTTGGCACAGGATATTTTGCTGATGGCAGCAGTTATACGATGCGCAGTACCGATGAAGCACGAACACAGTTTGCAGAAAACCAAGAAATACCACTCATGCCCGGCGCTAGCCGGTCTATATTCGGCACATGGATAAGACCTGGTATGTTTGGTGATGCAAGTGGTAGAGGTGAGAGCACTGGTGAAGAGTCTATTACGCCTGCTGGTCGGGCGGCACAAGACGCGTTTGATCCAATTGCAGATAATCCTGTAGTTCACTGCGAGGCAGGAAGTCCTGTACGAAGCTGGGGTCCACCAGGTCTTGCAACATCCATTACCCAAGTAGGTAGTGAAATACTTATCTACCATGAATCAATGGATGTGACACGCATAATTCATATGGATATGGACGCACACCCTACTGATATCGAACGATCAGATATGGGCCACTCGATTGGTCGACTTGTAGATGGAACGCTGATCATTGATACCGCCGGTTTCTCAGAAGGCGTATTAAGGGGATCCACTTTAAATACGGATCAGATGACTATGGTAGAAAGACTCTCAATTCAGGAAAATACTGGTCGACTGGTAATTTCCTGGGTGGTTAATGAACCTATCTATTACTCGGAACCGCTTACAGGAAGTCAGCAGTTGCAAAGCACTGATAAAGAGATTATCCGGTATGACTGCATCCCTGGATCACCGATGAGTTATCAACAACATTGATATGACCTGTTATGTATCAATAAATACCCATTTAACTAAAAGTTTTTAATGGCAGTTGTTGTCTATGTTCAAAGCACTACTCGCAACAATTCTTTTGACCCTTTCAGTGAACGCATATGGCCAAACTGCATTTGGGTATGGCACTAGAGATTGCGGTGAAATGGTTGAAGATGACCGAGCTGGTCAAGAACTAGACCGATTTAGTTATATAAGCTGGATACATGGGTTTTTAACAAGGGTTAGTGCCGAGTATGGACTAGGAAACCTGGCAGCTGATCTATCTAATGATGAAATGTACTCATCTGTTTTAACTCTTTGCGAACAACAACCTGACAGATTATTCGTTAGTGCTGTTGAATACTGGATCTTTACTGACTTACTTAACTAATAATTACCCAAAATTAATAATAAAAAAATTTATTTTAAATATTAAAGACTCTCATACCTTAAATAGAAAACCTTTGATGGTATATTCTGGGTCTGCTGAAAAAAAATTTCTCTTTTTCAGACTATTACTTCGGGTAAAAAAAGGTATTAATAGCTGATCTTATTTTATTACGTTTATAATGGTTGATAAGCTATATCTCTAGTCTAAGATAACAGATGAAGCATAGACAGTTGCAATGACGGGGCCAACTCATTTTCATCTTAGAAGACAACACGAAGAAAAAACGGAATATTATGATAAAAATGTATTTTTTTAGGCAAAAGTTCGTTCTAGGCCTATTAGGCTTTTCATGCCTTGCTGGGTTTGGCCACTTGACCTATGCACAGGACGGTTGGGTTGTTCGCGAAACCTTTGAGCCGACAGCGCCAAGGCTTCTTTATACAGCGGCTCGTTCCCTCGGAATGTTACGCGGCAATAGGGAAAGAGAGATATGGCTGAGTTTGAGATATGAAGGCTCAGGTCTCATGTACGATGTAATAGACTCAGAGCCGTCAGATTGGCCTCGAATTGAGCTTGACAGATACTACGCCGAAATAGCCTATCCAGATGGGGGTTTACGCTATGATCTAACTACTTCAGACGAAGAACGTACGGTATGGGTTAGTGCGGGTGATTATGCATGGGAAGAGCAAAACGTTCCGCTTGAGGGTCCACCTTGGGGCGAATCACAAATCCCAGCACCTGATATGCATAGCTGGATGCAAGATCTGCTTACCGTCACTCCCACTGCTGCCATTCGGCTGGCGCATGATAATCTCGACCAAGTCCAAGTGACGGAGAGAGACCAAAGGACCTATGAGTTGAGTGTTCCGTATAAAAACATGAAAATCCGTTTAAACCGTAATCGTCGACCAGAGCGGGTAGAAATGATGGTCAATCACCCTGTTTTAGGTCAGGCAACCTTAAGCGTTGAATATTCAGGGTATCGAGATTATGAGCCAATCGACCCATTACTTAGCGATGAAATGATGAGTGGGTTCTATTCTCCCAGCCGTATCATACAAAAGCTTGATGGTCATACGATTCTGGATATAGACATTGATACCTGTTGGTGCACGAACCCCTATGTCATTTTTCCAATCCCTGAAAGCGTTCGGTGACGACTCAGCAAGTCGCTGAATCAGCTATTTAGGGAATATTATTATTTATAGTTCTAGAGGAAAAAGATTATGAATGAACTAAAGAAGTTAGTATTTAAAAAACTATGTATGAATATCTGTCTGGCTATTGCTTGTATAGCTGGCGTTTCTTATTCAGCACATACACACCACTCAATTACTGCCCAATATGATTATGATTGGCCATTTGATTTTAATAATGCCATCTTTACCAGAGCGCGTTGGGTTAACCCACATATCTATCTTTTCTTTGATGTAGAGAATGAACAAGGCGAAATTGAAGAGTGGACTGTCCATACCACCGGGCTCCAAGGACTACGGTCTAAAGGTCTCGGTAGAGATGCCCTCATAGAGGGAGAAACCTATACCGTTAGTGGTGTAAGAGCTCATAGCGGCAGGCCTGAAGGTTTCCTCGCTGAGATCACCTTGCTGGATGGTCAATTAATTCAAGTGTGGACGGGTGACCCTAACGGTGGTTAGTAGAATCTAGTGTGTTTGACAATCAAGAAGCTTAATTAAACTTCTAATTTTTTCGATAGAGAGGAAGGACAGGTCATGTCATTTAGTGTGAATCAGTCTGGTAAAGAACCTAAAGTAGTGATGAGTATGCTCTGTTGCTTGCTAGGCCTTGTTGCCTGTGCATCCATCTCGCAAACTGTTGCTGCTCAAACCCTTGAAGGGAGCTGGGTGATAGAAACAGCCGAAAAAGAAATGCGGCCTAGTCAGGAATTTCTAGGAGCGAGTGTGGTCTTCAATGCCGATAACTCTTTCTCGATTCAGCGTTTACAGCGTACCCCCTGGCGAGGCATTTATAGCCTGGATCCTGAATCTGGAACCATTGATCTCACATTCAGGGGTAGAAACTTGACACCACCTGTCGATGGTACCGTCTGGGAAGGGATATATCGCTTCAATTCGGACGGTAGTTTGGAGATCAACACTGCCGGGGGACATGATCGTCGTCCGTTAGAGTTTATGACAGGCTATGATCTTACTATGCTGACGTTAAAGCGCACCAACTAGGGAGGAGAATGGGAATGCATATTTTTTCTAAAACCGTTCTTGCAATTGGAATTATTGCAGTTCTAACGCAGCATGGAATAGCGCAGGACATTACGCGTGAAGAGTTGCTTAACGCGCCAATGCTACGCACAGCACAAGGTCATCCGGATCTTACCAGTGTTTGGGTTGGAGGAGTCCCAGGGTCACAAAGCTTCAGTAGTAATGGCCCGGGAGGATCGTTTTATAGAATTGCTAGTAGTGACAATGAAAGCGTCTATCAGGTGAGAGATGGAAACTTTTTTTGGGGTGAAATTGATCAGGAAATGTTTGTTAAATCTGATCGCGGGAATATGCCTCTTTATAAGCCTGAATATTGGGAAGAGGTTAGGTGGAATGAAGAGTATGGATATGAAAGACCCGTGGATCCAGGTTTTGGCTGTAGGGAAGCAGGTATAGTCAAACGAGGGTTTCCCGCTGAGATTATCCATCTCCCTAATAAGGTGGTTCTTTTGTATGGCTCTGAGTTTGTTTCCCCACTTACGGCTATTCGTCAAATACCAACAGACGGCAGACCGCTTAGAACAGAGGATGAATACGAAGGCCTAAATCAGATGGGTGGTAGCTCAGTAGGTCACTGGGATGGGGATACACTTGTTGTTGAAACAGTGGATTTTCCTGCAGACCTTCTCTGGTACTCCACAAGAGGTTGGCCAATGAGTCCGGGCACAAAAATCACTGAGCGATATACTAGAGAGGGAGACGTACTCAGGCTTGATATCACGGTGGACGATCCAGCATTTATCGAGCCTTGGGAAGTGCGTCCGGAGGAACGGCGACCAGACCTAAACCCTGGCGCATTATTTCCACCAACCCCAGTATGCTTGGAGCTTGCTGGTGATTCCGTCGCCGAGGCCGCAGGTAGCTTTGGAGCACGATTTAGGTAAAGTAATGGCAAACAGAAGTTTGGCTGTTAACTCTGTTATGCCAGGGCTTCTGTTTAATCTGAAAATATAGCAAAAGCCCTGGTAATAGAGGGGCTTTTTACCAGTCAGTATTTTCTTCGCAAAATTCTGATATATCAAACTCCCCAGGACCAATTGTTGCCCACCATGGCGGCGGGTCATCTAAGCAATTCTGATAGGGAGAAAAATAAAAATAGAGAATCAGAGGAAACAGTATGATTCCAGCTATGAATAACAACCAGGCTTGTTTCATTTGTAATATTATCCGTATTCAGCTGAAATAACGAAGCATTCCCCACGCCATAGGCGGGCTCAGAATGAAGGCGGTCCCAATAATAATGCGATAACCTTTATGCTCGAGCTTGCCATCAAACCATCCCCAAATGAGCATAAGAAAAAATGGGAACCACACGTAAAACCCGATGAGAATCCAACGACCAACCTCAAGAAAAAATAGGGTCCACTCTGGCATTAGCTAAATATAAAAAAATTATGGGATTTCAAAATCAATCTTATATCGATCAAGCACCATCTGCCCAAACTCTACCCAATGTTCCTCAGGGTCCCAAACTTGGGCTACGGACTTGAAAGCATCTTCAGGTAATACCTGTTCGTGCACAACTCGATATAAAAAAGTGAACATAGAAGCCCGAAAATTCAATGCGCAGTGGATAAGAACTTGTCGATGTCCTGATTGATTTAAAACACCACTAAAAAACTCAAAATCATCATAGGTAGGGGCTCTCCAATCCACAGGTATATTCAAATAGCTGACTCCTGTGGCTGTGATCAGTTGCCCTTCTGTTGGCACAGCATTCTGGCTGGTTGGAGTAGCTAAATTAATTACTAAATCGAAACCTAAACTCGCAATAGAACTTAACTGTCCTGTATCAGGTTGACCAGATGTATGAAGTTTTTCACTAGCAACCACATAATTCACAGCTAATGGCCTAACCTGTGCCATGATATTAATAGAAATAGAAGTGAGAAAAAGAGCACATAAACTAATAACGATGCGCATGCTATAACTCAGGCATACAGTATTTTCCATTCAACCCCCTGGACTAATTAGAAAAGGATCAACCACTTTTTTTCTCCACGCTGCCACGATTCTATTGACTGTATCAGTCTCAATAAGAAAGCCATCATGGCCATGGTCAGACTTCAGCACCTCAAGTGTTGAATTTGGCATATAAGATGAAAGCTCCCTTTGCTCTTCTATGGGATAAAGTATATCGGTATCAATACCAATAATAAGGGAGGGTTGCTTAATCTCTGAAAGCACCTGAAAATATTCTCCTCGATCCCTAGAAACATCATGAGTATCCATAGACTCTGTGAGCCGGACATAGCAGTTAGCATCAAACCGCTCAACCAACTTGTGCCCCTGATGACGCAAGTAGGATTCAACAGAAAAACTTGTTTCTTCATTGTCTATTTGCATATTTCGACCAAATTTCTGATCGAATGAACCAAAAGAACGATAGGAAATCATTGCAATCATTCTCGCAACAGAGAGTCCGTCCGAGGGACCCTTTTCCGATAGGTGGTATTGACCATGTTTCCAGGCAGGATCCCGGTAAATAGCTTGTCTTTGAGCTTCACTCCAACCTATACACCAAGGAGAGTGACGACCACCCACACTAATTGGCACTAGAGCATGCACAAAATTTTTATGGAACGCCCACTCAAGGACTTGCATCCCTCCCATTGAGCCACCGACCGGAAAGGCGATTTTTTTAACTCCTATTTCATCAAGAAGCTTTTTATGTAAATTGACGGTATCCCGGATAGTAGGAATCGGGAACTTTACGCCATATGGATTTCCTGTCAAAGGATCTAATGTTATCGGGGATGCTGTTCCGTATGGTGAGCCCATAGCATTAGCACATAAAACAAAATATTTATCGGTATCTAGCGCTTTACCAGGCCCGATTAGAGGGGACCACCAGTCTTCAACGTCACAGTTACTTGTCAGGGAATGGCAAACCATAATGACATTGTTAGCTGCGGCATTTAGTTTACCCCAGGTCTTATAGGCAACTGGGACACCCTTTAAAACGCTACCATTTTCTAGCGAAAATTCAGGGAATATAATCACACTATGCGTCATTGCACATATACCCTACGTTCACTTACAAAGATAATTCTTGTGATGTTCTATCCTGAGGCTGCAAGCCCTTTATCAATATCCTCAATGATATCGTCCAGATGCTCAATACCAACTGATAATCTTACAAGTTCAGGAGAAATACCTGCATCACCCTGCTGCTCTGAGGTCAGCTGAGAATGAGTTGTTGTTGCGGGATGAATTGCTAGACTTTTTGCATCTCCTACATTTGCCAGATGACTAAAAAGCTCAAGACCTTCAATAAATTTTTGTCCTGCTTCAAGCCCACCTTTTATCCCAAAAACAACCATAGAACCACCCATGCCATTTAAATATTTCTCATTGAGAGCATACGATGGATCTTCTTCAAGGCCTGGATAACGTACCCATTCTACCTGCGGATGATCTTTCAAATACTTGGCAAGACCATTCGCATTCTGACAATGTTTTTCCATTCTTAAAGGGAGTGTTTCAATGCCTTGAGCAAACATCCATGCGTTATCAGGAGAAATACATGCCCCTAAGTTGCGAAGTGGAATAACGCGCATCCTAATTAAATAAGCGACAGGTAATAGCATCTCTGGCAGATCATATGCCCAACGAACACCATGATAGGATGATTCAGGCTCTACCATCAGAGGAAACTTATCGCTCTGCCAGTCAAATTTTCCCGCGTCTACAACAATTCCTCCAATACCTGTGCCATGTCCACCCATCCATTTGGTAAGTGAATTAATCACTATGTCGGCGCCAAACTCTATAGAACGCTGTAATACAGGCGTAGTAAAAGTAGCATCTACTATTAAGGGAATCCCATGGGCATGGGCGATATTAGCAATCGCCTCAATATCAGCTATATCACAGGCGGGATTAGATAATGTTTCGCAAAAAATTGCCTTTGTGTTAGGGGTAATGGCAGCAGCAAAATTCTCAGGAACATTAGGGTCAACAAAAGATGTATTAATTCCAAACTGGGAAAAAATATCGTTGAACATCGTAAAAGTACCACCGTACAGGTTATCGGCTGATACAATTTCATCGCCAGCTTTACAAATATTGTTAATAGAATTAAATATTGCCGCAGTTCCAGATGCCAAAGCTAGTCCAGCTGCACCTCCCTCTAAAGCTGCGACACGCTGCTCAAGAGCATCCTGCGTGGGATTCATCAATCGTGTATAAATATTTCCGAGCTCTCTTAGCCCAAAAAGATTAGCTGCATGTTCGGTATCCTTGAACACATAAGATGCTGTTCGGTGTATCGGCAGTCCCCTAGAATTAGTGCTAGGATCAGGTGCGGTACCTGCATGCAGACATTGAGTTTCGATTTTCACAGCTCTTCTCCTAAATGCTTTTTCTCTGAATTTGAATAAGTATATCTAACTGAATACTTTTCAATGAATTTTAATGCCCCTACTGTGTCTGAAATTCTTTTTAAAAATGTATTTTATGACACTGTAGTATAAGGATTCTCATTTTACCCTTCTTTGTAAAATCACTTTTAATGATATGCGGATTTCAGTAATGCATATGTAGTTTACCCATAATCCATCAATACACAGTCATGTGTTCAGGATAATCAAATATGTCCAACCAAAGTAGCTATTCGGTTTTCATGGCACTTGGGGCCTTAGTCCTTTTTATTGCCACCTTATTAGGTGCCTATGGAACTCATGGCGTCCAAGGCTCAGTAAACGAGCAAGCCTGGAACGCTTATCAAGTAGCCGTCGAATACCAGTTTTACCATGGAATTGGGGTTATTCTGGTAGGAATACTTGCTTTGCATTTCCCCACATCTAAATGGATAAAGGTTTCAGGATGGCTACTATTTTCTGGTGTCATAGTATTCTCAGGAAGCATATATACCTTAACGTTGGCGGGTATTAGCGGGATTGGTGCTCTAGCCCCAATTGGTGGCCTAAGCATGATGGGCGGATGGCTTGCTCTAGCATATGGTGTATTACGTGAGCGCTAAGTCTCCTCGGTGTCATTAGACAGGTCTTCCTATTTCACGATTGCACCATGACATATACGTTCGCATAACTTAACAAAGCCAATCCCCTTTGCCTCTGCTGACTTTGGAAGGAGACTCCCTGAACTTAACCCGGGCAGCGTATTAACCTCCAATACCCATAACTCACCTGCTGAATCCATTCTAAAATCTACACGACTATAACTGCCAAGTTCTAAAGCCTGATGAGCTAAGAGAGCCATCTTTCGTATTTTTTTTTCGGTATCTTGGTCTATGATGGCTGGGAAAATTTCCTGAGCTGCGCCTATTTGGTATTTTGCCGCATAGTCAAAAATATCCCCCTCGGCGGGAATAATTTCACCGACCGCTAGCGTCTCTCCATCCAGAATGCCAACTGTAAGCTCCCGACCTGAGATATAACGCTCCACCATCACCTCATCATCAAATGCACTTGAAACGGTGATTGCTGATTCAAGATCAACTGGATTATTAACTAGAGTAAGACCCACTGTTGAACCCTGGCTGTTCGGTTTCACAATGACAGGAAACCCAAGCTGGTCATCAACGACACTAATAGAAACCGGCGCCATCAACCATTTAGGAGTAGGTACCTTATTTGCACAAAATATTTTCTTAGCGGTATTTTTATCCATAGCTAACCTACTACCCAGTTTATTACTGCCTGTGTAGGGCAATCCCGTCTTTTCAAAAACTGCCTGAATAGTTCCATCCTCTCCCCAACCGCCATGAAGAGCTAAAAACACCAAATCCACTTCTGCCATCTGAACTTTCTTGGCTAAGACAGGAAGCCAATCTTCAGCATCCCCCATATTTCTTGGAGGTTCAGCATTGATCCCAGAAACTAAAAGTTCTCTCTCTTCTGCAGAAACTAGCACCCCACGTGAATACTCCACCGCAATTACCTCATGACCGGCAGACCTCAACGCGCTAATCACTTGAGTTCCACTGGCAACCGATACATCTCGCTCCATACTGGTACCGCCCAGTAAGACAGCTATTTTCATAAGGACTCCCAATCTGGGTTACCACAGAATTGTAATGTAATACATAAAGCCGTTATTACTTGCCAAATAATCATTAGATTAAAAATACTCATCATATCCCTTGATTTGGATCGCCTTTACAACAGATCATTATCAGCATTGCATACTGTGCTGTTATACGTTCTTTGCAACGTATAATTACACTAGATCACATAGATGGATAACACTATGAAAATGACAGGCGCAGAATTTATGGACTGGCCAAATAAAGCCATTACCTTAATGGGCATGTCTGGTGTCGGCAAAACTACACTCGCAAACAACTGTCCTAAGTCACGATGGTTCCACTACTCGGGTGATTATAGGATTGGAACAAAATATTTAGCAGAGCCCATTCTTGATAATATTAAACGTCAAGCAATGAAAGTGGATTTTCTTCGAGATCTATTACGAAGCGATTCGATTTATATAGCTAGTAATATCACCGTTCATAACCTTGCGCCAGTTGCAACATTTCTTGGAAAGATAGGGCGGAGCGACCTAGATGGGCTATCAGTTGACGCCTTTAAAGAACGACAACGACTGCACCGACTGGCTGAGATAGGCGCTATGAGGGACGTCAAAGAGTTCATAAAGAAGGCTAAGCAACTGTATGGTTATGACAATTTTTTAAATGATTCGGGTGGTAGTATTTGTGAACTCAATGACCCAAAGACTCTGGAGATTTTGTCTGAAAACACCTTGATTCTTTACCTTCAAGCTGAACCTGTGATGGAAGAAAAGATAATTCAACGAGCAATTGATAATCCAAAACCGATGTACTACCAGGAAGAGTTTCTAGATTTTCAATTAAATGAGTATTTAAAGGAAATTGGGCTAAATGATGTCGATGAAATAATTCCAGATGAATTCGTTCGTTGGATTTTTCCTAAACATGTGGAAAATCGTCGCTCTAAGTATCAAGCAATTGCTGATGAATACGGGTATACCGTAGATGCAAGTTTGGCTGAAAATGTAACAAATGAAGCGCAATTTTTAGATATGATTGCAAAAGCCCTTGACTGATCAAGCCTAAGAGGGTGTATTTAATGCCACAGCCCATGCGAACATTAGACTACTAATAGCAGCTAACCCCCAGAGTTTCTGTTTTATCTTTGAGTCCTCAAGCCAGTTAAATCTTGAAATCAACCAGCTCAGTCCAAAACCAGCGATAAAACCAGTTACATGCGAAAAAATATCAACATTGTCATTTTCCGCGCCCGTTCCCATCCCCATAAAGGCTAATAGGCAAATACCCGCAGTAACCGGCGCAATTCGTGTCCGCCAGTGCGTATCTGCCCAGAAGCCTCGCCTCCAAATATAGGCAGCAAGAATTCCAAGTGCGGCAAATACTGCTGTCGAAGCTCCAACCGCAAAGTGTGGTTCTGGTCTTATAAGAACGTTAAGAGCGTTCCCTAGTACGCCACCAGCTACAATGCTAAACCAACCTAAGCCCGAACCAAGATAAAGACCTACATAAAATCCAAAGAATCCGCCAAAAAATATATTGCTAGCAAGATGGCTTAAGTCAGCATGTAAAGTCAACGAAGTAATAGTTCTCCACCACTCACCTGACAGAATCCGTGCGGAGTCGCTTCGACCCAAGGCTATCCAGTCATAACCAAACGCATAACTCCAGGAAAGCCACGCAATCAATATAAGAGCTATAACGTATACGATGACTCCACTATAACCAGAACTGCGCTCTTTCAGTGGCCGGTGGCCCACCGGTGCAGCACGAGCTTCCTTAGCATATTGAGCAAGTTCCGATTTAGCTTGAAAAGCCGATTCTACCGGGACGCTGATCTCCCAGTACCCCTTAAACTGCGACGATTTATGCTCGATTTGTAGCGCAGTCAAGATAAGACCAACCTCCGATAAACGACTTCGATCCAAAGTTCTTAATATGACTACCCGTGCTTCTACCACTATAAATATCTCTTTCTTTAATCTATTTCTAACAGCAGCTATATTGTGTAGGACTAGATTACCCGAGCTAACAAATATGAGTGAAAGTCTATCCTGCTACCGCTGTGGGCACAGCTTGGACTCAATCCCTTTACCCTTTAGTCGACGAGATGAGTGTTCGAACTGTAACGCCGAACTGCATGTTTGTCGCATGTGCCTTATGTATGATGTTAGCGAGCCCGATGCTTGCAAAGAAGAAGATGCTCTCGAGGTAACAGAAAAGGAACGCGCTAACTTCTGTGACTATTTTAAACCCAACCCTAAATCTTATACTCCTGGTTTTGTGGAATCTCAGAACAAGGCTTTATCTGAACTGTCCGCCTTGTTCAGTAATAGTAGCAAAACTGATAAGCCAGACATTTTATTAGATGAATCCTCTGATACACCTGAAAAAGATGTTTTAAATCGCGCCGAAGACTTGTTCAAGTAAATAAGTTGACACAAGCGCCTGTAAGCTCAAACTATAGTTTATGAACTATTCTGATTCATGGGAGTTACTATGAAAATTCTCCGGTTGATCTCGTGGAGTCTGCTTTTCATTCTAAGCGCTTGTGCTAACCGCGAACCTCAGCCTCAGCCTCAGCCTCAACCTCAGCCCATCCTGGCCAATCCGTACTCACAGGGTACTATTCTACGTGAAGCTGAAGACTTTTTTGGTCGGGGCGCCCAAGGCGTAGCGGATGCCTTCAACCGCGTATTTGCTGATAATGGACCGCCAGGTGCATATATCAAGGGCGAAGAAGGTGGCGCTGCTTTTGGAATTGGTCTGCGATATGGACATGGGACACTCTATCTCTCTGATGGTTCAACTAGCCCTGTGTACTGGCGTGGCCCCTCACTTGGAGTAGATGTTGGCGGTAGTGCCACCAAAGTTTTCATGCTTATATACAATCTAAATACCGTCAATGACCTCTACCAACGTTTTGGAGGTGTTGAGGGTAGTCTTTACTTCGTGGGAGGTGTAGGCGTCAATTACAATAGTTTAAACAACATCGTGGTTGCACCAGTCCGATTTGGTATTGGTTGGCGTCAAGGTGTCAACATCGGTTATCTTCACCTGTCCCCAGAGAGCTCCTGGCTTCCTTTCTAAATTAAATCATAGCTAACAAGGAAAATTATCCTAAAGAATAGCGAGCAACCGCGTCCTCATCCCAAAAAACTCCTGTGCCAGGCTCTGTTGGCACTTCTGCACTACCGTTTGAAAAGCGTAATGGGTTGAGAATAAATACTTCTCCCCAGTCTACATACTCAAGCCAGTGGGCGGTTGGCGTCGCGGCAAGAAGATGTGCACTAACTTCTGGGTATAAATGTGATGACATTGGCAAACCCGCCTCCTTTGCCAAAACTGCCGCGCGCATCCCAACCACTAACGCCTCCAATTCGCATTAAATCAACCATGACATAATCCATAGACTTCATAGTCATAGCCATAGCTAGAAAATTCAGATTACTATAGTTCTCACCGTTCTGTATCGGCACCTGAAGCGCTTTTACTAACTGTGAATTACCATCAAGATCCTCATATGAGATAGGTTCTTCAATCCAGTACAAACCTTCCTTTTCCAGGTCTGCACCACGCGCAAGCGCGTCTGGAATAGATAATGTCTGATTATAATCAGACATCAAAAAAGATTGATTTTGAGATAGCAGAACGGGCAGCCCGAACAGCCTTGACATCTTCTGCATGATCTAATCTACCCAGACGAATCTTTATTGCATTAAATCCCTGATCTAATAAAGAACCTGCTTCATCAGAAATCTCCCCTACATCGGCTACAGCTGAAGAAATGCTAAGTCCGTTGCTGTTGTAAGCTGGGACAGAAGACAAATCACCCCCCAAATATTGGCTTAGCGGTAGACCAGACGCCTGAGAAAGTGCATCCCAACAAGCTACATCAAGTGCAGAAATAGCCATGCCAATGACGCCCTGATTACCAAGCAACATAAAATGGTCATCGCATATCTTTCTGATTATGTCTGGCTTTAGAGAAGCGCCTGTAAGCAAGGAACCTGCTACTTCAAGCGCATCACAAATCATGGGTGCAGCTAAGTCCAAATAGCAAAAAACGTGAGCATGTCCCACAATGTTTTCGTTGGTATATATGTCGAGCAGCACAAATGGTGCTCTCTTCATTCTTGCAGCACTAGTGCTCAAGCGGACGTTTCATAGGCGCACTTACAGCACGAGCACGAATACTGCTTATTGTAAGTTCAGCGTGATTCACCGAGTCCCAGATACATGCTGCTCTAATGCAGAGCAAACCTTATTGTTGGCAGGAGTTGGGATGCCAGCCTCTTGACCAAAGCGAGCTACCGCTCCACTTAACCAGGGAAGCTCTAATGGCTTGCCTGCTTCAAGATCATGATGCATAGAGGATGTCATATCCGCTGGAAGCCCATCTGCAAACTTAAGCCGATCTTCGGCAAATATTATCGCTAAGTGCTACTCCTCTGGCCCGCCCAACAGCGACCGTCTCTTGCATCACTTCCAAAAGAAGCTGACGACTTTCTTTATCCTGCCTAATGGGTCCGAGTGTCCTTCTCATCAAGGTTGTAGTGGCGCTTAGTCCAATGAGAAAAACAAACTTTTCCCATATGGTTCGCTCAACATCATTACTTATTTCTGAGACAACATTGCCTTTAATTAAGGCTTCATGGAGCGCTTCAATTCGCGGCGAAGAAACACCATCACTTTCTCCAATTACAATTCTCTGCATGGTGCCAATATGTTTAATAATGCCAGGTTTGCCTATAGAACTCGCAATAAAAGCAACCCCACTGATAATTCTCTGTTGCCCTACTATGCTTGAAAGCACAGCATCTCCCTCTACACCATTTTGTAATGAAAGTACCGCTGTCTTAGGGCCAAGCATTGGAAGAATCGCTTTCCCGGTCGCCTCTGTATCCCAAAGCTTAACAGCCACGATTACGCAATCGACTATTCCAACCTCTTCTGGATTTTGCGTTGCTTTTGCTGGGTATATCGTAATATCCCCCACATCACGACTATCAATTCTAAGTCCATGGGATTGGATGGCCGACAAATGTTGGCCTCGCGCAATGAATATCACATCACTACCAGCCGAAGCCATTCGAGCACCGAAATAGCCGCCAACACCTCCGCTTCCCATCATTGCTATACGCATAGACATATCCTCGTATCTAATACAGTAGGCAGGGGGGGGGGATAGCAGTAGAGTCAAATGCTGATCCATCACACTAAAAAGAAGCTACCACTTCAGCCTCCAAGGATTTTGATTACCGATATCCTCGAAGTATACGCTCAAGTTCGCCTTCAGGCGGGCGCAAAGATTCAAGCGAAAGCTTTGATAGTGGTGTATCCACATTACCCATAAGATCATGCATCTCAGGACGCCCCTCATTTATGTAAAGCAGTCCCGTAATAATTTCTCCTGCATTAGAACGCTCACGTAAATACTTGAACGCTTTGGCACGACTACTAGGGTCATACTCTGTATCCACCTTTCTAAGAACAATTTTACTACCATCATGTAGCTTAATTGGCATGGCAGAACCCTTCTCATAATCAGCCTTTATCTCTTCAGCAGGAGGTATATAGTCCATGTCAACAACATGATGATAGAACTGCCGAGTATGAGCATAACTCTTAGTAGAACCTTCATGGTCATTGAACGTTACGCAGGGACTAATGATATCGAGTAACGCAAAACCTTTGTGGAGCATTGCACCTTTAATCAAAGGAACTAACTGCTCCTTATCTCCAGAAAAGCTTCTGCCGATATAGGTAGCACCCAGACTTAATGCCGTGCTCACTGCATCAATTGGCTCCTGTTGATTAGCCAAACCTTTTTTCGGCTTACTACCGATGTCGGCTGATGCCGAAAACTGGCCTTTAGTGAGACCATAAACCCCATTATTCTCAATCAAATAGCACATATTCAGATTACGGCGTATCGCATGAACGAATTGCCCCACACCTATGGATAGAGAATCACCATCACCCGAAACACCAACATACATCAAATCTCTATTAGCAGCATTGGCTCCTGTGGTTACTGAAGGCATTCGACCATGTACAGAGTTAAATCCATGTGATTCACTCATAAAATACGTGGGAGTTTTAGAAGAACACCCAATGCCACTAATTTTTGCAAGCCTATGTGGTTCGAGGTTTAGTTCAAATACAGCCTGAATAATTGCAGATGTTATAGAATCATGGCCACATCCGGCGCATAGAGTTGAAACTGAACCTTCGTAGTCCCGTTCTGTTAACCCAAGTTTGTTTCTCGGTAACTTTGGATGTGAAACCTTTGGCTTAGCTATATAACTCATGACTACATGAACCTTTTTATGGCTATGCCGCGCGGCCTTTAGCCATTTCTTTTAGCACCCTCTCAACCACAAACCCTGCGTTAAGGGGCATACCGTTATAGTGCAGAAGTGAGACAAGTTTGGCAGGATTAGCCTCAATATCCAACATCAGAAGTGTCTTAAGTTGAGCGTCACGATTTTGCTCCACTACGTAGATCACCTCATGCTTTTCGATAAAATCCTTTACTTCCTCGCCAAATGGAAAAGCTTTAACACGACAATAGTTAAGCCCAATATTTTTACTGGCTAATCGGTCGAGCGCTTCCTTACACCCACCATTTCCACTACCCACAGTTAGTATTGCTGCATTGTTAAACTTGGAGTATATGATCTCTGGTTTCGGCACAAGCGTACGGGCTGTCTCCCACTTAAGGAGCAAGCGATCTACTACTTCCTGATATTCACTTCCATCTTCAGTGTAACCGCCAAGCTTGTTATGACCAGAACCTCTTGTAAAGAAAGACCCCTTCGGATGTTCGCCTGGCAAAGTACGATAAGGAATTCCATCCCCATCAGAATCAAGATAACGGTAGAATTTATCCATTTGATCAAGATCATCTGCTGACAAAACTTTACCTCGATCTGGAATGTATTCCTCATCCCACTCAAACTCTGGCACCATCCAATCATTCATCCCTATATCGAGATCTGATAAAACCATGACGGGTGTTTGGAGGCGTTCGGCAAGATCAAAGGACTGTATTGCAGTTGTAAAGCATTCAGCCGGGTTCGCAGGAAACAACAAGATATGCTTAGTATCACCATGTGATGCGTAAGCGCAGCTGAGAATATCAGCTTGCTGTGTTCGGGTTGGCATTCCCGTAGAGGGACCTGTACGTTGTACATTAAAAATTACTGCTGGGATCTCAGCGTAATAAGCTAAGCCGATAAACTCCGTCATTAGAGAAATTCCGGGACCACTAGTTGGCGTGAAGGAACGTGCACCCATCCAGCTTGCTCCTAGAACCATGCCAATAGCTGCAAGCTCATCTTCAGCCTGAATAATCGCGTAGGTACGTTTGTCTGTCTCTGAATCAACTCTGTACTTTGCACAAAAGCTACGGAAGCCATCCATAAGCGAGGTCGATGGCGTGATTGGATACCATGCCCCAACAGTTGCCCCTGCATAGACACAACCCAAGGCTGCGGCTGTATTGCCATCCATGATAACTTGGTCTTTGGTTTTATCCATTGCCATCACACTGGCTTCTAAGGGGCATGGAAAATTCTCAGTTGCGTAATCGTACCCTAATCGAATCGCTTCCATATTAGAGGCAACCAAATGTTGTTTATCTCCAAAAGTTTCTTCAAGCAATTGAGTGATGACCTCAAGATCAAGATCAAGTAATGCTGCAATTGCGCCAACATACGCTATGTTCTTCATAAGGATACGCGTACGCACACCATCAAAACTCTCATTACACAACTTTGAAAATGGGATGCCTAGTACGGTTATATCTTCTCGATCAAGTAATTGACTACGGGGCCATGTGGAGTCATATACAAGCCACCCACCAGAAGTTACCTCCGCCATGTCTTTTGCATAAGTCTGAGCATTCATCGCTACCATTAAATCGGTACGATTTGAGCGGGCTTGATAGCCATCCCCAGTAACACGGATCTCATACCAGGTTGGAAGCCCCTGAATATTAGAGGGGAAAAAGTTCTTGCCCACAACAGGTACACCCATGCGAAAAATAGCTTTACGAAGCAAGCCGTTAGCACTTGCTGAACCGGTGCCATTCACCGTAGCTATCTTTATGACGACGTCGTTTACTGCTGCCACAAAAAATCCTCGTCAGGCGGCTGACGGCTGAACAGCCTTACATCTCGTTTTAGTTGCTTCATCTTCAGCAAAGGGAACTAAAAGTTCCGATTTCTGCATATCCCATGCGCCAGTTGGGCAGCGCTCAGCACACAAACCACAGTGCACACAAAGGTCTTCATCTTTAACCATTACACGACCGGTCTGAGGCAGATCCTCTGAAATATAGAGCAGTTGTTCATGGTTTTCTGCTGGAGCAGAAAGACGACCTCGCAAGTCTTCCTCTTCGCCGTTTTTCGTCATCGTTAGACAGTTAACAGGACAGATATCAACGCATGCATCACACTCAATACAAAGTTTAGGTGCAAAAATTGTTTGAATATCACAATTTAGGCAGCGCTCAACTTCTTCAATGGTTTGCTCTAGGGTAAACCCTAACTCCACCTCAATATCGAGATCCTTGAAGCGTTTTTTTAGATCCACATGGGGCATAAGCCGTCGGGAAGCGGGGTCATAGTCATTACTATAGCTCCATTCATGTATGCCCATTTTCGCACTGTAAAGATTGACTCCTCGTGGCAAACGTTCTTCCAAATTTTGACTATGGCAATGCTTATCTATAGATATAGCGGCTTGATGGCCATGCTCCACAGCCCAGATAATATTTTTTGGTCCGAATGCGGCATCACCGCCAAAAAATACTCCGGGGACTGTAGATTCGAAGGTTTTGGCATCAACAATGGGCACGTCCCACTTATCAAACTCGATTTTAGTTTCACGTTCAATCCAAGGAAATGCATTGTCCTGTCCGATGGCTAGAACAACATCATCACATGGGAAAAACTCCTCTCCCATTACACGAGTGTCTGTGATTTGGCCATTTTCATTTATGTCATATTCCATTTTTTCAAAATTCATTCCAATCAGCTTGCCATCCTTATGCACAAACTCTTTCGGGGAATGATTGACTACAATTGAAACCTGTTCTTCCTCAGCATCCTCAAGCTCCCAATCTGACGCTTTGAAAAAGTCGCGAGGTTTTCTTGCCATAACCTTAACGTCCTCAGCTCCAAGACGAAGTGATGTACGGCAACAATCCATAGCCGTATTGCCAACCCCAATAATTAGTACCTTTTTCCCGATGGAGTCAACGTGATCAAACGCAACTGACTCAAGCCAGTCAATACCAATATGAATACGATCGGTATCGTTGCGTCCAGGTATATCAAGATCTTTACCCTTTGGGGCCCCACTACCGACAAAAATGGCGTCATAGCCCTCCTGCAACAATCCCTTCATACTTTCGATTGGGGAGTTGAGCCTTAGATCAACCCCCATGTCTAAAATATAGCTCATCTCCTCATCAAGAACTTCAGCAGGAAGCCTGAATGAGGGTATATTTGTCCTCATAAGCCCGCCTGTTTTATCCAGAGCCTCGTAGATAACGCACTCATAACCTAGGGGCATCAAATCATTAGCCACGGTTAACGATGCACAACCTGCACCAACCAAAGCTATTTTTTTACCATTTTTATTGTTTGGGGCTACAGGCAAAAGATCTTTAACGTCATCACGATGATCTGCCGCTACCCTTTTAAGCCGACAAATTGCCACAGGCTTATCTTCAACCCGACGACGTCTACATGCTGGTTCGCAAGGACGATCACATACCCGGCCCAAGATCCCAGGGAACACGTTGGACTTTCGATTCAACATATACGCATCCGTAAACCGGCCTTGAGCAATTAAGCGTATATATTCTGGAACATCAGTGTGAGCTGGACAGCCCCATTGGCAGTCCACTACCTGGTGAAAATATTCGGTTCCTTCCGTCTTCGTGGGGTCCATCAGAATAGCTCCCGGCCCACCTTTATCGGGCCCACGCTCCATTTACGAAGAGAATTGCAGAATCCACATTTAGATTCCCTTAAAAGCCACAGCTTCACTACATTCACTACAATACTCATACGATCAAAACTTGGGATTCGCGCGCCATTATAGACCTCGGAATCGCCGCCACAAGCCTCTATGAGCACTAGATCGCGTAAAAATGTCTTCTGCAACCCATTAGCTGGAAGCATTAGACACTAAAACGGCAGCAGATAGAGCATCTTTTCGTTAATATAGAACTAATGAGTCGACGAAATTCAATCCTAAATTTTGATTCAGGTGTTGCTCGGATTGCCTGTTTTTGTGGGCTTTTTATGGGTCTTATTGGATCTGTAGTAGCTCAGGGAGTGGGGACACCGGACTTTATCCAAACTCCCGTAGGCCCTGTTTATATAGAGCCGGAAGTTTTACCCGTTGATGAGACTGAAATACCTGATAAAGACCAGTCTTCTGCGCAAGAAGAGGTTCCGCGCGCAGAATTAACCGGTCTTATAGAGGCGCAGCTTCAACTTCAATATAGCGTGGATAACCAAGAATATGAACAAGCAATCCCTTTGGCAGAACGCGTAGTAGAGCTGACAAAAGTGGAGTTTGGAGAAATATCTTCGGAAACTGCCATATCAATCTCCAACCTTGCAGAGATGCAACGTCGAGAAGGTTTATATGAAGAATCGGGCATAAGTTTCCTAGCTTCTGTTGAACTATTTCGAGAAATGGATGGCGTGACTACTCCGACTGCGATTTTACCTCTTGTAGGTCTTGGAGTCTCATATCATGGGCTCGGCGACTATCCGCAAGCCCTTGGTCTACTAGAAGAGGCTCGTTCTATAAATCGTAGGAATTTTGGTCTACTGAATGAAGAGCAAATAACAATCCTTGACCACATGTCTAATAGCCTAATTAGGATGGGACGCTATGAGGAGGCAGAGGAACAAAAATTAGCTGGCCTCGATATTATGCAACGTATGCATGGAGTTGATAGCACTGAAATACTCCCTGCAATCTACAAGCATGCTCGATGGCTAAGGGGTAGTTCCCGCTTTGATGACGCCCGCGCCTATTATGTGCGGGCCATGAATATTATTCGGGCAACTGATGGACCAGAAAGCACTCTTCTTGCAGAACCACTCCGTGGAATAGGTAATAGCTATCGCGCACAGCGACTTCCCGCGGGTAGTGGCATAAATGCCTTAAGGCGTGCCCTCAAACTTTTAACATCTCAGGATGAGCCCGATATACTACAAATAGCAGAAACCTTGAGAAACATTGGAGACTGGCACACTGCATTCAGCAAGGTTGGACCAACCGGAAACGAGTACAGACAGGTTTGGGAACTCCTCAATGAATTGGAAAATGGTGAGACACTACAGCAACGCTGGTTCTATAACCCCAGTGATGTACTCAAAATAAATCCTAGTACCCTAGGTCTTGCAGATCCGAGTGAACCCTATGTCACAGAAGGCTATGTATTAGTCTCTTTCAACGTTACCCCAGTTGGTCAAGCAACAAACGTATCGGTTCTTGAATCCGAACCATCGGGGTTTAAGGATGAAGCAACAATTTTATCTATTGAACGTTCCCGCTTCCGACCTAGAATGCTAGATGGCGAGATGGTCACTGCCACGGGTATCACGCGTAAATATACGTTTCTCTACGTACCATTATCCAAACAGTAATGGCCAAAACCCTGGCTACTTGCCAAAGTTCAAACATGCAGCTATTAAAAAAGTTATTAGTTGGGTCATCTAATAATCCAATACACCGACTACTAATCATTATTGCTGTATTAACTACGCCTTATGCCTCCTCATTACCCGCACAAAATATAACCACAGTAGTACCTGAGTCTTCTTCTCTAAAAAGCACTAGTGAATCACTCTTTGAGAACGCTCGACTTCAAACCGAGTTAAATGAATTTAGCGATGCTCAAGATAACTACCTTGCTGGAATCGAATTGCTTGTTCAGGAAAATGGCGAATATTCACCATTCCTCATTGAACCCTACATTGAGCTTGCTCGAACCTTTAGTCTGAATGGGGAGACTATGGAAGCAATCACAATTCTTGAACAAGCCCAACATATTAGTCAACGAAACTTTGGCTTACTAAATATGGACCAGATTCTGTTACTAGATGATATGAGTAATACGTATCTTCTAATGGGAGATACAATAAAGTCAGAAAACATTCAGCAAGAACGCTTAGCTCTAGCGCTACGCCGTTATGGGGAAGATGATCCTCAAGTAATCCCCTTCAGGCGCCACTTAGCTAACTACTATGACCTTTCTAGAATGCGTGGTCTCGCGCGAGAACAATTTGAAGATATTCTTGAAATTCAACAAGAAAATTTTGGTAAATATGGCGACAAACAACTTGCCACATTGAGCGAGTTGGTTCGTATAGATATTTTACTTGGCAACTCAAGGGCATCTAGGAGACATCTCTTAGCTATGCTTGAATTCAGAGATAATATGTCGCCCACCGAAGTCGGTAATGCACTTACTATCTTAGGAGACTGGGATCTAGCTCTGGGTCAAAAGGAAACGGCCCTCCAATACTATCAAGAAGCCCATAGGCTTTTGACTATTGAGCAACCATCATTAGCAATTCAGCATTTCTCAACCCCCAAACTCATCAATTTTATTCCACCACCCAGTCCGGTAGATCTTCAGGGAAATCATACTCGTTACATTTGGAGCTCAGTTTTAGTTCGATTCAATATTTCTTCGCTCGGAATAGCTAATAACATCGAGATTATGGAGCCCTCCATCAGTGGGTTTATGGACTCACTATATACCTCCCGTCTAAGTGAAGCGGTATATCGCCCCCGGCTAGTTGATGGAGAACCCTTAGATACGATAGGGGTTTTTTATAGGCATAATTTTCGGTACTTCATTGAGGACGACTAGAAAATAATTTGCCACACTAACATTTAAGATTAACGGATTTAGGAAGAGGCCTAAAAAATCTCTAAGCCCCTTCCCACCTGATACCTACGAATTACAGGTTGTATCCCCGCTCTTCATGCAGTACGAGATCTAAACCTTCCGTTTCCTCATCACTTGAAACACGCAAAGGTGAAATAGCATTTACTACCTTCAGCAGTACAAAGCTTGCAATTGCGGTCCAAACAACTGTGGCCAGAAGACCGATAATCTGAATTCCTAACTGATCAAGAATGGTTCCATCTAAACCAAGGCCATCAAACCTCTCGGCAGAAAATACAGCAAGTAGCAACAAGCCAATCATTCCCCCAACACCATGTACCGGAAATACATCGAGTGAGTCGTCAATCTTCAATTTCTGCTTAATAAACTGTGTTGCGATGAAACAACCAAGTCCAGCGGATAGTCCAATAAATAGGCCGCCCATCGGGCCAACAAAACCTGACGCTGGTGTAATTGTTGCAAGTCCAGCAACCATACCTGTCACGATACCAAGTACACTGGGCTTTCCATACTTGACCCATTCACAAGTCATCCAAGTTAATGATGCTACGGCTGCGCTTATATGGGTGACAAGCATCGCCATACCTGCGCCACCATTAGAACCAAGCGCGCTGCCAGCATTAAAACCAAACCAACCAACCCAAAGCATACAGGCTCCGGTAACTGTCATTGGCAAATTGTGAGGAGCCCCTGAATTGGGAAATCCTTTCCGATTACCCATCATAAGAGCCGCTACGAGGGCTGCAACACCCGCGGTAACATGTACCACTGCTCCACCTGCGAAATCTCTAAAGCCCATTTCATACAACCAGCCACCCTCGGCCCATACCCAATGCACAACTGGGAAGTAAACCACCAGGACCCATGCAGCAGTAAAAAGCAGCAGTGCTGAAAACCTCATGCGCTCTGCAAATGCCCCAACAAATAATGCTGGCGTAATGATTGCAAAAGTAAGCTGAAACATAACAAATACTGACTCAGGGATAGTCCCTGAAACAGATCCTGCTTCGACCCCGCTCAGCCAGGCAATTGAAAAATCGCCAACGTATGCATTACTACCACCGAAGGATAAGCTATAACCACAGACAACCCATATCACCGATACCAAGCAAGCAATACTGAAGCACTGCATAACCACGGAGAGCACATTCCGACTCCCAACTAATCCCGCATAAAAAAGCGCGAGACCGGGCAGCGTCATAAATAGCACTAGGGCTGTTGAAGTTAAAATCCACGCTGTATCGCCAGTGTCAATCGCCTGGCTCCAGCCAATTGCAGGCCATATCACAAAAATAATAGGTAATATCAGTCTTTTTAATAGAGCGTTCACTATGCCCCCTTTATAGTTAATTTTTATAGTGCTTCGTCACCGGTTTCGCCGGTTCTTATACGATGAACTTGATCGATCTCCGTAACAAAGATTTTTCCATCTCCCACTTTTCCTGTTTTTGCAGCTTCAATAATCGTCTCAACTGCACGGTCAACTAGGTTATCCGTAAGTGCTACTTCCACTTTTACCTTAGGAAGGAAATCCACTACATATTCGGCACCCCTATAAAGTTCCGTATGACCCTTTTGACGACCAAACCCCTTGACTTCAGTGACAGTCATCCCCTGCACGCCTACTTCTGACAAGGCATTACGAACATCATCAAGACGGAAAGGTTTAATAACTGCGGTTATAAGCTTCATATGTATCCCCTTGGACAAATTATCAATTATATGTCCTTATTTTTAACACTGCTTTTTATAGGGCAAGACTATTGTAACGTTACTGAGCAGCAATGGTGGAACTATTTGGTGCATTTAGAATAACGCTGCACTAATTTGGTGCATTTAGAATAAAACTAGCGATTTAGCACCAACCGTTGCAACATTGTCATAGCTATACTGGTCTTAAAAGTTTTGGGTAGGACGAAATGATGCTGATCAAACGACCGCAAGATATCAAAGCTTCCGAAATTACCCCGGAATCTACATTCCGACAACGGAGAATGTTATTAAAAACTGCCCTGGCTA
>CAXYEE010000003.1:0-20672 GCA_964276105.1 uncultured Gammaproteobacteria bacterium | reverse complement strand
AGAATCCCCGGTTGAATCTTCGATAACCACCGGCCGCTTCTTAATAGCATCGATTGATAAAATACCTACCTGAGGTTGATTGATAATCGCTCCAGTAAGTAACGTCCCAAAAGAACCATTATTAGAAAGTGTATAAGTGCCACCTGAGAGATCATCAGCTGAAAGGCTCCCCTCGCGAGCGCCTATGCTGATTTCATGAATACGACGAGCCAATCCTAGAACGGTTAATCCGTCTGCATCAAAAATTACAGGGGCAACCAAACCCTCAAAGTTCAGGTCTACTGCAATTGATAGATGTATTCCTTTATGCAGAATGAGCTCTTCACCGTCAACACTTCCATTCAGTCGCGGAAAGTCCCGTAAGGCCAAGCATGTAGCTCTCGCTATAAATGGCAAGTAGGTTAATGAATACCCATTATCCGAACGCCAGCGCTTCTGATGGGAAGCCCTGGTTGCATCCACACAACTAAAATCAGCTTCGACTGCCTGAAGAACATGCGGGCTTGTCGTCTTAGAACGAACCATGTGCTCAGCCGTTACGCGACGTATGCGATCAAAAGGAACTCGACTACTATCACCTATTGGCTGCGGTACCGGTTTAATAGATGATTTAGTTGAGCGATTATCTAGAAAATCCATGATATCGCTTCTTGTAATCCGACCATCTCTACCAGAGCCTACCACCTCCTGAGCATTAATCTCGTGCTCAACTAGCAAGCGACGCACCACCGGAGAAAGCTTTAGCCTACGTTCTGCCTTATTAGCTTTAGGAGGACTGACAACCTGTTGAATTTTTGGCAACTCCACTGTGGAATCATTTTTTATCGGCTCTGGAGCAGAAACTTTCTTTTCAACGTTAGTAAGCTGCTCAGGTAAACCACTATTGGCATCCTTATTATTAATAATAGCCAGTGTTGTTCCGACATCTACTGTTTCGCCTTCTGAAACCAAAACGGACCCAACCACTCCTTCAACAGGAGAGGGTATTTCTACTGCTGCCTTATCGGTTTCAACATCGGCAAGAATCTCATTTTTAGAGACTATATCGCCTTCTTTTTTATACCAAACAGCCACCTTTCCTTCAGCGACAGTCTCTCCTAACTGGGGCATTAATACATTCATAGTAATTCAGTCAACTAGATTTTTAATGTTCTGCACAATCCGCTCTGAACTAGGCATAACTGCATCCTCTAGTTCATCTGCAGAAGGCAATGGAATATGTGGTGTTGTAATCCGCACAATTGGGCCATCCAGATCCCAGAAAAGCTCTTCTGCCACTATGGACGCAAGCTCTGCACCCCACCCACACAGTCTAGGATTTTCCTCTACTGTGACTAATCGGCTCGTCCGAACTACTGAATCTAGAATAGTTTGAGTATCTAATGGGACCAAAGAACGTACATCCACAACCTCACAGGATATACCGTGTTGATCCTGTAACATCTCTGCTGCTTTAAGTGCACGTGGAACCATGGCTGCCAGTGCAGCAATCGTTACATCGGTCCCAGCACGAGCAATGTTTGCAACACCTAAGGATTCAACGTGCTCACCATCGGGAACCTCACCCTTTAGAGCGTAGAGTGATTTTTGCTCAAAAAACATAACGGGATCAGGGTCTCTGATCGATGCAGCCAATAATCCCATAACATCTGCTGGATTAGATGGAGCAACAACCTTTAAACCAGGAATAGCCATTGCCCAATTTTCTATACTCTGAGAATGCTGTGCACCAAAACGACTCCCACCCCCATTTGCACTCCGAAGCACTAATGGGAAGCTACACTGACCATCCGTCATATAACGGGTTTTTGCTATCTGATTAGCCACTAAGTCCCAGCATACGGCAAAAAAATCTGAGAACATGATCTCTGCAATCGGTTTAAGCCCTGTCATTGAGGCTCCCATTGCAGCACCGATAATTGCCTGCTCTGAGATCGGGGTATCTTTAACTCGTTCGGGTCCAAATTCATCTAAAAGACCAGCAGTTGTCTTAAATACGCCCCCAGCTGCAGCAACATCCTCACCGAGGAACACTACGTTTGAATCTAGACGCATCTCTTGTGCAATAGCTGCGCCTACCGCTTCACGATAGGTTAATTGCGCCATGACGCACCCCCGTCTGCCCAAACATCAATAAAAGCAATATCGGTCGATGGAGAGGGACTATTACGGGCTTCTTCTGTTGCTAATTCAACCATCTCATCCGTCTCTGACTCTATTTCTTTTAATTGTGTCTCTTCTATTCCCAATCCAACTAGTCGCTCGCGATACATGGGTATGGGATCTTTATCAAGCCAGGCCTGCAACTCTTCATCTGGACGATACTTGCCCGGATCGGCACGGGAATGTCCGCCATGACGATAGGTTTTAGCCTCAATAAGGCTTGGACCACCACCACTCCTAGCTTTGGCATAAGCAATACTAGCTGCCTCATACACCACATCAGCATCATTACCATCAATTAGGATTGGCTCAAGGCCATAAGCCTCTGCACGATCTGCAGCTGGGTGTTCCACGGCAGTAACATCTTGTATAGCTGTATATTCCATGTAGAGGTTGTTCTCGCAGACAAAAATTACAGGCAGTTTCCAGATTACGGCAAAATTCAACGCTTCATGAAAAGCACCTATATTTGTGGTGCCATCACCAAAAAAGCAAACTGAAACTTGTTCGGTACCGCGATATTGTGCAGACCAAGCCGCACCAGCAGCCACTGGCAAGTGCGCTCCAATAATGGCATAAGAGCCCATTGCGCCATGTTCAACACTGGTAAGGTGCATTGATCCTCCCTTACCGCGTAATAACCCACATTCTCGACCCATAAGTTCTCCCAGAATAGAGACCATGGAGACACCACGGACATAAGTATGGTTATGCCCACGATAAGTACAAAACGTGTAGTCATCCGGTCTCATTGCAGTACCGAACCCCGATGCCACAGCCTCCTGTCCAAGAGCCAAATGGCTTGTCCCTTTTACAAGATTTTGCATAAAAAGATCGTAAGCTCGCTGCTCTAGAACTCGGCATTCATACATGGTCCGATAGAGACTTAATCGTGTTTCTATTGCGATTTCAGTCTCTCCCTTCAAGCTGCCGGGAAGTTTGTCTTTTCCCGACTTGTTAACATCCTTTTTTTTCTTGGTCACAGGGAAAAATAGTCCTTTATATTCAGCGCATTATAAATGCCATTTAGCGTATTTTATCTGATATTAGAGCTATGCTCTACTCGAAAAAATGCGCCCTTGGCAGGCCGTTGAGATAACAAGGGGATTCTATCAGTTAAAAGAGGCTCATAAAAACTAAAATGAACGCTGCTTCTTCAAATAACCATCCATTAGCCTACTTCTAACGAACAACTAGTAGCATCAAATTTTCAGATATCTTTTCTTGATATTTCTGAGATGTGATCTGGTGGTAAATCTTCAGTCAACTTAGATACCAGAAACGTAATTATTACAGCAAATAAGCCTGCTAGAGTTGCCGCTGAGTAAGGACTAGTTGCATAAAAATCAAACCATAACCCAAAATCTTCTAATGTTGTATTTACTAGCCAACCACCAGAAATCAAGCCGCCATGGATCAGAATAAACAGTATTGCTCCAGTCCAAAATCCACAAATTGCTCCTGCTCGAGTAACACCCAACCAAACTGAACCAAGCACTAGAGGACCAGCAAGGGCTGCTGCAAAACCTCCAATACCTACCCAGACAAGCAGAACCACGTTCATATCAATAACAATCCAGGCAAGTCCGGCTGAACCCAAAAGTGTGAGTACTGTAATAAACCTACTAATAATAAGTACATTCTTATCAAGCACAGTCTGGTCTAAATGACTGTGCCAACGCGGCGCAATACTGCGCCGATAAACATCATTAGCAAAAACTTGTGACGTAGAGATAACTAACCCATCCGCGGTAGACATTATCGCCGCCAAAATCCCTACTCCTAAAAGAGCAGCAAGCCATGTTGGAAATATTTCAAGAAATAATGCTGGTAGCGCCGTATTAGCGCCATTGCCACCTCCAACAATCAGACTGTCTCCTAACACGCCTCTTGCCAGAGCACCGCCTAAGGTTATAGCGGGTAAAATCAGGCCAAACACAAATGCCATAATCAAAAACCGCGTTCGAGCATGTTCATTTTTAAGCGCCCAAATTTTATTGCCAATATGGGGTAATAAGCCAAGTGGAATATGTGCAACGGTAAGACTTATAAATGCCCAGACTGATGCCGTTATTGCAGCGCCTGAATTAAAGGGACTCACCAACTGTGCATCCTGTTCTCTTAGGTTTTCTAATAACGGCTGAAGTCCTCCATTACCCACTCCCAAAAAAAACATTATTAGAATGGCTACTGCCAAAAAGACCATTAAAAGCCCCTGTAGACCATCTGTCAGAATATCGGCATGGGCCCCTCCAAAAGTTACATAACCCAGTAATACGGTAGTAGTAATACCCAGTGCCCATACCTGCGAAAGTCCAAGCATCATCTCAAACATCACTAACCCTGCTACGAGTTGTCCAGCCAAATAAAACAAAAGAATTAAAGAAAAAACCGCTGCTGAAAGACGTAACGCCTCCGACCTGTAACGTTCGCCAAGATACTCTGGTATTGATCTTACGCCTGCAAAATTTCCATACCGTGCAATAGTGCGCTGACAAATTAATATTCCCGTATAAATCCCAAGCGGGTAAAGGAATGCGATCCATAAAGTAGATAGACCATAATTATAAGTAAGCCCAGGAAGACCAAGGAATGTAGCTCCGCTTGCCGCTGTAGATGCAAAAGCTAACGCAAGAACTAAAGGACCATACCCTGCACGAGCTGTTGCATAATCATCTGCACCGGAAACTCGTTTACTACCAATGTATCCGAATCCCACCATGACAATGATGTATAGAACAAGAAATAGTCTAGACCATTCATATAAGCTCATTTTTGACTCATAGAAGATAATCTTTTAGCTGCAAGAATTTTTCTAACTTTTAGTTAAGATGCTTTTTGGAAATCAAATACATAGTCTAAAATGACAACTAAGATATACTTAAAAATGTATGTCTAACTAGTGCTTTAATATAGACATATTAAATAGCTAGCATTAGATGTCCAGCAAACAAAAATCAAAACCATTGGATCACTTGCATCCAACCTGAGATTGAGGAGCAAAAATTGATAAATGCGGCTATTGTGGGTTTAGGATGGTGGGGACAAACGCTCGTCGAATCCGTAGCTGATAGCAGTCAAAAAATTCGTTTTACTACTGCTGTTTCACGTTCGGCCTCTCAAAAAGCCAAAGATTTCTCGCAACTTCATAAAATGAATTTAGTACAGAATTTCGATGCCGCTCTTTCTGATCCAAATATTGATGCCATTGTACTTGCTACTCCTCACTCTCTTCATACAAAAGAAGTCATTGAGGCGGCTCAAGCAGGGAAACATGTTTTTTGTGAAAAACCATTTGCTCTTAGCAAAATTGAAGCTGAAAGCGCAGTGGCCGCAACCCAGAAAGCCGAAGTGACACTTGGTCTTGGCTATAACCGCAGGCTTCACCCAGAAATGATAAAATTACGAGAACGCATTCACTCAGGTGATCTAGGCGTAATTCTCCATTGTGAAGCGAATATGACATTTCCTAATGCGTTATTCCTTTCGAAGGATGCATGGAGAGCAAGCAAAGAAGAAACCCCCTGCGGGGGATTAACACCGATGGGTGTTCATGCTATAGATGGAATGATTGACCTGTGCGGTGAAATTGATGAGGTTTTTTGCCAAAGTTTTAAACGTGCGGTGGAAGTAGATGCCGATGACACAACGTCCATGTTATTTAGAATGAAAGAAGGCATGTCTGGTTATTTAAGCACTATGACTGCCACTGGAGGTGGATTTAGTTTCCAGGTTTTCGGATCAAAAGGACATATAAGACTTGAAGGCATGACTCATATAGCGGGTGCCCCTTCGGAGGAACGAAGAAAAAAGTGTTTTGGCAATTGTTACTTTAAGCCTGTTAAGGGACCACTGGAACACTGGCAGGCGGAAGAAACTGATATTGTTAAAGCCATACTAGAACATTTTTCTGATGCGGTTAAAGGGGTTCAACCGTTCATGATCCCTGTTAGTGAAATGATTCATGGAGCTGCAGTAACCGAATCGGTAGTAAAATCTGCAACGTCCCACCAAGTAGAAAAAGTTTACTAGAACAATAAATGCTGATTAGCATTTTCACACGATAAATTGAAGGAGAACAGATCGTGAGAGAGGGTACACATGGAATGGCGCAGGTTGACTATGAACAACGGATGGACATGGATCGTATGCGAGAGTATCGCGTCTCCCGAATAAAGAAATATATGGATGAGTTTGATGTGGAGTGTTTACTCCTATTCGAGACAGGCAATAAAAGGTATTCAACTTCCACTGCGGTTGCTTCACCAGAAGTAGATAACATGGGTCGATATGCCATCATTCCAAGAAATGGCAAACCACATATTTTCGGTTTTGGCTCAGAAGTTGCGGCTGAGAAGCTCTATTGCCCATGGGTTGCTGATACTACATTTCCAGCACATGGAACAATGCATGGGGCATTACCTATGGCGTGGAAATGTTATGAGGGTTTCCTCAAAGATCTAGACATGGTCCTCGACAATCATGGTTTAGATAAAAAGAAAATTAGAATTGGTATCGATATTGTTGAATCTCAGATTATCCTAGCGATGCTGGAGAAGGGATACAACATAACAGATGGCCAAGGTGTCATGCAGTACGCTAGAGCCATAAAAAATGAAGATGAAATCATGTGCTTAAAGCATGGAGCAGCAATTGTTGATGGCGCATTCCATAAAATAGCTCAAACCATTGCACCAGGAATGAAGGAAAATGATCTTCAGGCTGTTGCCGCACATGAGATGCACAGGCTAGGAGCACAGTGGGTTCATAACGTTCAGGTAACCTCCGGGAACCGAACTCACCCCCATCCTCACTTGAGTTCTGACCGGCTTATTCAACCAGGAGATATGATATTCATGGATATAGTCTGTCTGTACAACGGGTATCACACATGTGTTTACCGTTGTTTCTGCTGCGGCAAACCTACTCAGAAGCAGAAAGACATTCATCAACGTTGCCTGGAATATCAGCTTGCTGGTATCGAAGCTACGAAACCAGGTCGTACAAGCGCCGATATTGCGACCGTTTGGCCAGATGCTAAAAAGATGGGTGCAAAAAATGAAATGGAAATCTTTGGTCTTCAGTATGGCCATGGGATCGGGGTTGGTCTCTGGGAATTTCCAATAATTTCTCGTGCATATAGCATCGACCATCCAGTAGAAATCGAGCCTGGCATGGTGTTTGCTCTTGAAACATATGCAGGAGTTGGATACGACGGAGTACGACTTGAAGACGAGGTCGTTGTAACTGAAACAGGTGTTGAGGTCATCACAAAATTCCCAACTGATGAATTGTACGGTTGTGGGATGAACTACTAGATATAACTCTATGACTAAACTAAAAATCGCCCTCATCCCAGGCGACGGAATTGGGATGGAAGTTATGCCGGTAGGAGTTCGAGCTCTGGAAGCTGCGGGTAGCAAACACGGCATAGAATTTCAATGGAAAGAGTTTGACTGGTCCTGTGAACGGTACCTAGAAACAGGCGCTATGATGCCTGAGGATGGAATAGAACAGCTTCGTGAATTTGACGCAATTTATCTTGGAGCAGTTGGGTTTCCTACAGTTGCTGATCATGTTTCACTCTGGGGCCTTTTAATCCCTATCCGAAGGGAATTTGATCAGTATGTAAACTTAAGACCCGTAAGGTTATTTGAAGGTGTTCCCTGCCCTCTTGCAGGCAAGGTAGCTGGTGATATCGATTTCTATGTAGTAAGAGAAAACGTAGAAGGCGAGTATTCTGCTATTGGAGGAATTCAATATGAAGGAACAGAAAACGAGGTTGTAATTCAACAAAATGTTTTTACTCGGCGTGGAGTAGATCGAGTACAAAAATATGCCTATGAACTCGCTAACTCTCGGCCTGCGAAACACCTAACATCTGCCACAAAATCTAATGGCATCATTCACTCAATGCCCTATTGGGATTCACGACTAAAGGAAATGGGTAAAAACTATCCCGATGTCACGGTTGATCAATTTCATATAGATATTCTTACAGCAAATTTTGTTCGAATGCCCGAGCACTTTGATACTGTGGTGGGAAGCAATCTTTTTGGCGATATACTCTCTGATCTAGGGCCTGCGTGTACGGGAACTATAGCCATAGCGCCCTCCGCAAACATGAATCCTGAAAAAGAACACCCTTCCATGTTTGAGCCTGTACATGGCTCTGCACCAGATATTGCTGGCCAAGGAATTGCCAATCCTATTGGCACAATTTGGGCAGGTGCCATGATGCTACAACATCTGGGACATCAAGAAGCACATGATGACATTATGACGGCGATTGAGAATGTGTTACGGGAAGGAGTTTGTCTCACTAGAGATATGGGTGGTAATGCTAATACTGAAGAGCTCGGAAATGCGATAGAAAAAGCAATTTAGTCAGATTGATTAATGCTAAAAATGAGAAGACTATTTTTAACAATAGCGACAACGGCACTACTTAATCCGTTATTCGTGTTCGGACAGTCTAGCGAATATCCGGACATACTCTTCATATCTATTGACGATCTAAATGACTGGGTGGGTCCACTTGCCGGGCATCCTCAAGTCCAAACCCCAAACATGGATCGATTGGCAGACCAGGGCATTGTTTTTACTAATGCCAGATCACCAGCTGTGCTGTGTAATCCATCCCGTACTGCCCTGATGACCGGAATTCATCCATCGAACTCCGGTGTTTATGTGAATCAGCCAGACTGGCGAACTCTGGAACAGTATCGAAATATTCAAACTATCCCGCGGTATTTTCGTGATGCAGGGTATCAAACGGTTGGCGCAGGGAAGCTTTTTCATAGCTCAACATACAATACCCCAGCATACTTTGGCTTCAACGATACCAACGCCTGGGACTTTTACTATCCTTCCCTTGAGCGCCAAATCCCGGATGAGATTCGACCCCATGATAGACCCTCTAACGGAAATACGATTTCTCAAAATTTTGATTGGGGAACTGTTGCTGCTGATGATCGAGCTATGGGTGATGGACAGGTTACTGCATGGTCTACAGGCAAAATACTTGAACCTAGCCCAGATCCAAAATTCAATGCAGTAGGTATCTATCGACCTCACCTTCCATGGTATTTGCCCCAAAAATACTTTGATCTATATCCATTAGAGCAAATAGAGCTTCCACCATTTTTGGAAAATGACTTGGATGATTTACCCGATTATGCAAAACAAATGGAAGCAACATCTACTATGCCTCCCATGGAAATACATGATTGGGTAGTAGAAGCAGGACTTTGGCGAGAAGGAGTTCGTGCTTATCTCGCCAGCATTAGCTTTGCAGATACGATGTTAGGCCATATACTCGACTCACTCGAGCGGAGCGGACGCCAAAATAACACCATAATAATTTTATGGTCAGACCATGGGTTTCACTTAGGAGAAAAACATCGTTGGCGCAAACATTCTCTCTGGAATGAGTCCACGCGGGTTCCGCTGATCATAGTTGCACCCGGCTTCACCCAGCCTGGTTCTCGTTCCAACGTTACTGTTTCTCTGATGGATATTTATCCAACGCTTACAGAGCTTTCCGGGCTTGAAACACCTAACCATATTGAGGGGGAAAGCTTAGTGCCTATCCTCCAGAATCCTGCGCTGGAATGGGATCGCTCAGTCATCACTACCCATGGCTATCGCAACCATGCAGTTACGCGTGGCCGCTATCGTTATATTAGTTACTCTGATGGCTCAGACGAATTCTATGATCTAGAAACAGACCCAAACGAGTGGTTTAATCTAACAGAAGACCCAGAAATTCAAAATATAAAAGACCTACTCATTTCTGAATTACCCCAATATGATGCTCCGGACGCCCGCGGAGGGAATAGTCCAGGCAACTAACTGAATTTTTCAGAGAATAAGCTGCCCCATCTCTACTGGATTAGCATGTCATACATTCCCTGGACGTTTTGAGCACGATGTCCGTCATAGTTGATCCAATCGGAATACGGCTCCATTAAAATGGATGCCTGCATTTCTTCCAATGATTGACCTGCATCAATAGCCTCAGCTACCTGTTCTCTCATTTCCTCAAGATAATGTCTGAACGCAGTGACATCAGATTTATCACCAACAACTCCATGACCACCAGAGGCTACTTCATAATCTAGCTCTTCAGCCATACGAATAGCATTAAGCCATGAATCAAGCATTCCACTGCCTTGGGTCATTCGATTACTTACAAATAAGGTTCTAAAAGGAACTCTGCCTAAACTAATCCAATCCACCACAAAAATCGCACTAGGATCAACAAACCTAATAATGCTCATATCATCAGTGTGAGACATATTTCCCGTGTAGATAAGTTCTACATTCTTACCACCTAAAGTAACTATCAAACGGTCGCTATACGTTAAGCCGGGAGCTACGACATCTTTGAGGGCTCCACGAGTTGCCTCTGCACCATTGATTACGCCATTACTATCTTCATCAAATAAAGCAAATTGAGCACCATAAAACCCACCCGCTTCCGATTGCTCTAGCTGACCATTACCATTTGAATCCATTCCTTCGGCATCTGCTGGTAAAGCGGTATCCGCTGAAGGCATAGCGAGTTGGCCCAGCATATTTTCATGGCCTACAAATTGGGCCGTATCTTCAAAAACACTTCCACCACTTGCATGATCCCAGTGATGATGGCTATAGAGAACGTATCTCACTGGCATACCAAATCTATTATCTAGTTCGGCCTTTAACCACATAGAAAAATCAGTGTTAATAGGATCAGAAAGAATTATTCCTTCATTTGTAACCAGAAAAACGGTGAAATGTCCGCCGTTCTGCGCACGATAAAGATCTTCCCCTATCTCTATGATAGAGCGCTCCGGTTCTTCTTGAGCACCAGCACATGCTGCTAAAATAAATGCGGTTATAAGACAAAAAAATCGCCTAAAACAAAGCCCTGAGAAATAATATGTATTCATTGTTAACTCCTTTCCCGAACGAACGTTCTACTATTTTCACCAGTATACTATGAGGAATAACAATGAACTCAACCGGAGATAATTGAATGAGGCAGATAATTCAGAAAGTCTTCTTTTTGGGCATAGTATTACTTCAACTATCTCTACTTACCGTAAGCCATGCACAATTTGGCACTGGAATACCCGCTGAAATAACCCCTTTGGAAAATGGCCCGCCTCCTACACGAGATCTCTCAGGTGTTTGGACGCGTCTTAGACCGGAGGGCAAGTTCTATAGCAACTCAACTTGGACTCCTAATCCACCTGAAGTAACCACCTGGGGACAGGAAAAATTCTCGGAATCAAGAAACTCAAATGCTGGTGGTTACTCCCTTTCAGATACAAATGATCCTGTACTAACTCGTTGCTATCCCCCTGGTGTACCGCGCGTCTATTTTCACCCATATCCATTTGAAATAGTCTATACGGATAGTCAAATGATTATTCTGTATGAATATGATCACACCATAAGACGAGTATTCACTGATGGTCGTGAACATCCTGAGGACTCGATTCCCCTCTGGTTAGGTCATTCTATTGGTCAATGGGTTAATGACACTACCTTTACAATTACAACAGTCGGAATTGATGAAAGAACCTGGATCGATAGATCTGGTTATCAACACAGCGATCAACTTACTGTAACTGAAGTTTTTCGCCGAATAGATAATCTGAACTTAGAAGTGGAGATCATAATGGAGGATCCTATTGCGCTGTCGGAGCCATGGGTGGCTGAAACACTTTATTACCGTTTAGCGCCTGCACATTGGGAACTTAGCGAAATAAGTTGCTCAGGTGATTATTTAGACTTCAGTCAGTTTGAAAACTTTTTAGAAACTGAGAATCAGTAGATATTGATTTGGTTTTATTTTAACGAAGGGATTCCTTCCTGGTTAATGAATCCAGCATATAAAGAATAGAGTTAAAAGTCGGCTTATGCTCAATCAATATCTAGAAACGGAAGGTTCGACTGTATTTAATACTGAACTCTGCCGCACGCGACTCTAATCTTCGAAAGGCAGCTAATGCAGATGACTCATGATTCCAAACAATGTAGAGATCTTCTCCTGCTTCCGGATGCCATCTCAATCGGCTATTTATTCCTGCCGTATCAGATACGTTGTCATACTGGATTATATTCATCCATGACCACCTAGCATTAAACGCTAAGTTTGCTCGTGCCTGAATCACACGTGTCGAAAAATCCCCTACAGGTAATGAAATATCGTTGTATTGATAACCAACTCCTAAAAACCATCGACTGCTAGGCCGCCAGTCTAAAGCACCCTCTATGACAGAACGGTCACCATTAAAAAAATCACCTGTACCAAGCAGAAATGTTGGAGATAAAGTCCGTTCCGGTGCGCCCTCAAACTCAAGCTCATAACTTTTATATTCATAACTTCCAGCCGGGACAAAAATCCCATCTGATATCTCAAATGGTTCCAACAAAACCTCCGTCTGATCTCTGAACATTGTGCTGTAAGTATCACCACTATTATTTTCTATACGAATCGGTCTATAAAAAAGATTTTGAGACTCTAGACTACCGTTTTTATCTTGATGGTATTGCTCAAATGCTGCAAAAGTCATGATGGTCCTAATCCATGGATGCCCGACTGGGCGGTACCTATAACCTGCCCAGACCCTCTTACGCTCAAAACCCGAACGATTAACAAAACCAAGGGCGGGGTTAAAGTTTTCTTCAATGACCTCATATTCAAAACGAGAAAACAAACCCTCACTTGATGGAAGTTCAAACTCCATCCCCCAAGAAGACTGATCGACTGTTACACCATAACTATCAGACTCTTGGTACCAAGCAGCAGCCTGAACCGAACGTCCTGATAACAATTTAGTATTGCGATAACGAAAATCCACACCTGCCATTGAATTATTAAGATTAGAGCGTGGATCCCCTTCCGTGAAGATCGCTCCAATAGATGATTCCTCAAAAATATTTGCCGATACTCGACCTACAAATAGATCTGTCTCAGCTACAAACTCATCTTTCCCCTGATAACCTGCTTGTTCCACAGCGAGTAATCCAATATTCAAAGGACCCGCACGACCAGTAATCTTTCCGCCTATATTTAAATCTACTGGGTTACCAGTATCACTCAAACCAATACGGCGTGAGAAAAAGGGAATTCCACTCCTACCCATACCACCATAGTTTCTCTGAACCGCCCCAAAATCAAAAATATCGCTATCCTGAAGAAAAAAATCACGTTTTTCCGGAAAGAACAAAGAAAAACGAGTTAGATTCACCTGTCTGTCATCTACTTCTGTAGCTGAAAAGTCCGTATTTAATGTAAGTACACCTGTAAGTGATGGAGTAAAGTTATAGAAAACATCTAATGCTGGGTCTACCGCATTATCATCTAATACCGTCACATAATCGCGATTAGTTGCAATACTAATCGTCGGCACAATATCCAACCCCTTACCCTGTTGTATGCCAGAAAATCCTCTAAGAATTCCCGTAACACCAGGATTGATTGCTCTATCAAATGATGTCCAAGCGATTTTTTCTGTTTTTTCGGGGTATTCCCCTACCAATAGTAAATCCCCATTCTGAATTTTCAGGATTGAAATTAAGCGTCTTAAATGGAATTACAATTTCGCTAGTCCAACCTTGGTCATCCACAGCAGACTCGGCATACCAGATACCGTCCCAATCTGGATTGACTCGAATCGGACCTTCAAAAACTCCGTCATATCTCACGCCATTAGGATTAACTTGAAATTTATATCCCGTCCGCATGTTATTAAAAGGATCAATGATCAACTCAACACGATCATCAGCCTCAACTGATTGACCTTGAATCAGCTGACGGGCTGCAATATTACTAGGGTTGTTATCAAAAAGACGTGCGCCAATATAAAGATTCTCATCATCATAGAGAAGGTAAAACTCAGACTGTTCAGTAGGCTCACCATGATCAATAGGGTCATATTGGTGTAAATCATCTATAACCAGCGCATTACGCCACACAGGGTCATGCAGCCTCCCATCAAGTGTTGGAGGGGTAGATGTCCGAACAATCGTAGCGCTCTTTCGACTCTCCTGGCTTTTAGCATCAGGAGAAATAAGCCCCCATAGCTAGGCATGTAGCGAAAAAAACACATACTAATAAAATTAGCTGGAAACTATATTTTCGTATCGGCAAACTCATCCTCATCCCTGTGATCTCTTGCTAAACTTCCACCTAATTTCAAGAGCACCAATCAACCTTAGGTTGGTAGATTATCGAAAAATTTTGGCAAACCCCGATGAATTCCTTTTCCTCGGAAAAGTTTTTAACAGGCGAGATTTAAACAGACATTACACTGAGATGGAACAAGATTTTCTGAAGGTTTTTTAATGTTCAGTGAATATGCTTTTGAGCAAGCGAGGTTAGAGTAAATTCTCTCTCTGTCCCCTGTAGATCATTCGCAATGTTCTCAACAACTTTCACTAAATTTGGATCGACACCACCATACTTCAAATTGGCAGCACATTTATCTAAAAGCTCTTTTCGACTTAATGGCGAATGAGTACCACCGCGTAAATGTGGCTGGCACTCCTCAATTACACTTCCGTCTCTCAGAGTTGCACTAATACTGCCTGTATAGTTCCTGGGGTACTCATCATGTGGATCGATCTCATACCCCACTCTCTGGGCTAACTTTATTATAGAGTTATCGTGAACACTCTCTTCCGTAAATTCTGAAAAGCCCTGCATTTTCCTCTCATGAACCCCTACTGCAACACAATAAGGGTGTGTACTGAACTTAGCTGCATACGCATTAGCTGGATTCCTTTTTATCAGCTAAGGGGCTCCCATAATCGATGAACAGTACCCTCGCCTACTTTACATGTTAGTGACACCACGTCATCAACAGAGACCTTCCGTGAAAGACGCACCGCACAATCAACAAATGGGTTGGGTCATGGTTCCACAAGCATAGGGTTTGAAAGCTAATCGTTGTGCACACCAATCCACTCCCTAAACCATCAGTTAACAATGAAAAATTAGGCTCCACTGATGGAGAAAACCCGAATAGGCAACCCATGGCGACCTTCATACACTGTCTTAGGTCCTGTAAACCCAGAATACGCCATAGCAGTGGCTCTCAGACCATTCTGAGCAGCCCAACCAGCATGCATACGTTTAGTCCACGTGCCGTCAGCAAGGTATTCAATAATTCCACTAGCCATACTACCTGCTATCCCAGCAGCATTTACATTAGCATTCGTAGATAGATTGCAGGCAGCAGATACCCCAGCTGTTGCCCCCATCGTTCCTAACACGCCGGTTGGATGAAAGCCTGCTGAATGAACTCCCTTTTGAACAACTAACCCAAGACGACACATCACCTCAATGCCCACAGCAAGCCCTTTTAGAACCTGTTGACCAGAAAGCTGTTGAGATTCAGCTGCAGCCAATATAGCCGGTACAATTACTGCTCCAGAATGGACCGGACAACCTTCAAAGGTATTATCAAAATCTTCTCCATGAGCAGCGGTACCATTTATCATTGCAGCACTTGGCGCATCTGATGTCTGACCCAAGCCCAATATAGTACATGGACCATCACTCACCCAGGACTTACATAGCGCATCTACATAATCAGTTTTTCTAGCAGCAATACTTAGTCCAATCGTATCAATCAGGGTATCTGCACAAGCACTGACCACCCCATCCGGTAAATTTTTGGCACTGACAGATTGTGCCCATTCAGCTAAAACCTGCGCAACAGGAGAACTACCCATGTTTATTCTCTAAAATTTCTTTTTTTACGTTCTTGTAAGTTAACCAGACTCGTGTACCAAGAGAACCAACAAGAAATAATAAGGCTACAACCAATAAAGATAGTGAGATCGCATCTTCTAAAAATATCGCATGATCTCCACCAGAAAGTACTAGTGACCGACGATAATTTGATTCAACAAGATAACCAAGTACCACACCTAGTACAGCTGGCAGGAATGGAAATCCTACCAATCGCATTAGAAATCCAGCAGCGCCTGCTCCTAATACCAAACCGATATCAAAAAGACTGTTATCTATGGAATAGATTCCAGAAAAAATCAGCGCATAGATAAATGCCATCAAATAAGCCCTAGGACGATTAACAAGCCACAGACAAACAGGGGAGTATCAACATACCAATAACTAGCAGCGATATGGCCGCAACTAACAGTCCCGTATAAAGACCAATGATAACGTCACCATTTCTCCTCAAAAAGTCTTGGTCCAGGCAATAATCCCATGCACTAATAACCCTCCGAGAAGTATTGCTGCAGAGTTAGATCCGGGGATACCAAAAACTTTAGTACAGGCACAAGCGCATGTCGAAGGCAACAGTATTATTTGCTGTTTCTGGAGCTGCGATTCCTTCTGGCGAACCATTTCCAAATTCTGATTTAAAGCGGGACCAACGCCTCGCTTCGTTGTAGGACATGAAAGATGCAATTGTCCCTCCAGCACCTGGCATTACGCCTTCTATGGTTCCAATAATTGAACCAATCAGTTTGAGGTTTAAATAAACGCCTTCGCATTTTTCCATCAGGAAGTTTAAGGTGCATAACTGTGCTTTTTTGGTTTTTCCCAAACAGAAACACTTGCCTGTCTTAGCAACTCACTTACAGCAAAAAGTCCTACCATAATTAAAATAGGCGCGATTCCATCTAGAAGCTCTGGCTGACCAAAAGTAAAACGAGACATACCAGAAATTGGATCGGATCCAACAGTTGCAACCATGAGTCCAAGCAGGGCCGCCGCCAAGCCCTTGAGAAGAGATTCCCCCGAAAGGGACACAATCACACTCAAACCAAGAAGACCAAGCGCAAAGTACGCCATAGGCGTAAATGCAAGCGCAACTTCCGCTAACGGTCTTGTTAAAAGCATCAACATAGCAAGACCAAAAAATGCACCTATAACACCAGAATAAAGAGATATGCCAAGTGCTTCTCCACCACGCCCCTGTCGTTGCAGTTCATAACCATCTAGTACAGTTGCAGCCGCGGCATTCGTCCCAGGTGTATTGATAAGAATTGCAGGAATTGAACCTCCGTACTCAGCGCCAACATAAGTAGCTGCTAGTAGCACTATTGCCAAGCCTGGCTCCATGCCATAAGTAAGAGGAAGAAGCAGTGCCATAGCAATGGAAGGTGATATTCCAGGTAAAGCTCCTCCTAAAATACCCCAACCAACCCCAGCTATAGCAACAAATACCAATGGGGTACTAATCAACAAATCCAATCCAATGAAAATAGCTTCCATAATTAAAAGCTTCCAATTCCTGGGGTTGGTATCCCTAACAACCTATCAAACAAAAACCAAAAAAATCCTGCCCCAATAAAAGCTGCCAAGATAGCTTGCCTACCAACTGTTTCGCCCATATAGAAAAGCATTGCCATTAACACTAGTAACAACGCTATAACGTAACCAACAATATTGACGATCAGCAGATAAACAATACCAATAGCCAAAACCCCTCCTGCGCGAAGAAACATACGCAAAAAATCAGGTGAGTCTGTTGATTTTTCTCCCTTCGAGCCAATTATCAACCATCGAAGTATGGCCTGTAATCCTAAAACTAGTGCAACGCCAGCAAGCCCTATTGAATAAACGGTCGGCAAACCAGCAGCACCAACTTCGTCTGAGAGGGCACTAGTACCAATACTACTTGTAAAAAAATAATAGCCTGCTGCAATAACTAGCATTACCACAGAACAAATGAGATCCCTTTTCAAAATCTCCTTCCTAATCTTGTTGGTGAGTTACTGAATAACACCTGTATCTCGAAGAAAACTTTCCGTATTAGCAGAAAATAACGCTATGAAGTCTGAAAAATCCTCATGAGACATATACCTAGCAGTAAGCATTTCATCTTCATAAATATCCCTGTAACTTGGATCACTTAATAGTCTTTGAATAGCACCTTCCAAGGCTAGAATAATTTCTAGAGGTGTATCTTTTGGTCCAGCTAAACCACGGAACTTTGTTAAAACTAAGTCATAACCAAGCTCACTGACAGTTGGCACATTCGGAAGTTCTTGCATACGTTCAGCGCTAAAAACTGCCAAAACTCTTAATCTGTTAGCTTCTAGCTGACTTCGTATTTCTTGAGCCTCTCCAACACCAATATCTAAAGTGCCATTCAGCACATTTAGCATCAGATCCCCTCCTCCTTCATGAGTAACTATAGCAGGGGCAATACCAGCTGCTCTCTTCAATTGTTCAAGGGCTTGTCTCTCTAGAGAGGCTGGGGTTGACGCGCCCCAGCGTCCACGTCGTTCCCGTGCCGTATTAATCACATCAGATAATGTTTCAAATGGTCCAGATGCCCTTGTATAGATTACATCCTCATCAAAAAAAACATTAACTAAAGGTCGTAGATCTCGAAATGTATAGTCTGGGTTACTCAGCAATGATGTATAAATAATTGTCGGAGTGTATGCGTAAAAGGTACTGCCATCTGCTGGTGAGTTAACGAGCTCCGCAACAGCACGGACACCACTACCGCCACGAACGTTCTCGACAGCAATATCAACGCCGAGTTCTGGACCTAAGTAGCGAGCCAACTGTCTTAAAAAAATATCACTGCCACCACCTGGGCTCGAGTGAGTAATCAGAGTAACCACATCCTGAGGATAGGGCTCCTGTGCGCCAGCCATAAAGACAGGGGCAATTATCAAGGAACCCGTAATAACCTTAAAAACGAGATATAACATACTCGCTCGTAATATCTTAATCATTAGTCTTTTTATTGTCAGTATAGACACGCTTATTTAAGCGTTTTATCGTCTGGCAATTTTACTCGGGTGTCAATAAACTTCGGGGGCAATAGAATATAATTAATATAGCTAGTGTTATGGGGCTGGATGATCCAAGATCCTTTACACAACAAAAAACATACGGGTGACGCCATGTTAAAGAAAATACTGACTCTGACAATTCTAATCGGCTGGAGTTGCAGCGTAATGCAACTAACAAATGCACAAATTGTGGGTTTTGGATCAGGTGAAGGACTACCAGAGTTCGAGATATACCCACCTACAGGTGATCTCTACCGCTATAGAAGCCAGCGTCACTTTGGACTTTTCCTTGTTACATCTGAGGGAATAATTCTGGTAGAGCCAACAAATTCCCGTGCATCATCTTGGCTTAGAGAGCAGTTAGATGAACGCTTTCCTGGACTACCAGTTAGATATGTAATTTATAGTCATGCTCATAATGATCATGCAACAGGAGGTGAAGCTTTTGCAGATACTGCAACTTTCATTGGACATGAAAATATGCGAAGAAACCTCACTCGCCCGGCAGAAGATGCTCCTCTTTTACCTCGAGAAAACCTTTGGGATACAAATCAAGATGGACTGATTCAAGAAACAGAAGCTGTAGGCACTGCCTTAGCAAATAATTTTTCTCGAGCTGACACAGACGGGAATGGCGGGCTAAGTCGCGCTGAAAGCTGGAATAGACAGTTTGGCGGATCGCAGGTTCCACCAGATCTTTATTACTCAGAACATGCAACAATAATACTTGGTGGTAAAACGGTAGAACTTCACTATACAGGCCGAAATCACACTGATGACATGACGGTCATACTCTTCCCTGAAGAGAGAACAGTTTACACGGTGGATTTTTTAACGCCTAGACGCTTACCAAGAACCCAACTACATGGTGGTTTTATTACGGACTGGGTTAAGTCGCTTAGACAGGTAGAAGAACTAGACTTTGATGTTATTTCACCTGGTCATGAGTTCTCTGGCACTAAGGCAGATGTAACCGAGCAAAGAGAATACCTTGAAGAGCTTGTTTCTGCAGTTTCAGCAGGAATTGATCAAGGCAGAACCAAGGAGGAGCTTGTAGATACGATACTCATGGAAGATTATGACCATTTTATCGAATTCGAGCTCTCGCGCGCACTAAACGTAGAGGGAACTTATGAGATGCTAATATCTCAATAAATATTTTTTCTTGATATGGAAGAAAGCGGCTGCTTTTACGTGGAACAAAGGCAGTCGCCACCTAGGTCAAAAATAACACAATCAGAGATTTTCCCTAAACAAGCATTAAGCTTAGTTCCGGAAAAATTATCAGAAAAATCAAAACAAAAAGCATTATTACTGCGAACGGGAATGCACCCGCAAAAATATCGAATAAAGTGATACGGTCGTCATCACTCAATGTTGCTTTAATCACATAGCAGGCAATTCCTAGTGGGGGCGTTAGCAACCCAATCTCTGCGCCGACTATGGTAACAATACCAAACCAAACCAGATCAATTCCAAATGGTTCCATAATAGGTAAAAAGAGCGGCACCATAATTAAAATAATAGATGTTGTATCTAGAATTGTTCCCATAAGGATCAAAATCAAAACATAGACCGCAAGAATTCCATACAGCCCTATATCAGCATTACCTATCCACTCGCCTAAATCATTTGGCAAACCAGATAATGCAAGCATGCGGCTATACATCGTTGCTGCAACTATTAGCATAAGTATTGAAGCAGTAATATGTCCTGTCTCTACA
>CAXYEE010000002.1:0-41520 GCA_964276105.1 uncultured Gammaproteobacteria bacterium | reverse complement strand
AACGCCGGCAGATCTGCTTGTTGATTATTTTGGCGATGGTAAATTCAGAGCCTTTATCGCAATTTATATTTTATCCTGCTGTATACCATTGATGACTGCCAATGTGACAGGACCTGCTCGCCTGCTTGCAAGCGGTACTGATGGAAATATCCCATACCTTGGTGCATTAATAATAATGGGCGTGATGGTTGTCATCTACGTGACTTCAAGCGGAATTAGAGGCGTGACATGGACTACCGTAGCCCAGGCTATTTGGATGTTCGTAGCGGTTTGGGGAGCTGCTTTTTGGTGTCTAATGCTTATTGATGGGGATTTGCTTACACTTTTTAATACGATTCAAGAGACAGAGCCCGAATTATTAACTCTACCAGGCCCAAGAGGCTTAGCAACCCCTCAGTGGTGGACAACATTTCCGGTTTTTGGGATTGCGCTATATTGGGCGATACTTCCCAGAGGGTTTATGTTTTTCTACTCTGCTCGTGATGTTCAAACAACTAGAAAGATAGGTTTAACGGTTGGCTTCTACTTGATGGCTCTATACCTCCCTTCTATGGTGATTGGCTTTACAGCATTCCACTTTTTCCCCGATCTTGCTGGGTCTGATGCCGACAACTCATTTCCATTGCTACTCGCAACGTATGCGCCCGCTTGGTTTGCTGGTCTTATAGTCGCTGGTGGGTTAGCAGCCGGAATGTCCTCGATGGATGCTGATACTAATGCAAATTCTGCAATGCTGACTAAGGACGTATATGCATCTTTTATTAAAAAGGATGGCACTGATCGGCATTATATAAGCGTTGGTCGACTTTTCGTTGTAGGGCTTGTCGCAGTCACAGTGACAGCCGCCGCATTTAACTGGGGGCTAGTAGTGCTAATGATTGGCGTTACTGCAGCAATGATTACACAATTACTACCGGCTGTTTTAGCAGTAACAGTGCCTATGGGGCTACGATTTACCAAATCAGGCATAACCGCAGGTATTATTTCCGGGCTTGTTATAGCACTAACAGCTTTGCTAGGTGGGCGTATGTTCGATTTCTTCGGGCTATTCCAGTTTGTGGTGCCAAATATTCTTCCAGAAAGCTGGACTCGCTTTGATGCCTCATTCTTAGGCTTGGCCTTTAATATTCCGATTACGTTATTGGTAAGTCAGTTTACCCCTGAGCCAAATCCAGAAAATGTAGCTCGTATTCGAGCGGCCTTGGATGAAGAGTTTAGGCCAAATAAAAAACGAGCATAGAAACTTAAAAATACATTATAAATAACTTCTATTTTATTGATTTATATCGTTTTTTATAGTTTATCTCTGGTCTTCTCTCGTTATTAGACTATTCTAAGATGAGTTTATCTGTTTACTCATGATTGTGACTTTAACCCTGACCTGAATTACCAACTGGTAATACATGCTCGCGAGTTACTATAGAACCGGTATAATTAGTAGTTAAGTGAATTAATGATCTGAAATTTAGAGGTTTTTTTTGAAATGAGTGCCCAACCGTGGAAAACTGACGACTGGTTTAGTAGTGCGTGGAATTACACCGAGGAAGTCACAAAGGATTTAGATTTTGCCGATAAGATCAAAATTCATGACGTCACCCTTAGAGATGGCGAACAACAAACTGGCATTGCTTACAATTTTGACGATAAGTTAAGGATTGCGGAAGCCCTTGCTGAAGCTGGTATGCATAGAATTGAAGCGGGTCTACCAGCAGTCTCAGCTGCCGATAAAAGATCTATAGCTGAAATTGTCAAAAGAGATTTTGGGCCAGATATTTATTCTTTTTGCCGATGTATGAAGCAAGATGTTGATGCATCGGTAGACTGTGGGGTCAAGGGACTGATCATGGAAGTGCCTGCTAGCACTCATCTAATCGAACATGGCTACAAGTGGCCACTTCAAAAAGCAATTGATACGTCCGTTGAGGCTACTGCTTATGCCCATGAGCAAGGGCTTGAGGTTGTTTTCTTCCCTATAGACTTTTCTCGTTCAGAGTTATCTTGGGTCTTAGAGCTTATCAATACAGTTGCTAGTGAAGGCCATATGGATGCGCTAGCCCTTGTTGATACATTCGGTGTTATATCCCCTCATGCAATGAAATATTTTGTAAGAGCAGTTAAGGACAAATTTCCAGATACTCGTCTTGAGGCGCATTTTCACCAGGATTTTAGTCTAGGTGTTGCAAACACCCTACTTTCGCTAGCTGAAGGTGTAGAGGTTGTTCATTCAACCGTTCTTGGAATCGGAGAAAGATCGGGTAATGCCCCTACTGAAGATATAGTAATGGCTCTATTAACAATGTACGGAATTGATCTGGGCATAAAGACTGAAAAGCTCTACCCACTAGCTAAGTTAGTCGAAGAATTATCGCAAATTAAGGTTCCAAGCAATAAATCTATTGTTGGAGATATGCTGTATCAAGTTGAGTCTGGAATAATTGCCAATTGGTTCAAAAACTGTGGTGAAGAGCATTTAACTGAACTATTTCCAATGAGGCCAGAATTGGTTGGTCAACCAAAAGCAGACGTGGTTATGGGTAAAGGTAGCGGTATAGATTCTGTAAATATATGGCTCGATAAAATAGGTATAAAAGCAAGCGAAGAAGAAGCTGCTGATATTTTAAAAGAGTGTAAGGCTTTGGGTGAAAGTACTAAAAAGCTCCTTACTGAGGAACAATTCAGAGATATCGTTGACCGTACTATTTCTAAGGTAGCCTAATTTGAAAGCTCTAGATTACATAGTTCCGAAGTCAGCAGCTGCTGCTGTTGAGTTTTTATCTGATTATGGCGAGACAGCTTGTCCTCTTGCTGGTGGTACTGACCTACTCGTCGATTTGAAGCACGGCACGGGTAAAGTTGAAACTCTGGTGGATGTATCTCAACTAGAGGAATGTCGTGGTATTGAAGAGACAGATGAGGGCTTGAGAATTGGCAGTATGGTGACTTATGGAGAGATAATGGAGAGCTCCATTTGTTTAACAAAAACGCCAGAAATAGTCGCAGCATCCCATACTGTAGGTGCTGTTCAAACCCGTAACTTAGGCACAATTGGCGGTAACCTTGTAACTTGTGTGCCATCTGCTGATAGTGCGCCAGCTTTGATGGTGCTAGATGCCGAAGTAACAATAGCGGGTACTGAGGGGAATAGACGGATACCTATAGAGGATTTCTTCGTAGGCCCAAGAAAAACTAGTATGCAGCCGCATGAGCTTCTTATTGATATTTTCATTCCAAAGAAAAACTTAGGAAAACCTTCAAGCTTCTATAAGTTTGGATTGCGTAAGGGTCAAGCGCTTGCCCTGGTTAATGCGGCTGCAGCACTTGAGCTTATAAATGGAGAGATAACTTCCCCCCGTATTGCGCTTGGCGCAGTTGCTCCAACACCACTGAGAGCTATAAAGGCAGAAGAGCTATTAGACGGCCAGAAGCCAAATAAAGAGCTAATAACAAAAGCTGCCGAAATAGCCGTAGCTGAGTGTAAACCAATTGATGATTTTCGCGCCTCACTAAAATATCGACAACAATTGATTAGAACATTAACTCAACGCGTTATTACACGGAGTTTGGAAGTAGCGAATGAACGCTGATAGGAGATCAGAAAAAAATGTTGATTAAAATTAAAGTAAACGGTGAATTACGATCAGCTGATGTGCCACCCGAAACAACATTGCTAAAAATGCTTCGGGAGAGTTTTGATCTAACTGGAACTAAATTAGGTTGTGATGTTGGGGATTGCGGGACATGCACAGTCATAGTTGATGGTGTATCAGTAAATTCATGCCTAATGCTCGCGGGAAGAGCAAATGGGAGTGAAATTACAACAATAGAGGGTTTAGCAGACTCACACACGTTACACCCATTGCAAGAAAAGTTCGAAGAACATGGAGCACTGCAATGTGGTTTTTGTGGTCCGGGGATGCTGATGTCTGCAAAAGATCTATTAGACAAGAACCCTGACCCTTCTATTCACGAAGTACGTGACGCCTTATCTGGAAATTTGTGTCGTTGCACTGGTTACACAAAAATCATCGAGGCCGTTATAGATGCAGGCCGAGTAATGCGAAAAGAAATAAGCGCATAATTAATCGTTGACTCAGGAGATAATGAATGGCCACTAGGAATAAGGATATTCAAACCGATACCGATCAGGTTATTAAAACTGAGAAAGCAAAATCACCATCAAGTCAGCCTTTATCAGTCCCCACAGACAACCCTGTGGTTTACCCTTTAGATCTTCCACAAGGTGAAGCCCGACTTAGGACTCCGGCAGTAGGGCAACGTGCATCACGGCCTGATGGAAGACTCCATGGACTGGGGCAAACACAGTATATTGATGACATTACATTCCCTCATATGCTGCATGCAAAAATTTTGCATAGTGACCACGCCCATGCTCGCATAGTAAGTATTGATACCAGCGAAGCAGAAAAAATGCCTGGTGTGCTTGCTACATTAACTGGCGCAGAAGTCCCAGAAAACAGTTTTGGCCCAACATTCCAGGACCAGCCCATCCTGGCCTACCCTATTGTTAGGCATAGAGGGGATGGTGTTGCTGCAGTTGCTGCAGTCACTGAACAACTGGCTACGGAAGCTCTTGAAAAGATAAAGGTCGTATATGAGCCATTAACGCCTGTTTTTGATCCACTTGAAGCGATTGAAGATGATTCCCCTAAAATACATGGGGAATCCAACATATATACAAGCAAAATAATCAAAAAAGGTGATGTAGAAAAAGCACTTAAGGACTCGCCTCATGTTTTTCATAGGCAATACAGAACACAGATGGTTGAACATGTTCCGTTAGAACCACAAGCTACAATTGCATCCTGGGATGGTAATGGACGTGTCACGATTTGGTCTAGTTTGGGTCGTATTACACTTGGTCGAGAAGATATATCTCGTACATTAGCAATTCCTCAAAGCCGAATTCGCTTAATCGGAACTATTGTCGGAGGTAATTTTGGAGGTAAAAACGAAATCCGTAATGAACCAATTGTTGCATTACTTTCAAAAAAATCTCGCAGACCAGTAAAGTGCGTATTTACTCGTGATGAAGAATTCACATCATCAACAATTAGGCATCCATTCATAATGGATTACACAACAGGCGTGAACGATGAAGGCTTAATTTTAGCTCGCAAGATTCGTTTGGTCCTTGACGGAGGTGCCTATTGCTCTTGGACTGGCACCACTATTGGCAAGGGCTCTATTTTAGCTCCAGGTCCCTATAACATTGAAAACGTCTTTGTTGAGGCCTATGCCGTTTATACAAATAAAACAACTACTGGTGCAATGCGAGGCTTTGGAGCACCACAAGTTTGCTTTGCCTATGAATCCCAGATGGATGAGATTGCTCATAAACTAGGCATAGATCCACTTGAGATACGACTTAAAAATGGATTCTCAGAAAATTCATTGAGCCCAACCAGCCAAACCCTACAAAGTGTTGCATTAAAAGAATCACTCAACCAAGCATCGGATCGCTTTGGATGGAAGGAGTGGAAAGCATGAAAAAGCGTGGTAAAGGTATGGCCTGTATGTGGTATCCGATTGGGTTTACAGTCCTTGCTAACCCAAGTGCAGCAACTGTGAAAGTAAACACAGATGGCACGGCAACTCTTCTTACAGGCACTGTGGAAACCGGTCAGGGGGCGTTGACAGTACTTGGTCAAATAGCCGCTGAAACATTAGGCCTATCTACCGATGATGTCCATGTAGTATCAGGAGATACTGATGTGACTCCTATGGACACTGGAGCCATTGCTAGTAGAACAACTTATGTTACAGGGAATGCCATAGTTAAGGCTGCAGAGAAAGCCAGAGAGATACTATTTGAAGCCGCAGCTCCGTTATTAAATGTTAAACCTAATCAGTTAGAAGCCAGAGACAAAAGAATTCAGGTTTTGGGGTTTCCCTCAAGTTCAATACCAATTAGCGAAGTAGTCCAGCATAGCGAAAGTGTAGTAGGTAACCCAGCTATTGGCAGTGCTTCATACAATCCACCTACCCTTGCAATGGATCCAGAGACTGGACAAGGTAAGCCATTTAATACTTATGTCTATGCTACACAGATTGCTGATGTAGAGGTTGACGACGAAACTGGTGAAGTAGAAATTCTAAAAATAGTTGCTGTACATGACTGCGGGACACCCATAAATCCAATGCTTGTTGAGGGACAAATACAAGGTGGTATATCTATGGGGGTTGGTTTTGCACTTCAAGAAGAGATCCTTTTTGAAGAAGGTAGGCAAATAAACCCAAACTTAACAAACTACATTATGCCAACCAGCCTTGATATGCCGGAATTAGAGGTAGGTCTGGTTGATAATTATGATCCTACTGGACCATTCGGGGCTAAAGGTGCCGGAGAACCTACTGCGGTTCCAACAGCAGCAGCAATAATGAATGCTATATATGATGCGGTTGGGGTTCGAATTACAAGTCTGCCAGCTACAGCAGAACGTGTGATGATGGCAATTCTTGAAAAACAGGACAGTGAAAAAACTGCTGCAACTGGTTAAACAATCACAATAGTTTTCAATATGCGGATAATCTTCTGAAGTAAAGTTCAGCAGTTTTACTGTAAGTTCCAACTAATAATACTTAACTATAAAACTTACAGTACGCTAGACAGTGATAAATTTCGGAGAATGAAAATGTCTGGATATGAAATACCCAAATCTATGAAGGCATGGGTCCTAGGTGATCCAGATGTTATTGAACTAGTGGATAAACCTGTACCTAAACCAGGAACTGGAGAGGTTTTAGTAAGGATTGATGCAGTTGCAATATGTGCTACAGACTTAGAGATCATCAATGAAGGTTCACCAGCGCTTATTGAAGGAGAACTTCCATTTAATAAGAATTTTACGCCAGGCCATGAATACATGGGAACTATCGTTGAGTTGGGGCCAACAGTCGATGAGTATGCAGTAGGTGATCGCATTGCTGTCGAAATTCATGCTGGTTGTAGTCGGTGTGAACGATGTCGCATGGGTATGTATACCTCCTGCCTAAATTATGGTGCAAATTATGATGAATACAGTAAAGGTCATCGTGCCAACGGATACACTACTGATGGAGCATTTACGCAATACGCAGTAAATCATGTGAACACCCTGGTTCGTGTACCTGATTTCATGACCGATGAAGTTGCAACGTTAATTGTGACAGCTGGCACTGCTATGTATGGTCTTGATGTTCTCGGTGGGTTAGTCGCTGGACAGGGCCTAGTAGTTACCGGTGCAGGTCCTATTGGATTGCTAGGAGTCGCTGTAGGCAAGGCACTGGGTGCTGACCCTGTAATTCTCACAGATATTGTCCAGGATAGATTAGAGGTAGGAAAACAATTAGGCGCAGACCATGTAATAAATGTTGAAAATACTTGCCCAGTTAAAGCTGTTAGAGAGGCAAACTCAAATCGTGGCGTAAACTTTGTTCTTGAATGCTCCGGCGCTCCGAATGCTGTAAATGACGCTATAAGGATGGTTAGTCGTGGTGGTCGTGTATGTTTAGCAGCATTTTCACATGGCCCTGCTTCGGTAGATACTAAATACATAGTTGCCAATAATATTTATCTCTATGGAATACGTGGTGAGGGAAAAAGTGCAGTGAGAAGAGCTGCTTCATTAATGAAACAAAAGAGATTTGATGCCTCTTTAGTACACACTCATACTTTCCCACTCTCAGATTTACCTACTGGGCTTAAGTATGCTCGAGAAAAAATAGATGGCGCTATAAAGGTTGTTATTAAAAACCAAGAATAATTCAGCTCAAAGGGCTTGATTTAAAACAAAGTTATTTGCATAAAAAAAGGACATTCTATGCCTGCTTACTGGCTTGCACGCTCGAAAATTTATAATGCCGTTGAATATAAACGTTATACGGATTTGGTTCCCGAAATTATAGGTAAATATAACGGTCGTGTATTAGCACGAGGCGGAGACCATCAGCATATGGAGGGATCGCTCTACTATCAACGCCATGTGATTATAGAGTTTCCTACATATGAAGAGGCAGTAGCCTGCCACAAATCCCCAGAATATCAGGACGCGCGCTTATTTCGGCTTAATGGTGTTGGAGATAATGAGCTTGTCATAGTAGATGGCGGTGATGCCACAACTTAATGCCTGCTTATAGAGATATCTAACGGAATAATAGTTGTGCTTAATGCAGCAATTGTCGGGCTTGGTTGGTGGGGACGCCATATAGTTACTAGCATTGCTGATAGCAAAAAGATTCAAATAGTCAGAGGCGTTGAGTTGCAAGGTAACAATAGTAAGACCCTATCAAATGAGATGCACTTCCCAATAACAACTAACCTAGAAGATGCGCTTAAAGATAAAAATATTGAAGCAGTGATTCTGGCTACTCCGCACTCGCTGCATGAAGAACAGATAATTCGTAGTGCATCTGCCCAGAAACATGTTTTCGTAGAAAAACCAATGACATTAACTGCGGAGAGCGCAAAAAAAGTTATTGCAAAATGCAAATCAGAAAACTTAACTCTAGGAGTTGGTCATGAACGGCGTTTTGAGCCTGCTTTCAAAGCTATTAAAAAACTGGTTAAAAATGGGGACCTAGGCACGCTTATGCATGTAGAGTCAAATTTTAGTCATAATTTACTTGCTAATACAGATGTAAATGATTGGAGAGCCTCAGAAAAGGAATCACCAATTCCTGCGCTTAGCAGCATGGCAATTCATCTAACAGATCTGTACCTCAACTTATTCGGCTCTATTCAGAAGGTCTATGCAAATCACACTCAACGCTATACAAAATGGGGCTCTGGTGACACATTGTCGATACAGGTCCAATTCAGTAGCGGCTTAACTGGTTATATAAGCGCCATATTGGCTACTAGTATGTTTATACGCTTGCATATATTTGGTTCTAACGGTTGGGCTGAAATTCGAAGTGACGTTCATCCAGGCTCAAAAGGAATAACACGATTCACTATATCGAAAAGCACGAAACCAATTGAAATCAAGGAGTTTGAATATCAAGATACAGTGCGAGCCAATCTTGAAGCATTTGCTGATGCTGCTAGTAATAACACGCCCTACCCGTTCACCTCAGAAGAAAAATTAGGGAACATTCAAACTATGGAGGCTGTAACCCGATCAGCACTATCAGGTAAGGCAGTAACCATTAAGTAAGAAATAAAAAATTACTTAATTTTCAATTTGATTGATTTGAAGCTCGACCTCACGATCCCCATTTACAGTGTTATAAAGTAGTTCACCATAAAAATCACCAGATGATGCCATTGGCTGTCCTGATAATGACAGACGAGCAACAATAGTTAGGGATTCAAAATCTGTCAATGAACTTCCAGGCAACATCGCATTCGCATCGCTTAATGAAAAAATCCCTGGAACAGCCGAAGCTGCTTGTCGAATAACTGCTAATGGGGGACCGCCTTGTGGTGCTCGTGCAAAAATAAATAAAGCTGCTTGAGAGCCTATATTCTCTATTGGCAATTCGTCTGCAAAAGTTACATTCAACTGTAATTGAAACTCATCGGCTAAAGATGTTAGCTCTGGGTCTATACCTGCGCTTTGTGTGCCGACGATGCCATCTACGCTTAATCCACCTAATAAATTAATCTGCTCCCTTAGAACGACAGCAATCTGTTCTGGTGGATTTAAAGCAAGTAGCTGCTCCCATCTTTCACGTGCAATACTAGGCTGTTCCATATCTAGCGCTACTAATCCTCCATACCATAAAGCCTTAGGATTTAATGGATCAGTTTCTAAAACGTCTTCAAAAAGGATTCCTGCTTCACCAACCAGCGATGCTCGATCCACCATCGTTTCTGCTTCACCAAGGGCTAGTTTTAAATCATTATCAGGGGTTAATGTTCTTTGCCATGCTTCCCTTAGGGCCCGTCTAGCATCAGTGAAACGACCTAGTGCCAAATAACTTTGCCCAAGAAGTTGCCATCCAACAGCATCATCTGGATTTAGATTGAGACTCGTTTCAAGCCCTACTATTAGTTCTGCTAGCGGCGGAAGCTCTGGATCAGAACTCACATCTCCATTCCAGGTGCTTATGCTTATGTACATTCCAACGCTTAGAGGAACAAGCAAGGCTGCTGATACCATATTTAATAATGACCAACGACCACTTTTTCTGCTCTCTCTCAATGCAGGAAATAGAATAAAAGATAAGGCTCCTAAAGATAGAAGAGTTACACAAACCCAGAACAGCATCATGGGGCTATTTCATCCAAAGGCTGCCTCATACGTGATTTCAAAATACGGGCAAAAATCAGAAAACCAAGCGCTAATAAAAAAACGGGCGCGCCCCATAGAAGCCAGGTTTTTGAATGGAATGGAGGTCTATATAGAACAAAATCTCCATAACGAGCAACAAGAAACTCAACAACCTCAGGTCTAGATGCTCCATTACCCATCATTTGATGAATTTCTCTTCGTAGATCGGATGCTAAAGGAGCATTGGAATCAGCAATGGTTTGGTTCTGACAAACCAAGCAACGCACTTCATTAATCAATTCCTGATAGCTTGATTCAAGTCTTGGGTCTTCAAACGGTGGCATGGGATCAATTGCCCACGCTACACTAGCTAGCAATAAAACGCTTAACCCGAGGCTGCTACGAATAGCAATCAATTGTTGACTGTTGGGCATGGTATAGATCCGCATTCAGCAATAATCCGCGGTATAAACTCACTGGTCCATATGTCCCTTGTTAACGGCGCTATATGCTTGTAAAGAACCGTGCCATCGTTAGCTAATAAAAAAGTTTCAGGAGCTCCATAAACCCCCCAGTCTATAGCTACCTCTCCAAGTTCATCAAACGCAGATCCAACATAGGGATCCCCCAAGGAGGAAAGCCAATCAAGAGCAGCATTACGATCATCCTTCCAGTTCAATCCATAGATTGGCACATTATTTTCTTGAGATAGTTCAACAAGGAAACCATGCTCTTGTCGGCATCCAACACACCATGTAGCCCAAACATTCAATAAGGCAACTTGACCCTCAATATCCCCACTTCCCAATGTTGAATTTAGGTCCTTAAGGCGTGGCAACTCAAAAATTGGTGCAGGTTTCCCTAACAACGGAGATGGAACATAACGTGGATTTAAGCTTAACCCTTTAACAAAAAATGCCGTTAAAACAAGAAATACTCCAATTGGCATAAGGTAACGCCACATCACGCAGTCTCCAATGATTCTTTGCTTACGGTAACCTTTTCACGTGTGTGTTTAACGCGATAACGAGGGTCCATAACTGCTAACAATCCTCCAAAAGCCATTATTAAGGCGCCAAGCCAGATAAAACGGATTAAGGGTTTAATCTGCACTCTCAGGCTCCAGGCTCCATCACCTAAAGGATCACCAAGCGCTATAAACAAATCCCTACTCCAACCAACATCAATTGCAGCTTCTGTCATTGGGCTGGTCTGAACACGGTATACGCGTTTCTGTGGACGAAGAATCGTTACAAGTTGATCGCCTTCCCATACTTCGAATTCACCCTCTGTTGCTTCGTAATTAGGTCCCTCTATACGCCTTAAATCACGAAAAAAGAGTTCATATTCGCCCACCTGCCAACGATCACCTGGAACTGCTCTTGAGTCAGTTTCAATATTATAACTAGAAGTTACGGTGGCTCCGAGAATAAAAACACCCACACCCAAATGAGCGAGATACATTCCCAACTGTCCTCGCGTGAGAGGCATCGGAGAGCGGTCTTTTTGAAACATACGTTTTACTGGTTCTAACAGAGAAGATGCTATCACCCATAAAGCAGTCACTACACCGACAAGAGTTAGTATGCCTGCTTCTCCAAACATGATAAATGGAAAAATAATGCCAATCATAAGTGCTATGCCAGCAGGGAATAAAAGCCTTTTCTTAAGAGGTTCAACTGACATACGTAACCAAGTGGTATGCATTCCCATGCCAACCAATACAGCCAAAGGAAGCATTGGAATCAAAAAAACAGCATTAAAATATGGAGGGCCTACTGAAATTTTTCCCATGCCCAATGCATCTAAAAATAGAGGGTATAGCGTTCCAAACAACACGGCTGCTGTAGCAACAACTAATAATATATTATTCATTAATAAGAATGATTCTCTGGAAACCAGTCTAAACCCACCTTCCACTGTTAAATGTCTTGCTCGAAAGGCATATAGCGTAAGGGAACCCCCTGTAATAGCACCTAGCAATAGAAGTATGAAGAGTCCTCTTGCCGGATCAGATGCAAACGCATGTACAGAGACTAAAATTCCAGAACGAACCAGAAAGGTACCTAATAGGCTTAATGAAAAAGCTGAAATTGCTAAAAGAAGAGTCCAGCTTTTAAATATACCTCGTCGCTCTGTGACAGCAAGAGAATGGATTAAAGCGGTACCCGCTAACCAAGGCATAAAAGAAGCGTTTTCTACGGGATCCCAAAACCACCATCCTCCCCAGCCAAGTTCATAATAAGCCCACCAACTGCCGAGCGCTATGCCAACAGTCAGAAACATCCATGATGCAACTGTCCAAGGCCTAGTCCAACGAGCCCAATCCTGACTTAACTTGCCGGTTAGTAGTGCAGCAACAGCAAATGCAAAAGGTACTGCAAGTCCAACATAACCTGCATAAAGGATTGGAGGGTGCATAACCAGTCCTGGATCTTGCAGAAGAGGATTAAGATCATTTCCCTCTATTGCAGCTGGAAAAAAACGCTCAAAAGGATTAGATGTTAGCAATGTAAACAGCAGCATTCCGACACTAACGATACCTAGAATACCAAGAACTCTAGCAGCGAATTCATGAGGCAGGCTACGACTCCCTAATGTGACTGCAAGCGTCCAAGTAGAGAGAATAAGAATCCATAGAAGCAAGGATCCTTCATGTGCCCCCCATACTGCCGCAATTTTATAAGGTGTCGGTAAGGCACTATTAGAATTTGTTGCTACATATAGGACACTAAAGTCATCATTTAGAAATGCATGGCACAGCACAATAAAAGCTGCCATTACGAAAACGAACTGTCCAGTTGCAGCTGGTCTTGCTATAGCGGTTAAATCTTCACGAGACCACATGGCGCCAAGCAAAGGAATTGTTGCCTGAATAAGCGCCAGGCCAAGAGCAAGGATTAAAGCAAACTGTCCAATTTCAGGAATCATGGTTTTTGAGACTCTTCACTTAAGGCAAGGGCTTCTGCTACCTCTGGTGGCATATAATTTTCATCGTGTTTGGCTAGGATTTCCTCTGCAATAAAACCACCCTGATTGTCTAAAGTTCCTCTAGCCACAACGCCCTGGTTTTCAGCAAAAAGATCGGGTAGAACCCCCGTGTAACTGACAGGAACAGAGGCTGTATAGTCGGTGACTATGAAATTCAGAGTTAAGCTGCCTATTTCACGTTCAATACTGTCTTCTAAAACCATACCACCTAATCGAAAAGTTCTGTCAGTAGGTGCCTCTCCTGCCGCCACCTGAGCCGGACTAAAAAAGAATAATAAATTTTCCTCAAATGCCCGCAAAGCAAGAAAAGCCGAGACTGTAACACCTGCTACCACAAGACCAATCAAAACCATTCTATTTTGACGTGAGGTCATGAAATACGCTTCACTATAGGCTGTCGTGCCGAAACCTTCGTCATATCCTCTTCCTGTGCATGTTTAAGCCACTTTGTATGGTACCTATAAGCCATCCATACATTAACTATTAGAACAAGTAGTGTAATCCCGTATGCAGACCAGACATAGCCCGCATATCCACCCATAAGCATGAATTCCGTCATGCTGATCCGCCTTTAACAAGGTCCTCTACCCAGCGTGTCTGTCTCTCACGCTTTAATATCTCTCCCTGCAATCTCTTGCAAAGCAGCCAGCCAAAAAAAGCCGTAAACCCTATTAATATGACAAGTAAGGGAATCAACATATCTATTGTAATAGAGGGCTCATCAAGTTTAGCTATTGTTGGTCCCTGGTGAAGAGTGCTCCACCATTCAACAGAGTAATGAATTATAGGAATATTAATAACGCCAACTACTGCAAGAATAGCGCTAATTCGATCCGCCTTCTCTCGGTCATCAAAGGATGCTCGTAGAACCATAAAACCTAAGAAAAGAAAAAGCAGCATTAGCTCTGACATTAATCGGGCATCAGCCCATTGCCAATAGGTTCCCCACATAGGTTTGCCCCATATTCCTCCGGTGACCAAGGCAAGAACAGTAAACCAAGCTCCTAGAGGAGCAGCGCTAACAGCAAGTCCGTAAGCCATTTTCATGCGCCAGATAAAACCAATAGCTGCGCTTGAAGCCATCACCATGTACGCCAACATCCCAAGATATGCGCTAGGTACGTGCACATAGATAATGCGAAACCCATCACCTTGAAGGTAATCAGCTGGAGCAAGGACTAGACCTCCATAAGTTCCAGCCACTAAAAAAATAATCGCTAATCCCGCAAACCATGGGCAAACGCGGCCCGCTAAAGCGTATACATGAGGCGGTGATGCCAATCGATGAAACCAGCGCCAAAAAAATTTATTTAATACGCTGATCGCATTGACTATTCGTCCCAAGTTACATCTCATGAATGGCATTTTTATTTCACAACTACCTTTACTCCATAGCTACTTTAACTGCGCCTGCAGCAGCAAGTGGGCCTAAAGAAATAGAAAGTATGGCCAAGGAAGCTAATAGTAATAACGCACCTATAGGGTTATCACCTTGTACTGCAGCATCCGTAGCCCATGTTCCAAAAATCAATATAGGAACCATCATTGGCAACATTAGCAATCCAATAAGCGCTCCGCCTCCACGTAATGATACTGTGAGTGCTGCCCCTATTGCTGCCAGCACACTAAGAATTGGCGTAGCTAAAGCTATGGCTGAAATAAAGACAGGCAAAGCCTCTATAGGAAGGTAAAAAGATAGCGCTAGCAATGGCGCCACTAAAATCAGTGGTACACCACTAACTATCCAATGCGCTGTAATTTTCGCTAATACGATAACCCCAAACGGGGTCGGACTGAGAATCAATTGCTCCATGCTCCCATCTTCCGCATCTACACGGAATAAGCCATCCAATGCTAACAAAGAGGATAACAGCGCTGAGATCCATAGAACAGCACCACCATAATCACGTAGCTGTGATATTTCTGGGGATGAGGCAAGAGGGAATAAAGAAGCGATGATAATGAAAAATAGTAATGGCGTCGCTAATTCGTTCCAACGTCTAAAAGACAATCGTAGATCGCGTATTAGTATAAGTAAAAATACATCCATTTAAAGCTCAATTTCTATAGTTGCTGTTTGGATAAGACTATCTCTCTGGTGCGTTGCTACGACAGCAATTCCGCCAGATTTAGCATGCTCAGAAATCCAGTAGGAAACTAGCTGTGCTCCTTTGGTATCAAGATTTGTTAATGGTTCATCGAGCAACCAAAGCTTTGCAGGTTTTATCCTCATACAGCCTAAGGCTGCCCGTCGTCTTTGCCCAGCCGATAAATAACGAATCTGGCGAGTTCGGTAAGGTCCTAATCTAAGCTCCTCTAACAAGCCTTCTAGCGGCTTTTTGCTATTACTCATTGTCTGATAGAAGCGAAGGTTTTCTTCGACAGTAAACTCCTTCTTAAGTCCATCCAAATGCCCTTGATATGTTATCTCTGCTTGGGACTCTGGATTAAGGCGGTGAATTTCTTCGCCTCTCCAAGTCACACATCCACCAGCTGCTTGATTCATGCCGGAGAGCACCCGTAACAAAGTAGTTTTCCCAGACCCATTAGGTCCGCTAATAAGCGCAATTTGTCCAGATTCTAAGCTGAAATTAAGGCCCTGAAATAGGCACCCTCCTCCTCGCCACACTTCTAGTGACTTAACGTTTAATACAGCGGGTGTGTTCAGCATTGAGGTGACTTTCAATTGTGATCCGGATGTACATGAATTAGTGGCAGTAATTGTCGCCTTTAGCGACTCGATTGCAAGCATCACAATGTTTTATCTTCAATAAAATATAAATAAATCATCGACTTTTAGTCTTTTAATTATTGACATTAATTTTGTTTTTTACTGGACCGTTGTGCTATTGTATTAGTACATTATTACATTAATACATTAGTGCACTACATATTATGAAAGAAAACCGTGAAAACAGAAATCCTGAACAAGAGAAGGCTGAGACAGCCCTTTATCGTGCCGTAATGACATTAGATAGCACAGAGGATTGTCGTCGTTTCTTCACTGATCTGTGTACGCCATCAGAGCTTGAGGCTTTAGTTGATAGATGGGCGGTCGTTCCGCATCTTGTTGGTGGGTTGCCCTATAGGCAAATACACGAAAAAACCGGGGTCTCCGTTACAACGATAGGACGAGTTGCACGTTCCCTTACAGATGGTAATGGCGGCTATAAAACAGCTTTACAACGATCTTGCTCGCAGCAATGAATCTGACTTAAAAAGGAAAGTATCAATGGATACCAATGACATACGCATAAAAATTGCCGTACAAAAATCAGGTCGCTTGACCGATCACTCAATGGATTTATTAGGCCGTTGTGGGCTTAGGTATTCCCGCGGACGTGATCAATTGATTTGTTATGGAGAAAATATGCCTATCGATGTGCTTCTGGTTCGTGATGATGACATCCCCGGATTGGTCCAAGAAGATGTATGCGATCTGGGAATAGTAGGAGGTAATATTATTGAAGAATCTAGGCTCAACATAGAAGAAACCAGTGAAACAGAAATTTTCAAACAGCTAGTGTCTCTTGATTACGGGCATTGCAGACTTTCCTTTGGTATTCCAGATGGTGATGATTTCTTAGGTTCAAAATCTCTTGAAGGAAAGAGGATAGCTACCAGTTATCCCGCAATTGTAAAAGCCTATCTAAAAGAAAACGAAGTTAATGCAAGTGTAATTCAGTTCTCTGGAGCAGTAGAAATTGCGCCAAGTCTAGGGAGAGCTGACTTAATTTGTGATCTCGTTTCGAGTGGTGCAACAATGAAGGCTCATAATCTATATGAGGCTAAAACTATTCTTGAGAGCAGTGCTACATTGATACAGACCCCTGCCGAATTAAATGATACTAAGGCTGACTGGATCAAGCGTCTTTTGCAGAGGATAAAGGGAGTCTTACAGGCTAAAGAAAGTAAGTACATTATGCTTCATGCCCCACGGGATGCATTACAGGAAATTCGTAGACTCCTACCAGGAAGCGAAGCGCCAACAATAATTCCGTTAGAAGGCCGACAAGATAAAGTCGCATTACATGCCGTGTGTCGAGAGAATGTTTTTTGGGGAACTCTTGAGGACTTAAAGGATGCAGGAGCAAGCTCAATGTTGGTACTTCCAGTAGAAAAAATGCTGTCGTAAGAACCATGAAACTATATAACTGGAATAATCTTCAGCCTAAAGAACAGAAAGAGCTTCTTAAACGTCCTGCTTTATCACATGATTCTCAACTACAAGAACGTGTTTCTGAAATTATAAATAAAGTTAAGGAGGAAGGTGATCGAGCGCTTATATCGCTGACAGAAGAACTTGATTCTGTTTGTCTCTCAAAGCTTTCGGTCTCACCCGAAGAAATCAGACGGGCCGAAAAGTTATTAGATAAAGCTGATAAAAATGCAATTGAGGAAGCTGCGGCCAATATCACTCGTTTTCATTGCGCTCAACTACCAGTGTCAATGGCTGTAGAAACAGCTCCTGGGGTTTATTGCGAGCGTGTCAATCGAGCAATACCAGATGTTGGACTTTATGTGCCTGCTGGAAACGCCCCCTTGCCTTCAACAGCTTTGATGCTTGGAATTCCAGCAATGCTTGCAGGTTGTTCACGAGTGATCCTATGTAGCCCACCACAGACAGATGGCAGAGTTAATGCTGCTGTGCTTTACGCAGCTAAAGTATGCAATATATCAGTAATTTTTAAGGTTGGTGGAGCACAAGCCATCGCTGCCATGGCATATGGGACAGAATCTATTCCAAAAGTCTCAAAGCTATTTGGTCCTGGTAATGCCTGGGTTACAGCAGCAAAAGCACAGGCTTCTCAAGATCCTGAAGGCGCAGCAAGAGATATGCCAGCAGGACCTTCAGAAATTATGGTTATCGCTGACAAAAAAGCGAATTCTGTTTTTGTTGCGTCCGACCTGTTATCTCAAGCTGAGCATGGACCAGACTCACAGGTTATTTTAATTAGTACCAATGAGACTTTTTTACAAGTAGCAATAGAAGAAATTAAACGGCAACAACAAAGATTAAGTCGAAAATATATCATCGAAAGATCTTTAAAAAACTCACGTGCAATACTTGTGGACAACTTAGATACAGCTTTATTGATTGCCAACCAATACGCTCCAGAGCACCTTATGTTGCAGGTAGAAGACCCTAAGGCAGCTCTTGAGAAAGTTCAGGCCGCAGGATCAGTATTCCTTGGTCCATGGGCTCCCGAATCTATAGGTGACTACTGCAGCGGCACAAACCATGTTCTGCCCACCTACGGCTATGCCCGCTCGTATTCTGGCCTAGGAGTAACTGATTTTTTACGTTCGATGACGGTACAAACGCTTACGCCTGAAGGGTTTCAAAAAATTGCACCAATTGCGGAACAACTTGCGACGCTGGAAGGGTTAGACGCCCATCGTCAAGCTGTTAGTTTGCGACTTGATGCGCTTGAAGGTTTAAAACGGAGCAAGACTAATGGAAACTAATGTTCTTGATTTAGCTCGCCCAGAACTGCTAACCATTATTCCTTACACCCCAGGAATATATGAACCAGGGCTAATTCGTATGAATGCTAACGAATCTCCATATAGATCATCTGGAGATGATACAAAACGAGGTCTTAATAGATACCCACCACCGCGTCCATACGCTCTTCGGGCTTCTCTTGCATCTCACTATAAAGTTGATGAAAAGGAAATGTTAATTACTCGTGGAAGTAGCGAAGCCATTGATATATTAATCAGGGCTTTTTGCTCGGCAGGTAAAGATAGTATCGTAATCTGTCCTCCAACTTTTGATATGTACCGCCTATATGCGGATATTCAAAACGTTAAAGTTATAGAAATTCCTTTACTAAGAAACCAATCTTTGATTGATGACTTCAGTCTAGACACCAAAAAAGTCATTAATCAAATTAATATGGGAACTAAAATAGTCTTTATCTGTTCGCCAAATAACCCAACAGGCGGATCAATGGCGAGAAAAGATATTATTGAAATTTGTAATGCTGCACGTGGGCGTGCCTTAGTAGTTCTAGATGAAGCGTATCAAGAATTCTCAACTGAGGAAGAACTTAATCCATTACAAAAAACAAATGATCATGTTGTCTCCCTGCGAACTCTTTCTAAGTTTGTGTCTCTAGCTGGTGTACGTTGTGGTGCTGTTATAGGAGCAAAAAAACTCATTACGTTTCTTGAAAACGTACTCCCACCTTACACATTTCCTACGCCCTCAATAGAGCTTGTTCTTAAAGCCTTAGATAAGGGTTCGTTAGCGATTTCCAAGGAAAAAAATTCTATTATTCTTAGCGAAAGGTTACGTTTGAAAGATGAATTAATGAAGTTTCCAGTTGTAGAAAGAGTTTGGCCAAGCGATGCAAACTTCATATTAATTTCAACAAGCGAACGTGAGCGGTTTGTCATAGCAGCAAAAAATGGTGGTGTTCTAGTAAGAGTGTTTAATAATCATGAATCCATTAAAAAATGCGTGAGAATAACTGTTGGCAGCTCAAACGATAACGATCAATTACTTAAAGCGCTTTCAAATGAATTTAGCATGATAGCAAACAAACGGCAGGGCAAATAAATGAACAATAAAGTGCTAATTTTAGATCGTGATGGAACTCTTATAGAAGAGCCCGATGACCAGCAGGTAGATAGTGTTGAAAAGGTTCATTTAATGCCTGGGGTTATACCTGCATTATTACAAGCTAAAGAAGCAGGCTTTCAGTTTGTTCTTGTTAGCAATCAGGATGGGCTAGGCACGGATAGTTTTCCACAAAAAGATTTTGATATAACTCATGCTTATATTAAGGATCTATTTTCTACACAGGGAATCATCTTTTCAGAAGAATTTTTCTGTCCGCACTTTGAATCAGATGATTGCATTTGCCGAAAGCCCAGAGCAGGACTTTTAAAGAACTATCTAGCCAATACAAAACTAGATAGAAATCGATCTGCTGTGATTGGAGATAGAGACTCAGATATTGAGTTTGCAAATAACATTGGAATAAACAGTTTTAAAATTTCCAAAAATGGTCCAGAAAAAGAATGCTGGGAAAGCATTATGCACCTTTTGCTAAATGATCCTCGTCGGGCCCATATAGAGAGAAAAACATCAGAGACTAATATAAGCATTAAAGTAGATTTAGATGCCCCTGCTAAGGGGGAAATTAATACAGGAATCGGCTTTTTTGATCATATGTTAGAGCAACTTGCTAAACATGGTAATTTTAGCTTACAGCTACACTGCACTGGCGACTTACATATTGATGAACACCATACTGTTGAAGATGTTGCCCTTACTCTTGGCGAAGCTTTAAAAGAAGCATTGGGGGATAAGCGTGGCATTCAGCGCTATGGATTTGTTTTACCAATGGATGAGTCTCAGGCAAGGGTTAGCATAGATTTAGGCGGACGCCCATTCTCAGTATTTCAAGCGAATTTTCCTCGTAAAGAGGTAGGTGGTCTACCTACTGAGTTAGTACCACATTTCTTTAGTTCGCTCGCTGAAACTTTAGGGGCAGCTATTCATATAGAGGTAGTGGGTGAAAACTCTCATCATATGGTCGAAAGTTGTTTTAAAGGTGTAGCTAGGAGCTTAAGACAGGCTTTTTTGAGGGATGGTAGTGAGATTCCATCAACAAAAGGAATGCTTTGAATTCTAATCCTGTAATCATTGCTACCGGTGGAGCAAACCTTGCTTCATTAATCTTTGCAATTGAAAGATTAGGGATAGAACCCGTTGTGTCTGAAGACACAAAAATCATCAAAATGGCAAGCCACGTTATTTTGCCAGGGGTGGGAGCTGCTAGTGATGCGATGAGCAGGCTAAAAAATGCAAGTCTGACCGGCCTGATTCCAAGTCTTAAACAGCCTGTCTTAGGAATTTGCCTAGGACTTCAGCTTCTTTATAGCGGTTCAGAAGAAGATAATGCAACTTGTCTCAACATAATTCCTGGATATGCATCTCGTTTTTCTGAAAATCCGGGGTTGCCTGTACCGCAAATGGGTTGGAACTCTCTAACTAATATTAAAAAAAATCCACTAATGAGAGGAGTTAAGGATGGAGATTATGCCTACTTCATCCATAGTTATGCTCTCCCTGTTAATGAACATACGTATGTAACCACAAATTATGGTGGAAGTTTTTCAGCAGTCGTGCAATATAATAATTTTTATGCAACGCAATTTCACCCAGAACGATCCTCAAAAGTTGGATCGTTAATATTAGCTAATTTTTTAAACTTTTAAGCTTGAAAACTATGGAGCTTCTTCCTGCAATAGATATTCGTAATGGACGGTGTGTCAGGCTACTACGTGGGGATTTTGAAAAGGTAACTCTCTATGAAGTCGATCCAGTTGAGCTTGCAAAAAAATATTTTAATCTTGGAGCAAACTGGCTTCATGTGGTAGACCTAGATGGAGCTCAAATTGGTTCTCCAAAAAATCTTTCAACAATAAAAATGATTTCCAATATAGCAGGATTAAAAGTTCAATTAGGTGGAGGAATTCGTTCAACGTCACATGTAACAGAAGCGTTAAATTATGTTGACCGAGTAGTCATAGGTAGTCTTGCTTTGCTAAAACCTATGCTAGTAAAAAAATGGTTAAAAGATTTAGATTCTGATCGTTTTTGTCTAGCGCTTGATATCAATTTAGATACAGATGGCACTCCTTATGTTGCCACCCATGGTTGGACTAAGAATTCTGACCATACCCTCTGGGCTCTACTAGAATCATACTCTGAGACGAGTCTTAAACATGTTTTATGTACTGACGTAGCAAGAGATGGTGCACTACTTGGGCCCAATGTGACTCTATATCGTGAATGCGTTGATCGTTACCCTCATATAGATTTTCAAGCATCAGGTGGCGTACGTGATGTTGATGATTTGCACATGCTTAAAAAAACAGGAGTCGCATATGCGATATCTGGTAAGGCTTTATTAGAACAACGTTTTTCGAAAGAGGAGATGAGCTTATTCTTACTAAACGGATAATTCCATGCCTAGATGTTCGAGATGGGGTCGTTGTGAAAGGAGTCCAGTTTCGTAATCATCGAATCATGGGAGATATCATCAACTTGGCATCGCGATATCGAGATGAAGGTGCAGATGAGCTAGTTTTTTATGATATTACCGCTAGTCCACATGGACGTACAGTTGACCGTAGCTGGGTAAACAAGGTTGCTGCGGTTTTAGATATTCCCTTTTGCGTTGCTGGTGGAATAAGAAGTCTTGCTGATGCAGAAACCATACTAAATCTAGGCGCTGATAAAATATCTATTAATACTCCAGCGCTAGAACGTCCTGATTTAATTGAGGAGTTAGCTACACGATTTGGAGCACAATGCGTAGTAATTGGTGTAGATAGTAGTTCTGAGAACGGTAACTATACTGTTTATCAAAATACTGGAGATCCTGAACGTAGCCGCTCTAGCCAAAGATCAACCTTAGATTGGATTGATGAGGTTCAACAGCGTGGTGCTGGTGAAATCGTACTCAACTGTATGAATCAGGATGGCGTAAAAAACGGGTACGATCTAGATCAGCTTGCTAATGTGCGAGATATATGTGGTGTGCCGCTTATTGCCTCAGGCGGAGCCGGAACTATGGCGCATTTTAAAGAGGTTTTCACTGCCTCAAGTGTAGATGGAGCCCTTGCAGCAACCGTTTTTCATTCTGCGCAAATCAAGATCCCTGACTTAAAGAAATATTTAATAAAAGCAAACATAGCCATACGACCTCCTGAAATTAAGGATTAAAAAATGAGCACATTTGAGTTTCTAAAAACCCTTGAAATGACTATCGATGAGAGGATAAATTCACCTAAAAAAGATAGCTATACCTCTAGCCTTGCGGATCAAGGCATATTAAGAGTTTCAAAAAAACTAGGCGAAGAAGCTGTTGAGGTAGTGCTTGCTGCTTCAGCGGAAAGCACAGATCGTTTAACAGAAGAATCAGCAGATCTTATTTACCACCTTTTGGTACTGCTTCGTCTCCGAGGCCTAGAACTAGAGAATGTTATCTCTGAGCTAGAAAAAAGACATAACAAATAATTTAACTAAGTTGAGAATAGCCCCTATTAAATCAATACTTCAGGAGCTGGCTCTCTAAGGTTATATTGAGAGCTCATTACATAGCCATAGGCGCCCGTGTTAGCAATAAGCAATACGTCACCTTCTTCAGTTTCAGGTAGCATTCGATCAGAACCAAGTCGATCACCTGTTTCACAAATAGGTCCTACAATAGTGAAGAGTCCAGAGCTTTGATCTCCCAAACGGGATAGATTGACGATTTCATGATATGCCCCATAAAGTGCAGGCCTAATAAGCGTATTCATTCCTGCATCTACTCCTAAGTAGCGCACTTCACCCTTCCCTTTTGTCTGGTTTACATGCGTTAGTAGGACACCTGCATGTCCGACAATGAAGCGTCCAGGTTCAATCCAAATCTTTACATTGGAAGCTATATTTTTAACGTCAGATAACGCTTCGTTAAGTAAATTCATGTCTAAGGGCCGCTGATTAGGTTTTTCTGGTATCCCAAAGCCACCACCAACATCTAGATACTCTACTTGTGGGAAGACTTTTGTTAGATGTGCAAGTTGCATTCCAGTTTTTTTCCAGTTCTCTGGGTTTAAAACCCCGCTACCTGTATGCGCATGCAATCCTACAATCCTTGCGCCTACAGTGTTTGCTAATCTATTTAGCTCGTCTAATTCAAATAAAGGAATTCCAAACTTAGAAAGGCTACCAGCTGTGCGCACATGTTCATGGTGTCCACGTCCTTGTCCAGTATCTATACGAACAAATATATCCTTGCCAGAAAAAACTTCTGGCCACTCTCGAATTGGATGAAGATTATCTAGCGTAACCCAAACGTCTTGCTCAAACGCCCATATATACTCAGACTTATGTGAGAAGTTAGGGGTAAATAATATTCGTCTCCTATCGATAGCAGGAATGAGCTCTAAAACCCGCTTTATTTCGCCAGGAGAAACGCATTCAAAATTCGTATTTGTACTATCAATAAGGCTTAGTATTTCTAAGTTTGAATTTGCCTTCATAGCATAAAAAACTGAATCAACCGCCTTGAGCTCTTGTAACGCCTCTAGCGATTCATGAACGCTTTCTGAATTATAAATATAAGCAGAACTATACTGTTCTGATAATTTCAATAATTCATCTCGCTTTCTAATCCACCAGGGAGAAGGAAGCGCAATGGTATCTTTAGGTGCATTGCACAACTGTTCCCAAGTTGCTCCAAAAATCATCCCTTCTTTAAAATTCTTTACTAAATGTCCATGTAACTTTTGAACTAGGCTATAGCCGTGTTCGGCACTCACTACAAATGTCAGATTAAGATCATTGGCAGCTTGTGTTAAAAGATGCACCTTATGTTCTTCAAAAGTTTCAAATATAGGTCCAAGCTCATGGAGTATTGTGCGTATTCGCTGCCCTACCAATGTAATAGCAGTACATTCATGTATTACATCAACTTTGCATAAATGCTCTAGTTCTTTGACAACATTTTCCAGTGCAGAGGACTCAACTAAACCATTATTTTTATCGATAGATACTGTTACATTGCTCTCAGAGGTGGAAATTAGGTCTACAGATAACCCATGAGTACGGAAAAGCGAGAACACCTCAGCTAGAAAACCAACTTGATGCCACATATCCATTGACTCCATTGAGACAAGAGTCAGCCCTGATCTCTGAGAAACCGCTTTAACTTGTGGCGCATCTTCCCTTTTTGAGTGATGGACAGTAGTGCCGCCCCATTCTGTATGGCCAGTACATCTTAAAAAAAGAGGTATCCCTGACTTGCGTACAGGTGAAATGCTTCGCGGATGAAGAATACCTCCTCCGGCCGAAGCGATTTCTTGAGCTTCGCTATAATCAAGCTCATGGAGTAAACGAGCAGTTGGTATCGCTTTTGGATCAGCACTAAAAAAACCAGGAACATCAGTCCATATCTCTAACCTACGAGCCTCAAGTTGGGCGGCCAGGTAAGCTGCAGAAGTGTCTGACCCTCCCCTTCCAAGCAAAACAGTGTCGCCATTAGAATTGGTCGCAATAAAACCTTGCGTGACAATGAAACCATCGACTGCGCTTAATTCATTCTGCAATTGAGGTGAAGCCTCAAATTCACAAGATGCTGAAAGATAATTAACACGTTCCTGCACATCAGTTCGGCAAACACTTTGGAGTAAATTCCTAGCATCTTTCCAATGCGCCTTTAATCCAATATTTTTGAGATAGCTAGCTCCTAAATTAGTGGCAAGCAACTCTCCTGTTGCCATTATTCTGGCGTAAATATTTGGAGGTACTTCACCAACTAGTCGAACACTGTCTACAAGTTCATGTAATGTTTGCAGGCATTCTTCAATGCAAGCTATATCAACTCCCAGCTCTTTAGCTAACTCAGCATGTATAGCATGAATTTTTTTTAGTAAATCGCTTGATCCATTTTTTACCGTCTCATCAACAAGCTGTTCAAGAGCATTAGAAACTCCAGCGAGGGCTGAATGAACAACAACTGGTATAAGCCCGCTTGCTATACGTTCCTCTAATAACTCAGCAATAGCGTGCCAATTATCAGATGAAGCAACACTCCTACCCCCAAATTTCATAACAACATAGGGCGAGTTAGAATTTGGCGAATCAAAGCTTTCAAATTCACGCCTTACTTCAATTGCTGTATTCATGATTAGTTAATGCTTTAATTTAATTGATATCTGTCACTGCCCCAAGAGATGCTGAGCTAACTAATCGCGCATACTTAGACAGCAACCCTCTCGTGGTATAAGGCGGTTCTGGCTTCCAGTTCAGTAATCTTTCATTAATTTCTTCAGATGAAAGCTCAACATCAATAGTTTTAGACTCAGCATCTATTGTGATTATGTCGCCTTCGTGGACTATAGCGATTGGACCGCCTGTAGCGGCCTCAGGCGAAACATGTCCAACCACAAAGCCATGGCTGCCACCAGAAAAACGTCCATCTGTAATCAAAGCAACCTTATCCCCCAAGCCTCGCCCTATTATTGCTCCTGTTGGACTCAACATTTCACGCATACCAGGTCCTCCTTTAGGACCTTCATAACGTATAACGACGACATCTCCTGGACCCACTCGCCCATCTAATATTGCTTCTAGGGCGGTTTCTTCAGAATGAAATACCCGTGCAGAACCTCTAAAACGTGAACCTTCTTTACCTGAAATTTTTGCAACAGCTCCTTCAGGAGCAAGATTTCCATATAAAATTGCTAAATGGCTATCAGATTTAATAGGGTTATCTAAATCCCGTACGATATCTTGGCCTTCCACATAAGGAACGACAGATTGCAGGTTAGTTGCTAATGTCTCGCCAGTTACAGTCAGACAATCACCATGCAATAGACCAGCATCTAATAAAGTTTTCATCAGCGGTTGAATTCCTCCAATTCGGATTAATTCAGACATCATGTATTGTCCGCTTGGCCGAAGATCTGCTAATACAGGGACTCTAGCTCCAATGCGAGTAAAATCATCTAGGGTTAGAGCAATTTGCGCATCATGAGCAACAGCCAGCAAGTGCAAAACAGCATTTGTAGAGCCTCCGAGTGCTATGACCATCGTAATAGCATTCTCAAATGATTCTTTCGTTAGAATATTCGACGGTTTAATGCCTCGTCTCACAAGGTTCATAACCGCTAATCCTGCCTTTTCACAGTCACTCTTTTTTTCGCTTGACACAGCTTCTTGAGCAGAGCTATTAGCCAAGCTCAAGCCCATTGCTTCAATAGCTGATGCCATACTATTGGCAGTGTACATACCAGCACATGAGCCTGGTCCGGGAATCGCTGTTGTTTCGACCTCACGTAGTTCTTCCAAGCTCATTTGACCAGCTGTAACACCGCCAACAGCCTCGAATACAGAAACAACATCACGATGTTTTGGACCAGGCTGAATAGTTCCTCCATAAACAAAGATAGATGGCCGGTCTAAACGAGCCATTGCCATAACGCACCCAGGCATGTTTTTATCACAACCGCCAATTGTAACTAGTCCATCAAAGCCTTCAGCAGCCACAACAGCCTCTATTGAATCGGCTATTACTTCTCGAGATATCAATGAGTAACGCATACCTGCAGTACCCATTGAGATACCATCTGATACGGTAATAGTATTAAAAATTACACTTTTACCGCCAGCAGAATCAGCGCCTACTGCAGTTCGATCAGCAAGCTCATTGATATGCATATTACAGGGCGTAACCATACTCCAGGTTGATGCTATTCCAATTTGAGGTTTTGAGAAATCCTCATCAGTAAACCCAACCGCTCTTAACATTGCGCGGCTAGGAGCTTGAGCAAGCCCATCAACAACTAATCGGGAATGTTGCCTAGGATCTATTTTATCTTTTTTGCTCAAAATTGACGTTCCTTGGTTTCCATGAGCGTTAACAGTATCTAGATATTGTCATATTACCAACAACTAAATCTTGGATATAACAAAGTGGTCGGGGCGACTGGATTCGAACCAGCGACCTCTTGCGCCCCATGCAAGTGCGCTACCAGGCTGCGCCACACCCCGACGCTATCAATAACTGTAGCGGAAATGAAATTAGATCGAAAACGTGGGAAAGAAGAAAACCCGTCAATTCTTATCTTCGAAGAACCTTCGCAATTTCCTCTAACTCCGTTCGTAACTGACGAACTATTTGTTGACTCTGAGATAGATCAGTTCGTGCTTCTTCGCCGGTCAGCTTCTGTCTAGCTCCGCCTATAGTAAAGCCCTCTTGATACAAGAGACTTCGAATTTGGCGAATAATAAGAACATCCTGACGCTGATAGTATCGACGATTTCCACGGCGCTTTACTGGTTTTAATTGAGGAAACTCTTGTTCCCAATACCTCAAAACATGAGGCTTTACTCCGCAAAGATCACTTACTTCACCAATAGTAAAGTAACGCTTTCCTGGTATAGGAGGTAGTTCTGAGTTATTCCCCGGTTCCAGCATATGCCTCTACTCTTGCTTTTAATTTTTGACCTGGACGAAAAGTTACAACTCTTCGTGCGGTTATTGGAATTTCCTGACCAGTTTTTGGATTTCTACCAGGACGTTGATCCTTATCTCTTAAATCAAAATTTCCAAATCCAGATAATTTGACTTGTTCACCTGATTCTAAGGCCGCCCTTAAATCCTCAAAGAAAGTATCCACAAGTTCCCTAGCCTCACGTTTGTTAAGCCCAAGCTCACCAAATAAAGACTCAGTCATATCCGCTTTAGTTAATGCCATTTCAGATATCGCTTTTTTATTCTTACTTTCTTATTGTTGCCTTAAAAGTACGTTCTAAGTGAGTCGTGACAGAACGTATTATTTCATCAACATCCCTGTCCGTAAGGGTGCGGGATGTATCTTGCAAAATCAACCCTAAGGCTAGGCTTTTTCTGTTTGATTCTATTCCCTTGCCCCGGTATACATCAAAAATTCGTATCTCACGCAACTGATTTCCGGAAATATCCCGAATACTGTTGGTAATTTGATCGCTTGAAATCTCCTCATCTAATACCAAGGCAAGATCTCGTCGAACTGATGGATATTTTGAAAAAGATTTAAAACTTGGTATTTTTCTAAATAATAAACTCTCAATTTCCAAAGAAAAAAGCATCGTTGAACTTTTGATATTCATGTTCTGTTGGAGCTCTGGATGCAACTCACCAATCCAACCTATCTCTCTCTCCTTATTAAGGATACGTGCAGATTTACCTATGGTTAGAGCTGGATGTTCCGCTGAAGAAAAATCTATGGTATTTCTATTATTAGTAAGCTCAAAAAGAGCTTCCAGATCTGCCTTCATATCAAAAAAATCTATATCCCTATTATCATTTTTCCAGTGCTCAGGCCAAAGCTGTCCTGATGCCAATCCAGCAATTACCCGAGTTTCCTTTACTTCTTTAGACTTCTGCGAAAATTGAGTACCTACTTCAAATATACGGATTCGAGAACGCTGACGACTGAGGTTTCTTTTTGCTGTAGTAAGCAGCCCTGGCCATAATGAACCCCTCATCACACCAAACTCTTGTGAGAGGGGGTTCTCAAGAAGAACACACTGACCATTTGGGTTTATTTTTTCTTCTAGACTCTTTTCTATAAAACTATACGAGATAATCTCCGAATAACCACGATCAACAAGTCGATCTACAACACAATCCTCACTAATAGATTCTTCTGCAGCTATGCCTAATTGGAGCACGCCAATCTCTGGGGTCACTGGCAAAGTGTCATAACCTATAATTCGCCCAATCTCTTCAATCAAATCCTCTTCTATTGCCAAATCAAATCGAAACGTTGGAGGAACAACTAACCAACCTTTATCTTTTTTCTGCACCTTCATTTGCAATAATTCAAGGCTAGACTCAATAACGTCTGATTCTAAAGATAGTCCAAGAATAGCCTCTAATCTTTCATGTCGTAGAGAAATAGAAATACTGCTTGGCAAATAATTCTTATCTTGAGCTATAGTTACTGGACCAGCACTACCTCCAGAAATCTCTACCAATAATTGCGTTACTCTTTCGATCGCACGTAGTTGCTGTTCCGGATCAACACCTCGTTCAAACCTTAATGAAGCCTCAGTGTGTAACCCAAATTTCCGAGCGCGCCCCATAATGAAAGTTGGGGAAAAAAATGCAGCCTCAAGAAAAACATCTGTTGTTGTTGGTTCAACCGCTGTACTTTCTCCTCCCATGATTCCAGCCAAGCCTATTGGGCCAGAATTATCAGCTATCACTAAAACACTAGGATCAAGCTCAATTTTACTGTTGTCTAAAAGGATTAATTCCTCTGAATCCATAGCATAACGAACACTAATAGAGCCTGAGAGTTTTTCCAGATCATAGCTATGAAGGGGCTGTCCCAACTCTAGCATCACGTAGTTAGTAATATCGACAACAGGGTTAATAGCTCTCACCCCTGATCTTCTTAAACGCTCGCATATCCAAGATGGGGTTATAGCATTAGTGGAAATGCCATGTATAACGCGTCCAATAAATCGTGGGCAAGCTTTTTTCGCTTCAATAGCGACATTAAATTTATCTGTACTTTGTACTGGCGCTGCCTCTATACACGGAACTTTGAGAGTTTTTCCATTTAAGGCAGCTACTTCTCTGGCAATCCCAAGAGCACTAAAACAGTCTCCTCGGTTTGGCGTTAACTCAAGATCAAGCACCACATCGTCTAACTTTAAGTAATCCTCAATAGAAACCCCAAGCGGAGCATTTCTCTCTAATTCTATCAATCCAGAATGATCATCTAATAATCCAAGCTCAGCAGATGAACACAACATCCCATCTGATGCTTCTCCCCTAAGCTTGACGGACTTAATAGCTCCTCCATCTGGAAGGGTTGCCCCAAGAGGTGCATATGCAGTTACCATTTCTTTCTGCACATTCTGTGCTCCACAGACAACAGAATGAACGCTATTACCAGTATCAACTTGACATATATTCAAGCGATCAGCATTAGGGTGAGGATGGTAATCAATTATTTTTGCTATCAAAACTCCCTTGCTAGGACAGCTAATCTTTTCAATTGAACCAACCTCTAACCCACCAATTGTCAATTGGTTGGCAAGTTCTTGGGGTTCCAAATCAAAATTGATCCATTCTCTAAGCCATTCAAGGTTTATACGCATTTAAAAACCTTAAGAGAATTGCTCTATAAAGCGAAGATCATTTTCGAAGAAAATTCTCAAATCATCCACCCCATAACGAAGCATTGCTAAACGATCAACTCCCATGCCAAATGCATAACCAGTAAATTTTTCGGGATCAATACCAACGTTACGTAGGACATTTGGGTGGACCATTCCGCATCCTAGAATCTCTAGCCAATCCCCACTTTCAGACTGAATATCTACCTCAGCAGAAGGCTCTGTGAAAGGGAAATAAGCAGGTCGAAAACGAAGCTCTACCTCTCTTTCAAAGAAATGGGATACGAACTCGTATAACACGAACTTTAAATTTGCAAAACTAACGCCAGGACCAACTGCCAAACCTTCTACCTGGGTAAACATTGGTGTATGTGTTAAATCTGAGTCGCAACGGTAAACACGCCCAGGAGCTATCACACGAATCGGTGCACCTTCCTTCTGCATAGCTCGTATTTGAACAGGAGAAGTATGGGTGCGTAATAGGGAGCCAGAATTAAGGTAAAACGTGTCATGCATTGCCCGTGCAGGATGATCCTCCGGGATATTTAATGCACTAAAATTATGATAGTCATCTTCTATTTCTGGGCCAACTCGCACTTCAAAATTAGCTAATGCGAATATTTTCTTTATTCGACGCAAAGTTTGAGTAATGGGATGCACGCTTCCAGAATTATGCCCACGACCTGGAAGTGAAACATCAACCTTATTAAGCGCTAGTTTATTTGCGATCTCATTTGAACTTAGAGTCAACTGTTGAGTTTTTATATCTGCAATCAAGGAAACTTTTGCAGAATTAATCTCTTCACCAGCTGCTGCTCTTTTGTCTGCTGGAAGCTTGCCAAGATTCTTGAGTAACGATGTGATTGAACCTTTCTTTCCAAGGTACTTAACACGTACCTCATCCAATTCAAGAGGCTCAGCTGCAGAAGCAACCTCCTTCTGGGCTTGCTTGAGTAGTTCAGCAACGCTACTCATAGGCTTAGGCCACCTATCTGCTAGGAGGCCAAAGCTTCTTTAGCCGCATCGGCGATGGCTGAGAAAGCTTCTTGGTCATAAATAGCAAGATCCGCTAATACCTTTCGATCAACTTCGATATCAGCCCGTTTTAGTCCATTAACAAGTCGGGAATACGATAATCCATTTAATCTGGCAGCAGCATTTATACGCACAATCCAGAGGGCCCTAAATTGTCGTTTACGCTGCCGACGATCACGGTAAGCATACTGTCCAGCCTTTATAACTGCCTGCTTAGCAACCTTGTAGGTACGACTTCTCGCCCCATAATATCCTTTTGCTTGTCGGAGTATTTTTTTATGACGGGCTTTAGCTATTACACCGCGTTTTACTCTAGCCATTAATTCAACCTCAACTATACGGAAGCATTTTACGCACTGCCCTAACGTCTGCATCTGCTACTTGCAGCGTAGCTCCTAACTGACGTTTACGCTTTGGACTTTTCTTCGTTAGGATATGGCTTCGAAAAGATTGGCCACGTTTGTAACCTCCCTTAGCGGTTCGTTTAAACCGTTTTGCAGCTCCACGATTGGTTTTAAGTTTCGGCATTAGCATCTCCTAGTTCATCCCTTGGTCATCATGCCCTTATCACCAAGGTTATCTTCCACTGCGTCCGCAATTAACTGCGAACCCTTTGGTCAGATTCTGTATAAATTATATGGTTAGCGCCCGGACCGTTTTTTTGGCGCAAGTACCATAACCATCTGTCTTCCTTCAAATTGTGGAAATTGTTCCACAATCCCATATTCGTCTAGATCCTGTTGGACCCTTTTTAATAGCTCAGCCCCTAGTTCTTTGTGGGCCATCTCACGACCTCTAAACCTAAGGGTTACTTTTGTCTTATCCCCAGAAGTTAGAAAACGTACAAGATTTCTTAATTTTATTTGATAATCGCCTTCCTCTGTCCCTGGCCGAAATTTCACTTCTTTTACTTGGGCCTGTTTTTGTTTGCGACGAGCCACTTGTGCTTTCTTGCTCTGTTCAAAAACAAACTTACCGTAATCCATAACGCGACAAACTGGCGGATCAGCATTTGGTGACACTTCAACCAGGTCCATGGAAGACTCAGCCGCAAGCTCTTTTGCTGCAGCAACTGCCATAACTCCTACCTGATCTCCATCAGCACCAATCACACGTACCTGAGTTGTTGTAATTTCGTCATTGCGTCTAACACGCTTCGATTGGCCGATATTTCACTCCTTCTAAAAAAGGTATTTCCTAATAAGACATCGGCCGCAGTGCGTCAAAACCGGGCAGTTATACCCTTTATGCGTACACTCACGACCGTTTCTTTGCACGACAATCGTTCGGATCATCATATCAAGCCAGACATTGTAAGCTGTGTAACATAGCTAGACAAGTGGACTAGAGCCCTAAACAGCTTGATATTTGGAGGGGTTACCCTCGTTTCTAAGAGCTTCCTAATAAAGCCTTAACTCGCCTTATGGTAGGCGCGAGTGGGATCGAACCACCGACCCCCACCATGTCAAGGTGGTGCTCTACCACTGAGCTACGCGCCTACAAGAAATGCAACCATACCTACTTTCAGTCTTTCTGCTCAAGTTCTTTTTGCAAATAGAACATTATTTGTCATACGAAAAACCTAGAACATAACGTTTTAGTTTGTTTATTTGATCTCTATGTCTTGCCGCTGCTTCAAATTCAAGGTCACGAGCATATTTTTTCATTTGTTTTTCAAGCGCTTCTATCTTGATTAAGGCTTTTTTTGGATCAACCTGACTATGATCATATGGCCTAATTTGCGTAATATCTTTTGCTTTTTGAGGTGTTAATCGAGCGCCCTCCATTATCTCTTGCACAGGTTTTTTAATTGTTTTAGGCACAATCTTATGAGCTATATTATATTCAATCTGTTTACACCTACGTCTGTCAGTTTCAGCAATTGCAGCATCAATAGACCGTGTTGTTTTATCTGCATATAAAATAGCTCTACCTTTTATATGTCTAGCCGCTCTTCCAATTGTTTGAATAAGAGCTCTCTCTGAACGCAGAAACCCTTCTTTATCAGCATCAAATATTGCTACTAAAGAAACCTCAGGCATGTCTAAACCCTCTCTGAGCAAATTGATTCCGACAAGGACATCAAATGCCCCTAAACGTAAATCTCGAATAATCTCAGTACGCTCAACGGTCTCAATATCTGAATGCAAATACCTAACCTGAACGCCATGATCTCGAAGGTATTCAGTTAAATCCTCTGCCATCCGTTTCGTTAGGGTAGTAATTAATACCCTCTCTTGATTCTTCACACACAGGGCTATCTCTGTAAGTATGTCATCGACCTGGCCACTTGCTGATCGAACTTCAATTTCAGGATCTAATAACCCAGTTGGTCTTACTACTTGCTCAACAATACGATCAGAATTCTCTCGCTCATATGGTCCCGGAGTAGCCGATACCAGGATGGTCTGAGGCGCTAGGTGCTCATACTCATCAAATCTAAGAGGTCTATTATCAAGCGCAGATGGTAATCTAAATCCATGATCTACAAGAGTTTCCTTTCTAGACCTATCCCCACGGTACATTCCACCAAGTTGTGGTGTAGTAGCATGGCTTTCATCCACAAACAGTAATGCGTCATCAGGAAGGTAATCAAAGAGTGTTGGTGGCGGCTCACCAGGGCATCGTCCAGACAGATAACGTGAATAGTTCTCAATTCCAGTGCAATAGCCCACTTCCCTAATCATTTCAATATCAAAACGCGTTCTTTGTTCAAGCCTTTGAGCTTCTACTAGTTTATTTTGTTTCTTTAACTGATTAAGCCTTTCCTCAAGATCTACAGCTATCTCTTCAATTGCAGCAAGTAATGTTTCCCGAGGGGTTACATAGTGGGTTTTAGGATAAATAGTCACACGCGGAACGTGCCGACTGACTTCTCCAGTTAATGGATCAAAAATGCTAACTTTTTCTATTTCGTCATCAAAGAGCTCGACACGAACGGCTTCAGTTTCTGAGTCTGCAGGGAAAATATCTATCACTCCGCCTCTTACGCGGTAGGTGCCTTGAGCAAGGTCCATTGGGTTACGTGTGTACTGAAGTTCAGCAAGTCTTCTCAAAATGGCTCTTTGATCAATTGTTTCTCCTCGAACCAGATGTAAAACCATACCTAAATATGCAGTAGGATCACCTAAACCATAAATAGCTGATACTGTTGCAATAATGACCGTATCGGACCTTTCTAACAAAGCCTTGGTTGCTGACAATCTCATTTGTTCAATATGTTTATTTATAGAGGCATCTTTTTCAATATATGTATCAGTGGATGGTACATAGGCCTCTGGCTGATAATAGTCATAATATGACACAAAATATTCAACACCATTACGTGGGAAAAACTCGCGCATTTCACCGTAAAGTTGAGCTGCAAGTGTTTTATTGTGGGCTAAAATCAAAGTTGGCCTTTGCAGGCTTGAAATGATATTTGCCATAGTAAAGGTCTTGCCTGAACCCGTAACGCCTAGTAACGTTTGCTTATGTAAGCCAGCCTTTATGCCCTCCACTAGATCATGGATAGCCTGCGGCTGATCACCAGCTGGCTTAAAAGCTGCTGTAAGCTCAAAGATTCTTTCAGACATGCTTTACGATAAGACGAATGAACACTTTTTAAAAGGCAGCAAACATGAGTAAGTCACTGTCCGCTCGGGTAAATAGAGTACAGCTTTCTCCTACAGTTGCGATAACCGCAAAAGCTATAGCTCTCAAATCTGCTGGGCAAGATATCATTACTCTCAGTGCCGGTGAACCTGATTTTGAAACACCTAGTCATATAGGTGAAGCGGCATATGCAGCAATCCAAGCAGGAAAAACAAAGTATACCGCGGTTGATGGGACTAAAAGCCTTAAAAATGCAATCATTGTTAAATTCAAAAGAGATAATGATCTATCATTCAAAGAGACTGAGATTTTGGTTTCAAACGGAGGAAAACAGTCACTTTATAACGCATGTCAGGCTCTACTTGGCGAGAAGGATGAAGTTATTATCCCAGCACCTTACTGGGCATCTTTTCCAGACATGGTCAAATTGGCGGATGCCAGTCCCGTTATTGTGCCAACAGATCTAGAATCAGGCTTTCGTATAACCCCTAAAAAACTTGCTGAATCAATAACTCCGAAGACTCGAGCAATAATCATCAATAGCCCATGCAATCCTAGCGGTACAGCATACACCCGTTCCGATTGGGAAGGACTTGCCGAGGTGCTAGCGAAACATCCAAAAATTTATATTATTGCAGATGATATATATGAGCATATCTATTGGGGAAACGAAAAATACTCCAACCTGTTATCAGCTTGTCCCAAACTTAAAGAACGAACGATTATTGTTAATGGTGTTTCAAAATCTTACGCTATGACCGGATGGCGTATTGGCTATTCGGCTGCCCCAGAGCCTATTATTAAAGCAATGACTATTATCCAAAGCCAATCAACCACTAATGCATGTAGCATCTCACAAGCAGCAGCCGAAGCCGCTTTAATTGGTCCGCAAACTGCTGTGCAAGAAATGTGCAAGGCTTTTAAAGAACGTCATGATTATGTGATTGATAGATTCAACAGCTTAAAAGGATTTAAATGTCGTCCTTGTGAGGGGACTTTCTATGCATTTCCTAATATCGAGGATGCTCTCTGCCATTTACAGCTTAAGGATGACATTGAATTCTGTGAAAAACTTCTCGAACACCAAGGAGTGGCTATAGTGCCTGGCGTAGCTTTCGGCTCTCCTGGACATGTTAGATTATCCTTTGCTGCTAGCTTTCCCACGTTAAAGAAAGCACTAGATAGAATACAAAACTTCATAAATGAGATTAATTAGATTCTACAATTAGCTGTAAATTAACAATTTTATTCTATTCTTGACTTGTAAAATAGCTTCTTTCAGAATGTCTCGCGAATTTTTTTCTTTGTTCCCCGGTAGCTCAGTTGGTAGAGCGGTTGACTGTTAATCAACTTGTCGCTGGTTCGAGTCCGGCCCGGGGAGCCAACTTTCTATTTGCAGGCAATTTCTTTTAAATCAATATCTTGGGAGCAAGAAAATGAAATTAACGATCATCTCTACGACAGCTATTATCTTTTTTTCTATTGCTGCTTTTAGCCAAGAAAGTGAGGTTGAGGTTAATACAACCCACGACCCAATGCGCGCATTCATGCTTAGCGCTGCAGAAGTTGCGGCGGAAGCAGCTAAATTTGATCCTAATGTTTCATATTCTAATACCACTGTTCTGGAACGAGCAGATGCAAGCTCCCCAACTGGATTAGCATATAGATTTGCAGTTGACCGCAGAATTCCTCCACAGCGAGCAGCTCAACATGCATCAGAAGCGGAAGTCTGGGCAATAGTCGGTGGAAAAGGTGCAATCACAACAGATGGACGTATTGTTGAGACTAGTGAAAACGGAAACATCACTGGACGTCACATAGTAGATGGCACAGTACATCAAGTCTCAGCTGGGGATTTTTTGGTCATACCAGAAGGAGTTCCTCATCAAGTCACAGAATTTGACCCTGAGATCCTTATAGTAACTTTTGAGTTTCCTCGTTAAATAAGTGTACATACACTAGTACTAACACACATAGAGCCTGTCTTGTGTTCAAGAGGATATCTTATACAGTCAGATTAGCATGGTGCTAAAAATTATAGGTATTAGAAATAATAGCTGCTAGCAAAAGTTTTATTTGGTGGCGCTTTCTTGCGTATTCTTTTCATGAGCCACTATATTAAGCATTTTCTCTGTAGCAATCACTGCGGCAGCGGTCTGATCTGAATCAACACCAACTGTAAAAAAATTAATTTTTTCCTTAGGGTCATTCCAGCGAATTAGCGTTTCCACCAATGCTTCAGTTTTCCCCCCTGGGGGTATTCGAACGCGATAGTCCGTTAACTGCGGAATCTTCATGTCATATTCGAGGACTGCTTCTTTAACAGCCTTCATAAATGCATCATAGCCACCTTCACCAGTAGCTGTAGAGGATGATGTCCTTCCTTGATAGGAAACAGATACAGCAGCTTCTGGAGCGTCAGTAGAAGAAACATTAATCTTATAGGCATCTATTTTCACTAAATGTTCTGCTGGAGTCTTAAGAACATCAGCAATTATCATTAATAAATCCTCTGGAACCACGGTATGTTTTTTATCGCCAAGTTCTATAATTCTATCCAATACTTTATTTCTATTAGTATCGGAAAGATTGATCCCTAATTTATCTAAATTATGATCAAGGGAGGCTTTTCCAGATAGTTTTCCGAGAGCATAACGCCTTTCTCTTCCAAATCTACCTGGCGAAAGACGAGTTGCATATAAATCTCCTTTAGCATCACCATCAGCATGTATTCCAGCTGTTTGCGTAAATACATCATTTCCGAGAATTGGAGAATTTTCAGCAATATTCTTGCCGCTAAAAGTCTCAACTACAGCCGATATAGAAGCTAAACGACTTTCATTAATATTGGTTTTGTAGTCGGTATGGTCTGCAATAGCAGTAACGATTTCTGCTAGAGACGCATTTCCTGCTCTCTCCCCTAATCCATTCACGCTAGCATGAATTCCACTTGCACCACTTTGAATTGCAGCAATTGAATTAGCCGTCGCAAAGCCATAATCATTATGCCCATGATAATCAAACTGAGCGTCAGGCCAACCATTGACCATTAAGGCAATAAAATGTCTAACCTCATCAGGAGAGAGCACACCTAAGGTATCAGCAAGCAGGACGCGAGCAATTGGAAACTTGTGTAATTCATCTAATATATCTGATACATAACTAAAATTATCCCTAACTCCGTTAGACCAATCCTCAAGATAAATATTAACCTGCAAATCCTTACTTAATGCGTAATTGATCGTCTCACCGATCCTTTCCCTATGCTTTTGTGGTGTTATACCAAGTTGCTGCTGACAATGGTGTTCTGAACCCTTTGCCAAAAGATTAATGCAAGTGCCACCAGCACGAAGTATCCAGTCAACGGAACGTTCGCCATCACAAAAACCCAGCATTTCTACACGTTCAATTACACCTGCTTGACGAGCCCAATCAGTCACACGCAAAGCTCCTCCAAGCTCACCCTCTGAAACACGAGCAGATGCAATCTCCACACGGTCAACATTTACATCTGTTATCAACAGTCGCGCCATATGAAGCTTCTCTGAGGGCGTGTATGAAACCCCAGGAGTTTGCTCACCATCTCGTAGAGTGGTGTCCATAATTGAAATAGTTTCCTGTTTCTTGATAGCCATTTTATTCAAGCATTAGTTCAACAAATTACGTAATTATATTAATAAGTTATACGCAAAAAATAAGGTTGATTTTAACCTTTAAAGCAGATAATTATAGTTGATAGATAAGATTAATAAAAAATAGATGAGACCTAATTATCTATGACAGTAAACTTTAGTTTGTTTCTAGGCGATCTTCAGCTAACGCGTAACACTCATATTCCAAAATACGTATATTTTCTTCTTGACGTCTATAAAGCGTCATACTCATATGCCAAGGTTCAGTAAATGTCTCTGGATCTTCTACCATTACATCATACTGAATATGATCTAAGCCTAATCGAGTATAGCGTTCAACAACATGGAGCCCTTCCCCATGGTAGTTACCGGAGCGGTCAAACCACGTTTCGTCAGTAAAATGCACCACATCGACAACTAATGTATCACCATCCCAATAACCACGAGAATCACCCATATACCACTGTATTGGACCTTCAGGGTGCTGACTATTCATGTAAATATTGCGAATGCTATGAACCCACTCATACGTCATCACTATTTGATTCGGAGTTTGTATGATCTGAAAAGGATAAGGCATATATGTGATTCTAGGCACACCTACCATCTTACAATTAGCTTCTGGATCATCTGTAAGACGATTTTCATAATTATTTTGTCTTTTTTCAAGCGCAGAAGCTTGATAAGGCAATTCGTTACCTACAACCACCCCTTGACCTGCTGGCACACCCCATTGCGATGAATGATCCTGGATATCCCAAATAGCTGTGTTTACAGCCTGCCATACTCCCTGTAGATCAGGATTTCCATCAGGCGTTCGAGGTACTGAGTACTCCTGAGCAATAATGTTTGAAGAGAGAAGACAAAAACTGAGAATATGAAATACTATTTTTTTCATTCTCTGCCAGGCCCAGCACCGGAAAACAACGATCTACCATCTGAAAGCAACACTTCATCTCCTTCCATTTGTCTTGAACCATCACGAGATGGAATACCATGAACGGTAACACCAAGCCCAATCGGCAAGTCATCTTGCCGCCAACCACGTCGATATAGTGCGTTACCACTACCAAATTCAACCCGCCATAATTCAACCTGTCCAGCTTCATTCTCAACCTCAACATGAAGCCATGAATGAGGATTACGCCACTCCATTTCAACAATATTTCCAGTTATTGTGATATCTGCAGTCATATCAAATTGCAATGCAACCGAGTGATGAGTACGGGCGCCAAACGAAAATAATAACAACAAGAAACCCATTAAATATTCGGCTTTCATATTCTTAAAAAAAATCATGGCTTCCACTCCAGTTCTCTATTCTCTAGTTCCCAGGCCGCTCTCATTCTGCGTGCCTCTTCGCCAGTAATTCCCGGGTATATTTGATAGCCAACATTTCGATACGTCTGTGAAGCAATATCATTACTTTCATAACAAGCCTCTTCCCATAATTCCATGGCAGGTCGACGCCGATAAGCCAAGGCTATAGTGAACGGTTCTGTATAAACGTCAGGATCTTCCAATTTAGCAGACCAATGAATGGTATCAGCATCTATTAACGTGAAGCGTTCCTCAACAAGGGCTTCATCAGTATAAAAACGCCCTCTCTGATCAAGCCAGGCTCGTGCATTTTGATTTTGTGTATTCACAACAAGCGTATTCCCTTCCCAATGTCCTACAGAATCGCCATTCCAAAGTTTAATATCCTGACCTATATGTGCACGATTGTCGGTAGGTATAATTCGATAAGCATGAGCTTCTTCTGACTGTACTAACAAATAGTTCTCATTCTGGATGAACTGATAAAGACCAGTCATATACATGGTTACTGGAACGCCAGATAGTCGGCATATAGCGTTTTGATGAACGTAGGCAGGTCTATTATATCGTCTCTTTGCCTCCGCCCATGGTTGAATTGGTACGAGCCCATCAATTGGACTAACAATAATAGTTGGGGCCTCATTATCGTCCCTCGTTTGAGGGTGCGCATGTAGACTTTCATGTGCCCGTGCTCGTCGGCTCCACATACCCTGTAAGTCAGGTAGTCCCCATGCTGTTCTGGGAGGCTCAAAATCAACTGAAGCATCTAATGCACAAGAATGAAAATTCATATGATTATCATCAGGACATACAGATTCAGGAGCAACCTGCCCTAACACCGACCTCACAATAAATAGAAATGAAAGTGCAAGAAAAGCCTTAATGAGCTCAGGAAATTTAGAATTACTCAATATTTATCTCCACAAAATCTACCTGCAATATCCATTCTGAGTGCGTTAGTGTCAACCAGTCTAATATTAAAAAAATGCAACCCAACAATTATCTCAATATATTTTAGTTTTTGAGAGTTTATTAGGCATGAATAGTA
>CAXYEE010000001.1:0-35721 GCA_964276105.1 uncultured Gammaproteobacteria bacterium | reverse complement strand
GCCTTTAATTCTATTAAAGATTCTATGCAGAGGATGCGGCAGGCTAACAGAATTAGTGTGTACTAACCACCCAAAGTCATTAAGTTAAAAAGGATTTCTAGAATTAATTCTCGGTGATACTAGCCAGACTTGATGAATTGATAAAGGTGCTTCTAACGTTTTAAGAAATGCCAACAAATCACGTCTTTCAAAATGAGATAAGCCAAGCGGTTCTGCCTCATTATGGCCAATCATTGCTAGAGGCGCGCGATTATAGTGTTCTATCACTTCAGCTAGGGTTGCGATCTGACCGCTATGCATGTACGGAGCAGAAGATTCTATATTGCGTAATGAGGGTGTGCGAATTGCGCCAAGTAACTCAAGCATATTGAGTCGAGCATATTTAAGCTCATCGCAATTATGATTTAGATCATCGCTATAAATTCCCATACAATTAAAAATATCAGTTTTTACTATACGTATCCCGTCTATACGACCTTTATCTGGTTTATCTCTTGAGGAAGAAATAATCCCTGTATTATGAAATTCATTGTTCGTGAAAAGCGGGCCATTATGACAGTCTATGCAGCTAGCTTTATTAATGAATAGTCGTAGCCCGCGAATTTCTGAATTACTAAAAGCGTGCTTTTGGGTTTTTAAATCATTTTCTGAGACCGCTTTTGCATAAGAATCAAATCTTGAAGGTCCTGGAACTAATAAGCGTTCATAGGCTGCAATTGCCTTGCCGATATTGACAAAAACCTCAGTGATCAGCTCCCGATCTTGTTCTGACATTGACTGCCACGCAGCCCCAAGTTTTCCTGTGAGTGGGGCAGCATCCTCTGGATAACGTGCTGAATCAGAAAGGTCAGGTAAAGAGCCAAATACTGATTCATATGTAGCCCGATAGTTAGGATCATTGGTCAATAGCCTTACAATTCTCACACGATTGCTAGCGTGCTCATTTGGGTCTTCTAATGGTGATAAGGCCTGAGACCATAAGCTATCTTTTCTTCCATTTGAGTAGAACCAAGGACTATATGCAGAACCAACGATACTGCGTGTATTGCGACTTGAAGAACCAATACCCATACCTTTGGTTTTTTTGTCTGTAAAAAAGTTATTTGGTTGATGACATGTTGCACAAGATACTTTGCCATTTGCACTTAGTCGAGCATCGAAAAATAAACTATGGCCTAGTTTTGCAGCTAGCGGGTTTTCTGACACGGAATTAGATAAATCTTTTGGTACAGGAGGTAAGCTATCTATTTGCAGTGTTTCTATGATTCTTATCTCATTAGCTGACCATGGATAGGGAGTCTTATTCCCAGTGTAAAACCAAAGGCAAAGACCTAGCATGGACATTGCTAGAAAAACTCTAATTAATTTTTTTTTCGTGAGCACTATCTTGTTCACAGTTCCAAAGGGATGATGCATAGATTGCGAGTATCACCACTTGTTATCGTGGCCGTTATTTCCCAGAAACCACTCATGTGGAATCTTATACCTTCTATGCGATAGTCTCCGGAGCCGAGTTCTTCAGTCATGCGAGGGCTTGTTGGCAGGCCATGATCATGTTCTGGCATACCACCCTCGAGTGTGATTGCCACGCCTTCAACTGGTATGCCAGTTAGCGTTTCAATATGTACGACCCAACTGTGCATGCGATTTATCTCAATAGGCTCAAGTTCGCTCACAAAACTAAGTTTATAGTCACAGGCATTCAATATTGGCGGTTGATCCTGTGAGTGCACAAGCTCAATAGTGAAGAACAGACTGAAAGTTATTAGTGATCTCACTGCTTTTATGATTTCCATTTTTCTTTCCAACGCGCTAACTGTCCAGTAGTGAATAGGTAATAAATTTGGATAAGAGTAATTAGCGCTGCAAATAACGGCAGATAGCCAAAACCTGAAAAACCAACCTCGAAAGGGAACATTGCAGTGTAGGTTTTATTTAGTTCTGGATGTCTCGCAGTCACAATGCCTATAAACCACCCAGGTTTGTCGAACTGATAGACTGCCGTAAAAATATCTGGATCTAGGCTTGGTGCTTGGTAGAAAACTGTCGCAGACTCCAGGTCATTAATCTGTTTGATATTTTCCATTTTAGCAAACCGCCTAAGACCTGTGATATCCCTGATGATACGGAACTCGATAGAAGCCTCGCGGAGGCTGCTATGTGCATATTCCATAACGAAGACTGTCTCAGCTACTTCAGGAAGATCCTCGCAGAACTCCTGATGTTGTCGGACTTGGGGCTGATATATTTTAAAGTGAGCTGAAAAGACCTCAATTTTTATTACACAAAGGTCTTCTTCAAGTACAACACCTCCGTGAGCATTAGCTTTCATGCAGGCGCAGGCCATCCAGCACAAGGTTAGATAGTAAAAAACGTTTTGACGCTTCCGGGGCGAATAAACCATCGTTTCTATTATAGCGATCTCAAATTATCACTGGCCTTTTGTATGCCAGGAGCGCGCGTACCACACTATGCGCCGTCAACATTGATGTCCTAGGATTGGTGGCCAATGGTTTTCCAGTTAGCGATATAGTGAAATGACCTGATTTCGCCTCGACCTCAATTTCATGAGTATTTTCGTTTACGGTTGGGTCTACTATGAGTTCTACATCGGTTCTGTCAAAACCAAGGCCTGCTAATGCAACCGCAGCCACAGCGTTCGTGTTTTTTGGAAAGCGTAATGCAGCCTCACGGGCTGGTCCCTGATAAATTATCTGAGGCTTTGTTAGATGATCTAAATCGCCCGTCTGATCTGCTGCCGAACCTCTCCAAGCACTTACAGGTTTGCGTGAACGATATAGTACTTGTGTAAGGCCAGCTAGACGCGCTGAGCTTAATGCATCTATCCCACCAACAGCTCCAGCGGGAAGGATTATTTTGGTTCCATTTTTACGAGCTACGGATTTTAATAGCCCATAAAGTTCTGGATCTGCAAGAGAGCCTATTGAAATAATAATAAAGTCAATGCCAGATCTGAGTATCTCTTCTCCATAATCACGAACTGCTCCGTGGCTAGCACATTCAGCAATTACCCTTGGTCGATTTTTTATCAGTTGATGAATGTCAGTAACAAAAGGCAGATTTTCCTTTCGTTCGTTTCTATCACGAACAAGAATTCCTGCGATACTAAGCGCGTCTTCTGCCTCGTTCTCGAGTTTGGAAATAACTGTTTTAGCTATTCCTCCATATCCAATAAGGCCGATCGGATCCATGATTTATTGGGAAGCATTTTTTTCAGGCAGCCTATAGGCTAAAAGTCTGCCACTAAAACTCTCTTCAACACCAGATTGAACATTTCGAAACCTTCTGTCGCTTGTTCCGCTGACAGCTAATACTACATATTGTTTACCATCCAGCATGTAGGTCATTGGTGCGCCGGTTTGTGGGGCTGACATGTAGACAGCACCCACTTCATCACCATTGGTTTTGTCATAAGCCCTCAACATAGCACCTCTTCCATAAGGAGTTGTTGCAAAGCCATGTTCGCCCGATATTAAAAGGGTAGATGTTGTGAGTACACCTCCACGACCTGGCCTGCCAGTTCGTGGGATGTCGATTCCTTGGAGTGCTGGGTGATTAAGGATTTCATCTGGTGTCTCACCATGGGGGATTTGCCAGGCAATATTGCCAGTGTTCATATCGAATGCGGTGATACGTCCGTATGGTGGTTTGGTGATAGGCAATCCCTGCACTGTTGGTACTTGACGACCATTGTCAGGTGGACCACCAAGAGCTGGATCGGTAATCATTCCTCGGATCCAGTCCATATCCGATTGATCTCCACCAGGAACAAGACCTAGAGGAGATACAGCTGTAGAAGATTGGATATAAAACATGTTGGTTTCTGGATCGAAAGAGCCACCTGCCCAATTTGCTCCTCCAACTGTTGAAGGCATCATTAGTGTTGCCAGCGGTCCTTCCCAGTTACTAACTACTGGTGGTGTAAAGAGTGGGCCAATTTTATACCGAGAGATAATTTCTATTGCTTCTGCTCTTAGCTCCGGTGTGAAATCAATTAGATCATCATGGGATACGCCTTGAACATCAAAGGGTGGGGGCCAGGTTACAAAAGGTTGGGTTGGACTTGATACTTCTCCGGGCACATTGGATTTTTCAACTGGTCGCTCTTCAATGGGCCATACAGGTTCGCCCGTAACCCGATCAAATACATAGAGCCAACCCTGCTTTGAAGGCTGTATCAAGGCTTGAATTTGACGACCATCCACCTCAATATCTGCAATGATCGGTGCGCTTGGAATATCAAAATCCCAGATTCCATGATGAACAAGCTGGTAGTGCCATCGTCGTTCACCAGTGTATAGGTCAACGGCTACAATGCTTTCGCCAAATAGACCATCGCCAAGACGATGACCGCCATAGTAATCGTTTGTTGGTTGCTCGACCGGCAGATAAACCAGTCCTAGTTCCTCATCAACACTTATCTGGGTCCATACTCCGGTATTACCGGTATAGGAGGCTGAATTTCCTTCCCACGTATCTGCTCCAAACTCATTTGATAGGGGAATAGTATGGAAGATCCACAGCCGCTCACCAGTTCTTACGTCATAGCCACGAATATAGCCTTTTTCATTTCTTCGGCTAGCAGGTTGTGATCCTCCCAGGTGAGCAGCACCAACAATAATTACGTCTTTGGTAACGATAGGTGTGGCATGTAAACCGATTGACCCAGTAATCAGATCCATTTCCTGATCTGCTTCTAGCTTGAGATCCGCTACCCCATTCTCAGCAAAGTCGGAAACCGGCCTTCCTGTTACCGCATCCAGAGAAATCAAACGATAGCCCTGTGTTATATAGATGATTCGTGCATCATTCCCATCATTCCAGTACGCAAGCCCTCGTCCTGATAAACGCCGGGGTGATGCTGCAGCCCGTTCTCCTTCATTTTCACGGTGCATCCACAGAAGTTCTCCGGTAGTAGCATCTAAGGCCACAACGGCACGCCGGCTGCCAACTGTTGAGTAAATTACACCATTCACCATCAGAGGCGTCGATTGAAAGTTGTATTCTGGTGTAGGACCAAAAGCAGTTGTGTCAAAACTCCAGGCTAGTTCAAGATCGTTAAAGTTCTCATTATTAATTTGGTCTAGAGGAGCATAGCGTGTGTTAGAAAGGTCGCCAGCAAAGGTATGCCACTCACCATTTATTGTGCCACTTTCTGCACTATAAGCTGCTCCATATGACGTGAATATGGTGGCAACGAAAATAATTATTTTATTTTTCATCTGAATAGCACCCTAATGTTTTGTGATCTCTGTTTGTTCTGAAGATGGAGCGACATTAGCCCAATCTTACTTGCAAAGGAAGATCGGATTATGATTGACACGCTCCTTGGAGTCTCTAAGCTAAACCACTGACTAATTTTTGGAGAAAACTTGTAATGCTACTGTGCGATTGACAGAAAGTATTGTAAGAATCTGAAAACCTTTGACTGATACTTTTACACAAGCCTTGGCGCACTTGTTTACTCTGCAATCGCTGAGCTATCTCACGCTGGGTACCGGAATAGGGCTTCTATTTGGAGCAATTCCAGGTCTTGGTGGAACTACGGCACTGGCATTATTAATCCCAATGACATTTGGTATGCAGCCAGATTCTGCGATTGTATTGGTAGGCGGGATCATGGGTGGCGTTCCATTTGGCGGTTCAGTCTCTGCCATTCTTCTGAATACGCCGGGTGTTGCACCTAATGCAGCCACCTGTTTTGACGGTTATCCGCTGGCTCGAAAGGGTAAGGCTGGGATGGCAATTGGTGCTGCTGCAACAGCCTCGGCATTAGGTGGTCTGGTCGGCGTTGGAGTAATGCTAGCAGTGATTCCAATTGCTAAGGCAATAGTTCTCTTGTTTGGCCCGCCTGAATTTTTTATGTTGGGTGTGCTTGGACTGAGTGCTATTGCGGTGTCTACAGGTGGAAAGTTGATTCGTGGGCTTATCAGTGGTGGTTTCGGATTGGTACTAGCATTTGTTGGTTTTGATGAAGTAGGTGGTGGTCTTCGTTACACCGCGGGCATTGAATATTTATGGGACGGTGTGCAACTTGTCCCTGTTTTAATAGGACTTTTTGCTATTGCAGAGATGATTAAGCTTATGACTGTGGGGGGGCGAGTTGCCACTGTGGCAAGTGCTTCATCTCTCGGAAATGTTATGGCTGGGGTAAAGGCGGTTTTTAAAAATATAACGACGTTACTGAGGGGGTCAGCAATAGGAGCATTTATTGGAGCAGTGCCGGGCATTGGTGGCACAGTTGCGTCATTCCTTTCTTATACTTTGACCCGACAGATATCTAAAGAGCCAGATTCCTTTGGACAAGGGAATATACAAGGCGTTATTGCATCTGAGGCTGCAAATAATGCTAAAGATGGTGGTTCGCTTATTCCAACCTTAGCTTTCGGTATTCCAGGTAGCGCAGAAATGGCGGTTTTTTTAGGTGTGCTTGTTCTGCATGGTTTTGAGCCAGGACCACGATTATTACTTGATCATGAGGATATAATTTATGGGTTAATTATGGCCTTATCACTATCCTGCGTGCTTGCTTCGGCAGTGGGTCTTAGTATCTCACGCTACCTTGTGATGGTTACTCGCATAGATGTTCATTATTTGGCTCCCGTGGTCATATCAATAGCATTAATTGGTGCTTATGCATTGCAGTCAAGTTTTGGTGATGTGGTTGCAGCAATGGTTTTTGGTGTTATTGGTTATTTTATGGTCCGTTTTGATTACCCACGCATAACTTTAGTGATTGCTCTTGTTTTGGGAGGGATTGTAGAACGTAGTTACCATCAATCACTAATGATGTCTGGAGGTAGCCATGGTATTTTTTTTACGAGACCCGTTGCAGATTTTCTGTTGGTTTTGATTGCTATAAGTCTAGCATTACCTCTACTGAGATTATTACTACGTAGATTCAGGGCTTAATTTTAAGGTTTTAATTATTAATATTAATCGTTTATATCAGGTTCGCGCTCCCCTTTTTCTTCTTCTGGTAATGGTGGGTGTTTTGATCAAATCATATGCTTATGAACCTGCTGTGAGAGCCTTACCTGTTTTAGTTGCATGGACAACGATTGTCTTGTTGTTTCTAGAGATTATGGTGCAGGATAGAACATCTCTAGGAATTCGTATCAAAAGCCTTCTTCAGAGTGAGGAAGATAATGATGAATTCGGTAATGTTCCAATTAGCCGTGCATTAATCTATGCAGTAGGTTGGCCTGGGTTCCTCGTAGTACTTACCGCTCTAATTGGTATTTTGCCAGCAGTATCAATCTATATTTTTTTATCTCTCAAGATAGTTGCTTGTAAAACGGCACAGCGGGCTTTGATTATTGCTTCGGTTGTGACGACTTTATCGTGGGTATTTTTCGAGTGGATTATGTCTTATCAGTTGTACCGCGGCATGCTGATAAATAGTTTGAGCTTATAGCCGCAATGATATGGAGATTTAGATGATTCAGACGGATCTAAGGGAGTTCCTGGCAGCCGTTGATTCTGAAGGACAGCTTAAAACGGTTAATGGAGCTCATTGGGACAAAGAGATCGGTGCTGTAACTGAGGTGCTTTATCGACAAAAGGTTGATCAAGCGCCAGCACTCATCTTTGATGACATCCCAGGTTATCCAAATGGTATGCGATGCCTCTATGGCATGTTGGGGTCACCTGCGCGTTTGGCGCTAGCGCTCGGAATGGATGCTAAAGTCGGAGATGACAGGATGTCGATGCTTGATAGTGTACGTCGCACAATGGCAACGCATAAGCCAATCCCCCCAAGAATAGTTAGTAATGCTGCAGTGCTTGAGAATATTATCGAAGGTGATGATGTCGATATGTTTAAGTTCCCTGTTCCTATTCACCATGAGGCAGATGGTGGACGTTACATTGGCACTGCTTGTGGCGTTATCACAAGGGATCCCGATAGTGGGCGTGTAAATATGGGCACTTATCGTGTGCAAGCTATTGGTCCGAATAAAGCAACTTCATATATATCCAATGGTAAACAAGGATTGATTCAACGAGATAAATATCTTTCAATCGGTAAGCCCTGTCCAATGATTATTGTTATTGGAATAGACCCTGTTAGCTTTCTTGCTGCTCGTTATACATTGCCAGATTCTGTTTGTGAGCTTGATTGGGCTGGAGCGCTTACGGGACAACCTTTGGATGTGCTGGAGGGCGAGCTGACAGGGCTGCCATTTCCAGCTGGTTCAGAAATCGTTTTGGAGGGAGAGGTAAGCCCTAATGAGACAACCGAGGAAGGACCTTTTGGTGAATGGCATGGTTACTACGCCGGCGGTACCCGTCCTGAACCCGTTATAACAATCAAACGTATATATCATCGATCTAATCCTATTTTGACGTGTGCAGCGAGCCAGAAACCTCCACATTCGCATCTTTTTGAACGGTGCTTTCTACGTTCTGCAGCATTATGGGACTCTCTCGATAATGCCTCTGTTCCAGATGTACGAGGTATTTGGGTGCACCAGGGTGGTGCTGGACGCACATTTGTTGTGGTTTCTATAAAGCAGCGATATTTTGGGCATGCAACTCAGGCTGGACTTATTGCTTCACAGATTAATCCAACTGGGTATTGTGGAAGGTATGTCGTAGTTGTAGATGATGATATAGATCCTAGTGATATACAGGATGTTCTTTGGGCAATGGGTACGAGGTCTGATCCTAAAAGTGATATCACACTATTAGATAAGTGTTGGTCATCTCGAATTGATCCAATGGTTCAGTCACCAGATGCCCTCTATAACACGCGATGTGTTATCAATGCTTGTATTCCTTATGAAAGAATTAATGATTTTCCACCTGTAGCTCAAACTTCAAGAGAGTTGGCGCAAGAGGTTAGAGAAAAGTTTCCAGATGTATATGATTGACAATCAATACTGCGTTTTCTGTTGTCATGCTCAATAAAATAGTATCGGTAAATTTATAGTTTTTGTTTTTTAGCGTTTAACAGACTTATGTTTCCAATCAGAGACGATAATCCCCAAGTTTTTACTCCATTAGCCACCTATGGACTAATCGGTATTAACGTCATTGTTTGGATTGTTGTACAGGGCATTGGCTCTAACCCTTCTCTGTCTAGCTCTATTTGCACATTAGGTCTAATACCTGGAGAGCTTTTACAGAATGTGCCTGCTGGGACACGTTTTCAGGTTGGGCCAGGTACTTTGTGTGTGCTTGGTGATACCTCCGCTTGGCATACAACCATTACATCAATGTTTCTACATGGTGGTTGGCTACACCTTATTGGGAATATGTGGTTCCTATGGATTTTTGGTGGCAATGTTGAGGACTCTATGGGCCCTAGACGTTTCGTGGCTTTTTACTTGCTATGTGGTTTGGTCGCTGCAGTTGCGCAGATTATTTCTAATCCAGCTTCAGCCATACCTATGGTTGGCGCATCTGGTGCAATTGGCGGGGTTATGGGTGCATATATACTGCTTTACCCAAGAATCCGTGTTCATATGATTGTTTTTCTTGGTTTTTTTGTGACAACATTTGCTGTCCCAGCGGTATTTATGCTTGGATACTGGTTATTGATTCAGGTGTTTAGCGGCGTGGCCTCTCTGGGCGCTCAGGGAGGTGGCGTGGCATTTTGGGCGCATGTAGGTGGTTTTATCTCAGGAGCTATACTAATACTGTTCTTTCGAGATAAAGCCCTGCTTGCATTGCATCCATATCATGGGTGGCAGAAACAAAGTGGGCCAACCAAGAATTGGCAAAGAGTTAGTCGGCGCTAGAAAAAATATTCAGAATTCAACCGTAGACTTTTCAGCTAACTGCTGGAGGATTACTATTTTAGGGGGGAGTTTTTATGGCTATTAAAAACAAGCAACCAGTATTATCAGAAATGCCCATAGCACAAGCCGATATAAAGCCCTATTGGTTACCATTTAGTAGTAATCGGAAGTTTAAGGATAACCCTAGAGTCATAGTTTCTGCAGAGGGTTGTTATTATGTTGATGCAAATGGCAGAAAAATATTTGATGGATTATCAGGGCTGTGGTGTTGTGCGTTTGGACATAATCGTCCTGAAATTGCAGAGGCTGTTAATCGTCAACTTTTAGAACTTGATTATTCCCCCGCATTCCAATTTGTACACCCGCTTGTAATTGAATTGGCAAACCGAATTAAAGATATAACTCCTGCAGGTCTCGATCATGTGTTCTTCACAACCTCTGGATCAGAGTCAGTAGAGACTGCTTTGAAGATGGCAAGAGCCTATTGGCATCATAAAGGGAAGCCAGAAAAGACTCGATTGATTGGAAGGGTTAGGGGTTATCATGGCGCTAATTTTGGCGGTATTTCTGTTGGTAGAATTGAACCAAACCGTTTGCCCTATGGTGAGCTGATGACGGCTGATCATTTGCCACATAATATATTGCCGGAAAATGCTTTTTCTCGTGGGATTCCAGAGCATGGAATTGAGCTTGCTGATGTTTTAGAAGAATTAATTGATGAACACGGTGCTTCAAACATAGCTGCCGTAATAGTTGAGCCTTTTGCTGGTTCTGGTGGTGTTATCGTTCCACCTCATGGGTATCTTCAGCGGTTACGTGAAAGCTGTAATAAACATGATATTTTGCTTATTTTTGATGAGGTAATTAGTGGCTTTGGCCGAACAGGAGATACCTTTGGAGCGGAGCATTTTGGGGTTTTTCCAGATATTATGTGTTTGGCAAAGACTCTAACTAATGGAACTATCCCAATGGGAGCGGTTGTTGCAAGTGAGATGATTTATCAAGGTTTCATGGAGACTGATACCCCAGAGCATACGGTTGAATTTACCCATGGATATACTTACTCTGGACATCCCGTGGCTTGTGCAGCGGGTCTTGCAGCAATGGACATCTTCGAACATGAGAAGCTTACAGATAGAGTGCATGAGCTTGCTCCTTATTTCGAAGAGTTAATACATGGGTTACGTGGGACCAAGCATGTTACTGATATACGTAATATTGGTTTGGCTGGGGCGGTGCAGATAGAACCAGTTTCAAATGATCTAGTTCGTCGACCATTTGATATTGGTGTGGCGTGTTGGGAAAAGGGGCTTTATGTCCGTTGGGCAGGTGATACATTACAAATTGCTCCACCATATGTTTGCGAAAAAGAACAACTGGATGAGGCATTTAACATTTTAAGTGATTGTATTGGTGAGGTAGCATAATTCATGTCTTCTGTATCTAGAAAAAACTCAGGCGAACAGCCTTTAATTGGTCATTTTATAAATGGGCAAAGAGTCCTTGACTCAGGGAATCCCTTGCCAGTGTATAACCCAGCTACTGGCCAGATCATTCGGCAAGTAGTGCTTGCAGAACCCAGTACTGTTCGGGATGCTATAACTGCGGCTGAAAAGGCCTTTCCTGAGTGGCGTAATACAACTCCATTAAGCCGAGCTCGAGTAATGTTCCGATTTAAGGAGCTTATCGAAAAGAATGCAGAAATAATTGTATCCCTAATTACGGAAGAGCATGGGAAGGTATTGGATGATGCTCGTGGGGAACTGCAACGGGGCATTGAGAATATTGAATATGCATGTGGAGCTCCAGAGCTATTAAAGGGAGAGCACAGCAGAAATGTTGGTCGAGGTATAGATAGCTGGTCAGAAAATCAGCCATTGGGCGTGGTAGTCGGTATTACCCCCTCTAACTTTCCAGCGATGGTGCCTCTATGGATGTACCCTTTAGCATTAATTTGTGGAAATACCTTTATCCTTAAACCATCAGAGAGAGATCCTAGTGCAACACTTTTTATTGGTGAATTATTGAAGGAAGCCGGCCTTCCAGATGGAGTGTTCAATCTAATCAACGGTGATAAAGAAGCAGTTGATATTTTATTGACAGATGATCGTGTTCAGGCTGTGAGTTTTGTAGGTTCCTCAGCTGTAGCTGAGTCTGTTTATAGAAAAGGTACGGAGAACGGTAAGCGAGTACAAGCTTTAGGAAGCGCAAAAAATCATGCAGTCATCATGCCTGATGCGGATCTTGATAATGCTGTCAGTGCTTTATTGGGGGCGGCATATGGATCATGCGGTGAGAGATGTATGGCTATCTCTGTTGCAGTGACTGTTGATGACCAGACGGCAGATTCTCTTGTGAGTTCTTTAGCTGAACGCCTAGAAACGTTAACTCTAGGCGATGGTAAGGATTCATCGAGTCAGATGGGTCCTCTGATAACAGGGGAACACAGAGATAGGGTAAAGAGCTATGTAGACCTGGGTGTAGTAGAAGGGGCAAAACTGGTTGTAGATGGTCGTTCTAAACTATCTGAAGAAAAAGGTTTTTTTCTCGGTCCCTGTTTGTTTGATGACGTAACACGGAACATGCGTATATATCGGGAAGAAATTTTTGGTCCGGTTCTCTGTGTAGTGCGTGCTAATAGTCTGGAAGAGGCTGTGGAGCTTATTGATGAGCATGACTATGGTAATGGCACCTGTATCTTTACCAGAGATGGAGAAGCTGCGCGTTACTTCAGTGATTATATTCAGGTTGGAATGGTAGGGGTAAATGTTCCTTTACCTGTTCCGGTAGCTTACTTTAGCTTTGGTGGTTGGAAACGATCGTTATTTGGAGATATGCATATATATGGTCCAGAGGCTGTGCGGTTCTACACACGGTCAAAGGTAATTACCCAGCGGTGGCCATCAGGTGGGGTTCGGGAGAAAGTGAAGTTTTCTTTTCCGGGGAGTGATTAGTTAAACAGTAAACTTTCCCAACACAATAAGTCATACGATCAGTTAGGTAGAATAGCCTAGGAATTAACTAATAGTTGAAAAACGCTTTATTTCTTACGTCATAGTTGTAGGTTTAATATAAATTTTTAAGGTATAAGTTTCTTGCTGAGAAAGCTACATCTAAAGAACCTTCTCGCTCATTTCGTAAACCTCAATTGCTGCTTCAAACCTATCGCCGGAACTGTATTCTTCGTTTATTATTTGATTGAGCCAGTATTCACCGTAATCATTGGCTGGATCTCGTACTATTGTATGGATGTGATTGGGTCTTTGTACTAATTCGATTAGAATTCGTTCGCCCTGAACCCTATAAAATAGAGGTTCTTTAGGGTTTTCTGCTTGTCCTTGCCATTCAAACCAAAGCTCCTCCCATCCTGATTCTGCTATTGCTGCCAGTTGTGCCTCTGCGGCATCAAAATCTGAGTTTCGAACATATTCCTCAACCAGAATTTGGAGTAAACGTTGTTGTTGAGAAGACATATTGGCTGCATGTAAACCTCGATTTATAGCAATATTGTCTTTTTGCCCGACTCCAGCTGGGAGACCATCTGGAGGACGATTACTCTTAATAGCTACGGCGCGTTGTTCGCTATTCAGGGACCGCACTAGTTCAAAACCTCTTGTAACTTCATGTGACATTGCAGACCACCCAGCTAACACGCCTTGCTCTAGTACTAATGGTGTTGCCCCTAGAAAAAGAGGGGTAAAACCGGTGTGGCCATCAGATACTGTAAAACTTGCACCCATATGGTGTCCTTGAATAATCCACCCCCAGTCACGGTCTGAGTTTGGGTTGCCAAAAATGGCTATGACGTAATTACCTGCGCCAAAGCTTTCTGCTTCTTCTCGAACATAAATTCGATCATCTTCAGCAGGGCCATTACGATCTAATTCTGCAAGTGAGCGAGCACCATGAATATTATCGAGACGCATCACTCCGGTTATTTTTTGATAACCCTGACTAGACAATGAAGCGCGTAGTAGTTCATGTGCCGTTTGTCTTTGGGTATTTGTGAGAGAGGCAAGTCTCAGTCCTGGTCGTTTGTGTACAAAAGGAGGCGTATTGGACCAATTAGTGCGGTTTTCTGGGGTAAATTCATAAAGAATTAAGTCCTGCTGAGATCTAGTTAAAGAACTTATAAAAACCGAGGCTGCTTTTTTCATCTGTTGAGCGCTAGTGGATGCTTCAGGTATGTTGGACGAATTTTCTTGTTGTCCAAATGCTGTTGATAGGCATCCTATAAGGATAAATGCAGCGACTAAGATTCGCATATGTATGTTTAAAATGTTCATGATGCACTCCCCACATTCTTGATAAAAACGTATTAGATGAATATATATCTTATATCTGCAGTTTTGTAGGATTTTGCCTATTACTTGAGATATTTATGGACTTCATTTTTTAGTTAGATTCTACTTAAAACTCAATGACTATCTTCGTGTATTTTAACTGAGGGTTGAAAAAGAAGTTCAATATTGTAAATTTAGAGTTAGTTCAATAAAAAAATTTTGCTAAGAATGTTCTAAAAATGAGTTAAATTGGATTAATGATTGAGTTTAGAAGGAGGGGGAAATGAAAAATGGTCAATTAGCTATGAAGGTTTTTTTACCAGATAGACTGCTTGCTTTCATGATAATAGCTGTATTTATAACTTGGTCAGGCTTGTCGCTTGCGCATCATTCTTTCCCTGCAAAACTGACAGAAGATGGGGAAGAAGCTATTGAGGTTCTTAATGGCACCGTACGTGTTTTTAGAATTTTGAATCCTCATGGCGCTTTAATCGTGAACGTACCAAACGAGGCTGGAGAGGAGGAGGGTTGGTTGCTAGAACTTAGTCCTGCTGCTCAATTGGCACGTGAGGGCTGGACAGACGATACGGTTAATCCGGGAGACAGGGTCAGCATTGCTGCATTTACGTCTACTACGCCTAATCGTGGTCGTTTACGTGCCATGCTGATTCATGGGCAAACCGAAATGGAGGCAGCCCGCTTACTTGTCTCATATGGTATTCGAGGTGATACGCCAACAATGATCCGATTAAGAGAGCGCTTGCCAACTTGTGGAACGATTGATCAGAGTTACAATCGAACTGAGTGTTTTCTTATTGATTCTGATGCAATGATTTCACTAAATGAAGAGTTTCCTGGTGAAATGGGGTATGCCATGCCTTGAGACTAAAGCCTTTTTAAAGGTTAGTTCACTAGCTTTGATATGTTAGAACTTTCTTAGATTAAGAGGATATTTTTTGAAGGGATATCTTTGTAGTCAAATTTATTAAATGAAATTTTAATTAGTGTTTATATGGCTTTTATATGCCAAATACCCGCCATAGTTGAATCAGCTTGTTGAGGTAATATCGATGACAAACCAAATTTTACGAAGAATTTTTCTGTTTTTTATAATGATTGGGTTACCGGTAATGGTTTCTGGACAGGAGCCGACTGATGACTCTCATATCATAGTTGTCTCTGGAGCTACAGGAACTCAGGGAGGAGCTGTCACACGCGCACTGTTGGATCAAGGGTTCATAGTGCGTGGGCTTACACGTAATCCGAATAGTCAAGCCTCAAGAGCCCTCAGTGAACTAGGTGCCCATATGGTACGAGGTGATTTTGATGACACTAGCTCACTAGATTCGGCATTGAATGGAGCCTATGGAGCATTCTCCGTTCAGCAGTATCGAGGAGTTGGTGTGGAAGGGGAAATTCGGCAAAGCAAAGCATTTGCCGATGCGGCCAAGAGAGCAGGTATACAACACTTTATATATACCTCGGTTCTCTATGCTCGACTTGGAACTGGTGTGCCCCAGTTTGAGAGTAAACGTCAGATTGAAGACTATATTCATGACTTAGACATACCTTATTCTATTGTTAGGCCTCCAAGTTTTATGGTAAATCTTGAAGGTGCTTGGGAGGCAGCTAATGAAAGCTTATACCGGACTGTATTCCCAGCTGAGATGGCTAGACACCATATTGCCCCCGCTGACATCGGTCGGATAGTGGCTGAGGCTTTTAGTAATCCAGATATGTGGATTAATAGAGAATTAGATATCGCTGGGCAGCAGATTTCTTATGCTGATATCGCAGCAGCTATGAGTCGACAGCTTGGTAAATTGGTAGTTTATGAGCAAATACCTTGGGAGGAGTTTTCTTCTACAGCGACACTAACTGCTATCTCTCGGGATACATGGTATCTATCAAATCCAGTGCAAGTAGATATGGATGCCTTAAATAACGAGTTCCCTGGGCTTATGACAGTAGAGGATTATCTGATTGGTGCAGGCTGGAGTGAAAGATAGCAGGAAAAGTATGACTAGATTTTTACTATTTAAGAATATGAATGTAGTTCATTCCCATGCTAAAAAAACCAATAGATCTAATAAATCATGGGTTTTTATTTTTTGTTTATGCCTGTTAATGGCGGTCTGCTCTACTGTTAGAGCACAAAATCATCAGTATGAATTAGATCCAGAACACACCACGATAGGTTTTTTTGTTGAGCACATAGGTTATGCAAAAATTTTTGGTTTCTTTCGTGAGTTTGTAGGTTCATATAAATTTGATGAGGAAACTGGTGAAGTGTCTAGTGTAATTATCAATGTAGATACTGGTAGTGTATTTACCAACCATAGAAGACGCGATGCTCATCTGCGAAGTGCGGATTTTCTTAATAGCCGAGAATTTCCATCCCTAATCTTTTCAGGTCAAACGACTAAAAGAATTGATGAAGAAACTTTTGAAATAACAGGCGATTTACAGCTTCTCGGAATAGTTAAGCCTTTTACTTTGGTTGCCACTTGGAACAAGAGCGGGCTTTACCCTTTTGGAGATAAAAACTATGTTATGGGTGTTTCAGCCCGAGGTAGTTTTAAACGTTCAGATTTCGGCATGAATTACAGCGTAGAGAATGGCTGGGTGGGAGATATGGTAGAGATTATGATTGAGTTTGAGGCTTTAAGGCGTTAAGCCTTAGCAGTATTGTTATGAAAAGTGGATACTGGAAAGATTTAACGACAACTGATTTTGCCTCTTTAGATCCTTTAAAAACTGTCGCAGTCTTGCCAGTAGCCGCTATCGAACAACATGGACCTCATCTACCATTATCGACTGATGCTTTAATTAATGAGGCTATTATTTCAGCAACATTACCGATTCTTCCAGACAATTCCACAGTATTGGTTTTACCAGAAATGACGATTGGTAGTAGCCTTGAGCACATAGAGTTTCCTGGAACTCTAACTGCAAGTGTCGAAGACCTTCTCGCGTTATGGAAAGCTGTAGGTTTAAGCGTACGCAGAGCAGGTATTCATAAGCTTATTATATTTAACAGCCATGGTGGACAATCAGCATTGGTTGATATAGTGGCTCTTCATCTAAGAGTTGAGATGCAGATGCTTGTGGTTCGCACTAATTATTTTGCTTTTGGCTCGCCTGCAGGATTATTTGATGAAGAGGAAATTCTTAATGGCTTGCATGGTGGTGAAGTAGAAACATCCTTAATAATGCACTTGAGGCCTGATTTGGTGCGTGAGAATGCTTTAAAGAATTTTTCAAGCTTATCGTCTACACTGAGATCTCGTAATAAGTTTCTTGATGTTGAGTCACCTATTGGATTTGGTTGGATGAGTCAGGATCTTAATTCAGCTGGTGTTTGTGGTAATGCCGCAAATGCAGATCCAACACGCGGAGCAACCTATTTAAAATATCTTGCTGATTGTTTAGCAAGATTGATAATAGAGGTTATCGATACGCCATTAAGCATCATTAGAAAAGAACCTAAAAAGTGATTCTTATTTGACAGTTTATATCACTCGGCGAGATGACCAGCTCTATCTAGTTTTGCTTTAAGGTAACGCTGGTTATGCGAATTAACGGGTGCTACTAGTGGTAGTCGTCCGACAACATCAATACCATATTCTTTCAATGCGTTTATTTTTGATGGGTTATTTGTCAGTAAGTTGATTTTGTTTATACCAAGACCCTTGAGCATGGATGCTGCAACCTCATATGTACGCTCGTCTGGTAAAAAACCTAGATGCTGATCTGCATCAAGCGTGTCTAGCCCAGTATCTTGAAGGGCATAAGCACGTAACTTATTAGCAAGGCCAATGCCACGTCCCTCTTGATCAAGATATAAAAGTACTCCACTGCCAAATGAAGCTATGCTGCTGACTGCACTTTTTAATTGATCCCCGCAATCACAACGAAGACTTCCAAGCAGATCTCCCGTTAAGCATGCAGAGTGCAAACGAACGGGTGTGATAGGTTGCGAGTCCAGAGAACCAATTATAATTGCTAAATGTTCGCCAAACCCACGTTGTTGTCTAAAAAGCACGATCTCACAAGATACTGTCTCAATGAGAGGTACACGAGCTTTACTGATAAATTTTAAATTATGAGATGTCGATTGGGAATTATCTATGTCTATAATATTTATACCCATGACATTCGAATCAAATTTTTCTTTGCTGGGCATGCTCAAAAGAGCAGGCAACAGTCTAGCTATCTTGGCTAGCTGGAAAGCTGCGGTCGTAGTTATTAGATTGTTAGAGGGTTCTATTTTTAGAATTTTTTCTTGAGAAATAATAGGCCTGAGCCCAGCTAATGATCTGATATCATCGAAATCTAGGTCGTTTTTAAATTCAATCTCTATAGGAGTATTTAAGTCTTGTGATAATCCAGCTGCTTCAGCTCTTTGAGCTGTAATAAGTAATTTTATTTTGCCTTTATACAACGATTTTAACTGTTTAAGAAGTGATGGTTCGAGGGTTTCCACAGCTGCGATAACCCAACGTTTAGAGCCTTCAATAAGTTCAATAGCTCGTCCGCGCCGTAATTCTTCCACAGCCCGATCAGTTTTTAATGCTTCCATGCATCCATTTAATTCTCTAGAGCTCATCGTTTCTGCCTAATCCTTGGTTTCTACCTAATCCTTGTTGAGTGCTAGGATAACAGTTAGTAACTTATCCTGAATAACGGTTAATTTTCCTATATGGCTCTACTAAACCCAATCCATACATATATTGTACCGGTACTGATATGAATATTGAGGACATATGGCATACCCTGCTTCTAGCTAGACATTGGGTTAGGCAAGGTATAAAACCAGAAAATGGCGGAGGTTATGGCCTTAATGATTCTAGAAAACTATCCGTGTTATCAAATGGCGATAGACGTACCCTACTCGTATGGAAGCAGCCTATAGGTTGGGTGGGTCATTCAGGTATTGGCTCTGATATTCAAGATTTTTTAGATTTATATCTGCCTATCTGTAATGTTCTTCCAGATAAATCATTTTTTTTTAGGGCATTTAGGGCAAGGGCTAGATGGTTATATTGCAACTAGATCAGGTGATTCTCATTATGTAACGGGCCCAGAAAATATTTTGCATCTCCACAGAATGAGAGCGATATGTGATGCGGTTCTAGTAGGTGTTGGGACTGTTCTTCAAGATAATCCTCAACTAACGACAAGACAGGTTGAGGGTGAAAATCCGGTTCGAGTAATATTAGACCCACAACTAAGATTACCCCTTAATTCGAATGTTTTTTCTGATAAACAGGCAAAAACATTAATTTTTTATGACAAACGCAAAGTTTATGATGCCCCTGAAAAAATTGAGGGCGTTAGAATGATTCCTGTTTCTATGAAAAATGAGAACTTTGCTTTTGATGATTTGATAGATGTATTACATAGACATAAATTGATGACTATATTTGTTGAAGGAGGCGGCAAGACTGTATCTAGTTTTCTAGAAGCTGGTTTGCTGAATCGACTACAGATTGCTATTGCTCCATTAGTTTTGGGTGAAGGAATGCCGGGTTTAGGTTTATCTGGTAGACAAAGGATTAAAGATTGCTTGAGATTGCCTCATCGAGTTTTTCGAATGGGCAGCGATATGCTTTTTGACTGTGATTTAAGCGTTCCTGGCAGTCGAGCAGAGGTAGATCAGAGAGAATTATCTGGAATTAGCAGAGTTCTTTAAAATTCAGATGATCATTCTCATATCCATCCAAGAATATCAATATGACCAACTTCTAGTTCAGAATTTCTTGAAATAACATGGTGTTGCCGCTTTTTCCTCCATTTTATTAGTCTATTTTTTTGTTGTGGAGAAACCTCAGTAGCAGCGTCTAACCACATATCTAGAAGCATTGTTTGTAGTTCATTATTATTAGATTTAATGTTCCAATTACTAGGTTGGCTTCGTATGTTGTAGCCAATCTCGCTAAAAACTTGGACGGCCGTATTTCCAGCATTTGGTCCCATGGCATCGCCAAATCCTTTATTTTTCAGCTGATGCTTATTAATCAGTAATCGTACCAACTCGTCATCCTTCTCATAAGGTTTAAGTTTTATATAACCATCATAGTTGAGCGTAAAAAGTATCGTAGCTTTAATGTACATGCATTTTTTGGCTAAGGTTTCTAACCAATTTTTAGAAACTAGGTCTAGCAGAGCAGAGCAGCTGACTAAAGCTTTTTTTGGAATGCTAATGTCTTTTAAATTAGATAAATTTTTTTGTTGTATGTAAGCATGACATTCGATGTTGTTACCTTTGATTAGAAGCTCATTTTCAAGTTCCTTAGCTAATAGTTTATTTTTAATTGCCCATTCTTTTGTATATGCAGGGATAGCTTTTAGTAGGTTCCTATCATTATCAATTAAATGCCATGTCTGATTTCCTTTAAGCTCTTTGCATAAGTATCGGAGATTCGAGCCAGTCCCTGTGCCTAGGTCTATTACATGCATTGGTCTGTTGGGGAGTACGAGTCGAAGTGTTTTTATGAGTTCTTGAGAGCGAGATTTTCTATCTAAAGGTTCGCGTAATTGAAGCCAATTTTGAGAGAAATCTGTCAATTTATTTCTCTTAGAATTTCGGAGAATTTATTGCAACTTTCATTCCAGGTTGGAAGCTTATTTCTTACAATACGTGATTTATTGGCTAGTTTTATTAGTACATTCTGATCATTTATCGCTTCTAATAGTGCATTAGATAATTTTAAACTATCTCCTTCTGGAACGAGTAATGCAGCGTCTGCCACAATCGTTTCTGAAACTGCACCTGCGGAGGTGCAAATTACTGGCAGTCCCCTTGCTATTGCCTCAGAAATTACCATTCCATAACCCTCTAGATGGGAAGCTAATACGAATAAATCAGCATCATCATAGTATGCAGAAAGCGCTTTAAAATGAACCTCTCCAACTAACGTTACATGCTTTGTTAACTTTAATCTTTCAAGTTGGTTGCGTAATTCTTTTACTGTTTTTAAATCTCTTTCAAGGCTTCCAATGCAGTATAGATGCCAGGATTTTTTGGGAAGCTTTTCTAATGCATCAAATAAAATCGAGTGCCCTTTCCTTGGAGTTAATGTAGCTACACAAAGTATTTTTATTAAAGCACCATTAGATCCATGTGCTAGAGCAGCTCTATCAGTTCCTGGAACTACCACGTGAATTTTTTTTATTTTGGTTCCCTAACTTAATAATTTGTTTTTTTTGTCCACTGGCTAGTTACAAATGTGTGTTTGACTAGAGATAGACAGCGTTTCTCTGACTGATGCATTATTTTACGCTCTTGAGTGCTAAGACCTGTCTCAAGTGCAAGAGGATGGTGGACTAGTGCCATTATGCGTAAACGCTCTTTCTGTTCTTCTAGGAGGTTTGGTATTCCACCAAGAGCAAGTCCATCTATTATCACTAGGTTTCCAGAGTCGATTTTATTGAGTGTTGCACGTGCGCTTGTCAGAGCTTCTTTAGTAGGGAAAGGAAAGCTTGGATCGAAAGAGTGCACTTTTACTTTCCATCCTAGCTTAGTTAACCCTTCTATTATGCGATGATCATAAATATACCCCCCAGTTTTTGTTTGTGGATCACCTGGCAGTATAAAATCAAGTTCAAGTCCATAGGTCACTCCTTTATACCTTTATCAATAGGACCTTCATAAGCTGCCCATGCCACATGAGATTCGTGCAAAGTAACACGCATAGAGTCTAATGAAAGGGCTAAAGTGCCTAGTAAACCTTCATATACTTTTGCTTTCATTCTTTGAAAAATAGTATGTGCAAGAAATTCTGTCGTAGTATTTTTTTCAGCAAACTCATTGCTTTCATCAAGATTTTTATAATTAAGTTCTTTTAAGATTAATTTTAATGTCTCGCTAGCAAGACCAATATCTACGATGACTCCATCTTCATCGAGTTCCAAACGACGAAATTCAACATCAACTATATATGTTGCACCATGTAGTTTTTGAGCTGGCCCAAAAACTTCTCCCTTAAAACTATGAGCGATCATAAAATGATCTCTAACACAAACAATATACATATTCTTCCTCTTAAGTATGAGTAATTTAGTTTGAATATTTAATGCGATGACAGAGAGTATTACTTGGTTCTTTAGAAAGCTTTTTCATTAAAGATGGCAGTTCTTTGAATTTACTTTCTCCCGTTATTAGCATATCTAGGTCGGGATCGCTTAGTAGACGTAATATAAGTTCCATTCTTCTTTCTGAAGACCAGCGTCCTAGTTGAAAGGTTGATATCGAAGATACCTGAGAAGATTGCAAGGTTAGTCTTTGTGAATGGAAGGCCTCACCAAGTGGTAATGAGACTTGGCGATCTCCAAACCAACTCATTTCAAGTATTTTTGCTTCGAAATTTGCACAGGCAAGTGAGGTTGATAATCCCTCAGATGTTCCGCTTGTGTGTATAACTAAATCAGATTCAGGTTTTATCTGATCAGGGGATTTAAAAGAAACACCAATCATATCTGCAAAACTTTTCTTGTCTGAATTTGTATCGACTATTTCAACAATGCACCCAGGAAAACGTGCTGTTAGCCATGCAAACAAAAGACCTAATACTCCAGCACCCACAATAGTGATTCTATCTCCAACTCTGGGTGTCGCATCCCATAGACCATTGACTACTGCCTCAAGATTTGACGCTAGAACCGCTCGATCTGGTGGAACATCGTCAGGTAAGAGATAGACAGATTTTTCAGGAACAACATAATAAGTTTGATGAGGGTACATGCAGAAAATAGAACGTCCTAAAAGATTGGATGGTCCCTGGTCAATCACTCCAACATTAATGTACCCATATTTTACTGGTGTAGGGAAATCACCTTCTTGAAATGGGGCACGCATTCGATCAAATTCACTAGGTGGAATAGCACCTCTGTATATCAGTGACTCTGTTCCAAGGCTAATAGCGCTATAGAGGGTTTTAATTGCAACCTCTCCATCCAGTGGGGCAGCTATAGTTTCAGCTCGAATTTCACTTGTTCCTGGACCTGTAATCCAGAAAGCATGAGCGCTTTTATCTGGCATAAGTAATCCGGTTTTCCTGTTAAAAGTTACACAATACTTGCAAGAGGTTTGGAAACATGCAAGCGTTTAGTATGTTTAACACTCTTTTCAACTTTGGGGCTCCTATTAGGTTACTCAAGAGTCTTTTGCTAACAAATATATTGGTTTTTATTGTTGTCGGAGCGGGTGCGTTTTTTTGTCAACAAACTTTAAACCTTAGCGAACTGTTTTTATGGAAAGTGATTGCCGCATTGGTTGTGGGAGGATTGCTGATTCTGATTCTGACGATAAGGTGCTTGCCTGCAAAAACCTTTGGTCTAGCTAACCAAATTACTATGTTACGCGGTAGTTTGATTGCTCTTTTGTTTGGTTTGATTGCTGATCATTCGGTTCCCTGGTTAGTCGTAATAACCTGCTCTGTCATACTGATACTAGATGGTGTTGATGGTTGGATTGCTAGACGTTCCTATACTACTAGTAATTTTGGAGCGCGTTTTGATATGGAGATTGATGCGTTACTGTTGTTGGTTCTCTCTAGTCTAGTTTGGCAGTATGAGAAGGCAGGAATATGGATCTTTCTAGCAGGACTTATGCGCTATATTTTTATTATCTCTAGCCGGTTTTTACCATTCTTAAGTCAGCCATTACCCCCAAGACGCAGGCGTCAGACAGCATTTGTTTTTCAGGCTATAGCCTTGATTGTATGTATATCACCAGTTTTTGTGCAGCCTGTAAGTAGTATGATTGCACTAGCAGGGTTTATGTTTTTAAGCATCTCATTTTCTATGGATGTGATCTTCCTCTCTAGACAAACTAGATAGTTAGATTAGGTGCTTAAAGATGCTTAAATTCTTATGGATCAATATGCAGTAACTTTTGTAGATTCCCACCTAAAATTGCTACTTTTTCATCATTGCTTAGAAAATCCGCTTCAACGATAAGATCCATAGTATCAGGCCATGCAAATGGTTGGTCTGAGCCATAGACAATCTGGCTAGCACCCATTTCGGCAACTAAGTGTCTTAAACCTTCAGCTGAGAACACCATAGAATCGACAAGAATTTGATCGCGCACGTAATCACTAGGCTGTCTCGTATTGATACAATTAGCATTTTCTCGTGCACATGCAACTTCTGTTCTACCTAAATATGATGGTAGATAGCCACCGCCATGAGCAGCACATACTTTTAAGGATGGGAAGCGATCCAGTGTACCGTCAAAAATTAAGTTGCTGAGAAAGAAGGTTGTTTCGAGAGGATTTCCAATGATATTCCCCTGTCCAGCTCGGGCAGGTAACCCACCCTGTCTTAACAAATATACAGAGTCGGTGGGATGCATAAATATCGGCACCTCCAGTTCAACAGCTTTTTCCCAAAATGGATCATATTTTGATCTGGAATTTGTTTCACCAAGTACAGTGCCTCCAATAGATGCACCGCGGGCACCTAGCTCAGTAACTGCATATTCAAGTTGTTCCGCAGCAAGCTCAGGAAATTGGAGTGCAGGTGAAGTTAAAAAAACGAATCGATCAGGATGTGACTGACAAAACTCAGCGAGTCCTTCATCATGTATTCGAACGATTTCTTGAGCTAGATCTAAACCTGCTTCATACCACCAGAAGTTATTAACACTGAGCGCTGCAACATCTATGCCGCGTTCGTCCATAGGACCAAGTCGTTCTGGACTTAAAAGGTACCAGTCAGGAAATCCGCGGTTCATGCTAGTACCCGATATTAGGTCTGCTACTTCCCGAAAAACGCAGTGGGCATGGATATCAACTGTTCGAATCTCGTTGTTACCAACAGTAATGCTTTTTCGCCTACCCTGAGCATTAACGCCAAGCCCATGACTAAAAAGATATGCACCTGCAGTTGTGTTTACCATAGCCTTTAGAAAATCTCTTCTATGTCGCATGCTTATTCCTTTTTTATTTTTGTAGTAGGCAGACTTAGCTATATTTTTTTTCGTAGTATTAATCTATACCCAGAATAACATAAGCTATGAAATTAGAGGCTTGGGCAAAGCGATTTTTTGAGACTAGACCATATAAAAAAACAGTTTCATTGACAGATCTAACTTTGCTACTAAAGGTTAATGGTATGGAGAATGTGCTCGTAAAGAGCGAGGGAGTGGCATGATTCGTTTTTATTCTTTTCTTAGCATATTATTTTTTATTGTCAGTGCAAATGCTCATCATGCGGCGACAGGCATCTATGAGAGAGATGTTTTTGGAGAAATCAAGGGCGAGATAATTTCGATTTTTTGGCGTAATCCTCATGTTCGTTTTGTACTTAGGGTAAATAATGAAAATGGGCAAGAAGAATCCTGGGAAGTTGAGTTTGGCTCTGTTAATACCGTTGAGCGTATTGGGGTAACCCGCAATATGGTTAGTGAGGGTGATGAAGTTAGTGTCTATGGGCGCATGGGTAGGCAAGGTTCAAAAGCGATTTTTGCTGGTGCAATAATATTGGCAGATGGCGAAGAGCTAGCCTTAAATGCAGATATTGCTCGTCGTTATGGTACAGAAAGAGCTACGCCACGTGATCTTAGTGCTAACCTTGATCCTCAGTTGGCTTTACTGAAAGTTTGGGTTCCTACAGATAATCGCCCAAGGACTGGATATGGAGGTATGCAATATCCACTCACTGAAATAGCTCAGGAGGCTGTTAATGCCTACGATCCATCACAAGACCCCGCTCTACGTTGCATACCACCTGGGATACCCACAGCGATGGATAACCCATATCCAATTCAGTTTCTCGCACAAGGGGATAATCTCATTCTCTTGCTCGAGGAATGGGATGGGGTGCGACACATTCAGATGACAGAAATAGAGAACAATAATTGGCGTGCACATCCCCGAATGGGTCATTCAATTGGTCGTTGGGAAGGCAATTCATTGAGGATTAGTACAACCCAAATAGACTGGGGTTTTATTGATGATCTTGGGACTCCACAGAGTGAGAATTCAGTTATTGAAGAGAGGTTTACTGTTAGTTCTGATGGAACTCAATTAGCTTGGGTAGCGAGAATTACAGATCCACTGAACTTTCTCGAACCAATCATTATGGAGGCGCTGTGGATTGCTGTGCCAGGAAATGAGCTCAAGCCCTTTAACTGTACTCTGTCGGAGGGAGTTGTAGCAGGAGTCTCATGATGAGGTGTGTAACCAAGTGTGAAAGGTTTGCTTTAATGACGTTATTTAGGCCAAAGTCTCTCTGGCACAAAGACCTGTCCCTCCATGATTTTTCGGGCTGTGCGAATTACTCCTGCACTAATTACCTGAGTATTAGATCCGCTATCAGAAGTTTGTAGGTCTATATCAATAACGCCAGATGGGTGTTCGATATGAACAGTTTCAGAAGAGTCATTAGTTTGTTTAGAGATTGTTTCCGCAATGGTTTCTTTGATTGAGGCACAACAGGCAACACATATTGCGCCTGTTACAGCATGGGCAGCATGCGCATGGTGTGGAGTAAGATAGCAGGAGTAGATTGTGCCGCCATGACGTGGTTTTGCAATGATTCCGACTTTAGGAATAACCATTTCTGCTACATCACCTAGACCCATTCTGTATCCTGCTTCAAGCCTAATTTTTTCTATGCGTTGCATTAACGCCCTATTGCTCACAATAGAGTTGGTTTCGTATCCAGTAACTCCTAGATCAGCAGCACGCATAATCACCATCGGCATGGCTACATCCATACAGCTCACTCGTATGCCTTGTATCTCATCAGTAGTAGCACCTGTTGGGAAGAGAGAGCCGCATTTTGATCCCATTATGTTAGTAAAGTTAAGAAGGATAGGTGCTGCAGTGCCTGGTACACCATCAATTTGTTGAGTTCCCTCATATGTAATTTGGTTGTTTGGTGTTTGAATTACGGCTTCAATCTGACTCCCAGTGTTAACGTTATAAATGTTTACACATGTCTGATTATTTGTTGTTTTTACTATTCTACGTTCGATGGCATAGGGACCAACTGCAGCAAGCATATTCCCGCATGAAGGAGCTGTGTCTATAATGGGTTTATCTAGCCATGCTTGGGCAAATAGATAGTCAACGTCTATACCTTTACGTTCTGATTTGCTGATGATTGCGATTTTGCTAGTTAACATATCTGCTCCACCTAAACCATCGATTTGTCTTGTGTCTGGTGAGCCCATCGCTGCAAGCAGTACTTTATTTCTAATATCTAAGTCAGTTGGAAGATCATTATTATTAAAGAATGGTCCTCGAGAGGTGCCACCACGCATAAAAAGACAAGTAATTTCTCGTTGACCCCATTAGCCTTGTCCTAGAAACCATGACAGGTTCATATATTGTGATAACAACCCAGTGGGTAATTCTACGATCAGAAGATTAGCGAGAGAGCTAATTATTACTAGTGCGGTTACTGAGAGCACTATGGTTTTTCGCCAATTTTGATTTGCTTTTAGTTTAAGGAAAATCATAAAAAAGAATAATACTCCAAACTGAAAACCCACTAATCCAGTTATGGCTATAAGAACACCAAACCAGCCAGCATTACTCGTTATGCTGCCTCGGGTTGGGTCCGGTGTATTATTTTCTAGGTCAAAATTAACAGGGTTATCTATTGATCCAATTTTTAGACATAGAAGTTGGTATACACAGAGACCCATTGTTCCCAAGGCGATCCAGAAAGGAAACATACTGCCGAGAGGAGATAACTGTTGGCTGCTCCAGATTGCATAGGATAGTGTTGTTATTGATCCAATTAAAAACAGCATCTGAGGTGTCCTGTCAGCTGACTGTGTAGTGCCCAATGACCCTTCAACTGGGAGTGCTATAGTTTCACTATTTCGACCGCGACCACGAGAGCTAAACCAAACGGAAGCTACCGTAATACCTAAAATAATTAGTACGCCTGGTCGTGCAAACATACTCCAGCCATAAAACTGTACTGCCAAATTCAAATATCCCTCGGCTTGTGGAGCAAGTACAAATCCAATCAGAAATGCTGGCCTAGACCAACCAAACCTTTTTAAGGTTATGCCCAACATTCCAATCCCTAAAAGTGCAATAAGGTCCATAAATTGTCGTGTGGCTTGAAAGGCCGCAAAACTGACCACCATAATCATGAAAGGAGCGAGCAAATTAAAAGGCATTGCAGTTAGGCGTGAGATGGGGCGTGCTAAAAATATGCAACTGCCAGCGCCTATAACGTTTGCTAATGCTAAAGACCAGATGATCGTATATGTTAGATCTAGATTGGTTGAAACCATTGCTGGGCCAGCTTCAATGCCAAGTAATACCATACCTCCCAGAAACACGGCCATTGCACCTGATCCTGGGATACCAAATAAAAGTGTTGGCACTAATCCACCACCTTCCTTGGCATTGTTTGCTGATTCAGGAGCTAGGACTCCACGTATATCACCTTTTCCAAATCGACTTTTATCTTTGGCTGTTTGAACAACATGCCCATATGCAATCCAATCTACAACCGAACCGCCGAGGCCAGGAATGGCGCCAATTAAGGTGCCGATTCCTGCACAGCGTAGACAAAGAAACCAATTCTTGAAAACATCACGTACCCCGTCAAACCACTTTCCTTCAAGTAGTCCACCAGCGGCAATAGGTCGATTTTTCCTTAAGAGTTCAGTGATCTCAGGAAAAGCAAAAAGACCGATACCTACGATTATTAATGGTAGTCCATCGTAAAAATAGTCTATTCCAAAAGTCATTCGGAACTCGCCAGTGGCAGGTGCGCCACCAATTGAACCGAGTATTAATCCAAGACCACAGGCAGAAATTCCTTTAACAAGGCTTGCGCCTGATAGAACTCCAACCATTGAAAGCCCTAAAAAAGCAAGCATGAATAGTTCAGCAGATCCAAAAGTTAGTATCAATGGTCTAGCTATTTGAACAAAAAGAGTAAGAATAATGGCGCCTACAATACCTCCCATCAGCGAGGCAGAGAATGCAGCAGATAAGGCTCTAGATGCTTCTCCTTTCTGTGCTAAAGGAAACCCATCTAAAACCGTGGCTTGGCTTGCGCTTGAGCCAGGAATTCCCATTAAAATGGATGTAAAGGTGTCCGAAGTAGGTATGACAGCAACTAGTCCAACTAAAGTTGCAAGTGCTGATACAGTATCCATCCCATATAGAAATGGCACCATAATTGAGAGACCCGCAATTCCACCTAAGCCTGGGAAAGCACCTATGGCAAGTCCTAACATTACTCCAAGCACCAAGTGCAGAATATGTTGGAGCGTGGCTAGGTTCGCTAGGGCGGATAGCAGAGCTTCAACCAATATTAAACCTCAATGTTGACTTGGAATTCATCCCTTAGCCATTGCCTAATCCAGTTTCTGGCCTGCTGAGGCACATCTGTTGCCAATTCATATAGCTTTTGAGCAGCTGGACCAGTTACCTGTTCATAGGTTCCTAAGGCTGCTGGTTTTCTTGCGATATACTCTGGATCTCGTTTCATGGCTATTACAGCGTCTTGATAAGCACTTACGATCTCGACTGGCGTTTCTTTAGGTGCCACCAGAAGTTTCATTGCAGGGAAGCCAGCAGTAAAGAATGCAAACCAGCTTTCCCAACCTAACCCGCTTGGGTTTTCTCCATGAAGTATTTCATAGGCTTCGGCAAAGTGCGGTAGATTAGGGAAGGTTGGATCACGGATCAGTTCACCTGAGTCGTTTAGGGCACCCCAAGAGAAAAGTGGCACGGCATTACCTTGGTCTATAAGTGGAACGACATTGCGTAAATAGGCAGTGGTAGTTTGGTAGTCTATATTGACTTCTCCGCGTTCAAAGGCAAGCCTTCCAGCGCCACGCCCACTCATCCCAAATATTGGTCTCACATTTAGTCCTAGCAATTTAAATCCTAAAACTGGGACAAGATCTAGTGAAGTGGGGCCTTGACTTCCATAGAGTAATTCTTTGTCTATTACTGAACCTAACTCCGCTATATTAGCTACTCCAAGGTTAGAAGAGACATAGGCCACACCACCGGCGCCAGAGGCCATGAGTACTTGCCAGTCACGGTATTCATAATTCACCCGGGGATCCTGAAGAAGGTATGGAAATTGTGTGGAAGCGGATGTTCCAAGTACCGAGAGTCCATTTGGACGAGCACGAGCAGCAAAACGATTGCTACCAGCAATTGAGTTTCCGCCAGGGACATTTCTAACGATAACTGTGGGCTGCCCTGGAAGGTAGCGCGAGAAAAAAGTAGCATTGAATCGACCCCAAGTGTCAGAGCCACCACCCTCTTTGAAAGGAATCATAAGTTCCACCACTTGACCGGAGAAGTTAGGGCTTTCTCCTCTGGCTAATCCCAGACCTAGGACTCCTAGCCCTGCTGAAGCAGAGGCTAAAAATTTTCTTCTGCCAATTTTTTTCAAGTGTTTCCTCGAGCAGCTGATGTACCCGCAATTTTTCCAAATACAGAGCCAGACATTAACCCTGTACCGCCTGGGTAATTATTATAAAAAATTCCGCCAACTAGTTCTCCTGCTGCATATAGGCCTGGAATAGGCCTCAGGTCTGTATCTAACACTTGCGCCTCGGTATTAACCCTTAACCCTCCAAACGTGAAAGTTATACCGCATGTCACCGCATAAGCTTCGAATGGAGGTTCATCTATTGTATTGGCCCAGTTAGTTTTGTTTATTAGTAACCCTTCGGTGCAACGTGCGTCCTTTACATTAGGGTTAAAAGGTAAATCTTTCTTAACAGCCGCATTAAATGCTTTGATTTCTGTTAGACAGGACTCTGTATCGACGTCGTCTAATTGTTCCACTAGGCCTTCTAGTGTAGTTGATTTTGCCTTGGTTATTTGGCGTATATGGTATTCGTCACGTAATAAATGCGCTGTTTTAGCATCAAATATTTGCCAAACAGACTGCCCAGGCTGTTTCATGATTTCTGCACCATATTTAGCATAGGTGTAGTTTCTGAAATCAGCGCCCTCATCAACAAAACGTTTACCGTCAGCATTTACCATGATTGAGAAAGGGTAAGAATGTTTTTGAAATTGATCTCCTACCGCAAGATCACCGAATTCGGGCGCGTTTCTATCCCAACCCACGGCGTGACATCCAGACCAGTTCCCGTAGGGTGCAGCACCTAAGGCCAGCGCCATTTTTATGCCGTCGCCTGTATTGAAACGTGTACCTCTAACTTTTGCTATTTCCCAACCTGGGCCAAGATAACGCGTTCGCCATTCCGGGTCAGCTTCAAACCCACCAGAGGCGAGAACTACAGCATCTGCTGACATTGTTTCGGGGCGTTCACCTCCTCTGCGAACTACTACACCATTGACATTCTTGCCATCGAACATTAAATCAACAACTCGGGTGTCATATTGAATTTCAATGCCTCTTTTTTTACATGATTGGGTAAGACTATCGACTAGACCTGGCCCACCTCCTACGGACTCTACAGTTAGTCCACCCCAGAATTTAAATTTACCGTCAATCTTGAATGCTTGACGGCCATATATAGGAATGAAGCGAACACCTTTGTCACGCATCCATAGCATCGTTTCTTTGGATTGTCGTACAAGACATTCAACGAGGTCTGGATCACATCGATATTGTGTGACTTCATACATATCGTCGAAAAATTTGTCTTCGGTGTAAGTGCCAAAGTCTGTTGTAGCAATATCATTTTCAGAAAGGTCTGGCATGAGACTTACCAGATCGTCAAGCCCAGAATATGCGAAACGTATTGCACCTGCTGTAAAACGGCTATTGCCACCGCTTTCATCTTCTGGCGCACGCTCAAGCACTTTGACGCTACCAGCACCATTTTCTTCTGCTGCTAAAGCTGCACACAGTGCTGCATTTCCACATCCCACGACCACTACGTTAGTTCCATTAGAAATCATTTAGTCTCTCTTTAAAGTAAACACTGATGCTTATTAGGTTGTGAGGTAGCTTTCTAAGCTTCGCTAGTAGTTGAGGATAGACAATCTATTCAATTATCGCGAGCAGATAGCTGTCTGGATATGCTATGGTCCAGACTCAATCTAATATTAAAAAATAAAACAAATAGGTACAGATAATGCCCCTTTGGCTTCAAGCTTTATTAGCTATTTTACCAATTTTCGTTGCTGCCGTTCTTCTAATAGGGTTTCGTTTACCAGCTCGTTTGGCGATGCCAGTGGTTTACGTGCTAGCAGTCTTGATAGGTGGCTTCGCATGGATGATGCCGCCAACTCAGATAATTGCGGCTAGTATTCAAGGACTTTTTATTGCAGGCGAAATAATATTTATTATCTTTGCTGCGATTTTGCTTCTTAATATTCTAAAGCGGTCAGGTGCTATTGCCGCGATAAGAGCAGGGTTTACCTCGATTACCCCAGATCGTCGAATACAGGTGGTTATAGTAATTTGGTTGTTTGGAAGTTTTATAGAGGGTGCTTCGGGTTTTGGGACCCCTGCGGCAATCACTGCTCCGCTTTTAGTTGCTTTAGGGTTTCCTGCAGTTACTGCGGTGATGCTAGGCATGATGGTGCAAAGTACACCAGTCACGTTTGGAGCAGTAGGTACGCCTGTTCTGGTAGGCGTAAGGGGGGGATTGGAAAGTGCAGAGGTGAATGCTCAGCTTGCAAGTGCAGGTATTGAATTTAGTGAGTATCTCCAAATTATTACATCGCATGCGGTTCTTCTGCATGCGATTGTTGGCACAGTGATGCCGTTATTAATGATTATGATGATGACCCGTTTTTTTGGTGAAAACCGGTCTTGGACGGAAGGTCTTTCCGTTTGGCCGTTCGCGCTATTTGGGGGTCTTGCATTTACGATTCCTTATTACATTACTGGGGTCTTATTGGGACCGGCTTTTCCATCACTTCTTGGAGGTTTGATTGGACTTGGGGTTGTCACCATGGCAGCCCGTAAGGGATTTCTTATGCCTAAGGATCAATGGGATTTCCCGGATCGAAAGACTTGGCCTACTGACTGGGTAGGAAAATTAGAAATGCGTCTAGAAGTGCCTGATAAAATGATGTCTCCGGTGCGTGCATGGATGCCATATCTTCTCGTAGCTGTTTTATTAGTGTTAACGAGGCTCCCCCAACTACCTTTCGGAGCAGCTCTCAGATCTTTTGTCTTTAGATGGGAAGGGATTCTTGGGACGCCGGTAATTGCTAGCACAACACCACTTTACTTGCCCGCTACTATGTTGCTGGTCGTGGTCGTTATGACTGTTGTTCTGCACCGTATGCGCATTGATCAGTTCACTTCTGCAATCTATGAATCTTCGAAAACCCTTATAGGAGCAGGTTTTGTACTTATATTTGCAGTTCCGATGGTAAGGATATACATCAACTCTGGTGTCAATGCTCTAGATATTCAAAGCATGCCTATAGCTATGGCAGAGTGGGTCTCATTAAATGTGGGAGCTGTTTGGCCATTTTTTGCACCATTTATTGGTGCACTTGGCGCCTTCATTGCTGGCAGTAACACTGTAAGCAATCTCATGTTTTCACTATTTCAGCATGGAGTAGCAACCGCTCTTGGGGTTTCAGCGGCAATGATTGTTGCCCTGCAGGCCGTGGGTGCAGCTGCCGGCAATATGATTGCTATTCATAACGTGGTTGCGGCATCTGCTACGGTTGGGCTGCTTGGCCAGGAGGGCGCCACCTTGCGCCGGACAATTCTCCCAACTATTTACTACTTAGTTGCAACTGGCGTACTTGGCTTTATAGCAATCCATGTATTGGATGTAACCAATCCATTAGTGGGTTAGGTTTTTTGCTAGTAGGCCATTGCGTAACAGTCTCTTCGCGCATCTGCCCCGGCAATTCTCACACCATCTCTAGGATTAAGCATTACAATAGTTGCACAGCCAGGTATCGTTAGGGCAGGGACTTGATTGATGATATGCCCTCGGTCTTCAAGTTCTTGAATCACCTCGGGGGAGAAAGTTGTTTCAATATTAATACGATTGAAGCCTGTGTCATGTGGCCAAAATGATGCCTGAAAATGAAGTGTTTGTACTCGTGGGAGCTGTGAAGCTTGATGCATATTTGGATACCATTCTTCAGGGAATTCCACAATATTCAGAAAATTTTGCAATATTGTTTGTTCTTGGTTATCGCCCCCTGGTGAACCGATGGCCAGAAATGGTTCTTCCCCTCTTAAGACAATACTAGGGGTTAACGTATAACGTGGTCTTGAGCGCGGTCGTAATTGAGCGGCTCTAGTCTCGTCAAGCCAGAATTGCTCTCCACGAACACTCATCGCAATCCCTGTATTCCCGAGGACTACCGCGCCTCCGATCCAACCACCGCTTGGTGTACTATCAAATACATTGCCGTCCTTATCAATGATGGCTATATGGGTCGTATCTTTCTCAGAATAATCAACTGCGGCAACCAACTGCATCTCAGGTTCGATAGGAGTATCGATGCCTGCCACCCAATATTGCCAGTCGGAAATGCTATCGAATGCCTCATCAAACTCAAACGGATTGCCTGCTTGAAAGGTTTCAGATGAGTTTTCCATATCGATAAGTTGCGCACGTTTAGCCGCATAGTCTTTAGACAGAAGACCAACTGCAGGTATGGTTACAAAATCGGGATCTGCATAAAATGAGTCTCGATCAGCATATGAGAGTTTTAGCGCTTCAACGATTGTGTGGACATAGTCAGCACTGTTATGTCCCATGCTCTTGAGATCAAAATTCTCCAGAATGTTGAGGGCTTGAAGTAATGTTGGTCCCTGGCTATTAAACGATTGCTTATAGACAGTATATTGCTTATAAGTGGTGCTCGTAGGCTCTTCTATGCGCGCATAAAATTCAGAAAAATCATCGATATCAAAAGGTGTTCCATGCGCTTGTAGAAATGCAACCATTTCTTGCGCTATATCCCCTTTGTAAAAGCGGTCTCTAGCAGCAACGATTGCAGCACTTCTGCCTTGATGTAATGAGGCTCGCTCGGATTCGACCATCTTTTTAAGCGTATTAGCAAGAGTGGGCAGCTTAATGATGTCGCCAGGAAAATATGCCGTACCATCAGGTCGATACCAGTAACGCTGGTTTTCTGGCCATTGATCAATAAATTCCCTTTCTCTCTGAATTGAAAAAGCTGTCCGTTCACGAAGTGGAAATCCTAGCTCTGCATATTCTATTGCTCGGGCAGCCACTTCCTCAAAACTCATGGTGCCCCAGCGTTCCAATGTGGTCAGTGCTCCATGTATCGCTCCCGGGACGACTGCAGGGTCTAACCCATAGCCATTTAAGTTTTTGTCACGCTGCTGATACCAATCAATTGATGCATCACTAGCCGCCCAACCTTGACCAACAATGGAAGTTACCCGTCTTTCGGACTGTGGATAAACGAGAATCAGTGCCTCACCACCGAGACTGTAAAGGTCTTGCTCAACCACACCACCTACTAAAAGTGCAGCTACTCCAGCATCAAATGCATTGCCTCCATTTTGTAAAACTTCTAGTGCTGCTGCGCTTGTGAGCGGATGGCCCGTTGATACCCCGCCATTTCGACCCATCACAGATGGTCTTAATTGGTTTGGTACTACTGACAAGGTTTGTTGAGCCGGAATCTCAATTAGCTCCTGTGCACAGGAGCTTAGTAATATGCATAGGCATGTCATAAGGAGGGATTTTTTCGTATGCTGATTCATTTTTCTCAGACTCCTTGCATGATGGG